>QOZS01000003.1 GCA_003576705.1 Desertibaculum subflavum
GCGTCATGGGTACCCGGATCGAGCCCGGGTACGACGAGCTGGGGGAACAAACACGCCGCGGAACAGATGCGCCGCCGGCTCAGCCGAGGCTGCCGCTGATGATCTCGCGGGCGATGACCATGCGCTGGACCTCGGACGGTCCCTCGCCGACCCGGCGGATGCGCATCTCGCGGTACCAGCGCTCCAGCGGCAGGTCCTTGGTCATGCCCATGCCGCCGAAGATCTGCATCGAGCGGTCGACCACCCGGCCGCCGGCCTCGGAGGCGATCAGCTTCGCCATCGCCGCCTCGGTGCGGAACGGCTCGCGTTTGCGCGCCTTCTCGGCGGCTTCCAGGGTGAAATACCGGCTGGTTCGGATGTCGATTTCGTTGTCGACCAGCATCCACTGGATCGCCTGCCGGTCGGAAAGCCTGGCGCCGAAGGTCTCACGCTGCTTCGCCCACTCGATCGCCATCCGGTTCGCCGCGATGGCGACGCCGATGCAGCCTGCCGCATATGGGATGCGCTGGCGCGACAGGCGGTCGTTGGCGATGGCGAAGCCCTTATTCACCTCGCCCAGCACATTGCCGTCAGGCACGAAACAGCCGTCGAATTCGAGCTCGGTGGCGTAGTGGGCGGAGCGGAGCGTGTGCACGATCCGCCGCACCCTGAACCCCTCCATGTCGGTATCGACGATGAAGCAGGTGATGCCTTCGCGGCCCTTGGCCGGGTCGGTGCGGGCGAAGACGATGCCGTATTCCGACTTGTCGGCATTGGAGATGAAGATCTTGGTGCCCGTGAGGCGCCAGCCATTGCCGTCGCGCACCGCCCGCGTCTTGATGGCGCGGGCCGGGTCGCTGCCGCCGGACGGCTCGGTCAGGCCGAAGAAGCCGCGCTTCTCGCCGCGCAAGGTGGGGAAGAGATAGCGCTCCTTCTGGTCGGCGTTCGCCTCGTAGAGCTGGGCCAGGCCGGCGCCGCCGAAGGTGCCGTAGCATGGCACATAGAGCCCGGCGCGGTGCTGCGCCATCTCGATCGCCAGCAGGGTGCGCGTCGTGATGTCGATCTCCGGTCCGCCGAACTCGGCCGGGATGTCGAGGCCGTAGAGCCCCATCGCCTTGGTCTTCTCGATCAGCCGCGCCTGATCGGCGGCCGGCAGCTCGGCTGCGTCGGGATCGAGCGTCGCCTCCACGGGGAGGATCTCCTCGGTGACGAAGCGGCGCACCTGCTGGACCAGAAGCTCCTGCTCGGACGAGAGCTCGAAATCCATGTTCAACCTTCCTTGGGCCAGGGTCCGAGCCGTCCGAGCCGCCGCGGGCGGTCCTCGGCATTGCCATCGGGCAGCGCGCCGTGATCGGCCTGGTGCAGCATCAGCAGCTCCTGCCAGCGGGTCAGGTACTGCATGTTGACCTCGAGGCGGAAGCGGTGCCCCGGCCCGCGGCGCTTCAGCTCCTCGCCGAGGCGCCCGCGCAGGCCGAACGGCGCCTTGCCGCCGGCATAGCCGATATAGAGGACGCGGCCCGCGGCATCGGCGATCTGGAACACGCCGAGCGTCGCGGTCACGCGGCCGACCGCGCCGGGCGTCAGTTCCTCCCAAGGTTTGTTCAGCCGGAGCTGCATTTGGCGGCCGAGCTTAGAGAAGCGCGACGTCCGCCGGAAGCGGCTGCCGTGACAATCGCAACCGTGATTGCCGCGTGGCCATCAGTCGAGGCAGTCGAGCCAGCCGCCGAGCTTGTCGATCCGGCCGGCGATGATGCCGGCCCGGCGCTCGATATAGGCGCTGGGGCGCCCCGCCGACCAATGGCGCGGCGAGGGCAGGATGGCGGCGAGCAGCGCCGCCTCGCGCCGGGTCAGCCGCGCCGCCGGCTTGCCGAAATGCAGCCGCGCCGCCGCCTCGGCGCCGAACGTGCCGGGGCCCCATTCGGCGATGTTGAGATAGACCTCGATGATGCGCCATTTCGGCCAGGCGAGATCGATGGCAACGGCGAGCGGCACTTCCACCGCCTTGCGCAGGAAGCCGCCGCCCGGCCACAGGAACAGGTTGCGCGCCACCTGCATGGTGATGGTCGAAGCGCCGCGCAGCCGGCCCTTCTCGTCGAAATCCTCCAGCGCCTCGCCGACCGCGCTCCAGTCGATGCCCCAATGGCGACAGAAGCGGTTGTCCTCCGCCGCGATCACCGCGCGCGGCAGGTCGCGGTCGATGGCGGCGAGCGGGCGCGCGCTGTGCCGCAGGCCGTCGCCCTGTACCAGCCGGATCAGCATCAGCGGCGTCAACGGCGGATCGACGAAGCGGTAGAGCAGGATCAGCGCCGCGAGCAGGCCGACCGCGATCAGGGCGATGCGCCGCAACGGGCGGCCGATCTTGCGGATCACGCGGGAGGGCTCACGGGGACGTGCTCACGGGGGACTTGCTCAAGGGGGCAGGCTCGCGACGGCTGGCTGGTCGATGCCGGAGCCTAGCATCGGATTCGCCGCCGATGCGCTAGACTCGGGCGCCGGCTTGGGGAGGCAGGGTGCCGTTGCCGTCGAACTGATGCAGTTCCGCTTCTCGCCCTACAACGAGAAAGTCCGCTGGGCGCTGGACCTGAAACGCGTGCCGCATCGCCGCGTGAGCCTGCTGCCGGGCCCCCATCTCGGACGCATGCGCCGGCTGACCGGGCAGACGGCGACGCCGGCGATCGGCTTCGACGGTGCCTGGATCGCCGGTTCGGCGCGGCTGCTGGAGGAAATCGAGCGCCGCTGGCCGGCCCCGGCCCTGTTCCCGACGGATCCGCAGCTGCGCGCCCAGGCGAAGGCGATCGAGGCGCGATTCGACGACGATTGGGGCCCGCGCATGCGGCGCTTCCTGCTCGACGCGCTGATGCGACATCCCGGCTATCTGGCCGACCTGTTCGGCCAGGCCAAGCCCTGGGCGATGCGCCGGCTCTATCAGGGCATGCTGCCGCTCGCCGGGGGGTTGATCCGCAAGGGCAACGGCATTGCCGGGCCGGCATCGGTGGCGGATGGCGAGCGCGCGCTCGACGAGGCGCTCGATTTCGTCGCCGGCGCGACCGCCGCGACCGGCTATCTGGTCGGCGATCGCTTCACGGTCGCCGATCTGACCGCCGCCGCCATGCTGGCGACCATCGTCGACCCGCCGGATTCGCCCATGGCCCGGCCGCGTCCCTGCCCGCCGGAGCTGGAGAAGACGCTCGGTCGTGTCGCGGCGCACCCCGCCATCGCCTGGGCACATGACATCTATCGACGGCACCGCGCCGCCCGTGCCGATACCGAAGGCGAGGTTCGCTATGGCTGACCTGAGTCAAGGTTGTCGAAGCCGGCGACCGCCATAAGTGATTCCAGATCAAGCCGCGACAGGAACAGGCGATGCTGACGATCCCGCTGCACAAGGTCTGCTACATCGTCCAGAAGGCGCATGAATTCGACGCCGAGATGGCGCCGGAGGATCCGGATTCCGACGCTGCCGATACCGAGGACCAGGACGTCGCCATCCTGGAGGCACGGCGCAGCAATCCGACCTATGACGAGTTGGTGGCCGCCATCAACGACCTCAACGTCGACGAGCGCAACGAGCTGATCGCGCTGTGCTGGCTCGGCCGCGGCGACTTCACCGCCGACGAGTGGAAGGAGGCGCTGGCGGAGGCGACCGAGCGCAACCGCAGCAACCCTGCGCGCTATCTCACCGGCATGCCGCTGCTCGGCGACCACCTGGAGGAAGGCCTCGACATGCTCGGCCTGTCCTGCGAGGGCGAGGACTAGCCTTGCTTCACGCCGAACTCCTTTCGGAGCTCGGTCTTCAGCACCTTGCCGTAATTGTTCTTCGGCAGCGCCGCCACGAAGCGATAAGCCTTCGGCCGCTTGAAGCGGGCGATGTTGTCGAGACAGAGCCGGTCGAGCTCGGCCTCGCTCAAGGTCGCGCCGGGCGCCGCGACCACGAAGGCGACCACCTCCTCGCCCCAATCGGGATGCGGCCGGCCGACCACCGAGACCTCCGCCACCCGCTCATGGCGCAGCAGCACCTCCTCGATCTCGCGCGGATAGATGTTGGTGCCGCCGGAGATGATCATGTCCTTGGAACGGTCCTTCAGCGTCAGGAAGCCGTCTTCGTCGAAGCTGCCCAGGTCGCCGGTATGCAGCCAGCCGCCGCGGAGCGCCGCCGCCGTCGCCTCCGGGTTGCGCCAGTAGCCCTGCATGACCACGGCGCCGCGCGCCAGCACCTCGCCGATCTCGCCGGGCGGTAGCGGGCGGTCCTCCGCGTCCGCCACCATCACCTCCACATCGGTGCGGGCGTAGCCGGCGGAGCCGAGCCGCTCCAGGTAGCGCGGATGCGAGCTGTCGGCGTGCATCCATTTCGGCAGGCCGGTGATGGTCATCGGCGCCTCGCCCTGGCCGTAGATCTGCACCAGCTTCGGCCCCAGCACAGCGAGCGCCTTCTGCAGGTCGGCGACATACATCGGCCCGCCGCCATAGATGATCGCCTTCAGGTTGGCGGTATCGGCATCGCCGATCTCCGGCGCATTGACCAGGCGATAGACCATGGTCGGCGCGAAGAAGAACGACGCGCCGGGCCAGCGCCCGATCAGGGCGAGCGTCTCCGCCGGATCGAAGCCGCCGGATTCCGGGATCACCTGGTTGGCCGCCTTGGCGACATGCGGCAGGCCGTAGCAGCCGGAACCGTGGCTCATCGGCGCTGCGTGCACGATGCAGTCCTGCGGCAGAATCTGATCCACATCGGCGAAGTAGTTGACCGTCTGCGCCAGCAGGCTGCCGTGGCTGAGCATGGCGCCCTTCGGCCGGCCCGTCGTGCCGGAGGTGTAGAACAGCCAAGCGAGGTCGTCCGGCGACCGCGGCACCATCGCCGCCGCATCGGCGTCCAGCAGTCGCGCATAGGCCGGTGTGCCGGGCACCACGATCTCCTCGAGGCCCGGCGCCACTTCGCCGGCTAGTGCCTCGGCGATGTCGGCGCTGGCGAAGCAGAGCCTGGCCTGCGAGTTCTCCAGGATCCAGGCCACCTCCTTGGCGTGCAGCTTGGCGTTGATCGGGACGGCGGCGAGACCGGCCTGCCAGATGCCGTACAGCACCTCCACATATTCCGGCGCGTTCCACATCACGATGGCGACATTGTCGCCGGCCTTCAGGCCGAAGCGGGCGCGCAGGCCGCCGGCGATCCGCGCGGCACGCATCGCCAGGGCGGCATAGTCATGGACCACGCGGGCGCCGAGCGAGACCGCCGGCTGGCGCGGAAAGGTACGGCCGGCGCGCACGAGCTGCTCGGCGAAGTTCATTGTTGCTTCCTCCCAACCCTCGTTCGCGGCGCTAGAAGATCGCGCGCACCACGCCGCCCTCGACCCTGAGCGCCGCGCCGGTGGTGCCCGACGCCGCCGGGCTGCAGACGTAGCACACCATGTTGGCCACCTCCTCGGTTGTGGTGAAGCGCCTGATCAGCGAGCTCGGCCGCCGCTGGTCGAAGAACTCGCGCTCGAAATCGGCCTCCGACTTGCCCTCCGCCCGGGCGGCAGCGAGGCGCTTCTCCATCGTCTCCGCCCGGGTCGGGCCGGGCAGGACCGAGTTCACGGTGACGCCGGTGCCGACCAGGGTCTCCGCGACACCGCGGGCGATCGCCACCTGCGCCGTCTTGCTCATCCCGTAATGCACCATGTCGGGCGGGATATGGGTGGCGCTCTCGCTGGAGACGAAGACGATGCGGCCCCAATTCCTGCGGCGCATGGCCGGCAAATAGTGGCGGGTGAGGCGCACGCCGCTCATCACGTTGACGTCGAAGAAGCGCTGCCAGTCGGCATCGCCGATCTCCTCGAACACTGCGCGCTCGTAGATGCCGAGATTGTTGACCAGCACGTCGGCCTCCGGCAGCGCGGCGGCGATGGCGCGGCAGCCTTCGGCGGTCGCCGCGTCGGCCGCGATGCCGCCGACCTTGGCGCCGCCGACAGCCTTGCGCACCTCGGCCAGTGCCGCGTCGACCCGCGCCTGGGTCCGGCCGTTCAGCCAGACAGTGGCGCCCTGGCGCGCCAGGCCCTTGACGATGGCGAGCCCGATGCCGGCGGTCGAGCCGCTGACCAGTGCCGTCTTGCCGGTGAGTTCCAGATCCATGCCGCGCTCCTGCCGTTCGCCTTGCGCCGATCATCGGCACCCGGCGCCCCGGATCAAGAGGCGGTGGCGAGTCCGATACGGTCGCGCGCCGTCGCCGGCGCGACCGCGGCGCACCAGTCGCGGTGCTTCAGATACCAGGCGACGGTCGCTTCGAGGCCCGCATCGAACGCAATGGCCGGCCGCCAGCCAAGCTCGCGCTCCAGCTTGGACGGATCGATCGCATAGCGCGCGTCATGGCCGGGGCGATCGGTCACGAAGCTGATCAGGCGGTCATGCGGCGCGCCGACGGGGTGCAGCTTGTCGAGGATCGCGCAGACCTGCCGCACCAGGTCGATATTGCGCCGCTCGTTGCGCGAGCCGACGAGGTAGGTCTCGCCGAGGCCTCCCTTGGCGGCGACGAGGCGGAGCGCGCTTACGTGGTCGTCGACATGCAGCCAGTCGCGCACCTGCAGGCCCTGGCCGTAGACCGGCAGCTTCTTGCCGTCGAGGCCGTTCAGCGCGATCAGCGGGATCAGCTTCTCCGGAAACTGATAGGGGCCGTAATTGTTGGAGCAGTTGGTGATCAGGACCGGCAGCCCATAGGTCCGGCCCCAGGCGCGCACGATGTGATCGGCCGAGGCCTTGCTCGCCGAATAGGGCGAGTTAGGGCGATACGGGCTCGCCTCGGTGAACAGGCCGGTCTGGTCGAGCTCGCCATAGACCTCGTCGGTGGAGACGTGCAGGAAGCGGAACGCCTCGCGCTCGCTCTCGGGCAGCTTGCGCCAATGCGCCGTCGCCGCCTCCAGCATGGTCGCCGTGCCGATCACGTTGGTCTGCACGAAGGGCATCGGGCCGTCGATCGAGCGGTCGACATGGCTCTCGGCGGCGAGATGCATCACGAGCTGCGGCCGATGCTCGCGGAACACCGCGGCCATGGCGGCGGCATCGGCGATATCGGCCTGCACGAAGCTGTGCGTGTTGGCCCGGTCGGCCTCGGCCAGGTTCAGGCGGCTGCCGGCATAGGTGAGCTTGTCGACGGTCACGACGCGCTCGCCGTCGCGGATCAGGCCGCGCACCAGGGCCGAGCCGATGAAGCCGGCACCGCCGGTGACCAGCACGCTCATCCGCGCGGCGTCCAGTCGATCGGCGCCAGATCGGCCAGCTTCGGATGCTGCCGGTCGCGGTCGCTCAGCGTCAGCTCGGCCGCCGGCACCGGCCAGTCGATACCCAGTGCCGGATCGTCGAAGGCGAGGCCGCGATCCGCGGTGGGATCGTAGAAGACGGTGACCTTGTAGAACACCAGCGTGTCGTCCTCGAGCGTGCAGTAGCCGTGGGCGAAGCCTTCGGGGACCCAGAGCTGCTCGCCGCCCTCGGCGGTGAGAGTGGCCGCATGGTGGCGGCCGAAGGTGGCGGAATCGCGGCGCAGATCGACGATCACGTCGAAGACCGAACCGCGCACCACCTGGATCAGCTTGCCCTGGGCCGAAGGCGGCACCTGGAAATGCAGGCCGCGCAAGGTGCCGCGCCGTGCCGAATGGGCAAAGTTGTCTTGCACGAACGCGCGGTCGAAACCGGTCCCGCGCTTGAAGGTTTCGCGGTTCCAGCTCTCGGTGAACCAGCCGCGCGCATCGCCGAAGCGCTTCGGCTTGAGCTCGATCGGACCTGCGATCGGTGTCACGCTGAAAAACATCCCTGCCGCCCGCCGCCATATTAGCAGCGTTCAGCATGCCCGATCTCGCTCGCGAAGGTCTTAACGGACGGAAACCTTACCGGCCTCAGACAGAAGCCGGCCGGGGACGGATACGGCCACGCACCCGGCGCGTTGCCTCGGACGCGCTCGGACGGGGCTGCTCGTCGTCCCCATCGAAGGCCATCGCCCGGGTCAGGACCAGGGGGCCGAATTCCGTCGCGATGACGGTCGGGGACTCGGGCGAGGAATCGCCGTCACGCATACTGGCTCCGGAAAATTCGATCAGCCGGGAGAGGCTCGCCGAAAAGGGGGACGCCAATGCGTCCCCCTCATGGCGATCTGAAGGCAGCGGGATTCAGTACCAATAGGGCGGCACGCCGTAGTAGTCGTGCACCTTCTTGCCCCAGGCCTGGTCTTCCCAGTTGATCGTGTCGTTCTCGCCGTACATCGGCGCACCCTCGAGCGTGCGCTTGTCGAGATTGACCAGATAGCCGCCCTTGCCGGTGTCGTATTTCAGCAGGCTCCAGGGCAGCGGATGGTACTTCTCGCCGAGCCCGAGAAAGCCGCCGAACGACATCATGGCGTAGGCGACCTTGCCGGTCTGCTTGTCGATCATGACGTTGTCGATCGAGCCGAGCTTGTCGCCCGTCCCGTTGTAGACATTGGTGCCCTCGACCTTGTCAGCCGAGATCAGGCGGCTGGTTTCCTTCACCGAATCGTACATCATTTGCACTCTCCTCCACGCTGTGAACGGGGGCGCGGTCCATCGCCCTCCGCAACGTCCCAGCGTGGAAAGGGTTGCAGGCCACCCGGCCATGTCACTGATGCAAAACGAAAACGGCCCGCGCCATCGCGGCGCGGGCCAGTTCCGAAAGGGACCGACTTACGGCTCAGGCAATCATCTTTTCGAGTCTGCCGCGAATGATCTCCTCCGCCTCGCGCACGATGCGGCTGACCAGTTCCTGACAGCTCGGCACATCGTGGATCAGGCCCACCACCATGCCCGCCGACCAGATGCCGAGATCAGTGTCGCCTTCCTCGTAGACGGTGCGGCCGCGCGCGCCGGAAACGAGATGGGCGACGTCGTCGATCTTCATCGCCGGGCCCTTCTCGCGCTCGATCCGCACCACTTCCTCCGCGATCTTGTTCTTGAACACGCGCGAGGTATTGCGAAGGCTGCGGAAGATCAGCGCGGTGTCGCGCTCGCCGGCCTCGGCGATCTTCTGCTTCACATTGGCGTGGATCGGCGCCTCTTTCGTCGCCATGAAGCGGGTGCCCATGTTGATGCCCTCGGCGCCCATGGCGAGAGCCATGGCGAGGCCGCGGCCATCGGCGAAGCCGCCGGAGGCGATCACCGGGATCTTCACCTTGTCGACGCAGGCCGGGATCAGGATCTGGTTCGGCACGTCGTCCTCGCCCGGATGGCCGGCGCATTCGAAGCCGTCGATCGAGATCACGTCGGCGCCGTGCCGCTCCGCGGTCAGCGCGTGCCGTACGGCGGTGCATTTGTGCAGCACCTTGACGCCGGCCTGCTTGAACATGCCGATGTATTTGGCCGGGTTGGAGCCGGCGGTCTCCACGATCTTGATGTCGGAATCGATGATCGCCTGGGCGTATTCGTCATGCGGGATCGGCTTCAGGCTGGGCAGGATGGTGAGGTTGACGCCGAACGGCTTCGCAGTCATCTGCCGGCAGCGGGCGATCTCGTCCTTCAGCGCCTGCGGCGTCGGCTGGGTCAGGCCGGTCAGGATGCCGAGGCCCCCGGCATTGGAGACGGCGGAGGCGAGCTCGGCCCGCCCGACCCACTGCATGCCGCCCTGGACAATGGGATGCTGGATGCCGAGCAGCTCGGTGAAACGCGTCTTGAGCATGTTCCCCCTCAATGGACCGTTGGTTGCTTGTCGGCGCGCATCGGGCCGGCTTCATTGCCCCCTGTCAAGCGCGCTCCTGTCGCGGCAGAATTCGCACTGCCTTGTGCCGTTTCGAGCTGTTCAGAGAATCGCATCCCGCATGAATGCCCCGCTTTCCGACCCCGCCGCCATCGAGGCGGATATTGCTTCCCGCGCCACGCTCCATCGCACCCCCGCCCCGGCCGGCCACATGGTCTGGCGCCATTGGGACCGCGGTGTCGGCGGCACGCCGGTCGTGTTCCTGCATGGCGGCTACGGCTCCTGGGCGCATTGGATCCGCAATGTCGAGGTGATCGGCAAGGCGCATGACGTCTGGGCCGGCGACCTGCCGGGCCTCGGCGATTCCGACGCACCGCCCAAGCCGCACAATGTGGCCGGCCTCGCCCGCATCATCGCCGACGGGCTTGCCGCGCTGCCCGGCCTGCGCCGGCCGGTGCATATCGTCGCCTTCTCCTTCGGCGCCATGCTGTCCGGCCATGTCGCGGCGACGCGGCCGGAGCTGGTCGCCTCGCTCACCGTGGTCGGCACCGCGGGCCTCGGCCTGCCGCGCGGCCAGCCGCGCCTGGTGCGCAAGGCCGAAAAGGCGATGACGGCGGCGGATGTCGCGGCGTTGCAGCGCGAGAACCTGGCCGGCCTCATGTTCGCCGACCGGGCGAATATCGACGACCTCGCCGTGCATCTGCAGATCAGGAACGTGGCCCGCGCCAAGGTGGCGAGCCCGCCGCTTTCGCTCGGCGATTCGCTCGCCCGCGACCTACCGGCGATCAAGGCGCCGATGGCCTTCCTGTGGGGCGAGCGCGATGCCACCTGCCATCCCCACATGGACCAGAGACTTGCCCTGCTGGCCGCGCGGAAGCCGGAGGCGCATGTCTACCTGTTCCCGCGCGCCGGCCATTGGGTGCAGTACGAGGACGCCCCGGCCTTCAACGCTTATCTGCTGGCCCTGATTCCCCGTCTCGAAGCGCTCCGCTGAGCCCGGCCTGCGAAAAGGTCGCGAGCTCCTCTTGACAAACATATGAATAGATGTTCATATGATCAGGCATGAGGAAGATAGTTCCGTTTCACCAGCCCGCCCCGGCGCGTGACGATCACGCGCCGCAGCTGGCCGACCTGTTCCGGCTGCTCGGCGATGCCAGCCGCTTGCGCATCGTCATCACCTGCCTCGGCACGCCGGTGACGGTCGGCGATATCGCCGACCAGCTCTCGCTCAGCCCGTCGCTGGTCAGTCACCATCTGCGCCTGCTGCGCGCCGCGCGCGTGGTGCGGGCGACGCGGCAGGGCCGGCACGTCTTCTACGTCGCCGCCGACGAGCATATCCGGCGCGTGATCGGCGACATGCTGGAGCATGTGGCCGAGCCGCACGACGAGGAGGACGCATGAGCGCCTGTTGCGATCATGGCCATGACCACGGCCCGCCTCCCTCTTCGGACCGCTATCGCCTGATCCTGTGGGTCGCGCTGATCGCCAACGCGGCGATGTTCGTGGTCGAGCTGGCGGCCGGCCTTGCCGCCGGCTCGGTCTCGCTGCAGGCCGACGCGCTCGACTTCTTCGGCGATGCGGCCAACTACGCCGTCAGCCTCGCCGTGCTCGGCATGGCACTCGCCTGGCGTGCGCGCGCGAGCCTGGTGAAGAGCGCCAGCATGGCGGCCTTCGGCATCTGGGTGCTGGGCCAGGCCGCGTTCAACCTGGCGACCGGCGTGGTGCCGGAGCCGATGACCATGGGTGTGGTCGGCACCGCGGCCCTGGCCGTGAACATCGGCGTGGCGCTGCTGCTCTATCGTTACCGTGAGGGCGACAGCAACATGCGCTCGGTCTGGCTCTGCACACGGAACGACGCGCTCGGCAACATCGCGGTGCTGGCGGCGGCGCTCGGCGTGTTCGGCACCGGCGCGGGCTGGCCCGACCTGATCGTCGCCGGGGCGATGGCGGCGCTCGCCCTCACTTCGTCGGTGCAGGTGACGCGGCACGCGCTGCAGGAGCTGCGCGTCCCCGCCTGATTCAATCGCCGAGCGCGACGCCTTCGCGCCGCGGATCGGCGCCGCCGATGAGGCGCCCGTCCTGCACGGCGACGGCATGCAGGCCGCTCACCGACTCCACCGGGCGAACGGTGTGGCCGAGTGCTTCCAGTGCCGGACGGACCAGCTCGAGAGCGGTCCCCGCCTCGTACTCGGTCGGCCCGTTGCGGCTGCCGCGGTTCGGCAAGGCGATGGCGGCCTGCGGGTCGAGACCCCAATCGATCACCCCGATCAGCACCTTGGCGACATCGTTGATGATGGCGGCACCGCCGGCCGAGCCGACCACCAGGCGCAGCTTGCCTTCCGGATCGCGCACGACGGTCGGCGCCATCGAGCTGCGCGGCCGCTTGCCCGGCCCCGGCGCGTTGGCGACGGGCACGCCGTCGCGCTCGGTCGCGAAGGCGAAATCGGTCAGCTCGTTGTTGAGCAGGAACCCGGCCGCCATCAGCCGCGTGCCGAAGGCCTGTTCGATGCTGGCGGTCAGCGCCACGGCGCGGCCTTCGCCGTCGATCACGGAGAGATGCGTGGTGCCGGTCATCCTTGCGGTCGGATCCGGCGCGTAGCGGCCCTCGCGCCAGGGCGGATCGCCGGGCGGCGCCATGCCGAGAGAGGCATCGAGCCGGATCAGCGCCGCGCGGCCAGCGAGATAGCCGGCATCGAGCAGCCCACGCAGCGGCACCCGCACCTTGTCCGGATCGGCGAGATAGCGGGCGCGGTCGGCGAAGGCGAGCCGGCCCGCCTCGGTGAAGAGATGCACCGTCATCGGGTTGGGCGGCTGCATCGCGGCGAGATCGTGCGACTCGAGCAAGCGCAGCATCTGCAGGATGGCGACGCCGCCGGATGACGGCGGGCCCATGCCGCAGATCGAATGGGCGCGGTAGGTGCCGCAGACCGGCGGGCGCTCGACGGCGCGATAGGCATCGAGATCCTGCGCCGTCAGGTCGCCCGGATCGGCCGCGCCGGCCACCGCCGCGACGATGTCGCGCGCGATGGCGCCGCGATAGAAGGGTTCCGGCCCTTCCGCGGCGAAGATGCGCAAGCTGCGGGCGAGCGCCGGCTGGACCAGCCGCGTGCCGACCGCCTTCGGCGTGCCATCGGCCTCGAAGAAGACCGTGCGCATGGCCGGCGTCGCACGATCGGCGCCGAGCTTGGCGAGCAGGCCGTTGAGGCGCGGCGAGACCTCGAAACCTTCCTCCGCCAGCCGGATGGCCGGCGCCGCGAGCTCGGGCCAGGCGAGCTTGCCGAAGCGGCGATGCGCCTCCGCCAGCAGCGCCGGCAGGCCAGGCACGCCGACCGAGCGGCCGCTCGCCACCGCCGCGGGGAAGCCGAGCGGGCGGCCCTGCGGGTCGAGGAACCGGTCGGGCTTCGCCGCCATGGGGGCCGCCTCGCGGCCGTCCAAGGTGACGACGTCCCCGCTGGCGGGATCGAAATGCACCAGAAAGCCGCCGCCGCCGAGGCCGGAGGATTGCGGCTCCACCACGTTGAGCACCAGCGCCGTCGCGACCGCCGCATCGGCGGCGCTGCCGCCGGCGCGCAGGATGGCGAGGCCGGCGGCCGCCGCGTGCGGATTCGCGGCGGCCACCATGTGCTTCGTCGCAACGGCCGCCGGACGCTGCGCCGTGCGGCCGGTGGCGGCTTCCGGCTGCGTCTCGCGCGGCTGCGCCGCCGCCGTGCCGGCGGCCAGCAGCAACGCCAGCGCGCAAAGACGCATCATGCCGGCCAGGGGCGCTCGCCGAGGTCCCAGAACAGGCCGGTCATCATGGCGAGCCCCTCGCGCAGCAGCGAAGCGAGCGCGTGCTCGTTCGGCGCGTGCTGCGAGCAGGCGCCATAGGAATGCGGCACCCACACGGTCGGCAGGCCGAGCGTGTCGCTGAACACATCGTTCGGCAGCGAGCCGCCGAGATTGGGCAGGATCGCCGGCTTCTTGCCGGTGGTCTTGCCGATCGATGCGGCAGCAAAGCGCACCCAGGGATGCTCCGGATCGAGCCGCGTCGCGTTCATGACCTCCGCGCGGGACTGCGTCACCTGCACCGCCGGGAAGCCATGCGCGTCGAGATGCGCGCGAATGACGGGAACGAAGGTCGCCGGGTCGCAGCCGGCGACGAAGCGAAGCTGGCAATGCGCCGAGGCGCGCGGCGGTATAGCGTTGACCGGCCGGTCGGGATTGCCGGTCTTGAAGGCCAGCACTTCCAGCGTGTTCCAGCCATAGACCTTCTCCGGGGCGGTGAAGCCGGGCTCGCCCCACCACGCGTCGATGCTCGGCCCGTCCTCGCCGCCCTCGATCTCGATATCGGCGAGCGCGGCGCGCACCGAGTTCGCCATCGGCGCCGGCCGCAGATCCTTCACCAGGATCTCGCCCTTGGGGCCGATCATGCTGGCGATGGCATGCGCCAGCACGACGCCCGGATTGGCGAGCAACCCGCCCCAATTACCGGAATGATGGCCGCCTTCGCGGTATTCGAGCGTGAGATCGAAGTTGAACGCGCCGCGGGTGCCGAGGAAGAGCGTCGGCCGCGTCGGCGTGACGCGCGGCCCGTCGGAGGCGATCAGCACATCGGCTTTGAGCGCCGATCTCTGCGCGGCGCAGAACTCGTTCAGGCCCGGCGAGCCGGTCTCCTCCCCCGTCTCGATCAGCGCCTTGACGTTGAAGCCGAGCTTGCCGCGCGCGCCTATTACCGCTTCCAGCGCCGCCATGTTCAGCGAATGCTGGCCCTTGTTGTCGGCCGTGCCGCGGCCATAGAGCCGGTCGCCTTCGCGGGTGATGCGCCACGGCGCGAGACCTTCGCGCCACTCGTTGTCCTGGCCGCGGATGACGTCGCCGTGGCCATAGGTGAAGACGGTCGGCCGCGCCGGATCCTCGATCCGCTCGGCGATCAGGAAGGGGCCGAATTCGGGCTTCGGGTTCGGATGCACCGAGACTTTGAAGCCGAGCCGCTCGAAGGACGGGCGCATCTCGTCTTCCAGATAGGCGCGCAGCACCGGGCGGCGCTCCGGATTCTGGCTTTCGGTCGGAATGGCGATCCGGCGTTCCAGATCGGCGAGGAACCGGCCATCGTCGAAGGCGGCGAGGGCACGGGCGATGGCCGCGTCGCGGCCGGACTTCTCTTGCATAGGCCCATGCTCCGCTGCCGGGGCCGGGCCGTCAATCCGCGGCGATGCGCACCGGCAGCCGCACCAGGTCGCGGTTCCAGGTGATGCGGCAGCCTTCGAGATTGAGCCGCGTGACGTAGAGCCAGGCGCGGTCGCCGACGGTCTCGAAATTCCGGCTGTCGCTGCCCGGGTCGAGCAGCGCCGGGTAGTAGACGGCCTCCGTCCGGCCGCAATCGAGATGAGTCAGCAGCGGCGTCGCCCAGAGCAGGCGCGGCGCCGACCAGCGAAGCAGATCGGCGGAGCTTGTCCACCAGATGCCGACCGTCGGCACGGCATCAGGCGCGGTGCGGCGAGCCATCGACTGAATGGCGATCCAGCGCTTCGAGGCGGCGTGCCAGACCACGCTGCGCACGGTGGAGGCCAGCGCCTGCGGCGCGACTGGCGCGCAGACATGGCGGGCCGGGTCGATTGCGTCCTCGCGATCGGGATCGGCGAAGCGGACCCCGAAGCCGGTGCCGTCGAAGGCGCGCCAGCTCCGCGCGTCGCCGAGCCGTTCGGTGCGGAGCAGGCAGGCGCCGCGCGGCTGCGCCTCCAGGCCGTCGGCCCAGACGAAGACGTAATACCGCCCGTCGTGCTTGAAGATGTTCGATGTCCCGAAGATGCCGGTCGGTCGTCCCGCATCGCCGCGAAAACGATAGGGCAGGCCGGCGACCAGCCCGTCGAAGCGGAAGCTGGCGCCGCCATCGCCCGAGGCGGCGGCTGTGATCGAGTTGCGCCAGCAGGCCCTGTAGTTCGCAGCCGGACACAGCGTCGGCCGGTGCTGGCCATGGAACTCGTTGTGCAGCAGCGCGTGGATGGTCGTGCCGTCCAGGGTGTAGGTGGCCGAGATCCAGCTGCGGTCGTCATGCGCCTCGGGCCGGTCGCGGCCGGAGCCACGATAGATCACCGCGCAATCCTGCTTCACCCGGTCGAGGCTCGGCCCGACCATGCGCCGGTTGACCGCGTGGCTGGCGACCAGGCTGACATTGCCGTCGGCGCCGCGCCAGGCGCGCGCCGGCGTGTCGGGGACGTCCCTCTGCTCGCAGGCATCGCGCCGGTGCAGGAAGACCGGTTCGGCCGTCTCGCTTTCGAGCGCGAGCCGCGGCTCCGCGGCCGCGGCGCTGGCGAGAAGAAGGGCGGCGAATGCCGCCCAGCGCATCGCCTCAGACCGGCAGCATGTTGTGCGACATGCCGTTGCGGTCGAGGAAGTCGCGCATGCGCCGGTAGTTGTGGATCAGGTTGCGGTTGAAGCGGTCGAACAGCTCGGGGCTATAGAGCTCGTCGAGCGGCTTCGCCTCGATCTCGTCCATGGTCAAGGTCGGGATGTCGTAGGAGTCGGCCAGCTCGCGCGAGCGCGTGTCGTAGTCGACGCAGATCGCCGGCACGCCGTTCGCCATCGCCGGCAGGTTGCCGTGCACGCGGAAGCCGATGGCGAGGTCCTTGTCGGCGATCATGCGGTCGTATTCCGGCACGTCGACGTTGTAGAACAGCCGCTCCTCGTAGATCTTCACCAGCGGATCGCTCTCGCTCTCGAACCAGCCGCTCTTGAACAGCTCGGCCCGGTGCTTGGGCAGCAGCTCCTTGTCCTTGAAGTAGAACACCTTCTCCGCCGTCTCGCCGTGGCAGGTCACGGTCAGGTCGAATTGCCGGTCGAGCTCGCGCATCATCCGCTTCTGGATGTCGAGATAGCGGCCCACATTGTTGGCATAGGCCGGCGACACCTCGCGGCGCAGGTTGAAGGCGACGCGCTTGATCTCGCTCCACGGCTTCGGATTGACGCGCAGGAACGGGTTGTTGTGCCGCAGCAAGCTGGGGCAGCCGATGATCTCGACATTCTTGATGCCGAGATCGTTCATCACCTCGGCGGTGTAGGTGCCGCGCACGCCGATGGTGGCGCAGTGATCGGCGAAGGCCTTCCATACTTCCAGGGAATTCGGCGACAGCTCGATCTTCTTGCGCTCCGGCGCCTGCGCGCCGACCGAAAAGGGTATGGCGGGGATCTTCAGCTTCTTGAGCAGGCTTGCAAGGTCGCGCCAGTCCACGCCGTCATGGATGAAGTTGGAGCCGCGCAGGAAGCAGTAGTCGTATTCCGCATTGAGCAGGTCGACCTCCTTGTCGTCCCACTCGAAGATGTTGGTGATGTGCAGCTCGCCGAACGAGAGCAGCTTGAGCGAGCTGTCGTACACCATCCAGTCGCCGGAATTGCTGTAGCGCTCGATATGGTCCTTCGGATTGCGCTGGTAGGCGAGCACGTCGTCGTGATGCACCACACGGCCCGCCGGGCTGAAGCAGACGACCCGGCGCGACGGCCGGTTGACCGTCATCTGGCGCGGGCTGTTGCCGAGCGTCGCGCCGCCCTCGGCGAACTCGACCGCGACGGTGACGCGCCGCTTGCCGGCGGTCAGCGCCGGCGGGAGCATGAAGACGAAGCCGTTGGCGCGGCCCTGGGCCTGCAGCCGCGGCAGGCTGGCGCGCAACCGCGCCACCGGCTCACCGTTGATCTTCACGTCGACGAAGACCGGCTCGTTGGGCTTGGTGTCGTCGAACGCCCAGCCGGCGATCATGTCAGAAGTGTAGGTTTCAACCTGGCCGATGAGCATGCGGCGCCCTTCCGGAAGCGCTGGTGGAACGAGGCCCGCACCTTCGGTCGGAAACGTTAGGATCGCATTAAGGATTGACGGGAAACCCCGAAAATCCAATCCATTGCCGGGCTCAGAAGCTCGACATCGGCTCGTCCAGGAAGGCGATCTCGGCCGCCGTCGAAACCCGCCCCAAGGCCTTGTTCCGGTGCGGAAAGCGGCCGAAGCGGGCAATGATCTCGGCATGCCGCTCGGCATAGCGGAGCCATTCCGCCCGGCCCGGCAGCGCGGCGAACAGCGCCACCGAGAGCAGCTGGGCGCCGACATCCTCCGCGTGCTCGAACGGAAGGTAAAAGAACAACCGATACTCGTCGTCGAAATGGCGGTCGAAGCCGCGATCGATCGCCTGACGCGCTACCCCCCGTGCCGCCGCATCGCTGGCGAAGGCCGCCGCCGTGCCCCGGCAGCAATTGCGCGGCACCTGGTCGAGCAGGATCACGAGCGCGAGCGAGCCTTCGGGAGTCGCCGTCCAATCGGCGCACTTGCCGGCCATGGCCGCGTCGCGGAGCGGCCAAAGCCGCGTCGTCACGTCAGCGTCGAACGCGTCGTTCTTCTCGAACCAGAAGGGCTTGTTCGCCGCGTCGAACCAGAAATTGAGGACGTCTTCGGGCCGCATGCCGGCCGTGCGGCTCAGCGGGTCGGGACCGGCGCCGGGCCGCGATAATCGTAGAAGCCGCGATTGGTCTTGCGGCCGAGCCAGCCGGCCTCGACATACTTCACCAAGAGTGGGCACGGCCGGTACTTGGAATCGGCGAGGCCTTCGTACAGCACCTGCATGACCGAGAGGCAGGTATCGAGGCCGATGAAATCGGCAAGCTGCAGCGGGCCCATCGGGTGGTTGGCGCCGAGCCGCATCGCCGTGTCGATCGATTCGACCGAGCCGACGCCCTCGTAGAGCGTATAGATCGCCTCGTTGATCATCGGCAGCAGGATGCGGTTGACGATGAAGGCCGGGAAGTCCTCGGCGTTGGCCGGCGTCTTGCCGAGCTTGACGACCAGCTCGCGGATCTCGCGGAAGGTGCTCTCCTCGGTCGCGATGCCGCGGATCAGCTCGACCAGCTGCATCATCGGCACCGGGTTCATGAAATGCATGCCCATGAACCGCTCCGGCCGGTCGGTCGAAGCCGCCAGCCGGGTCACCGAGATCGACGAGGTGTTGGTGGCGACCAGCGCATCCTTGCGCAGCACCGGGCAGATCTGCTGGAAGATCTTGCGTTTGACCTGCTCGTCCTCGACCGCCGCCTCGATCACCAGATCGCAATCGGCCAGGGCCTCCAGCGACATCGAGGGCTGCACGCGGGCCAGCGTCTCCGCCTTCTCGCGCTCGCTGATCTTCTGGCGCGCCACCTGGCGGTCCAGGTTGTGCCCCATGACCGTGAGCGCGGCATCAAGCTGGTCCTGCTTGATGTCGATCAGCGCCACGTTGAAGCCGGCAAGGGCGCAAACATGGGCGATGCCGTTGCCCATCTGGCCGGCGCCAACGACGCCAATCTTCTTGATCATCATCGCGAGGGCTGTCCCGTCCGGATCATGAGCCGAGCTTGCCGAGCTCCTGCTCGAGCTCCGGCACTACCTTGAACAGATCGCCCACCAGACCGTAGTCGGCGACCTGGAAAATCGGCGCTTCCTCGTCCTTGTTGATGGCCACGATGACCTTGCTGTCCTTCATGCCGGCCAGATGCTGGATCGCGCCGGAGATGCCGACGGCGATGTAGAGCTCAGGCGCCACGATCTTGCCGGTCTGGCCGACCTGGTAGTCGTTCGGCACGAAGCCGGCATCCACCGCCGCGCGACTGGCGCCGACGGCGGCGCCGAGCTTGTCGGCGACCTTCTCCAGCAGGTGAAAATTGTCGCCCGACTGCATGCCGCGGCCGCCGGAGATCACGACGCGAGCCGAAGTCAGCTCCGGCCGGTCGGACTTCGACAGCTCCTGGCCGACGAACTTGGAGAGGTCGGACGGATCCTTGGCCGCCACGTTCTCGACCGCGGCCGAGCCGCCTTCCGCCGCCGCGGCGGGGAAGCCGGTGGCACGCACGGTGATCACCTTGATCGGGTCGACCGACTGCACCGTCGCCATGGCGTTGCCGGCATAGATCGGCCGCACGAAAGTGTCGGCGGAGACGATCTCGATCGCCTCGCTGATCTGCGCCACGTCGAGCAGCGCGGCGACGCGCGGCATCACGTTCTTGCCGTTGGTGGTGGCCGGCGCCAGCACATGGGAATAGCCCTTGGCGAGCTCGGCGATCACCGGGGCGGCGTTCTCCGGCAGCATGTTGGCATAGGCCGGGCCATCAGCCAGCAGCACCTTGGACACACCGGCCACCTTGGCCGCCGCGTCGGCGGCACCCTTGGCGCCCTGGCCCAGCACCAGCACATGCACATCGCCGCCGGCCTTGGCCGCGGCGGAAACGGCGTGGAGCGTCGCCTTCTTCAGGCTCGCGTTGTCGTGTTCGGCAATGACAAGAGCCGCCATGATCAGATAACTCCCGCCTCGTTGCGCAGCGCCTGCACCAGCTCGGCCACGTCCTTCACCTTGCGGCCGGATTGCCGCTTGGGCGGATCCTCCACCTTCAGCACCTTGAGGCGCGGCGCGATGTCGACGCCGAGATCGGCCGGGCTCTTCTCGTCGATCGGCTTCTTCTTCGCCTTCATGATGTTGGGCAGGCTGGCATAGCGCGGCTCGTTCAGGCGCAGGTCGGTGGTCATCACCGCCGGCAGCTTGATCTCGACCGTCATCAGGCCGCCATCCACCTCGCGCGTCACGCTGGCGCTGCCGTCGCCGACCACCAGCTTGGAAGCGAAGGTCGCCTGCGGCCAGCCGAGCAGGGCCGCGAGCATCTGCCCGGTCTGGTTGCTGTCGTCGTCGATCGCCTGCTTGCCGAGAATGAAGAGGCCCGGCTTCTCCGCATCGGCCAGGGCCTTGAAGATCTTGGCCACCGCGAGGGGCTGCACCTCCTCGTCGGTCTTCACCAGGATGCCGCGATCGGCACCCATGGCGAGGGCGGTGCGGATGGTTTCCTGCGCCTGGGCCGGGCCGATCGAGACTGCCACGATCTCGGTCGCCTTGCCGGCCTCCTTCAGGCGAATCGCCTCCTCGACCCCGATCTCGTCGAACGGATTCATCGACATCTTCACGTTGGCGAGATCGACACCGGTCTTGTCCGGTTTCACGCGAATTTTCACGTTGTAGTCGACGACGCGTTTGACCGCGACGAGTACCTTCATGAGCCTGGCTTCTCCCGCTGGTGTTGGGGCCTAAGGCAGGGCTCCGCCAGGGCGCCTTCCACGCCCCGCTCCCCTGCCACCCCCTTTTTGTGGCGGTGCACAATATGAGTCGGGAAATTGAGTGTCAACGAACCGACTTGATGAGACCTTGAGCAGTCTGCCGCAGCGCAGCGCGGGCCGCGCCGCGAAGACCTTGCTGCAGGCTGATGCCGCGGCGATTCCAATGCACAACCCGTGGTTGCCGCACCGGTCAGCCGAAATGCCAGTCATCGGCCGTGAGGGCCGGCGCTGTGGAGAAGCGGACAACCTCCACGCTCGAGTCAGCTGCATCGACGATCTGCCACTCGACCCAGCTGCCGGCCACCCGCTCGATAGTCGAGCAGGCGGCATAGCCCAGGAGCTGCAGCCGGTCGCCCTCGGCCACGGAGAAGTCGAGCACCACGTCGCCCTGGGCCTCACCCTTGGCAAAGACGAAGGTGTCGGCACCGAAGCCGCCTTTCAACAGGTCGGCGCCGCCGCCGCCATCCAGCGTGTCGTTGCCGGCCCCGGCGGCGATGTGGTTGGCGCCGCCATTGCCGGTGCCGTGGAAGCTGCCGCTGCCGGTATAGACCAGGTTCTCGACATGGGCGGCCTGGCCGAGATCGAAGCTCGCGAGGCCGGTGCGCACCACGTCGACGCCGCCACTATCGCCGCCATAGGCATCGGTCTCGACCACCTTGTCCTTGGCCGAGTTGACGACATAGGTATCGTTGCCGGCGCCGCCGATCAGCGTGTCGCCGCCGCTTGCGCCCTGCCCGTCGAGCGTGTTGGCGCCGGCATTGCCGACCAGACGGTTGCTCAGGCCATTGCCGGTGGCCGATAGATTCCACGTGTCGAGCAGGACGAGATCCTCGACATTGTCCGGCAGCGCATAGGTCACGCTGCTGTAGACCGTATCGCGCCCGCCGTTGATCCATTCGCTCACCACGTCGAGGGCGTTGTCGACGTAGTAGACGTCGTTGCCGCCGCCGCCCTTCATGGTGTCGGCGCCGATCCAGCCGTCCAGCGTGTCGTTGCCGGCACCGCTGGTCAGCAGGTCGCCGGCGCTGGTGCCGCGCCCGGAGAACGATCCGCTGCCGGTATAGAACAGGCTCTCCACATGGCCCGGCAGGGTGAAGCTCGCGAGGTCGGTGCGGATGGTGTCGAACCCGTCGCCCGCCACCTCGTAGACCCGGTCGCCGGCGCCGCGCACGACATACATGTCGTCGCCGGCGCCGCCCATCAGCGTGTCGTCGCCGATGCCCTTGACGCTGTACAGCACGTCGTTGCCGGCGCCGCCGACGATCAGGTTGGCCTGCGTGTTGCCGTAGCCGCGGAAGGCATCCGCGCCGAGATAAGTGAGATTCTCGACATAGGGCGCCTTGGCCAGGTCGAAGATCTTCAACGTCGTCTCGATCAGATCGACACCGCCCGCATCGCCGCCCTGGGCATTGGTTTCGATCACCCGGTCGCGCACGTTGCGGACCACATAGGTGTCGTTCCCGGCGCCGCCGGTCATGGTATCGCCGGCGGTCGAGCCGGCGCCGTCTAGCCTGTTGTGCCCGCCATTGCCGGTCAGGCGATTGTTCAGGCCACTGCCGGTGGCGCTGAAATTGCCCGTGCCGGTGAGCACCAGTTCCTCTGCATGGGTGCCGAGGCTGAAGCTCAGGTTGCTGTAG
This sequence comes from Desertibaculum subflavum, assembly GCA_003576705.1. Lineage (GTDB taxonomy): Bacteria > Pseudomonadota > Alphaproteobacteria > Ferrovibrionales > Ferrovibrionaceae > Desertibaculum > Desertibaculum subflavum. The sequence goes on from QOZS01000003.1 coordinate 22,369, forward strand.
ACGACGTCCCAGCCCCCGGCGGCGCCGTTGGTCGCCTCGATCACCACGTCGCCGGGATTCTCGACATAGTAGGTGTCGTTGCCGAGGCCGCCTTTCATCGTGTCGGCGCCGCTCGCCCCGCTCAAGGTGTCGCGCCCGGCGCCGCCGAGCAGCGTGTTGGCGAGCCAGTTCCCCGTGCCCGCGAAGCTGCCGCTGCCGATATAGGCGAGGTTCTCGACATAGTCCGGCAGCGTGTACGCGGAAAGGTTGGTCCGAATCGTATCGATGCCGCCGCCGTCGAGCTCCAGCACGTGATCATAGGCGCCGCGGATATAGATCAGGTCGTCGCCGGTGCCGCCCGCCAGGTCGTCGCCCCAGACCGATCCGTTGCCGTCCAGCGTGTCGTTGCCGATGCCGCCGATCAGCGTGTCGTCGCCGGTCGTGGCGATCAGGTAGCGGTGCTTGACCGCCAGATCGAGCGCCGGGGTCTCGCCGCCGAACCACCGGTCGATCACGGCCTCGGCCGGCTTGCCTTCGACCTGGTAGTCGGTCTGCGCCGGCGGCGAGGCCGAGGCCGACCAGTGCCAGGCATAGATGCCCTTGAACCAGTCGCCCTGCTGCGACCAGACGTGGAAGAAGGCGTTGTAGAGATCGACCTGCTCCTGCGCGTCGGCCTTGCCGGCCATGAAGCTGTCGCCGGGGTTCGCGGCCGCGCGGTCCAGGCTGCGATAGCCGAGCTCGGTGAAGAGCAGCGGCTTGCCGGTCTGCAGGCTGAGCTGATGGTAGTAGTCGACCGGCGACTGGCCCTCGAAGATGGCGTTGAAGTAGCTGTCGGCTGGCACCGAAGTCCAGCCCGCGACGAAATCGGCGAGCGAGCCCTGCGTCGCTTGCGACAGCGGCACGTAGCCGTCGACGCCGACGAAATCGAGCTGGTCCCAGAATGAGACCTGCCCCGCGCCATCCCAATTGGCGCCATAGGTCAGCTTGCCCGAATAGACGGCGCGGACCGATTGGACGATGTCGACCCAGTGGTCGCGGTAGGCGGGGCCGGTCAGGCCGTCGATCTCGGTGCCGAGCGAAATCATTTCGACGCCATGCGCCTCGGCCATCGCCGCATAGTCGAGCAGGATCTGCTTGTAGTCGGCGAACCAGGCGGCCGGATCGGCCGGCGCGAGCTGGGTGCGTTGCGTGCCATCGACGGCATCGACATGCGGCTTCAGCAGAACGGTCAGGCCGCGCGCATGGGCATCGTCGATCGCCGCCGCGACGTTCGCGAGGCTCTCCGTCTTCAGCGGGTCGGCATAGATGTTCGACGATGCGCGTGAGGCGATGTAGTGGGAAGCGGTGATGGCAACCGAGTTGGCATTGGTGCCGGCGATCTCGTCGAGCGATTGTGCAGATGCCAGCGCGGCAAACCCGCCGTTCCACCAGGAGGCATAGCCAAAGCCCTGGTACTGAAAGGATCCGGTCATGGGGAACTCTCAACAGCACTAAAACAATGCCGCCGTCCTAGCCCGGCAGATCATAATGATTGGTTAGAGCGGATGGCGGCGTGGAATCCCGCGCAACGCGCAACCCGTCACAAGTTCGCTGCAACCCGGTGTGGAATGGTGGGCGCACAAGGATTCGAACCTTGGACCCGCTGATTAAGAGTCAGCTGCTCTACCAACTGAGCTATGCGCCCAATCCCACCGGAAAAAGCCTGCGATCCAACGATCGAGCGCAAGCCGGCCCGCCAACGGGCCCTGCGGCCTGTCGAGGGAGGCACTCTTTAGGGGAAGCCGGCCCCGGTTTCAAGCGGCAGCGCGCCCTGGCGGAACGGCGCGAAGCTGCGGCGATGCACCGGACTCGGCCCCAGCCGCGCGATGGCATCGAGATGCGCCGGCGTGCCATAGCCCTTGTGTTGCGCGAAGCCATAGCCCGGATGCGGCACGTCGAGGTCGCGCATGATGCGATCGCGCGTCACCTTGGCGATAATCGAGGCGGCGGCGATCGACAGGCTGAGCCCGTCGCCCTTGACGATGGCGGTCGCGGGATAGCCGAGATCGGGCGCCATGTTCCCGTCGATCAGCAAATGTCGAGGCAAGCTTGGCAGTGCCGCGACGGCACGGCGCATGGCGAGGAAGGTCGCCCGCAGGATGTTGATCTCGTCGATCTCCTCGACGCTGGCGATGCCGATGCCGACCGTGGCGCTGGCCGAGATGGCGTCGAACAAGGTCTCGCGCAGCTCCGCCGGGACCAGCTTCGAATCGTTGATCCCCTTCGGCGCGCGTGGCTTGTGGAAGATGACGGCGGCGGCGACCACCGGCCCGGCAAGCGGGCCGCGGCCTGCCTCGTCCACGCCGCAGACCGGCCCCTCCATGCGGCGCTCGAAAGCGAAGCTCGGCTTCGGCACCTCTTCCCCCGAAATCAAATCGTCAGAATGCGCGACTCGGCCCGGTCTTCCTGGACCGCAGGGATTCTGCCCGCCGCGCGCCGCCCGGTCACCAGGCGAGTTCGAGGATCTCCACCACATCGGCCGGCTTCTCCACCGGGCGCGGATTGGTCTTCACCGCGTGATCGTGCATCGACTTCTCGGCGATCACGCCGAAATCCTCGCGCCTGACGCCGACATCGCGGAGCCGCGTCGGCAGGCCGAGCGAAGCGACCAGGTCGCGCACGGCGCCGGAGGCATCGTCGTCGGCCCGCTCGAAGGCGCGGGCGACGCGCAGCTGTTCCTCGAAGTTGACGCCGCGATTCCACTGCATGACCGAGGGCAGCATGACACAGCTGGTCTCGCCATGCGGCACGCCGGCATGTGCGCCCAGCACATGGCCGATGCCGTGGCTCGCCCCCACCGGCACGCCGGCCATGCCGCCATAGATCGACATCCAGGCGCCGAGCTGGCAGTCGAGCCTGGCTGCGATGTCGCTCGGGTCCTTCTGCACCGCCGGCAGGCCGCGACCCAGCAGCCGCAGCGCCTCGAGCGCCGTCGCATCCGAGAACGGATGGCGGACCAGCGAGCAGAACCGCTCCACCGCGTGATCGACGGCGCGGATGCCGGTGCCGAGGAAGAGCCGCATCGGCGTGTGCACGGTGATCGCCGGGTCCAGGATCACCGTGCGCGGGATCATCAAGGGATCGGAGAAGGATTGCTTGATGCCCTTGGCCGCATCGGTCACCCCGGCGAAATAGGTGAATTCGGCGGCCGAGAGCGTGGTCGGCACGGCGATCATGCGGAGCCGCCCGTCATTGCGCCCGGTCGGCTCGGCGCGGCCGCGGCCGGTGAGCGTGTCGAGCCCGGAGGTATCGGTCACGTTGTGCCAGAGCGCCTGCAGCATCGCCTTGGTGCCGTCGATCGCGGAGCCGCCGCCGACCGCGACGATCAGGTCCGCGCCGGCGGCCCGTGCCGCCGCCGCGCCGGCGATCACCGCCTCGCGCGGCGTATGCGCCGGCACGTCGTCGAATTTGCCGGCGAAGCGCGCGCCCAGCCCGGCCGCGATCTTCTCCACCGCATCGGTGTTGCGGGCGAGCGACTTGGTCGAGACCACGAAGACCTTCGTCGCGCCGAGCCGCTCCGCCTCCAGCGGCACCGCCTTCTCGGCCGGAACCCCGTGCACCACGCGCTCGATCGCATACTGGCGATAGAGACCCTGCGACACCCCCTGCGACGCGGCCATGCCTTCTACCTCGCGGTCAGATACCCCCAGAGCGGCGGCGCACCCGGCGCCGCAAACAGATCGCCGATCCATTGCTGCCAGTAGCCGGCGGAGCCGTATTCGGCACGCCATGACCATACGCGCTTGGTCGAGAAGTGCAGATTGTGATCGTAGGTGAAGGCGATGGCGCCATGCGTCTGATGGCCGACCGAGGTGCCCGTCTGCGCCGCCTCGCTGGCCCGCGCCTTGGCGCAGGCGATCTCGAAGCGCGGATCGGCCTGCAAGGTCGCGGCGCGGAACGCCACCTCCGCCGCCAGGCCCGAGGCAGCCGACTGGCCGGCGGCCGCGGCGAGCTGGAACTGGATCGCCTGGTACTTGCCGATCGGCCGGCCGAACTGCACCCGGGTCCCGGCATATTCGACCGTGGTGTCGAGAATCTTGTCGAGCCCGCCCGCAATCTGCGCCGCGCGCAGCATGGCGGCGAGGAAGAGCGGCGTGTCGGCGGCGATGCTGCTCTCGGCATCGCCCACGGCATCGGGCTCCACATTGGCGAAGCGCAGGGTGTCGCGCGGCTCGCGGGCGATGTTCTGCCCCGCCTCGGCCTGCGCCTTGCCGGTGTCGACCAGCGCGACACGCACGCCCTCGGCATCGCGGCTGACCACCACGGCGTGGCGGCAGCGGATGCCCCAGGGCACGCGGCTCGCGGTGCCGCTGAGCTGCCATTTCGTGCCGTTGCGGCGCAGCTGCAGCGCCTCGCCGGCGCGGGGAATCGCGACGGTGAGCGGGCCTTCCGGCACCTTGAGGCCGGCGCGGTCGAGCAGGTACGCCGCGAGGATGGTCTCCGGCAGCGGCACCGGCGCCGCATGCCGCCCGGCGGCGCGGATGATCGGAAACACGTCGTGCCAGCCGGCGGCGATGCCGCCGCCCGCCTCGCCGACCAGCGGCAGGGTCAGGCCCTGGTCCTCGATCTTGCGCCAGAGATCGGCCGGCCAGGTGCCGGTTTCGGCTGCCGCCAGCACTTCCTTGGTGACCAGATCGGCGAGCAGACCCTCGATAGAGTCGGTGAGGATGTCGCGGAGATCGCTGTTGTCGCTCATCTGAGGCCGAGCCCCCGGGCGATGATGCCGCGCAGGATCTCGCGCGTGCCGCCGCGCAGCGAGAACGAGACCGAGATCTGCGTGAGGTACGCGAGCACCTGCTGGAAGTCGGAGCCGCCCTCGACCGCCGGCTCCTGGTCGAACAGCTGCTGGCAGATATCCGGCATCTCCTGCTCGAACAGGGCGCCGAGATCCTTCACCACCGAGCCCTCGAGCGCCGGATCGGCGCCGGCCTGCAGCATCTTGGCGACCGAGAGCGACATCTGCCTGAGCGTCGCGAAATGCGCGATCAGCCGGCCGAGCCCGGCGCGGATGCGCGGGTCGGACGACCGCCGCGCCTCCTCGATGGCGAGCAGCAGCAGCTCGATCGAGCTCATATAGCGCTCCGGCCCGCTGCGCTCGAAGGCGAGCTCGGCCACCACCTGCTTCCAGCCCTGGCCTTCCTTGCCGACCAGCGCGTTGTCGGGGACGAAGGCGCCGTCGAAATAAACCTGGTTGAAATGCGGCTCGCCGGTGATCTGCTGGATCGGGCGCACCGTCATTCCCTTGGTGGCCTTGATGTCGATAACGAATTGCGACAGGCCCTCGTGCTTGTCGTTCACGTCCGACTTGGTGCGGAACAGCGCGATCATGTACTCGGCGCGATGCGCGCCCGAGGTCCAGATCTTGGTGCCGGTCACCTTCCAGCCGCCATCGACCTTTTCCGCCTTGGTGCGGATCGAGGCGAGGTCGGAGCCTGAATCGGGCTCGCTCATGCCGATGGCAAAGCCCGCCTCGCCGCGGCAGATCTGCGGCAGGATCTTCTGGCGCTGCTCCTCGGTGCCGTAGCGCAGCAAGAGCGGACCGGACTGCCGGTCGGCCACCCAGTGATAGGCGACCGGCGCGCCGGCCGCGAGCATCTCCTCCAGCATGACATAGCGCTCGAGCGCGCTGCGCTCGCCGCCGCCATACTGCTTGGGGAAGGTCATGCCGATATAGCCGGCCTGGCCCATCTTGCGGCTGAATTCGGGATCGGTGCCCGACCACGATTGCGCCCGCTTGGCGGAAGGGTAGCCCGCGAGATTGTCGCGCAGGAAGCCGCGCACCTCGTCGCGCAGGTGCCGCACCTCTGGCGGCAGGTCGTTCAGGTCGAACCGAAAATGCTGCATGGGCCTTCCTCCGGGCACACTGGCCGCAACTGGGCCTTGTCGTTGTGCGCCGGATTATGAAGGCGGGGCGATAGGGGGTAAAGGCAGCGGCGGAACCTGTGCGTCAGGCGCGGGTCAGAATGACCCTGGGCTGTGCGTCATGCTCGCGGGCGATGGCGGCGGCGGCGCGTTCGGCCGCGGCGGCATCGCGGAAGCCGGTGATATGCACCACCGTCCACATCTTCTTCCCCTGCCCGCGCGTGCGGCTGACCTGAATACGATAGCCGTCGGCGCGCAGCTTGCGCGCGAAGGACTCGGCCATCGACGGATTGGCATAGCTGCCGACCTGCACGGAGAACGGTCCGGTCGCCGCGATCTGCGCGGCGGGCTTGGCCTTGGGCGGCGGGGGCGCCGCGGCGAGCGATGTGCGGCGCGCCGGCACCGCCTGATCCGCCGACAGGGCGGGTGTGGTCGGCGGTGCGATCGCCACGGTCGGCACCGGCTCGATCGTCACCGCTTCGACGGCGCGGGCGGCCGCCGTCTCCGCTTCCGGCTTGTCCACCGCGATATCGGCGCCCGCCGCGGGCGAAACTTCCGCCAGCATGGTGGGCGGCGCTTCCTCCGGCGGCTCGAACCAGGAAGCCACGCCGGTGAAATCCTCCTTCTGCGCCGGGGAGCCGTACTCCTCGCAGAATTCCCGGTCCTTGCGGACAATCGATTCGATCAGGCGGCAGTCCTTCTCGACCACCGCCGAGACCGCATGCTCGCCGAGCCCCTTGCCGGTGGCCGCGGTCGAGGCGACGGAACCGATGGTCGTCGCGGTTCCGATATTGATGCCCAGCACCACCGGGCCCGCGCAGGCGGCCAGCCCCAACCCGGCGCCTGCCAGCAATATCAGCCTAAGCCCCTTCATGCTGCCGTCCCCCTTCGGTGCGGTCCGCTCCGCGCGCCGGCACGAGCGCCCGCAGGAAGCGCCCGAAGCCCAGCCATTGCTGCATCAGCCAGCCGCGGCCGATCGCTTCCGGCGTGGTCCGCCCCTCCACGCCGGTCGCCGCGAAGCGACCGTCGAATCGGGCGGTGCCGAACAACATATCCCAGAGCGGGAACAGCGCAGCAAAATTGCACGCCCGCGCCGGCTCGCCCGGTCGGAAGGCGATGGCATGGTGCTCGCGGTGGAAGCGCGGGCTGACCAGGATGCGGTCGCCGAAGCGGCCGAAGGCGATCCGCGCATTGGCATGGCTGAGCGATTCGACCAGGCCGAACAGCAGCACCAGAAGCGGGAAGGTGCCCGGCTCGACCCCGATCAGCTGCGCCACCGCGCCCATCCACATCGCCTGGGTCACGTCGTCCAGCACGTGGTTGCGGTTGTCGGACCACAACGTCATCTGGCGCTGGTCGTGGTGCAGCGAGTGCAGCGCCCACCACCAGTTCAGCCCGTGCTGCAGCCGGTGCCGCCAGTACTCGGCGAAATCCAGCACCAGCGCATAGATCAGGAAGGTCACGAGCGGCATGCCCGCCAGCGCCGGAACCCACTGGTCGATGGTGCGCGGCACATAGCCCGCATCGCGCAGCAATCCGTCGAACCACGCCGAAAGCGGGGTAAACAGCACAAAGAACAGCAACGGCAGCACGCCGAGCCGCTGCAGCAGGGTGTAGATCACGTCGGTGCGGATCGCCGCGCCGTCGGCGCGGGGCTCGACCGGTCGCCAGGCTTCGAGCGGCCGGCAGACGAGGTAGATGACGGCGATCTGGATCACGCCCCAGAGCGCGAACTGGGTCCAGGTGAAGGCGTCCTCGATATAGGCCATCAGGCCCAGCTCGAAGATCGCCGGCTGCACCAGCGTCTCGAACAGCCAGGCTTCGATATCGCCGATCACGAGGCGGGCCTCGGCTGCTTCGGCGCCGCGCGCTCCAGCAGGGTGGCGAAGCAGAAGCCCTTCTGCTGCAGGCCGGCGACCAGGGGATCGAGGATATTGGTGAAGTTCTCGGCGCGCGACCAGATGCCGGTGTGCATGACCAGGATGTCGCCGCCCTTGATATTGGCGAGCGCGCGCTCGAGCAGCAGCTTGTTCGGATACTTGTCGGAGGGCAGCTCGTCGCCGAGGAAGCCCGCCGGGCTCCAGCCGACATGCTCGGGGAAGCCGCAGGCCTTGGCCCATTCGATGGCGCGCGGCGTGGTCTTGCCGCCCGGCGCGCGCCAGATCGGCGACATGGTGGCGCCGGTCATCGCCTTGAACCGTTCGGCCGGCGCCTTCAGCTCGACGCAGAACGCCGCCTTGGTCAGGTGCTCGACCTCGCCCTTGCCTTTGCCCTGGTAGCGGATGGTGCCGTCGGCGCGGTCCTCGCGCAGGTACCAGTGGCGTAAGGTGTGGCTGCCGAAGGCGTGGCCCTCGGCGACGCGCGCCTTCCAGAACGGCGCCCAGCCGTCCTCCAGCGACTTGTCGCCCTGCACCGTCTTCTCGTCGGCGAGGAAGAAGGTCGCCTTGACGCCGCGCTTGTTCAGCACTTGGGCGATGTGGTCGCCGTCGCGCATGCTGCCGGTGTCGATGGTCAGGTACAGGCGCTTGGCCGGCGCGCAGGTTGGCTCCGCCAGGGCGAGGCCCGGCAGCAGCACGAGCAGAGCGATGCCGGCGAGGCGCCGCATCGGCTCAACGGCTCGCGGTCTTCGCGTCGGGATGCAGATGGATGCCATGCGGCGAACGACCGACCGGGATCTTCTTGATCACCTTGCCGCTCTCCAGATCCAGCACCTCGACCCGTTTGGCCCAACGCGCCGTGTACCAGAGCTCCTTGCCGCCGCGGAAGATCTCCATGCAATCGGGGCCTGGCCCGACCTTGTAGACCCGCGTCACCTTGAACGTCGTGGTGTCCACCGCCGCGATCGTGTTGTCGACGCGCGCGGTGACATAGAGCAGGCCGCGCCCCTTGTCCTCGTAGAGCTGGTGCGTGCCCTTGCCGGTGACGATCTTGTCCAGCACCTTGCCGTCCTTGGTGTCGACCACCGCGAGGTGATCGCTGCCCATCACGGCGATCAACAGTTTGTCGCCCTTGGGCGCGAGCCACAGGCCGGCCACATCCGGCCCGACCTTCGCCTGCCACAGGATCTTGCCGTCGACGATGTCGATCGCCGCCGCCGAGCCTGCATCCTGCAGCGTGACGAAGACGCGCCGGCTGTCGGCGGCGAAGGCGAGATGGCTCGGCATCGTCTTGATCGGGATGCGGTGCACGAGGGTGAGCTTGCGCTCGCCGATCGCCTTGGCGTCGTAGACATCGACGCGGTCGAGCCGCAGCGCCGCGGTGACGAACCACTTGCGGTCCGGCGTGAAGCCGAGCTGGTAGGGATCGGCGATCTGGTCGAGGCGCTTGATGACGTCGCCGGTCGCCGGATTGACGAATACGAGATCGTTGCCGACAGCGTTGCCGATCAGCAGGTCGCGCTTGTCCGGCGTCAGCATCAGGTGATGCGGCTCGCGCCCGACCGGCTTCTTGCCGATCTCCTTGTAGGTGTCGGTGTCGATCAGGCTGTAGGTGTCCTCGCCGGAATTCAGCACGATGGCGAGGCCGGCCTGGGCCGGCGCGGCGATGAGGCCCTGAATCAGCAAGGCGGCGGCGAGCGCCGCATGGCGGGCGATACGCATTGTCATGGTCCTTCGGGTCGCCCCGAATCGTTGCGACTCGGCAATATATCTACGCTTTCTATGCTTTCCGAAAGGTATCCGCCAAGGCGCCTGCGCCTGAGGCGAAATGAAGCGGGGCGGCCCGATCGGCTCGGGCCGCCCCCAAGACCTGCAGCAACCCAGGGGAGAATTAAGCCGCAGGCTTGACCTGAATCTTGCGCACCTTGGCCTGTTCCTCGGCTGGGCGCGGAACGGCGATCTTCAGGACGCCCTTGTCGAAGGTGGCGCTGACCTTGCTCGGATCGGCGGCGAAGGGCAGGCGGATCGAGCGGCTGACCGTGCCGTAGCTCCGCTCCATCATGTAGTAGCCCTTCTCCTCCTTCTTCTGCTCCTGCTTCTTCTCGGCCTTGATGGTGAGCAGGTCCTCGACGATGGAGACGTCGAGATCCTTTTCCTCGATGCCCGGCAACTCGGCGGAGACTTCGAGCCCCTGTTCGGTTTCCTTCACGTCGATCGCCGGCGACAGCACTTTGTCGAGCCCGCTGATGGAGGCGCCGGACGGAAAGCCACGGAAGGCATCGTCGAACATCCGGTTGATCTCCGATTGCAGACTGAAGAACGGATTGCCGCCCCGTTCGAGCTCGGTTGGCCGGGCGAAGCTCGGCAATATGGATTTCAAGCTCATGGTGATCCTCCGCACGCTGGCGCAAATCGCCTTGGCCGCATCCCGGGCCACGGCGTGAAGACTGCCCGCGGGGCGCTGTCGCCGCCTTGATTCCGATCAAAACCGCGCCTGCGTGAGGACGCTTTTCTCGACTTGATGGAGCTGGCGGTTCTGCGCCGCCGGCACGAGGCCGGCCATGCCGCGCTGGTTCCTGCGCCCCGCGCTGCCCCGGTGCCGGGCGAGGGCGATTGCAGTCCACGCCGAAGAATGATCCGCTAGCATCGTCGTAGCCGCGGCCCGCCGGGGAGAACGGGCACACCTTCAGGGTCTCCGAATGTCGATCCGCAATCTCGACGCCTTCTTCCGCCCGCGCTCGATCGTGCTGATCGGCGGCAGCCGCCGGCCGGGCTCGCTCGGCCAGGTGATGGCGCGCAATCTCGGGCAGGGCGGGTTCCAGGGGCCACTCTACGCCGTGCACCCCGAGGCCAAAGACATCGCCGGCATTCCCGCCTATCCCTCGGTCGCCAGGCTGCCCCTGCCGGCCGACCTGGCGGTGATCTGCACGCCGCCCGACACGGTGCCGGGCCTGATCGGCGAACTGGCCAAGGCCGGCACCCGCGGCGCCGTGGTGATCACGGCCGGCTTCGGCGAAGGCCAGCCCGGTCCCGAGCGCGATGCCGGGATGGCAAGACGCCGGGCGATGCTGCAGGCGGCCCGCACCGCGACGCTCCGCATCGTCGGGCCGAACTGCCTCGGCCTGCTCGCGCCCCTCGCCGGGGTGAATGCGAGCTTCGGCCCGGTGCCGGCCAGGCCCGGCAAGCTGGCGCTGCTGTCGCAATCCGGCGCCATCGTCACCGCCATGGTCGATTGGGCAACGCATCACGGCATCGGCTTCTCCGCCATCCTGTCGCTCGGCGACAGCGCCGATGTCGATGCCGGCGACATGCTGGACTGGTGCGCGACCGATGCCTCGACCAGCGCCGTCCTGCTGTACCTCGAAGCTGTGACCGATGCGCGCAAGTTCATGTCGGCCGCCCGCGCCGCGGCCCGCGCCAAGCCGGTGATCGTGATGAAGACCGGCCGCTTCGAAGGTTCCGCCCGCGCCGCGCAGTCGCATACCGGCGCGCTCGGCGGCAGCGACGCGGTGTTCGATGCCGCCGTCGCCCGCGCCGGCATGCTGCGCGTGCACAACCTGACCGAGTTCTTCGAGGCGGCGGAGGCGCTGGCCGGCAGGTCGGCGGTGCGCGGCAACCGGCTGACCATCCTGACCAATGGCGGCGGGCTCGGCGTGCTGGCCGCCGAAGCGCTGGAAGCCTCCGGCGGCCGCCTGGCGACGCTGGATGAAGCGGCAGTGGCGGCGCTCGACCAGGCCCTGCCGCGCACCTGGTCGCACGGCAATCCCGTCGACATCATCGGCGACGCGACGCCGGACCGCTATGTCGCGGCACTGCGGGCATTGGCACCGAGCCGGTCGCACGACGCGGTGCTGGTCGTGCATTGCCCGACCGCCGTCACCGACGGCGCCGCGGTGGCCAAGGCGGTGCTGGCCGAGGCCGAGGCGAACCGCCTGCCGCTGGTCACCTGCTGGGTCGGCGAGGGCTCCGCGGCCGAGGCCCGCGCCATGTTTTCCAAGGCCGGCGTGCCGAGCTTCCAGACGCCGGACCAGGCGGTCGCGGCCTTCATGCACCTCTATCGCTACCGGCGGAACCAGGAGCTGCTGATGCAGATGCCGCCGGTCTGGCCGGAAGTGCCGGCGGATGCGGCGACCAGGGCGCGCGACCTGATCGAGAAGGTGCTGCGCGATGGCCGCACCGGGCTGACCCAGGCCGAAGCGCTGGCCTTGCTGGAGGCCTATGGCGTGCCGGTGGTGCGCACGGCGACCGCGGTCACGCCGGACGTGGCGGCGCGGATCGCCGCCGAGATGAACGGCCCGGTGGCGCTCAAGATCCTGTCGCCCGATATCAGCCACAAGAGCGATATCGGCGGCGTGCGGCTCGGCCTGCGCAGCCCGCAGGAGGTGGAGGCCGCGGCGCGGGAAATGCAGACCCGCATCGCCGCGCTCAAGCCCGAGGCGCGGATCGACGGCTTCCTGGTGCAATTGATGGCGCCGCGGCGCGAGGCGCACGAGCTGATCCTCGGCATCGGCGACGACGCCGTGTTCGGCCCGTTCCTGCTGTTCGGCAAGGGCGGCGTCGAGGTCGAGGTGGTGGCCGACCGCGCCATCGGCCTGCCGCCGCTCAACCCGCTGCTGGCGCGGGCTCTGATCCAGGAGACGCGCGTCGCCCGGCTGCTCGCCGGCTACCGCGACCGGCCCGCCGCGGACCTGGATGGCGTGGTCGGCGCGCTGCTGGCCCTGTCGCAGATCGTCGTCGACGTGCCGGAAATCCGCGAGCTCGACATCAACCCGCTGCTCGCCTCCGAGAAGGGTGTGCTGGCACTCGACGCCCGCGTCCGCGTCTCCGAGGTGAAGCGGCCGCCGCTCGCCATCTCGCCCTACCCGCGGGAGCTCGCGCACACCATCCGCGATTCCGATGGTGCAGCTTATCTGCTGCGTCCGGTGCGGCCGGAAGACGAGCCGAAGATCCGCGCCATGCTGTCGCAGTGCACGCCGAACGACATCCGTCTGCGCTTTCTCACTCAGATGCGCGAGCTGTCGAAGGCGGACGCGGCGCGGCTGACCCAGATCGATTATGCGCGCCAGATGGCCTTTCTCGCCTTTCAGCAGGATGCAGCCGGCAGCGAGGGGGAGCTTGCCGGCGTGGTGCGCCTGGCCGCGGATGCGGATCTGACCGCCGCCGAATACGCCATCATGGTCCGCTCGGACCTGAAGGGGCACGGCCTCGGCTATGTGCTGATGCGCGAGATCATCGCTTATGCCCGGCGGCGCGGCATCGGCCGCCTGTACGGCCACGTGCTGCGCGAGAACGTCACCATGCTCGGCATCGCCGCCGATCTCGGCTTCCGCGAGCGCTCGCTGCCCGACGACATGTCGGTGATCGAGGTCTCGCTCGATCTTTCCAGGGCGGCGTAGCGAGGCGCGCGCGCCTTGCGCTAACCTCTGCCGCGAGAAGCTCTTGGGAGGAAATCGATGGACGTGCGCACGCTGATGCGCCGGTCGGCACAGTTCTATGCCGACCGCGAGGCAGTGGTGCATCGCGACCGGCGGCTGACCTTCGCCGAGGCCTGGACGCGCGGCATCCGCATGGCCAACGGCCTGATCGCGATGGGCCTGCAGAAGGGCGACCGGGTGGCGAGCCTGGAGGACAACCGGCTGGAAGCCGCCGACCTGTTCCTCGGCGCCGCCATCGCCGGCCTGGTGCGCGTGCCGCTCTATCCGCGCAACAGCCGCGAGGCGCATCACCACATGGCCGGCCATACCGGTGCGCGGGTGCTGATCGTCGACGAGAGATACCTGGGCGAAGTGGAGGGCCTCGACCGCGAGCTCCCCGCGCTCGAGCGCATCTTCGTGCGCGACGGCGGCTACGAGGCCTGGCTCGCCGCGCAATCCGAGATCGATCCCGAGGTGCCGATCGATCCGGAGGACAACTACATCATCCGCCACACCGGCGGCACCACCGGCAAGTCGAAAGGCGTCGCCTATACGCATCGCGCCTGGCTCGCGGCCGGGCGCGACTGGTTCTACCTCTATCCGCCGGTCGAGCCGGGCGACAAATGCCTGCACGTCGGGCCGATCAGCCACGGCTCCGGCTATCTCTTCGTGCCGATCTGGATGGGCGGCGGCTCGAACGTGCTGGTCGACCGCTTCGACGCCGCCGAGACGGTCGAGATCATGGAGAAGGAACCGATCGGCTACATGTTCATGGTGCCGACCATGCTGAACGTGATCAACCAGCTGCCCGGCATCAGGCAACGCGACTGGTCGAAGATGAAATGCATGCTGGTCTCGGCGGCGCCGATCGCCGACGACACGGCGCTGAAGGCGCGCGAGATCTTCGGCGACGCCCTGTTCCAGGGCTATGGCCAGACCGAAGTGCTACCCGTCGCCATGATGGGACCACGGCAGTGGTTCGCGTCGGATGTGCCTGGCTCGCAGCCGCTCCGCGCCTGCGGCATGCCGCTGCCCTTCGCGCAGCTCGAGATCTGGGACGAGAACGACCGGCCGGTGCCGGTCGGCGAGGCGGGCGAGATCGTCGCCAAGACCGACGGGCAGATGAAGGAATTCTGGAACAACCCGGAAGCCACCGCGCAGCGCATCGTGCGCGGCTGGGTCAAGACCGGCGATATCGGCCGGCTCGACCGGAACGGCTACCTCTACATGCTCGACCGCGCCGACGACATGATCATCTCCGGCGGCTACAACATCTGGCCGGCCGAGCTCGAGAACGTCATCACCGATCATCCCGACGTGGTGGAATGCGCGGTGTTCGGCGTGCCGCACGAGCGCTGGGGCGAGACGCCCTGTGCCCATGTCACCGTGCGCGCGGGCGCGGCCGTGACGGAGGCGGAGATCGCCGAGCTCTGCGCCGAGCGCCTCGGCTCCTACAAGAAGCCCGGCAAGGTCGTGGTCTCGACCGAGGCCCTGCCGAAGACGCCGGTCGGCAAGATCAAGCGCCGGGCGCTGCGCGATCCCTACTGGGCCGGGCGCGACCGCAGGGTTTCCGGCGCATGAGCGCGAAGCCGCCGCACGACGACGTCGCCGCCCGCCTGACGCGTTCGCCCTTTCATGCCTGGCTCGGCCTCGAGCTGACCGCGCTCGGCGAAGAATGGCTCGAGATCCGCATGCCCTGGCGCGACGAGCTGGTCAGCCGCAAGCAGCCGGTGCCGCTGGTGCATGGCGGCGTGCTCGGCGCGCTGATCGACCTCGCCGGCCTGCAGGCGGTCTACGCCCAGGGCGGCAAGCCGAGCGGCACCGCCTATATGCATGTCGACTACCACCGCCCGGCGACGAAGCCGCCGTTCACGGTGCGGGCGCGGGTGCTGAAGCTCGGCCGCACGCTCTCCACCGCCGAGGCCTTCGTCTACGACGCCGCGGGACAGCTGGTGGCAAGCGGCCGCGGCGGCTATCCGAACAGCGGCTAACGGCCGGTGAAGCGGGCCTTGCGGCGCTCGACGAAGGCGGCGACGCCCTCTTTCGCATCCGGGCTCTGGCGGATCACCTGCTGCACTTCTAGCTCGCGGCGGAACTGCGCCTCGAAGCTGTTGTCCATGCCCTCGTCGACCAGCCGGCGGGTGGCGACCAGCGTCCGTGTCGGGCCTTCGGCGAGCTTGCGAGCAAGCCCCATCGCTTCCGCCATCAGACGCTCGTCGGCCACCACGTCGAGCACGACGCCCCATTCCTTCGCCACCGCGGCCGGCAGCGGCTGGTTGCTCAGCATCAGCGAGAGCGCGCGCTGCCGCCCCACCAGATGCGGCAGGGTCCAGGTCGAGCCGAGATCGGGCACCAGGGCGATGCGGCTGAACACCTGGATGAAGCTCGCCGATTGCGCCGCCAGGATGGCGTCGCAGGCCAGCGCCAGACTGAACCCGCCGCCGGCCGCGACGCCGTTGACCGCGGCGATCACCGGCACCCGGCATTCGCGTAAGCCGCGGAAGACGGGGAAATAGTGCCGCATCACGCCGGCCACCAGGTCGGGGCCCAGGCTCTCTTGCGACTTCAGGTTCTGCCCGGAGCAGAAGCCGCGGCCGGCGCCGGTCAGCACCAGGGCGCGCGCCGCGCCGTCCGCGCTCTCGGCCTCGATTGCCGCGGCGAGTTCGTCCATCAACGAAGGGCTCATCGCATTGAGCGAGGACGGGTCGTCCAGCGTGATCACGCCGACATCGCCGTCGCGTTCGCATCTCACAAAGCCCATTGCCGGTCCCTCCCGAAAGGAGGAAGGCTGCACCAGGGCGCGCTATGCTGCAATGAAAGAACCCGAGGGACCGCCCGATATGAGCGCTGCCACTGCCGATTTGCCGCCGCCGATCCAAGGGCCTTCCGCCTGGTACGGGCCCGAGATGGCGAAGCGGGATGACTGGATTCTGACGCTTACCCGCGCCGAAGTGGCCGAAGTGGAGGCCGCGACACGGCCGCTGGCCGCCCGCGAGGCCGATATCGCGCGCATCACCCGCGCCGATTTCCCGCTGCCGACGCTCGCGCCCAAGCTCGGCCGCGTCCTCGCCGACGTGCTGGACGGCTGCGGCTTCACGGTGATCCGCGGCCTGCCGGTCGAGCGCTGGTCGATGCGCGAGGCGGCGACCGCCTTCTTCGGCCTCGGCGCCTATTTCGGCAGCGCGCGGTCACAGAACGGCAAGGGCCATGTGCTCGGCCACGTCCAGGATCTCGGCCTCGACGTGAAGGACCCCAATGTCCGCATCTACCAGACGCACGAGCGCCAGACCTTCCACACCGACAGCTGCGACATCGTCGGCCTGCTCTGCCTGAAGACGGCGAAGCGGGGCGGCCTTTCGGCGCTGGTCTCCTCCGTCACCATCTTCAACGAGATGCGCAAGCGGCGGCCCGACCTGGCGGCGCTGCTGTTCCAGCCGCTCGCCACCGATCGGCGCGGCGAGGTGCCGACGGGCCAGAAGCCCTATTTCGAGATCCCGGTCTTCAACTGGTACGAGGGTCGGCTCTCGACCATCTACCAGCGCCAGTATATCGACAGCGCGCAGCGCTTCCCCGAGGCGCGCCGCCTGACGCCGGAACTGAAGCAGGCGCTCGACCTGTTCGACTCGCTCGCCGACGATCCGGCGATCAATTTCATGATGGAGTTCCGCCCCGGCGACGTGCAGCTGGTGCACAACCACACCCTGCTGCACGACCGCACCGGCTTCGAGGACTGGCCCGAGCCGGAGAAGAAGCGCCATCTGCTCCGCCTCTGGCTCGCGCCGCTTGAGGCGCGGCCGCTGCCGCCGGTCTATGCCCAGCGCTATGGCCGCGTGACACCCGGCGATCGCGGCGGCATCGTATTGCCGAGCACCCAGTTCAACGCGCCGCTCGAAGCGGTCTGAGGGAGACGCGGCATGGGCACACTGGACGGCAAGGTGGCGTGGGTCACCGGCGCGGGCACCGGCATCGGCCGGGCCGGCGCGGAGGCGCTGGCGGCGGCGGGCGCGACGGTGGTGCTGTCGGGCCGGCGCGCCGCCGTGCTGGACCAGGTGGCGGAGGACATCGTCGCGCATGGCGGCGCGGTGGAGGTGGAGCCGCTCGACGTCGCTGACAAGGAGGCGGTGATCAAGGCCGCCGACCGCATCTATGGCCGCAACCGCCATGTCGACATCCTGGTCAACTCGGCCGGGCTCAACCTGCCGAAGCGGCATTTCAACGACGTGTCGCTGGAAGGCTTCGAGCATGTGGTGCAGGTCAACCTGAACGGCATGTTCTATTGCATCCAGGCGGTGCTGCCGGCGATGCGCGCCCACAAGGACGGGCTGATCATCAACATCTCCTCCTGGGCCGGGCGCTACGACACCTACATGACCGGGCCGGCCTACAACGCGACCAAGCATGCGGTGGTGTCGCTGACCAACAGCCTCAATATCGAGGAATGCGTGAACGGCATCCGCGCCTGCTGCATCTGCCCGGGCGAGGCGGCGACCGAGATCATGAAGAACCGGCCGGTGCCGCCCTCCAAGGAGGACTTGGGCCGGATGCTGCAGGCCGACGATCTAGGCCGCACCATCCGCTTCGTCGCCGAGATGCCGCCGCATGCCTGCGTCAACGAGATCGTCATCAGCCCGACCTGGAACCGCATCATCCTCGGCGCCTCCGACCTCGCGCGGCGCTGACCGGGAGCGCGACCATGCAGCGTCATCTCCGCATCGCCAACCTGCCGGCACATTGGCTGTTCCTGCCGCCGCTCGCCTTCGCGGCGCTGAACAACATCGCGCTGAAGAGTGAGAGCGCGTCCGGGCCGTTCCTCAAGCTCGCCACCGAGGAGGTGTCGAGTGTCGCCGTCATCTTCGCGCTGGTGCCGCTGCTGATCGGCGTGGCGCGGCGCTGGCCGCCGGCGCTGGGCGTCGCGGCGCTGGCGCGCCATCTCGGCGGCAGCATGGTCTTCTCCGCCCTGCACGTGCTCGGCATGCTGGCGATCCGTTATGTCGTCTTCGCCGCCGCCGGCATCGACCACCGGCCGGCGCCACTGCCGGACATGCTGCTCTGCGAATACGGCAAGGACCTCGCCGCCTATGCCCTGATCGTCACCACCATCGACTGGTTCGACCGCCGCTTCCCGCTTCACAGCAACCAGCACTGGAAGCCCTCTCTGCCCCACAGGGGCGGAGAGGGTTTGGGAGAGGTGGGGCGCGCCGCTTCTCCGCGAGAGCCGCAAGCGCGCGACGCAGTCGCGCTTGTGCGCAACTTCCACCCGCATCCTCCCCACCTCACCCAACCCTCTCCCCCCTCTTCGAGGGCGGAGAGGGCTAGTGTCAGCTTCGAGGTGAACACCAGACGCGGCACCGTGATCGTAACGGCGGGCGAAATCCTGCGCGTCGAGGCGGCCGGCAACTACGCCACCCTGGTCACCGCGCAGGGCGCCTTCCTGCACCGCGCGACCATGCGCGAGATCGAGGCGGCGCTGCCGCCTGAACTATTTGCCCGCGCGCATCGCTCGCACATCGTACGGCTGGACGCGATCGCGGCGATCCGCGGGGCCGAGGGCGAGCGCGAGATCCGGCTCTGCAACGGCGATGCCGTGCCGCTCAGCCGGCGCCACGCGCAGGCGCGCGACTGGCACGTCTCCCTTCACCTGGGCAGCGCGAAGGCGAGCAGGTAGTCGCCCTTGTCGGTGCCGAGCATGCCGTGCCCGCCGGCGGCGATGACGACGAACTGGCGGCCGTTCGCCGTGTAGGTCATCGGCGTCGCCTGGCCGCCGGCCGGCAGGCGGCCCTTCCACAGCTCCTTGCCCGTCTCCGCGTCGAAGGCGCGAAGATAATTGTCGGTGGTGGCGGCGATGAAGACGAGGCCGCTCGCGGTCACGATCGGCCCGCCGAAATTCGGCACGCCGATCTCGAACCACGGCCACGGCGCGAGGTCGCGCGTGGTGCCGAGCGGCACCTGCCACTTGATCGTGCCGGCATTCATGTCGACCGCGGCGAGCGTGCCCCAGGGCGGCGCGTTGCACGGCATGCCGATGGGTGAGGTCACGATCTCGCGGCTCAGCGCATAGGGCGTGCCGCGCTGCGGCGTGTAGCCCGGCAGGTCGCGCGTCGCCTCCGCCTGCGGCACCAGCCGCACCACCGCGACCACGTTGTTGACGTTGGCGAAGGCGATGCCGCGCGCCTCGTCGAAGGCGATGCCGCCCCAATTGGTGCCGCCGGCATAGGAGGGCAGCATGAGCGTGCCCTTGAGCGAGGGCGGCGTGTAGATGCCCTCGGAGCGATAAGCCGCGAACTTCTCCGCGCACTTGCCACGATCCCAGAAGGTCAGGCCGAACGCGTCGTCCGGCGCCAGCGCCTTGTGGGAGACGAGCGGCGGCGGCTTCACCGGGAATCGCTGCGTTGGCGCCGCCGCCTCGCCCGGCACGTCGGAGGCGGGCACCGGCCGCTCCTCGATCTCGAACAAGGGCGCGCCGGTCTCGCGGTGGAACACGAACAGCAGGCCCATCTTGGTCGCCTGGATCACCGCCGGCACGCGGCGCCCCTCGCGCGTCACCTCGGCCAGGACCGGCTGCGCCGGCACGTCGTAATCCCAGAGGTCGTGCCGCACCAGTTGCTGGTGCCAGACGACGCGGCCGGTGCGGGCATCCAGCGCCACCACGGAATTGGCGTAGAGATTGTCGCCGGGCCGCTCGCCGCCGTAGAAATCCGGGCTCGGCGACGATGTCGGCAGGAAGACCAGGCCGCGCTCGACATCCACCGACATGATCGACCAGACATTGCCGGCGCCGGTCTGCTCGCGGGCCTTGGCGCTCCAGCCGAGCCGGCTCGCCTCCGGCTCGGTGCGCGGGATCGGGTCGAAGCTCCAGGCGAGCCGGCCGGTGCGGGCGTCGTAGGCGCGGACGATGCCGAATTCGAGATCGACCGCGCGGTTGTCGCCGATTGCCGAGCCGATAATGACCAGATCCTCGAACAGCGCCGGCGGCGAGGTGGTCTGGTAGTCGCCGCGGTCGCGCAGCCTGACGCCCTCGGTCAGGTCGATCGCGCCGCCCCGGCCGAAATCGGCGCAGGGCTTGCCGGTGGCAGCGTCGAGCGCGACCAGCCGCCCGTCGATCGTGCCGGAGAAGACGCGGGCCGCGCAGGGCCCCGGCGCCGCCGGATCGCCCCAGACCGCGACACCGCGCGAGGTGACCTCGGAGTACCGGAGGCCCGGATCGGGCCTGGCGTCATGCCGCCAGACCTCCGCGCCGGTCGCCGCGTCGACGGCGACGATCACGTTGAACGGCGTCGAGAAATAGAGCCGGCCGGCGGCCAGCACCGGGGTCGCCTCGAAGGCGGCCTTGCCCGCGGCGCGGAAGCCGGCGCCCATATCGCCGCTGCGGTGGGTCCAGGCGATTTCGAGCCGGCCGACATTGCCCGGGGTGATCTGGCGGTCCGGCGCAAAGCGGGTCCCGCCCGGATCGCGGCCATAGCTCGGCCAGCCTTCGGCCCCGGCCGGCCCCGCCGCTGCCAGCATCCCCACCACCAGACAGCACCACCGCAGCATTCCCTCGACTCCGGACAAAGGTTCGACAAGCCAGCGCAACCGCAACCGACGCGGAAAGCCAGCCCCCGGTGACGAATGGCGGCAATCTGGGACGGGCGACACCAGGGCGTTGGGTGAGCTGTTGATTCAGTTCCCTGATATAGGAAAATATTGCGTTGTATCAGTAATAATTGTATAATTTGCACAAGCCACTGGGCGAGGAAACTGCCCCGGAGAGCGCGGATTCAGGGCGCGTGGGGCAGGACCCGCACCGCCCGATCGATGGGGAACAGATGCGCCGGAACATGTGTGCCGCTCTGCCCGCCGGAGGGAGACACCGCGCGGAACAAATGCGCCGCGGGCGTGAGGCAATGTCCGCGGAACAGATCCGCCGGCGTGGCCGGATCGGATTTGCGCCGCGCCGCGCCGGGGAACAGATGCGCCGCATCCGCCCAGCCTGGGAACAGACGCGCCGCGGTACAGACGTGCCGTCGGCGCCGGCCGTGCATCGGCACGGAACAAATACGCCGCGTCCGGCCGGCGAGCCGAGATATCGGGGAACAGATGCGCCGCAACCGAGAGAGCGCGCGGCGCCGGCGCGTTGCGTTTGGCCGGTAGCCGCCCCCACCTTTGTTGCCCCGCCGGCCCCGGCGGCGCACCATCCGGCTTCCGCCCGCCTCCGCGACCTAGGAGCTCCGATCGATGACCGAACTGTACGACCTGACCGCCGCCGAGCTGCACGACGGCTATCGCGACGGCACCGTCTCGCCGGTCGAGGTCACCAAGGCCGTGCTGGCGCGGATCGAGGCCTGGGAGCCCAAAATCAACGCGATGTACCTGGTGCATCGCGACAGCGCCCTGCGGACGGCGCAGGAATCGGAGGCGCGCTGGAAGGCGCATCGCCCGCTGTCCAGCCTCGATGGCGTGCCGGTCACCATCAAGGAGAACGTCTATACCAAGGGCGACCCGGCGCCGATCGGCACCGCCGCCGGCGACTACAGCCCGAAGCCGGCCGATGCGCCGGCCGCCGCCCGCACCCGCGAGGCCGGCTGCGTCATCCTCGGCAAGACCACCATGCCGGATTTCGGCATGCTGTCCTCCGGGCTTTCCACCGCGCACGGCATCACCCGGAACCCCTGGCGGCTGGACCGCAACACCAACGGGTCGAGCTCCGGCGCCGGCGCGGCGGCCGCGGCGGGCTACGGGCCCTTGCATATCGGCACCGATATCGGCGGCTCGGTCCGGCTGCCAGCGACGCAATGCGGCATCTTCGCGCTGAAGCCGAGCCTGGGGCGCATTCCGGTCAGCCCGCCCTTCATGGGCCGCGTCGCCGGGCCGATGACGCGCACGGTGCGCGACAGCGCGCTGTTCCTAAACATCCTGTCGCGGCCCGACGACCGCGACTTCATGAACCTGCCTTACGCAGCGGTCGATTATGCCGACGGGCTGGACCTCGATCCCAAGGGCCTGCGCATCGCCTACCTGCCGGCCATGGGCTGTGGCCTGCCACCGCAGCCGGAGGTCGCGGCGGCGTGCAAGTCGGCGGCCCAGGCGCTGGCGGATGCCGGCGCCAGCATCACCGAGGTAGCGTCCTTCCTGACGCCGGAAATGCTGGACGGCACTTGCCGCTTCTTCGAGGCGCGCAGCCATGCCGATGTCTCGGCCATGTCGCCGGCGCAGCGCGAGAAGCTGCTGCCCTTCATCCTTGAATGGTCCATGTACCGGGCGAAGAGCTTCTCCGGCCGCGACGTGATGGTGGCCTATAACCTGGTGCAGGCGATGCGCGAGGCGGCGGTGAAGGCGCTCGCCGGCTTCGACTTCCTGATCTCGCCGGTCTCGCCGGTGCCGCCCTACGAGGCGGAGCTGCCGGCGCCCGGCAACGACCCGCATGACGCGCTGCCGCATATCGCCTTCACCGTGCCCTGGAACTTCTCCGAGCAGCCGGCCGCCTCGGTGCCCTGGACCTTCACCAGGGACCGGCTGCCGATCGGCGTGCAGGTGGTCGGCCGCCGGTTCGACGACCGCGGCGTGCTGCGCCTGTCGCACACCTTGGAAAAGCTGCGGCAGCCGCTGAAGCCCTGGCCCGAGCCGAGATGAGGCCGGCCGAGTCGCGGGTCTGCAACACGGTGCTGCTAGCATTGCGGCCATGACGTTCCGCATCGCGCAGATTTCGGACACGCATCTGAGCCTGACGAAGCCCTACTTCGTCGAGAATTTCCGCGGCATCGCCGCCGCGCTGGGCGCGGCCCGGCCGGATCTGGTGATCAATACCGGTGACGTGTCGCTCGACGGCGCCGGCCGCGAGGAGGACCTTGCCGCGGCGCGCGGCTTTCACGAGGCGCTCCGGCTTCGCTGGCGTGCCATTCCCGGCAACCACGATGTCGGCGACAACCAGGAGGTCGCGAGCGGCGACCACCACCCGGTCGATCCGAACCGGCAGGAAAGCTGGCAGCGGCATTTCGGCGCCGATTGGTGGCGCATGGACCTGCCGGGCTGGCGGCTGATCGCGGTCAACGCCCAGATCGTCGGCAGCGACCTCGCCGCCGCCGACGTGCAGCACAGCTTCGTCGCCGAGGCGGCGGCCGGCGCCGGCCAGCGCCAGATCGCGCTGTTCATCCACAAGCCGCTCTGCGACCGGGCGCTGGACGAGACGACGGTCGGCGGGCGCTTCCTCAATCCCGCGCCGCGCGCGCGGCTGCTCGCCGCCCTGGGCCCGCGCCGGCCGGCGCTGATCGCCTCCGGCCACACGCACCAGTACCGCAGCTCCGAGATCGGCGGCGCGCGCCATGTCTGGGCGCCGTCGACCGCCTTCGTGCTGCCGGATGCCTACCAGCCGCGCTACGGCACCAAGGAAGTCGGCTTCGTCGAGCACCGGCTGCACGCCGACGGACGGCATGACAGCCGTTTCGTGCGCGTGGACGGCGTGCGCACCCTGAACATCGCCGACTTCCCCGGCGCCTACGGCCCGATCGAGCCGCGCTGGTTCGCGACCGAAGCGGCAGGCTGACCCTTTCCCGTCAGGCGAAGGGATCGACGACCAGCGGCCATTGCCGCGTATTCGCCTTCTTGTAGGGGAGCAGCTTCCAGTCCGGCACCAGGGCGCCGGGCGCAGCGACGTAGAGCACCTCGCTCGCGATCGGCGCATAGGCGGCGTGGAAATGCTGCATCGACTTCACCACCACGACCTTCTTCTTCGACGGATCGATGCCGAGCTTGGAGAAGCAGTCGGTCGAGGAGCATTGCGTGCGCCGCGTGTTGACCACCACCGCGATACCGTTGACGTCCAGCGCCACCGCATCGCCGATATGGCCGACGCCCTTGCGCGCGCCGCCGAATTCCACCGTCACATCCTCCGCCACCTTCAGCACCGTCGCGTGCACATCGAGCGGGGAACCGGAGGGCGCGCCGAGCTTGCCGCCGAGGCGGAGGTCGAAGCTCGCCCCCTCGCCCACCTCTTTCGCCAGCCGCACCACCATCGGGTCCCAGAACATGGCGATGGCGGCGTCCTTGATGCCGCGCTTCAGCATGGCGTCGAGGATGAAGGTGCTGTCGCTCGCCGCGCCGCCGCCGGCATTGTCGGAGACGTCGGCCAGCACCATCGGCTGTTTCTGGTTGTGGCTCGCCGCCCGGGCGATGGCGGTTTCGAGCGAGAAATAGGGCGGCTGGGTCTGGTCGCGCATGGCGAAGAACTCGCGGCCCAGCTCGGCGGCCAGCCGCTCCGCCTTGGCCTTGTCGCCGTCGGTGATGGCGACGATGCGGCTGCCCATCTCCTTGACGTCGCCCCAGGGGAAGCCGTGGCCGATGGAGAGCGAGAGGACGCCGTCCTTGCCCTCCATCGCGGAGAGCTTGTCGACGAAGCCGCGCATCGGCTCGCGCGTGGTGTGGAAGATGCCGATCATCCGGCAGTCGAAGATGGCCATGACGGGCCGGGTCTTCCCTTCCGCCGCATCGGCGATGACGTTGAAGAGATCGTGCGCGCGCTCCGGCACATCGATATGCGGGTATTCCTTGAACAGGACCAGCGCGTCGGCGCTCTGCATCATGGTGTCGGAGATATGGCAATGCAGGTCGAGCTCGGCCCCGAGCTTGACCTTCGGACCGACAACCGCGCGGATATGGGCGAGCAGGTCGCCTTCGCAATCGTCATAGCCTTCCGCCACCATGGCGCCGTGCAGCGAGACCAGCACGATATCGACCGGCATAGCGGCTTTCAGGTCGGCCAGGATCTCGTCGCGGAATCCCTCGTAGACGCGCCGCACCGTCTTGCCTGCGGGCTGGGCGAAGGCGCAGAGGCTCTCCGTCACCTGCCAGCCGCGCGCCTCCGCGAGGCGGCGCCAGACCTGCAGCGGCGCGCCGAACATCGGCGCCTTCTCGCCGTAGCTGCCGGCGCGATAGAGGCAGGTCTCCTCGAACATCTGCATGCCGGTCGGCAGCGAGGCGAAGGTGTTGGTCTCGGTACCGAGGGTGGCGGTGAAGACTTTCATGGATGGGATGGCTCCGATTCTTTTCTCCTCCCCCATCGCCAGATGGGGGAGGTCGGGTGGGGGTTTGCCGCCAGCACCGCGCGGCCGCAAACCCCACCCCGGCCCTCCCCGCCGGTCGGCGGGGAGGGAGAGATACTAAGCGAACCGCGGCAGCACGTGCTTCGCCATCAGGTCGAGCGAGGTGCGGATCTGGTCGGGCGTGTGGATGCCCTGCGGGATCAGCAGCACGACCTCGTCCTGATCCGGGAAGCGCTGCTTCACCTCGTCGAGGCGGCGCGAGATGGTGTCGGGCGAGCCGACCAGCAGTTCCGGCAGGCCCTGGCCGAACGGCACCGCCCAGCTGTTCCAGAACCAGAGCATGTCCTGCAGCCATTCCTTGGCCTGCGCATCGGTCGGCGCGCAGATGCAGATGCCGCCCCAGGCGGCCTCCTGGCCGCGCGCGACCTTCGTGCCGTGCTTTTCCGCCTCGCCGCGATAGGCTTCGACCAGGCGGCCGTAGAAATCGAGGTTGTCGGTCAGCACGATCGGCTTGCCGCCGTATTTCGCCCAGAAGGTCGCGGTGCGCATCGAGGCGGCGAAGCCGCCATAGAGCGGCGGATGCGGCGTCTGCAGCGGGCGCGGCGCGATGCCGATCTCGGCGATATTCATTTGCGGGTCCACGCCCTTGCCATAGGTGCGATAGACCGGGTGGTCGTGCGGGTTGACGAAACCCGGCGGCGGGAACTGCCAGTACTTGCCGCGGTGGCTGAAGGTCTCGCTCTTCAAGGCCTTCACCACCACGTCGACGAACTCGGTGAAATACTCCCGGTTCGCCACGTCGGCCGGGCTGTCCTTGTTCCACGGGCCGACGGCGTTGAGATCGCCGCGGATCTTGAAGTTCTCGACCCAGCGCGCCTGGTAACCGCGCACCAGGCCGACGCCGAAGCGCCCGCCCAGCATGTGGTCCATGGTGGCGATGTCCTCGGCGGTGCGCAGCGGGTTGTGCGTCGTCGAGACGAAGCCGCAGGTGATGACGCGGAGCCGCTTTGTATGCCGGCCGAGCCACATGCCCATCAGCCGCGGATCGTTGGAGATCTCGAAGCCTTCGATCTGCAGGTGATGCTCGGGATGGCCGAAGCCGAAGAAGCCGGCATCGTCGGCCAGCCGCGCATAGTCGGCGATCTCGTCCAGCATGCGCTGGTAGAGCTCGGGCTTGCGGCCGGCAAGGCCGCCCTCGAGCTCCGCCCTGCGG
This sequence comes from Desertibaculum subflavum, assembly GCA_003576705.1. Classification (GTDB taxonomy): domain Bacteria; phylum Pseudomonadota; class Alphaproteobacteria; order Ferrovibrionales; family Ferrovibrionaceae; genus Desertibaculum; species Desertibaculum subflavum. The sequence continues at coordinate 48,767 of QOZS01000003.1, forward strand.
CCGATCGTGCAGTACATGAAGAGCGAGAACTTCATCGCATTTCCTCCATCGGCCTCCCGCGTCTTTCGCCTGCGGCGGGTTGGCCCGGTTGCGGCTAGTATGCCGGCGGAAGCGTTGGGAGGTCGAGGGGATGAGCGAGCCGGCACGCAGCAACGATCAGGCACTGAAGGCACGCGCCGCCAAGGTGATCCCGGGCGGCATGTACGGCCATATGAGCACGCGCCGCCTGCCGGCCGGCTATCCGCAATTCTTCGCCCGCGCCGAGGGCGCCTATCTGTGGGACACCGACGGCAACCGCTATGTCGACTTCATGTGCGCCTATGGACCGATGGTGCTCGGCTACAGGAACCGCGAGATCGACGCTGCCTTCGACACCCAGCGCGAGGCCGCCGACATCGCCGACGGGCCGACCGAGCGGTTGGTGGAACTGGCCGAGAAGCTCACCTCGACCATCGCGCATGCCGATTGGGCGCTGTTCCAGAAGAACGGCACCGATGCGACCACCTTCTGCGTGACCCTGGCGCGCGCGGCGACCGGCCGGCGCAAGATCCTGGCGGCGCGCGGCGCCTATCATGGCTCGGTCCCCTGGTGCTCGCCCTATCCGCAGGGCGTGACGGCGGAGGATCGCGCCCATCTCGTGCTCTACGACTACAACGACATCGCGAGCCTGGAGGCGGCGGCGCGGTCCGTCGAAGGCGATCTCGCCGGCATCATCGTCTCGGCGTTCAAGCACGATTACGGCAAGGACCAGGAGCTGCCGAACCCGGTCTTCGCCGCCAAGGCGCGCGCGCTTTGCGATACGGCCGGCGCGGTGCTGATCCTGGACGATGTGCGGGCCGGGTTCCGGCTGCATATGGGCGGATCGTGGGAGCCGGTCGGCGTGCGGCCCGATCTCTCCGCCTTCTCCAAGGCGATCGCCAACGGCTATCCGCTCGCCGCGGTCACCGGCGTGGATCGCCTGAGGGAAGCGGCTGCGGGCCAGTTCATGACCGGGTCGTTCTGGTGCGGCGCTGGCGCCATGGCGGCCTCGCTGAAGACGCTCGAGCTGCTGGAGCGGCAGGACGCGATCCCCCGCATGGCGGCGCTGGGCGAGCGTTTGCGCAAAGGCCTCGCCGAGCAGGCACGGTCGCACAATCTGGGCCTCAGGCAGACCGGGCCGGCGCAGATGCCGATGGTGCTGTTCGAGGACGATCCGGAATGCCGCAAGGGCTTCCGCTTCGTCGAGGAAGCCTTGAAGCGCGGCGCCTATCTGCATCCTCAGCACAACATGTTCCTGTCGGCCGCGCATACGGAAGCCGATATCGACGCCGCCCTAGCGGCGACCGACGAGGCGTTCACGGCGGTGAAGCGCGAGTTCGGCCGGGATTGAGGCGTCTCGCCGCACGGCCTGCCCTTTATCCGCCATCGCCCTATAATGCGAAGCAAGAACAACGGGAGAAACGCGCGATGAGCGATGAACGCAAGCCGTTCGCCTCGCCCGCCTGCAGCGCGCACGAGGTGGACCCGAGCTACATGTTCGCGCCCGAGATGCCGAAGGACGAGCTGGTGGCCCTCCTCAACGTGTTGATCGAGAGCGAGCGGGCCGGCGCCAAGACCCTGCTCGCCTGGGCGCGCGAGGGCGCACCGGGCGTCGACGGCGCCTTCCTCGGCGAGGTGCAGCGCGACGAGGCGCGCTATGTCGCCGGGCTCGCCAAGGCGGTGCGCAAGCTCGGCGCCGAGCCGAGCGGCGCCACCGGGCGCTTCTTCGACAAGGCGATGACGATGACCGACTGGCAGGCCCGCTTCGCCTTCCTGGACAAGGGCCAGCGCTGGGTGGCCGACAAGGTGGCGGAGATGCTGCCCCGGATCCGCGACGCCGAGCTGCGCGCTTTCCTCACCGAGATGCATCGCGGCCACGAGGTGAACATCGCCCGCTGCGCCGAGGCGGCGCGGGCGGTTTCGCACTAGGTCAGCCGAACAGCCGCCTGCCGAGCCCCACCGCGCCGAGCCAGCCGAGCGCGAGCGCCACGCCGATCAGGATCTCGAACGGCAGGAGGTTGTGCGAGGTGGGGTCGCGCGCCACGTCGATGGCAAAGACCAGCGTCCACAGCGCCCAGCCGGCCAGCGGCAGCATGCCGGCCAGGCGCCAGCCGCCCTGCCAACGCAGGGCAGCGCGTTGCGCCAGCACGTAACCGAGCGGCGGCACCAGAATCAGCACCAGCAGGGCCAGGTCTTCCATGGCCGGAACCTGCACCCGACATGGTGAAGACGGCGTTAACCTTCAGCTGACATCCGGCTTCAGCTGAAGTGAAGGCCGCCGTTCACCGCGACCGTCTGGCCGGTCATGTAGGGATTGCCCAGCACCAGCAGCACCGCCTGCGCCACCTCCTCCGGCTTGCCGCGGCGGCCGAAAGTGGCGTTGTTGGCATCGCCCATCATCTCGGTATCGATCAGCGAGGGCGCGACCGCGTTGACGGTCACGCCGTCCTTGACCAGGCGCGCCGCGTAGCCGCGGGTCAGCCCCTCCATCCCGGCCTTGGACGCATTGTAATGCGCCCCGATGGCGCCGGCGCCGCGCGCCGCGCCCGAGGTGATGTTGACGATGCGGCCCCATTTGCGGCTGCGCATGCCGGAATAGACCGCCTGGGAGCAGAGGAAGGCCGATTTGAGGTTGACCGCGATTGTCTCGTCGAACATCGCCTCGGTCATGTCGTCGAGCCCGGCGCGCGGGCCGATGCCGGCATTGTTGACCAGGATGTCGACGGGGCCGAGCTCGGCCGTGACCTGCTCGACCAGCCGCTTGACCTCGCGACCGTTCGACACGTCGGCGGCAATGCTGAGGGCGCGGCGGCTCAGCGCCTGCACCTGGCTCGCGACCGACGCCGCCTCCACGCCGCGGTGGCGATAGTTGATCGCGACATCGGCGCCGACCTCGGCCAGCGCCAGCGCCACCGCCTTGCCGATGCCGCGCGAGGCGCCGGTGACCAGCGCGACGCGGCCCTTGAGATCGGGGATCAGGGACATGATTCAACTCCGTTGTTTCAAGCCCTCCCTCGCGTTGCGAAGCAACGTGGGGGAGGGCTCTTGGCTTACCTACGCAAATGCGCGGAACATTTCGTCCAGCGCCTGCATCTGGTTGCCGCCGACCGAGGAGGGCACCAAAATCGGCGTGGTGATGCCGGCCTCGCGCCAGGCAGCGAGGCCGTCGCGCACCTTGGCCGCCGGGCCGAACAGGGTGACATCGGCGAGCCACTTGTCGCTCATCAGCGACGGCAGGCGGTCCAGCTCGCCCTTGGCGATGGCGGCCTCGATCGCCGTCATCTCCTCCACGTAGCCGGCTTCCTTCCAGTATTCGCGGTAGTTCGGCAGCTGCACATAGCCGGTCAAGGTGCGCCGGTTCACCGCCTTGGCTGCCTCGACATCGTCGGAGATCGTCGTCGGCGTCATGCAGCCGATGAAGAAATTCGGGTCCCGGCGCTTCGCCCCCGGCAGCGCGCCAAGCGAGGCCTGCATATGGGTGCGCGCGCCGTTGGCGAAGACCATGCCCTCGGCGATCTCGCCCGCAAGCGCGATCATCTTCTGCCGCAGGGTCGCCAGCGTGATCGGCGGCAGCTGGCCGATGCGCGGCAGTGCGCGCAGCTCCTCGACGAACTTGCGGGTATCGGCGAGCGGCTTGCCCGCATTGGCGCCGATCCGCTTGAGCGTCGGGCCATGGCTGACGCCGATGCCGAAGCGGAACCGGCCGCCCGACACCTCGTGCAGATAGGCCGCCGCCTGGCCCCAATCGTGCGGCGTGCGGAAATAGATCGGCGCGATGGTGGTGCCGAACGGGATCGTCTTGGTCACATGCGCGAGGCTGAGGCAGAGCGACATGTTGTCCTGCAGGGACGGCGTGTAGATGCCGGCGAACCCGCGTGCTTCGATCTGGCGGGCAATCTCCAAGGTGGCGAGGCGGCGGCCGGGCAGGGCCGCAAGGCTGACGGCGGGTTTCTGGTCGGGCATGGCTCTTCTCTCCCTAGGGAGGCCAGTCTAGCCCGATTTGCGCCGAGGGTTTCTAGAGCGGGTCGGCGGCGAGGCCCTTGTAGAGGATCGGGCCGGTGGGGCGGCCGGTGGGCGAACCGGCGGCCGGTTCCAAGGTGATCTCGAACAGCTGGTCGCGCCGCGCCGCCGGGAGGTCGGCGGTTGCGAGCGGGGCGCTCGCCGCGCGGCCGAGGAGGCCGATCGAGACCGGGCCGCGCGCATCGCTCCACTTGGTCCAGACCTGCAGCGCGCGGCCTTCCGGCACCGCCACGTGCTCCAGCGCCAGCAGCGCGGCGCTGCCGTCGCCATAGACCTGCACGACGGCGCCGGCGCGGCCGGTCTCGGAGACCAGCACGGCGATCAGGGTCGGCGCGCGCGCATCGCGCGCCAAGGTCAGCGCCAGGACAACCGCGAGCGCGAGCGCCGCGGCGGCGCCGGCAAGACCGGACACGCGCCAGAAGGCGAGATCGGCCCAGAGGCCGGCGAGCCGCGCCTTGAGCGACGGCCTGGCGGCGGGCCGCGTGACGGGGCGGTCGAGCGCTGCTTCGATATTGTGCCAGACCTGCAGACCGGGCCGCGCCGGCAGTGCGGTGTCGTCGAGCGCGACCAGGCGGTCGCACCATTCGGCGACCGCCGCGGCCAGCGCCGGCTCGCCGGCCAGCCGTGCCTCGACCGCCGTCATCTCCGCCTGGTCGAGCAGGCCGGCGACGTATTCGGCCGCGAGAAGATCGCGCTCGGTCGCAGCGGGGCTCATTGCATGCACCCCTTAAGCGCGAGCAGCGAGCGGCGGAGCCACGCCTTCACCGTGCCGAGCGGCCGCCCCATGCGGCCGGCGATCTCGCCATGCGTCAGACCGCCGGCATAGGCGAGCACGATGGCCTGCCGCCGGTCCGGCGCCAGGCCTTCGAGGCAGCGGCGCAGCCGAGCGCCTTCGGCGAGGCGGCTGACGATCGCCTCCGGATCCGGCGCATCGTCGGCGCGCTCGAACAGGGTCTCGTCGTCGCTGATCACCTCGCGGGCGCTGTGCCGCAGGATGTGCAACGCGCGGTGGCGCAGCACCGCGAACATCCAGGCACGTGCGCTGCCGAGCGCCGGGTCGAAGGTGGCGGCGCGGGTCCAGATCTGCACGAAGGTGTCCTGCAGCGCCTCTTCCGCGATGTCCCGCCGGCGCAGGATGCGCCATGCGACGCCGAGCAGGCGCGGCGCTTCGCTGTCGTACAGCGCGCGCAAGGCCGCGCGGTCGCCGGCGGCGCAGCCGCGCAGCAGCGCCGTCAGATCCGGCCCGGTGGCCGTGCCGGTCGCCGCCGGCCGCAACGTGGACGCCATGCCCGGCATCGGCATCGATCCTTCCAGGTCACCGTTCCTTGGCATTCCAACGGCCGGCGGCGCGCCTGGCACACCCGCCCTGTTCCTGCTGGTTACGCATCGGGGATCGAGGCGGATGCGGGTGCGGAAAAAGAAATCGGCGGCGCATCCGGCGGCTTTCGGGGCGGCTATCCGGCAGCGTCCGCAACGATCACATCCAAACTCAAGGGAGCTTCCGGATGATCTCGCGTCTCACCCCTCTCGCCCTTCTGCTCGCCGGCGGTTTGCTGACCGGCCCGGCCGCCGCCGCCACGGTGGTCGCGCTGACCGGCGACAACACGCTGGCCTGGATCGACACCGATGCCGGCGCCGTGAAGGCGACCGTGCGCGTGAGCGGCCCCGGCGGCCGGCTGCTCGGCATCGACCGGCGCCCGGCCGACGGCCAGCTCTACGGCGTGTTCGCCGATGGCAGCATTGCTACCATCGACGCGAAGACCGGCGCGGCAAGCAAGAAGAGCACGCTGTCGACCCCCTTGCCGGCCGGCGCGGTGGCGACGGTCGACTTCAACCCGGTGGCCGACCGGCTCCGGCTGATGGGCAGCGACGGCACAAATCTCAGGGTCAACGTGGACGACGGCAAGGCGGTCACCGACGGCAGGCTCGCCTTCGCGGCCACCGACATGCACAAGGGCGAGACGCCGAACATCGTCGCCGGCGCCTATACCAATTCGGTCGCCGGCGCGAAGGCGACCACGCTCTACGACATCGACGCGACGATCGGCGGCCTGATCCGCCAGGCGCCGCCCAATGACGGCGTGCTGAACGCGGTGGGCAAGCTCGGGCTCACCTTGCAGCTGGCCGGCTTCGACATCGCGACCGATGCGCAGGGCGGCAACGCCGCCTGGCTGATGGTCGGCGACATGCTGCATGCGGTGGACCTGACCAGCGGCGCCGCCAAGGGCGCCCGCAAGATCACCGGCCTCGGCGGCCCGGTGCGCGACATCGCCATCCTGCCGTGACGGCGATTTAGGAGAGGGCGGCCGAGGTCAGAACTCGACGTCGAGCTCTTCCACCTCGTCGGGCTCGGCCTGGGCCGCCTTGATCCATTCCTGCATATGCGGCAGCGACATGATGCGCTTGCAGTACTCGGCGCAGGCGCCGTCGAGCTTCACGTCATAGGTGACGAAGCGGGTGCAGACCGGGGCATACATGGCGTCCGCCATGGTCGGCGCCGCGCCGAACAGGAAGGGCCCGCCGTACTTGGTCAGGCATTCGCGCCAGATGGTGGCGACGCGGTCGATATCGGCCTGGGCACCGGCCCAGACCTTGAACTTCGGGTGCCGCGCCTTGAGGTTCATGGCCAGCGCCGAGCGCAGGTTGGCGAAGCCGGAATGCATCTCGCCGCAGATCGACCGGCAATGCGCCCGCGCCGCGCGGTCGGCCGGCAGCAGGCCCGCCCCGGGCCGGATCTCGTTCAGGTATTCCCCGATCGCCAGCGTGTCCCAGACGGCGATGCCGTCATGCGTCAGCTTGGGCACCAGGAAGGAGGGCGAGAGCAGCAACAGCTCGGCCCGGGTGGAGGGGTCGTCCGAGGGCTTGACCTGCTCCTCGAACTCGATGCCCGCCATCCTGCAGAGCAGCCAGCCGCGCAGCGACCAGGACGAATAGTTCTTGGAACTGATGGTGAGAGTCGCCGTGTTCGCCATCCCGACTATCCGAGCGGTTGAGCAGCCCATCCGAAGGATCAGCGCGACCGACCGGGCGATCGTTCCGGCCCGCCGGCAAAGCCCGCCATCGGCCGGGGGCTCTCGCGGTACGCAAGGCGCCTCCCCGTCACAATCATCTCGCACTGCAGCAAGAAAGGCACTAGCCTTTTCGCATGGGGGCCGAAGAAACCGCGAAAAAATCGTAGGTCGGGGGCCACGGACAGTCGAAGCGGGCCGATCGTACCGGATGCTGTATCTCGCCTATCAGACGCATGCCGACCTGCTGGCACCGCTGCGCGTCATGGCGAATCTGGCCAGCCCGGCGATCAATTTCTTCACCGAGGGCCTGTACCAGAACACCCCGGCCAACCGGATCGCTGCCGGGCTCGAGATGCTGTCGCGGGCAGGCCTCAGCCACGGCCGCCCGCCCTACGGCATCACCCGCGTCACCGTCGGCAACCAGGAAGTCGCGGTGACGGAGGAGGCGGCCTTCGTCACCCCGTTCGGCACGATGCTGCACTTCAAGAAGGACATCGAGGTGACGCAGCCGCGCGTGCTGCTGGTGGCGCCGCTGTCCGGCCATTTCGCCACGCTGCTCCGCAACACGGTCGAGACCATGCTGCCGGAGCACGACGTCTACATCACCGACTGGCACAACGCGCGCGATGTGCCGCTCAAGCACGGGCGGTTCGGCTTCGACGACTATGTCGACCACATCATCCAGTTCCTGGAGCATCTTGGGCCGGGCGCGCATGTGGTGGCGGTGTGCCAGCCCTGCGTGCAGGTGCTGGTCGCGGCGACGGTGATGGCGGAGACCAACAATCCGGCGCAGCCGCGATCGATGACCTTGATGGCGGGTCCGATCGATTGCCGGATCAACCCGACCAAGGTCAACGAGCTCGCCACCGGCCGGCCGATCGAGTGGTTCGAGAAGCACCTGATCACCGCCGTGCCGCTGCAATTTCCCGGCGCCGGGCGGCGGGTCTATCCCGGCTTCATGCAGCTGACCGCCTTCATGAGCATGAATCTGAGCCGGCACGTCCGGGCGCATCTCGATCTCTACGACCACATCGTCGGCGGTGACCGCGACAAGGCCGAGGCGTCAAAGGCATTCTACGACGAGTATTTCGCCGTGCTGGACCTGCCGGCGGAGTTCTATCTCGAGACCGTGCGCATGGTGTTCCAGGAGCACCTGCTGCCGCAGGGCCTGCTCGAATATCGCGGCCGCAAGATCAATCCGAAGGCGATCCGCCGCACCGCGCTGTTCACGGTGGAGGGCGAGAAGGACGACATCTGCGCCATCGGCCAGACCCTGGCGGCGCACGACCTCTGCACCGGCCTGCGCCCCTATTTCCGCAAGCACCACCTGCAGCCCGGCGTCGGCCATTACGGCGTGTTCAGCGGCCGGCGCTGGCAGAACCAGATCTATCCGCTGCTGCGCAACGTGATCCTGCAGTTCGACTGAGCGGCGGGGCGCGGGCCTGCCGCCCGCGCCCGCGGCCACAACCGGCCGGTCAGGACAGGATGTCGGATTCGATCACGAAGGCGGCGCCGGCCCCATCGGTCAACGCCTGCGCCGAGATGCCGGTGAAGGTGATGGACTGGCCCGGCCCCAGCACGAGAACGGCATTGCCCGCCGCGTCCTGGCTGAGCAGCGACACGATATCCGCCACGTCGTTGAAGACCTGGCCGCCAATGTTTTTGGTGAGACGGATAATATCTTCGCCGATCACCAGATCGGCAATCTGATCGGCGCCGGACACTGCGGTGAACGAGAACACGTCGTTCCCGGCCCCGCCCGACAGATAGTCGTCGCCGACACCGCCCTCCAGCAAGTCGTTGCCTGCACCGCCTTCCAGGCTGTCGTCGCCTTCCCCGCCATCCAGAAGGTCGTTGCCGTCATGGCCGCTCAGATGGTCGCTGCCATCCATGCCCAGCAGGAAATCGTCGCCCTCGCCGCCGGTAATGCGGTCGTCGCCGGCGGCGCCATAGATGCTGTCGTCACCCGCTTCGCCGAACAGGAAGTCGTTGCCGGCCCCGCCATCGACCAGGTCGTTGCCGCTGCCGCCGGCGACGGTATCGTCGCCGGAGGCGGCATAGACGGTGTCGTGTCCGGCGCCACCATAGAGCTGATTTGCATCCAGCTCGTCGTCGTCCAGGCCATCGTGACCGTAGAGCAGGTCGTCGCCGTCGCCGCCGTTCAGGCGGTCGGCGCCACCTCCGCCCAAGATGACGTCGTTGCCGGTGCCGCCCTGGATCGCATCGACCCCCTCGCTTCCGAAGATCGTATCGTCGCCGACGCCACCGGAGACGCTGTTGCTCGATGCCGGATCGAGCACCGCGCCCGGATTGTGCACCACCACGAAGTCGTTGCCGGCGCCGGCATCGATGCTGTTCGCGCTGCCGACCACTTCGAGCACGTCGTCGCCGTCGCCGCCATGCACGGTGCTGGCATCCGCGGCGATGCCGATCGCGTCGTTGCCGAGGCCGCCGACAATGGTGCTCTGGTCGTACCAGCCGGCGATCGTGTCGTTGCCGGCACCGCCATCGAGCCGGCTGAGGCGCACCTGATCGCCTTGCGCCGAGATGGCATCGCCCGGCTGCCAGCCGACCGGCGCGATGACGTCGTCGCCGCCTTCGCCGCGGACATCGACAGCCTGGTTCGCGCCCAGTTCGACGGTGTCGTTGCCGGCGCCGGCATAGACGGTATCGCTGCCCGTCCCGAGCGGCATCCCGGGCGGCGCCCCGGACGCTCCGGTCTCGTCGAAGCCCTCCGAAACGAGGTCGATCAGGTCGTCGCCGTCGCCGGCAAGGATGAGATCGTCGCCGGCATCGCCGGACAGCAGGTCGTTGCCCGCGCCGCCTTCGAGCCGGTCGTTGCCGAAGCCGCCGTGCAGCCAATCATCGCCGTCATTGCCGGAAAGATGGTCGTCGCCCGACATGCCGTACAGCATGTCGTCGCCGGCGCCTCCGGTGATGCGGTCGGCGCCAAGCCAGCCGTCGATCGCATCGTTGCCGGCGCCGCCGAACAGGTAGTCGTCGCCTTCCCAGCCGAACAGCACGTCGTCGCCATCGTCGCCGTTGACGGTGTCGCTGCCCGACGCGCCGGCCAACAGATCGTTGCCGCCGCCGCCGCCGAGCTGGCCGCCGTCCTGCTCGTCAGCCACGCTTTCCGATTGCGCATAGATGAAATCGTCGCCGAGGCCGCCGAACAGGCGATCCCGCCCGGCATGGCCGCGCAGGATGTCGTTGCCGGCGCCACCGACGATGTGGTCGGTCAGCGCAGAGCCGTCGATTTCCCAACCGACGATGATCTGCTCACCGTTCGGTCCGGTGCCGTAGATCGGCTTCTGGGTCAAAGTGGTCATCGTCGCAGGCTCCGGTTCCCGTGGGTCCGAAGTCTCCCCCCGGCGACAACTGCATTATTGGGCGATGCTGACGCAGTGCAACCTCGCAGGCCGCACAAAGAGTCTTAAGGCGGCAATGCGCGGCGAATTCGCCGGGGATTTTATCCGTCGGCCTTTTCCGCCGCGCCGACTGGCCGACGACGTACGCCGCTACCCGATCAGGAACGTTGACTCTGCGGCGCCCGCGAGAATCGCCGCGTCAATTCCCTCGAATGTGATCGATTGCCCGGCGGCGAGCGTCAATACGGCATTGCCCTCGGCATCGTTGCCGATCAGCGCCGCGATCTCCGCCACCGAGGCGAAATTATGGCCGCCGGCATCCTGGGCGATGCGGACGATATCCAGGCCGAGTTCCAGATCCTCGATCCGGTCGGCACCGAACACCGTGCCGAAGACGAAGGTATCCGCGTCCGCGCCGCCACGTAGCGCGTTGTTGCCGCCGAGGTCGGTATCGTACGGACCGACACTGATCGAGATCATATCGTTGCCGGCACCGCCGTCGATCAGGTTGCCGCTGCCGCGGAAATCGATCACGTCGTCGCCGGTGCCGCCCTGCACCGTGTTGCCGGCGCCGGAACCAAGGATGGTGTCGCTGCCGGCGCCGCCGATCAGCGTGCTGGAATCGACCGCACCGTTCAGCGGTTCGAAAGCGCCATTGCGGACTCCGATGAAGTCGTCGCCATCGCCCATATCGACCTGGATGCCGACGTTCCGGAGCACATCGTCCAGGTAAACGCCGTCGTTACCGGCGCCGCCAAACACGGTGTCCTGACCAAAGTCATCTGGCCAGCCCGGACCACCGGGGCCTTGCTGGGACGAGTCGGAGAATCCGATGTGCGTCAAATTGATCCCGTCGTTGCCATCACCGGCGAGAATCAGATCGTCGCCTTCGCCGCCGAGGATCCAATCGTTGCCGGCACCACCCTCCAGACGATCATCGCCGTAGTCACCGCTCAGCGTATCGTCACCGTCATTGCCGGAGAGGTGATCATTGCCCGTGCCGCCCCACAAATTGTCGTTGCCGGCGCCGCCGGTCAGGCGGTCGTTGCCGACGTCGCCACTCATTGCATCGTCGCCGTCCTCGCCGAACATGAAATCGTCGCCGGCGCGCCCGTCGGCGACGTCGTTGCCGCTGCCGCCGGCGAACGTATCGCTGCCGGCGCCGCCGACCAGACTATCGTTGCCGGCGCCGCCGTAGATCTGGTTGCCGTCGGCTTCGTCGAACGCGTCCTCCGCCTGTGCATAGATCCAATCGTCGCCGTCGCCGCCATTGAGGCGGTCGGCGCCGCGCCCGCCGATCAGCGTGTCGTTGCCGGCACCGCCCTGCATCGCCTCGATGCCGTCGCCGCCGGTGACATGGTCGTCGCCTTCGCCAGCCACCACCGTGTTGCTCCTGCCGAATGGGTCGGATTCGATCGCCACCGTATCGTTGCCGGCGCCGGCATCGATATGGCTGCCGTCGGCGGCGACATAGATCCAGTCGTTGCCGGTGCCGCCCAGGATCGTGCTGGCATCGTAGATGCCAGAGACGGTGTCGTCGCCGGCGCCACCGTCGATACGGCTCTCGACGATCAGTCCTCCGAGGGGATACTGGTCCCAACCGAAAGGCGCGATCACATCGTTGCCGGCGCCGCCGCGGAGATCGGCGGACTGCACGATATAGCGGCCGAACTCGATGGTGTCGTCGCCGTTGCCGCCATCCACCGTGTCGCGCCCGAGATGCTCCAGCACCGGACTCTGGCCTGTCGGCGCCTCATGGGCGCCTTCCCAGTTGAGGTCGACCAGGTCGTCGCCGTCGCCGCCGAGGACGAGGTCGTCGCCGGCGCCGCCGACCAGGGTGTCGTTGCCGGCGCCGCCTTCCAGGCGGTCGTCATCGAAGCCGGCATCGATATAGTCGTCGCCGTCGTTGCCCGACAGGTGATCGTTGCCGGCGAAGCCAAGGATCTCGTCGTCGCCGGCACCGCCGGTGGCGCGATCGTTGCCCCGTTCGCAGCCGATCGCATCGTTTCCGTCGCCACCGAAGATGTAGTCGTCGCCGTCCCAGCCGATCAGCAGGTCGTCGCCCTCATCTCCGGTGATGGTGTCGCTGCCGTCGGCGCCATGCACGGTGTCGTTGCCGGCACCGCCATAGAGGCCGGTCGCGTCGGTCTTGTCGTGCACCCACTGGCTCGCCTTCGCCCAGATGACATCGCTCCCGTCGCCGCCATGAATACGGTCGGCGCCGAGGCCGCCTTCGATCGTGTCGTTGCCGCCCTCGCCCAGCAGCGTGTCGTTGCCGGCATGGCCGCGGATCAGGTCGTGGCCCGCATCGCCGGTGATGCGGTCGTCGCCGCCGGTGCCGTCGAGCTCCCAGCCGATCTGGACCTGCTCGCCATTGGGGCCGGTCATGTAGATCGGCCTCTTGCCGATAAGCGTGGACATGATGCGAGAGCTCCGGTTGCTTGCGTCCGAAGTCTCTCCCCGACAACGAGGCGATGAGCTAGCAGAGTGCGCGCAATCGGCGCAAGCACCGCAACCGCAGAAAGATGCTTAAGCCCTCAATGCCGTGCGTATTCGCGCGGCATTGTATCGATCAGGCGGCGACCGGCGTGGTCGCCAAGCCGTCGCGCTCCAGCACGCGCGCGACGCAGAGCGCCAGCGCCTCGTGCCATGGCGCGGCGACGACCTGCACCGCGATCGGCAGGCCGTTCGCCGATCTCAGCGGCACCGCCACGACCGGCAGGCCGATGAAGGAGAGCGGCTGGGTGAAGATGCCGAGATTGGGTCGCACCAGCATCTGCTGCCCGCCGATCGCCATGTGGGCCTCACCGACCGGCGGCGCGGTGCAGGGCGTCGCCGGGGCGAGCAGGATGTCGACCTCGCGGAACACCTGCGCGACCTGGTCGCGGTACCAGCGGCGGAAGCGCTGGGCCTGCACGTACCAGGTGCCGGGCACCAGCGCGCCGGCAAGGAAGCGGTCGCGCGTATCCGGATCGTAGTCGCGCTGGCGCGTCTTCAGGCGATCGAGATGCAGCGCGGCGCCTTCCACCGAAGTGATGATGAAAGCGGCGGCGCGGGCGCGGCCGGCTTCCGGCAGCTCGACCTTGCGCGCGGCGCCGAGCGCCTTGGCGACAGCGTCGACCGCGGCATGCGTCTCCGGCGTGCCGCCGCTCGCGAAATAGCCGCCGGCCACGGCGATGCGCAGGCCCGCGATACCCTTGTCGATCGCCGGCAGGGCAAGCTCGGCCGGGCGCGGCGCCTGCGCGGGATCGCGCGGATCCGGGCCTTGCATGGCGTCGTAGCTCAGCGCGAGGTCGGCGACCGAGCGGGCGAGCGGCCCGATATGGTCGAAGCTCGCGGCGAAGGGATAGGCGCCGGCGCGGCTGAGCCGCCCATAGGTCGGCTTGAGGCCGAAGGTGCCGCAGAGCGAGGACGGCACGCGAATGGAGCCGTTCGTGTCGGTGCCCAGCGCGAAGGGCACCAGGCCCGCCGCCACCGCGGCGCCGGAGCCGGAGGACGAGCCGCCGGTCATGCGGTTGGGATCGTGCGGGTTGCGGCAGGCGCCGTCATGCGCGTTCTCGCCGGTGAAGTCGTAGGCGTATTCGCCCATGTTGAGCGCGCCGACGATGACCGCGCCCGCGGCTTCGAGCTTGGCCACCGCGGTCGCGTCCTGTTTCGCCGGCGCGTGCTCGCGGTTGATCTTGGAGCCGGCGATGGTGACCTCGCCCTTCACGTCGAACAGGTTCTTCACCGCATAGGGCACGCCGGCGAGCGGCCCGAGCGCCTCGCCCCGGGCGCGCCGCGCATCCACCGCGGCGGCGGCCTTCAGCGCGCGGTCGCGGAACACCGCCGTGAAGGCGTTGATGCGCGGGTTGCCGGCCTCGATGCGGTCGAGTGCAGCCTGCACGACTTCGCTCGCCGAGGCCTTGCCGGCGGCGATGGCGGCGGCGATCTCGGCCGCCGTGGCCGATGCGCCGGTCACGGCTCGAACCGCGGCGCCGGCTCCGCCTCGTCGTCGAGCGGAAAGCCGAGAAAGGCCTGCGCCACGGTCGCGATGCGGGTGAAGTTCTCGACCACGCCCTGGCGGTAGGCGGGATCGATGCTCAGGCCGATCGATGCCGACACGATATCGACATGGCCGCCCCAATCCTTCGTTTCACTCATCTAAACCTCAAACCGGCGGATGCGGGATCGCGCTCAGGAGCTCGCGCGTGTAGTCGGCCGCCGGAGCGTTCATCACCTGCTCGGTCGGCCCCTCCTCCACGATCTTGCCCTGGCGCATGACGATGACACGGTCGCACAGCATGCGCACCACATAGAGATCGTGCGACACGAAGAGATAGCTCATGCCGAGGCGGGCCTTCAGGTCCTGCAGCAGGTTGAGCACCACGGCCTGGACCGAGACGTCGAGCGCCGCGGTTGGCTCGTCGAGAATGACGAGCTCCGGGTTCAGCGCGATGGCGCGGGCGATGCCCACCCGCGCCTTCTGGCCGCCGGAGAGCTGGTGCGGGAAGCGGTCAAGCAGGTCGAGCGGCAGGCCGACCAGGCGCGCGAGTTCCTCGCAGCGCGCCCGCAATGCGGCGCCACCCCTGATGTCGCCGAGGCGCAGGATTGGGTCGGCGATGGCGCGCAAAGCGGTGAAGCGCGGGTTCAGGCTGTCGGTCGGGTCCTGGAACACCATCTGGATGCGGCGGCGCTGCGGCAGGGTTGCGAAGCGCCGCGCCGCGATCGTGCCGATGTCTTCGCCTGCGAAGCGGATGGTTCCGCTGGTCGGGTCGGTGAGGCGCATCACCATCATCGAGGTGGTGGACTTGCCGCAGCCGGACTCGCCGACCAGGCCGACGCTTTCGCCGCGGCCGACTTCGAAGCCGATGCCGTCGACGGCGCGGAACGGCCCCTCGGCTGCCGCCTTGCGCTTGAACAAGGATTTCCTGGTGCCCTGGCGCGGATACTCCTTCACCAGGTTCTCGACCACGAGCAGCGGCGCCGTATCGGCGGCGGCTGCCGGCGCGGGCGGCGGCGTGGCCTCGCTATCGGGCAGCAGATCGCGCAAGGACACGCCGGGCCGCGGCGTCGCGCGCATCAGCTTGCGCGTATAGGGGTGGGACGGCGCCGTGAAGATCACCGACGATGGCGCCGTTTCGACCACCCGGCCCCGCTCCATCACCACGACGCGATCGCAATAGGCGGCGGCGAGACCCAGATCGTGCGTGATCAGGATGGTGGACATGGCGCGCGCGTGCGTCAGCTCCACCACCAGGTCCATGACAGCCTTTTGCGTGGTCACGTCGAGGCCGGTGGTCGGCTCGTCGGCGATCAGGAGCTGCGGCCGGCAGGCCAGGGCCAGCGCAATGACGATGCGCTGGCACATGCCGCCGGACAGCTCGAAAGGATAGGCGTGGTAGCGCTCCTCGGGCCGCGCGATGCGGACCTGCTTCAGGATCTCGATCGCCTTGGCCTTGGCGTCCCTGGGCGCGGCCTGCACATGGCGGAGCAGCACGTCTTCGATCTGGCGCCCGACCTTGCGGATCGGGTTCAGCGCCGCGCGCGGGTTCTGGAAGATCATCGAGATCTCGCGCCCGCGCAGGTCGCGCATGTCGCTCTCGGCCGCCGCCTTCACGTCGATGCCGGAGAAGGCGATGGAGCCTTCGGCGATGCGCCCGGCACGGTCGAGGATGCGCATCACGGCATAGGAGGTCACCGACTTGCCGGAGCCCGATTCGCCGACGATGCCGAGCGTTTCGCCCTTGGCCACGCTGACATCGACATGCTCGACCGCGCGCACCTTGCCGCGCCGGGTGGCGAACTCGATCGTGAGATCGCGGATCTCGAGCAGCGGGATGCCGACGGCTGCGTCCACGCTCAGGTCCGCCGCTGCGGGTCGACGATGTCGCGGAGCCCATCGCCGAGCAGGTTGAAGCAGAACACGGCGAGCATCAGCGCCAGGCCGGGGAAGAAGGCGATCCACCACTCGCCGGAGACGATGAAGGCGGCGCCTTCCGCCACCATGATGCCCCATTCGGGCGTCGGCGGGCGCACGCCGAGGCCGATGAAAGACAGCCCCGCCGCGTTCAGGATAGCATAGCCCATGGTGAGCGACATCTGCACCATCATGATCGGCATGATGTTGGGCAGGATCTGGGTCAGCAGGATGCGCAGCTCGCCATTGCCGCAGAGCCGCGCCGCCATGACGAAGCCCGCCTCGCGCCGCACATTGGCCTCGGCGCGGGCGACGCGGGCATAGAGCGGGAAGTTGATGATGGCGGTGGCGATGACGATGTTGGTCACCGTGTTGCCGAGCGCCGCCACGATGCCCATGGCCAGCACGAAGAGCGGGAAGGCCATGATGGTATCGGCGATGCGGCAGACCACGCGGTCGACCCAGCCGCCGAAGAAGCCAGCGGCGATGCCGGAGAGCCCGCCAAGCGCAAAGACCAGCGCCACCGAGAAGATGGCGATGCCGAGATCGAGGCGCGTCGCCGCCACCACGCGGCTGAAGATGTCGCGGCCGAGCTGGTCGGTGCCGAACCAGTGCTTCGCCGACGGCGCCCGCAGGGTCGCGGACGTGTCGCTCGCCAGCGGATCGTAGGGGGTGACGAGCGGGCCGAGCAGCGCGGCGACGACGAGCAGAACGAAGATGGCGAAGGCGATGCCGGTGACCGGGTTCTCGCCGATCACATAGCGGGCATGGCGCAGCAGCGCGAAGGAGCTGCGGGCCGGCGGCGCGCCGGTCTGCGCCCGCGCCGTCATCCCTCGATCCTGACGCGCGGATCGATCACGCCGTAGAGCAGATCGATCACCAGGTTTAGCGCTACGTACATGATCGCCATGGTGAGCACGAAGCCCTGCACCGGCGCGTAGTCGGAGGCGATCAGCGCCTCGATCGCATAGGAGCCGATGCCGGGCCAGGCGAACACCTTCTCGACCAGCACGTTGGCGCCGAGCAGGAAGGAGAACACCATGCCGAGCGTGGTGATGACCGGCAGCAGCGCATTGCGGAACGCGTAGGTGATGATGACGGTCCGGGGCGTGAGGCCGCTCGCCCGCGCGGTGCGGATGAATTCCGAGGACAGCACGGCGAGCATCGAGGCGCGCGTCATGCGCGCGATCGGGGCGAGCGAGAAGATGCCCATGGTCAGCGCCGGCACGACAAGCTGGGCCGCGGCGGCGCGGAAGGTGTCGAGATCGCGCGCGATCAGGCTGTCGATCAGGTAGAAGCCGGTGACGTCCGGCGGCGCCGAATAGAACACGTCGAGCCGGCCGAGCGGCGCCGGCGCCCAGCCGAGCAGGAAGTAGAACACGTAGACGAGCAAGAGGCCGGTGAAGAAGACCGGCAGGGACACGCCCGCCGTCGCCACCATGCGGCAGGCATGGTCGACGATCGAGCCCTGCTTCACCGCCGCGACGATGCCGAGCGGGATGGCGACCGCCATCGAGAGCAGCAGCCCGACCAGGGTGAGCTCGGCCGAGGCCGGCAGGCGGGCGATGATCTCCGTCGTCACCGCCCGCCCGGTCGAGAGCGAGTTGCCGAGATTGCCGGTGGCGAGGTCCTTCACATAGGCCGCGAACTGCTCGGGCAGCGGCCGGTCCAGGCCGAGCTTGGCGCGGATCTCGGCGATCGCTTGCGGTGTCGCCGCCGGCCCGGCGAAATAGGCGGCGGTGTCGCCGGGCAGCACGCGGGTCAGCAGGAAGGTCACCACCACGACCCCGATCACGCTCGGGATCGCGGTGGCGAGCCGCTTGAGGACCTGGCGCAGCATCAGGCCCCGCCTCAGGCCTTGGCGATCGTCCGGTAGTCGAGCTGGCGGTGGAACCAGTAGCGATAGCCGGTGACCGAGGGCTGCATGGCGACGCAGAGATAGGGCTGGAACAGCGGGATGCGTGGCACCTCGGCGAAGGCCTTGCCGACGAAGCCCTTCACCTCCTTCTCGTAGGCCGCCTTATCACCCGCCGCCGCCGCGGTGCGCGCCGCCTCGATCAGCGCGTCCATCTCCTTCGACTGGTAGCTCATCGTATTGAACACGGCGTTCTGGCCGTGATAGCACCAAAAGAAGAAGTATTCCGGATAGTCGAGCCAGCCGGAGAAGAAGTTGGAGATCAGCGGCAGCTCCTTCTTCAGGAGCTCGGCCCGCCAGTTGGCGCCGGGGATCTTGTTGATCGTCGTCTTGATGCCGATCTGGCCGAGGCTCTCCTGCACCAGCACGCAGAGCGGCTCGTTGATCACGGCGAAGCCGAGATCGAAGGACAGCGTGGTCTCGAAGCCGTTCGGATAGCCGGCCTCGGCCAGCAGCGCCTTGGCCTTGGCGAGGTCGGTGTTGTAGCTGTGCGGCTGCGGCCAGGCAACGTCGAGGCCCTTGTCGGCCGGCGCGCCGAACATCGGCTTGCCCAGGCCGAATAGCACCGCGTCCATGATCTTCTGGTACGGAATGGCATAGGCGACGGCCTGCCGCACCTTGACGTTGTCGAACGGCGGCTTCTTCACGTTCATGCCGATATAGCCGATGCCGTTGCCGACCGGATTGGCCACGACCTTGATCTTGGAGCCGGCCTTCAACTCGGCGAAATCCTTGTTCGGCAGGTCGAACGAGATGTCGGCATCGCCGCGCTCCAGCAGCGCGCGGCGGTTGCCGGCCGACGGCACCATGCGCCAGATCACGCGCTTCAGCTTGGGCAGCGGGCCCGACTTCCAGTCATCGTTGCGCTCGTAGACCACCTCGGTCCCGGGCGTCCACTTCACCATCTTGAAGGCGCCGCCGCCGGCGGTGTTCTGCTTGGTGTAGTCGAGGCCCCAGGGATCCTTCTCGGTCGCGTTCTTCTTCACCAGCCCGGCATTCAGCACGCAGGGCACGATGACGCCGAGATCGGGAATGGTCAGCGCATCCTTGCGGATGAAGTCGACGCGGAAGGTATGGTCGTCGACGGCGACGAACTGCTCCGGCTTTTCCAGGCTGCCGGCCTTCATCTGGAAGGTCGGGAAGCCGCCGACCGAGACGGCGCGGTCGAACGACCACTTCACGTCCTTCGCGGTGATCGGCGTGCCGTCGTGGAACTTGGCGTCCTTGCGCAGCTTGAAGGTGGCCGAGTTCGGGCCGATGTCCCAGCTCTCGGCCAGTTCCGGCTCGTACTTGTCGCGGTCGTAGGATTCGCTGCCATCCGCGAGCGTCTTCTTGCCGTGGGTGAACAGCCGGTCATAGCAATTCCACGATACCTCGTAGCCCGGCCGGTTGGTGCCGACGCCATGGATGTCGACGTTGTTCGGCCCGCTTTCTGTCACCACCAGCAAGGTTTCCGCGCGCGCCTGCGCGGCGGCGGAGCGCACGAAGGGCGCGCCGATCGGCGTCGCCGCGCCGGCGGCAATGGCGGTCGATTTGAGAAACTGACGGCGGTCCATGGCGCCCCCCTTTGGCTTGATCGAGGGCGTACAAAGCAATGCATATGCCAGCCGTTGCGCCGCCGCGGCACCTTCCCTTAACGTCCTGTTTCCATTGGCGAAGTGACGCACCTGCGACGGCTGGGCAAAATTTCGGCGTATGTAGAGATGTCTATTTTTTAATCAATCAAGGCCGATTGCATGCCATCTCAATGCCTGTGATCTGTCCTTATCTTATTGTTTTTATGATATCTTTTCTGACAATCCGTTGGCAGGGCAATTGCATACCAATTGTGTACACGGCCAGATGCGCCGCCTGGAGGGGAAATGAGCACCGGATTGCCGCCGCTGGACCTGATTCGGCTGAGCGAGGCCTACAAGGCGGGCGGCCTCGCCCCTCTCCGGCTGGTCGAGGCGATCCTGGCCGACATCGCGGCGCGGGGGCAGGACGGCGTCTGGATCTCCCTGGTCGATGCGGATCGACTCCGCGCCCGCGCCGCCGATCTTGCCCGGCGCGGGCCCGACGGCCTGCCGCTCTATGGCGTGCCCTTCGCGGTGAAGGACAATATCGACGTGGCGGGCTGTGCCACCACGGCCGCCTGTCCCGGCTTCGCCTACCGGCCAGACCGCTCGGCAAATGTCGTCGCGCGGCTGGAGGCCGCCGGCGCCATCGCCATCGGCAAGACCAACCTGGACCAGTTTGCAACGGGGCTCGTCGGCACGCGCTCGCCCTATGGCACCGCGCGCAACCCGTTCGACCCAGCGCGCGTGCCGGGCGGCTCCTCTTCCGGCTCCGCCGTCGCGGTGGCGCAGGGCCAGGTGAGCTTCGCACTCGGCACCGACACGGCGGGTTCCGGCCGCGTGCCGGCGGGCTTCAACAACATCATCGGGCTGAAGCCGAGCCGCGGGCTGATTGGCTGCAGCGGCGTGGTGCCGGCCTGCCGGTCACTCGATTGCGTGTCCATCTTCGCGCTCACCGCCGGCGATGCCGGCTTCGTGCTGCACCACGCGGCCGGCGAGGACGCGGCCGATCCCTATGGCCGATTCGGCCCGGCGCTCGGACCGCCGATGGCGGTGCCGCGCTTCCGCTTCGGCGTGCCGAAACCGGGGCAGAGAGAATTCTTCGGCGACAGCGCCTATGCGAGTGCGTTCGACGAAGCGCTGGCCGGGCTCGCCGGCATGGGCGGCACGCCGATCGAGATCGACCTCGCGCCCTTCCTGGAAGCGGCCGCGCTGCTCTACGACGGCCCCTGGGTGGCGGAGCGCTGGGCCGCGGTCGGCAGCTTCGTCGCCGAGCGGCCGGACGACGTGCTGGCGGTGACGCGCGGCATCATTTCCGGCGGGCGCGAGCGCACCGCGCGCGAGGCCTTCGAAGGCCAGTACAGGCTGGAGGCATTGCGCCGCCGCACCGCGCCGGTCTGGCGCGAGGTCGACGTGTTGGTCGTGCCCACCGCCGCCCGCCACTTCACCTTGGCCGAGATCGCCGCGGAGCCCGTCAGGCGCAACGGCGAGCTCGGCCGCTACACCAATTTCGTCAACCTGCTGGACCTCTGCGCGCTCGCCGTGCCGGCGGCGCTGGTCGATGGCGGGCGGCCGTTCGGCATCACCTTGATCGCGCCGGCGCTGCACGACCACTATCTGATCAGCCTTGGCAATCTGTGGCAGCGGGCCCGCGCGCTGCCGCTCGGCGCCACCGGCCGCGCCTTGCCGGCGCATGCACCGCCGCAGCCGAAGGCGCAGGGCATCGAGATCGCCGTGGTCGGCGCCCATCTCGCCGGCGAGCCGCTGAACCACCAGCTGGCCGGCGCCGGCGCCCGCCTGCTGCGCGAAGTCGCGACCAAGCCGATTTACAAGCTTTATGCGCTGCCCGGCGGGCCGCCGGAACGGCCCGGCATGGTGAAGGTCGGCGCCAAGGACCAGGAAGCGGGCGGTACGGCCATTGCCGTCGAAGTATGGGACATGCCGGCGGACAAGCTTGGGCCCTTCATCGCCGGCGTGCCGGCGCCGCTTTCGATCGGCCGCATCGATCTCGCGGACGGCTCGACGCCGCTCGGCTTCCTCTGCGAGAGCGTCGGCTTGAAGGACGCGACCGATATTTCGAGCTTCGGCGGCTGGCGCGCCTATCGCAGGGCGATGGCTGCGGCCTGAGCCTCGGGCCGATGGCTCGCCACGTAATCGGCGGAGGCATCACCCACCACCGCCACGTGATGGCGCATCAGCCGGGCCGCCGCATCACCGTCACCGCGCAGGATCGCCTGCACGACGGCGTCGTGCTCGGCGACCGACTTGCCGAGCCGGCCCACGACGCGGAACTGCGCGCGGCGGAAGGGGCCGAGCCGCGAGCGCACCATAAAGGCGTTGTCGGCCAGGAAACCGTTATGGCTGCCGCGATAGATCGCGCCGTGAAACGCCTCGTTGGCGAGGTGATATTCCTCCGCCGCGCCGGAGCGCATGAAGCGGGCGCAGTTCTCGTGCAGCGCCTCCAGTTCGCGCCGCTCGCGCGGTGACATGCGCTCGGCCGAGAGGCGCGAGCATACCCCTTCGAGCTCGGCCATCACCTCGAACATTTCGTGCAGGCGGCCTTCGGTGACCGGCGCCACGACGACACCCTTGTGCGGCCGGGTCTCGGCAAGGCCGGCGGCGGCGAGCTGGCGCAGCGCCTCGCGCACCGGCGTGCGCGACACGCCGAAGCGCTCGGCGAGCTCGCGCTCGTCCAGCCGGAACCCGGGCGCAAGGCGCCCCGACACGATGTCGTCGGCCAGGGCGATACGCAATTCTTCGGCCCGGGTGCGCTTGGGGGCAGCGGTGCTCATCGTCACATTTCTAGCACAAGAGATTCGACAACCGGGCGGCCCGAGTTTAACGAAATGGCAGAGGCAAACGGCTTCGATCAGCTCATGCGGACCCTGGTCCTACTGATTGCTTGCTTAACCATACTCGCCGCACCGGCACAGGCGGAGCGGCGTGTGGCGCTGGTCATCGGCAACAGCGCCTACAAGGCAAGCCCGCTCAAGAACCCGGCGAACGATGCCCGTGCCATGGCCGCCAAGTTGAAGACGCTCGGCTTCCAGGTGATTGCGCGCGAGGACGCGACCAAGCTGGAAATGGAGCGCGCCGTCGCCGATTTCGGCGATGCGCTACGCCAGCCGGATACGGTCGGCCTCGTCTTCTTTGCCGGACACGGCATGCAGGTGCAGGGCAAGAATTATCTCTTGCCGATCGACGCGCAGATCGCGACCGAGACCCGCGTGCGGCTGGAGGCGCTCGACCTTGACGCCATCCTGGACGAGATGGCCGCGGCGGCGACGCGGGTGAACCTCGTCATCCTGGATGCCTGCCGCAACAATCCGTTCGAGCGCAAGTTCCGCTCCGCCGGCGGCGGGCTCGCGCAGGTCAATGCGCCGCAAGGCACTTTGATCGCCTATGCCACGGCGCCCGGCAAGATTGCGGCGGATGGCACCGGCGATCATGGCCTCTACACGGCGAAACTGCTGGAGGCGATCGGCGCGCCGGGCCTGGCCATCGAGGAAGTGTTCAAGCGCGTGCGCGTCGAGGTGGCGCGGGAATCCGCCAATGCTCAGACGCCCTGGGAATCCTCGTCGCTGACCGGGAACTTCTATTTCACCGCGCCGGCGAACACCGCGGCCAAGCCACCGTCGCCGCCGCCATCAGCCGCCATTGCACCCGCCGTGGTCGCCGACAAGGAAGTGGTGTTCTGGCAATCCGTCGAGGACAGCACCGATCCCAAGATGTTCGAGGCCTATCTGGCGCAGTTCCCGGATGGCACCTTCGCCGGCCTCGCCGAAGCGAAGATCCGCAGCCTGACCCGACCGGCGCCCCCGCAGCAGGTGGCGGCGGCACGGCTGCCCGATCCGTTCGACGGATTGTGGTCGGGCACGCTCGCCTGCGGCCCCAACTCCAAGGCCGGATGGGGCCCGGTCAATCTGAACAACCGGCCGCTCACGGTGAGCGGCGGCAAGATCACCGGCTATCGCGAATTCAGTCGGCCGGATGGCAAGCGCTCCTACGCGAAACTGACCGGGATGGTTTCGGACGATGGCCGGGTGGATATCGGTGGCGTGGTCGGCATGCCGGGACAGGACCTCAGCCTGCCGATCCGGATGACCGGCCATATCGACGGCAACCGCATGAAGGTGAGCGGCATCTACGCCCACCGCGAATGCAGCCTGGACTACACGCGCGAGTGAGCGACAGGGCAGGTCGTCGGCAAACGCATTAGCGGCGTCGCGGCCGGCGTGGTTTTATCACGCCGCTCATGTCCATTCCTTCCGATTCGAGCACGGCAGCCGTGCCGCCGCGCCCGCCCTCCGTCGCCCTGCTGGTCGCCATGGTGGCGACGGTATCGTTCAGCATGAACGCCTTCGTGCCGTCGATTCCGGGCCTGGTCCGGCATTTCGACACCACGGCGGCGATGGCACAGCTGGCGCTCACCCTGTTTCTGCTCGGCGTCGGCATCGGCCAGCCGGTGATCGGGCCGCTCTCCGACAAGTTCGGCCGGCGGCCGGTGCTGCTGATCGGGCTCTCGGTGGCGACCGCCGGCAGCGTGCTCTGCCTGCTTGCACCGAGCATCGAGGTCCTGGTGCTCGGCCGCCTGGTCCAGGCGGTGGGCGCCTGCACCGGCATGGTGGTCGGCCGCGCCATGGTGGGCGACGTGTTCGGGCGCGAGAAAGCGGCGAGCGTGCTCGGCTATCTCACCGCGGGCCTGGCCGTGGTCACGACCATCGGGCCGGCGATCGGCGGCGTGCTGGACGTGCATTTCGGCTGGCGCGCCGTGTTCGTGCTGATGCTGGTGTTCTTCGTCGGCCTGCTCGGCTGGACCGCGGCAGCGGCGCCCGAGACCAATTTCCGCCGCATCGCCAGCATCTCGCCGCGCGCCATCCTCGGCAATTACCACGAGCTGCTCGGCAATCGGCGCTTCATCGCCTATACGCTGGTCGTCACCTTCACGTCCGGCGCCTTCTTCGCCTTCGTCGGCGGCGTGCCGCATCTGATGGTCGACGTGATGGGGCGATCGGCCGACGAATACGGCTTCTGGTTCATTCTCATCTCCATCACCTTCATGAGCGGCAATGTGCTGACCGGGCGGCTGACCCAGCGGCTCGGCCTTGACCGCATGCTGCGCATCGGCGTGGCGGTCAACTTTCCGGCCGGGCTCGTCATGCTGGCATTTGCGCTGTTCGGCGTGCTGCACCCGCTCGCACTGTTCCTGCCGATGGCGCTGATCGCGCTCGGCAACGGGCTGTGCCAGCCGAACGCCACCGCCGGCGCGGTGGCGACCAATCCGCGCCTCGCCGGCTCCGCCGCCGGCCTGCTCGGCATGGTGCAGATGCTGTCGGCTGCGGTGACGACCTTTCTGATCGGCACGCTCGAGGCGAACACCTCGCTGCCACTCGCCATCCTGATGGCGGCGACCCTGGCGCTCGGCTTTCTCGCCGCCTGGCTAGGCGCTGCGCCGCGACGGTGAGCCGGTGAAGAATTGCGGGAAGCGCTTCTCGACTTGCGGGCCGTCGCTGCGCCAGGAATGGCAGCCGCCGATGAAATGCGGCGCCGTCGGCTCGCGCCGCGTCTTCTCGCCGTCCTCCGACACGATGTCGGAGGCCATGGTCTGGAAGGCGACGGTGGCGACCGGGCCGACCAGCTCCACCAGGTGGGTACAGCCCTTGACGCCGCCGATGCGCTCCTTCACCTGGCGCTTGAAGCCCGGGCCGATGCGGAGCCCGATCAGCGAGCGCATGTCGGGCAGCACCTGCGGGCAGGTGGTGTAGGGCCGCGCATCCATCGCGGCATCGACATCGCGGATGACGAATTCCTTGTCGAGCGTCAGGCGCAGCCACATGTCGTGGATCGCATCGCCTGCCGGCGTCACGTCCTCCATGTCGGTGCAGTCATAGGTCTTGGTGTCGACGATATGGCCTTCGATGTCGAACAGGCCGTCCTCGCGCAGATAGCCGAAGCATTCGACACGGCGCGTGTGCAGATGGCGTCGCTTCGCGGGCGGCGACAGCGGCATGGGCAGGTCACCTTTGACGGGAACTCGGTTCCTGGCAGTGTACGGGCGATTGGTTAGCGGTCAATCAATAGCGCCGCATCGGTGCCATGCGCTAACCTGCCGGCCGGAAACGAAAAAACGGAGGGAACATGGAGCAGCCATCGGTGATCGCCCGGCGCGACGGGCGTGTCGGCCTGATCCAGCTGAACGAGCCGAAATCGATGAACGCGCTGTCGGGCGGCATCAAGGCGGGCCTCGACCAGCACATCCCGGCCATGCTGAGGGATGCGGAAGTGCGCTGCCTCGTCATCACCGGCGAGGGCAAGGCGTTCTGCGCCGGCGGCGACATCCGCAGCATGGGCCAGGGCCAACGCGCGCCGCTCGCGGTGCGCGAGCGGGTGGCCCGCGGGCACGATTGGACGCGGATGCTGCTCGAGCACGAGAAGCCGGTGGTCGCCATGGTGAACGGCGCGGTGGCGGGCGCCGGGCTCTCATTGATGCTGATGGCCGATATCGTCATCGCCTCCGACGCGGCGACATTCCGCGCCGGCTTCCCCGCGCTCGGCGCCGTGCCCGATCTCGGGCTTGCCTATACCCTGCCGCGCGCGGTCGGCTTCCTGCGCGCCAAGGAGATGCTGCTGACCAACCGCCAGGTGCTGCCGCCGGAGGCGGCGGCGATGGGGCTGGTGAACCGCGTGGTGCCGGCGCAGGAGCTGCAGGCCGAAGCGATGAAGCTCGCCGCCCAGCTCGCCGACGGCCCGTGGTCGCTCGGCCTGACCAAGACGCTGATGAAGCGCGCCTACGACGACACGCTGGAAAGCTTCCTCGAAGGCGAGGCGATGGCCCAGGCCATGGCCTTCGCCAGCGAGGACTTCGCCGAAGGCGTCGAGGCCTTCATGGGCAAGCGCAAGGCGGCGTTCAAAGGCCGCTGAGCTTCAGCAGCGCAGCATCAACCCGCCGTCCACGCGGAGGCCGTGGCCGGTGACGAAGCCGCCGTCGTCGGAGGCGAGGAACAGCGCGCCGCGGGCGATGTCGATCGGCTGGCCGAGGCGCCGCAGCGGCGATTTCTTTGCCCACACGCCGGCGATGGTGGGATCGGCGAAATTCTTCGCCGTCATGCCGGTCTGGATCGCGCCGGGCTCGATGTAGTTCGCGGTGATGCCGAACTTGCCGAGCTCCAGCGCCAAGGTGCGGGTCAGCCCGGCGACCCCGGCCTTGGAGGCGCAATAGGCGGCGAGGCCGAAATCGGTCGCCTCCGCCATTACCGACGCGGTGTTGATGATGCGCGGCGCCGGCGAGCTCTTCAGATGCGGGATCGCCTCGCGCGCCAGCAGGAACTGCGCCCGCACATTGACGCCGTTGACGCGGTCCCACTCCTCCTCCGTCATCTCCTCGACGAAGGCGCGGCCGGAGACGCCGGCATTGTTGAACAGAATGTCGAGGCCGCCGAACGCCTTCACCGCCGCGGCGACGATCGCCTGCGGCGCGCCTTTCGCGGTGATGTCGGCGGGATGGGTGACGATCGACTCGCGATTGCCCTTGGTGCCGTCGAGATCGGTGCCCGGCCGGTCCACCGCCAGCACGCGGGCGCCCTGCTCGGCGAAGAGCTGCGCGCTCGCCCGGCCGATGCCGGAGGCCGCGCCGGTGACGATCGCCCGTCTGTCCTTGAGTCTCATTGTTTCCTCCCGACTTTGTCGTCGGGAGGAGGATAGCGCCTTCAGGTGCGCCTGTTGTGCTCTTCCTGCTTGGCGGTCAAGAGCTCGTAGGCCGACAGCGCCAGCACCGAGAGGACCGAGAGCTTGGGCAGGCCGAAGGCACCGGCCACCGCGCTGCCGGCGCGCGGCGTGGTGCCGGCGAAATAGCTCGACATCGCGGCGTCCTTGCCGAGGCCGGCGAAGGCATCGGTCTTGCGCTCGATCTTGTCGCCGAGCAGGCGCTGCAGCTCGCGCACCGTGCGCGGATTGCCTTCGGCGTCGTAGAAGATCGACGGATTGGCCGCCGCCGCCTTGGGCAGCAGCTCGGCCGCGGCGCGGCTGCCGTTCTGCTCGATCGCCTGCAGCAGCTGTACCGCGCCCTGGGGACCCAGGAAATGCGCGAGATAGAGATCCGACGCGGCGGCCTGGCGGCCGAGCGCGCCCTCGAGCGTTGCCTTGTTGCCGCGGGCGTATTCGGCGCCGAGCGCGGCGTTGAGCCGGGCGTCGTCGCGCAGCTCCAGGATGCGGGCCTTGAGCGCCGGGTCGGCGACGCGGGCCTCGCCGTTCGGGCCGGTCTCGATCTGCTTCGCCAGCTCGCCCGCGCCGTGCTTGGCGCCGTGGTCGCGCACCATGGCGAGCCAGGTCGATTCGATGAACTGGTAGAGGCCGGCCGCCGAGGAGGTGCTGGCGCGCGCATCGGTGCGAAAGCCGCTCTCCTGCGCCGCCTGCGCCATCAGGTAGCCGAAATCGATGCCGGTCGCTGCGCTGGCCCGGCGGATGCCGCTCACCACCTTGGAATCGATGGCATAGCCGCCGGCCGAGATCTTGGTCGGATCGGGACGTGCGGCCGCCGTGGGCAGACTCATGGAGCGGGATCCTCGACCTCTATGCGAGGCGCGAGAATGCATTCACGTTGGTTAACAAAGCATAAAGGCCCGGGGGCCGCCGGCTCGCCCGGTCAAGGCCTGGGCTGGCCCTCGACATTGAACTCGGCAGCGCCGTAGCCCGCCTCGATCGGGATGCGCAGCACTCGGCCCTTCTCGGTCTTGGTCACCACCGGCATCACGGTGACGACCTTGTCGCCGCGCGCCGCGGCCAGCGCCGCCGCCGTGGTGGCGCTGCGGCCGAGCTTGACCAGGTTCATGCGGGTGGCGAAGACCAGGGTGACCCGGCCCGCATCCGCTTCCGAGACTGCCTTGGCCGGCGAGATCCAGACCGAGTCCACCGATTCGCGGCCATCATGGCCGGCGAGCTGGTCGGGCGGCGTGGCGGCCACGAAGAAATGCGTGTCGAAGCGCTTGGGCAGGCCGACCGGCGTGATCCAATGCGCGAAGGGCACCATCGTATCGACGGCGAGGGAGAGCCCCTCGGCGGCAGCCATCTCCGTCATGGTCGCGGTGTTGGCGTTGAGCTTCGCGCGCCAGCGGCTTTCCACGGCCTCGGCCTCGGCGCCGGCGAGCAGCGCCGACGAGCCCTTCGGTCGCGCCAGCAGGATGCCGCATTCCTCGAACGACTCACGGATCGCGGCGATGCGGAGCGAGAGTGTCAGGTCGTCGAGGCCCTCGCCGCCGGTGGTCATCGCGCGCAGCGCCGGATCGGCATCGGATTTCTCGAGCTTGCCGCCGGGGAAGACCAGCGCGCCGGAGGCGAAGTCGATCTGGTGGTGGCGCTTCACCATGAAGACTTCCAGCCCGTCGGCCGCGTCGCGCAGCAGCAGAACGGTCGCGGACGGCAACGGGGCCGCCTCGGGCGCGGTCATGAACGTTTCCTCAAATCTTGGTTTCGTTGGCCGCGAGTATCAGACGCAACGCCTTCGCGGGCAAGGCGGCCAACGCCAAGCCGCCGATCTCAGGCCGGGGGCGCGCCGTCCACCAGGATGACGTCGCCGCGACTGGCGCTCTGGCGGATCTTGAGGATGCGCTGGTATTCCGGGCTGTTGTACCAGCGCCAGGCGGCCGCCTTGTCGGCGAATTCCAGCACCACGATGCGCTTCCAGTCCATATTGCCCTCGACGCGCTCGACCGTGCCGCCGCGCACCAGGAACTTACCGCCATGCGCGGTGACGGTCGCCATCACCTGAGAGCGATAGCCCTCGTAGGCCTGCGGATCGGTGACGTCGACATGGGCGATGACATAGGCGGGCATGGGCGCGGCCTCAGACCAGCGCCATCATCGCGTCGCCGCGTTCGAAATGGCTGAAATAGCGGCCGGCGATGCGGCCGACCGGCAGCAGGATGAAGACGTCCGTCGTGCCGAACTGGTGGTCCACGACCGCGCCGTCGCCGACATAGCAGCCGAGCCGGAGATAACCCTTCACCAGCGGCGGCAGCTGATGCAGGGCGCGGCGCAGCGACACCTCGTCCACCTGCATCATGTTCATCTCGACATGGCGGTGCGGCAGCGCGCGCACCCGGATGTCTTCCGGCGCCAGGTGGTGGTGGTGGAGATAGGAGAGCGGCAGGGCGAGCTTCGCCGGATCGGTGCCCGGCAGCGAGGCGCAGCCGAACATGTGGGTGATCCGCATCTCAGCGAGATAGGTGACGATGGCCCGCCAGAGCAGCTGGATGGTACCGGTGGTGCGGTATTCGGCGCGGACACAGGAGCGGCCGAGTTCGAGCAGCCCGCCGATCGGCGCGAAGCGGCCGAGGAAGCGGGACAGGTCGTACTCGCTCGCCGAGTAGAAGCCGCCGCGCCGTTCCGCCACCGCTTGCGGCAGCAGGCGGTAGGTGCCGACCACCGTGCGGCCGGGCGGCTGGGTGTGATCGACCACCAGCAGATGGTCACAATCGGCGTCGAACTCGTCGAAATCGCGCTTCGCCGCGGCCATGGCCGGGGTCGGCTGCGCGCTCATCTCTTCGTAGAAGACGTGATAGCGCAGGGCCTGCGCCGCCGCGATATCTTCGGGGTCGCGCGTCAGGCGAACTTCGAGGTTCATGCCCGACGCCATCATCCGCCACCCAAAGCCGGCCGGAACCGGATCGTGTATGCGAGATTGGGCGATGCTACCAGTCATTGAGGACCCACTCTCGTTCCGGTTCATGTCGGGCAAGTGACAGTCCGATGTCGACGCCATGACGCCGCGCTTGCCGGACCGTCGGGCAGACTGCAACGCATTGGTAACATTCTAGGTAAGGGGGCAGGGAGGGTCAAATCAAGGCCCAGCTGTGCGCGGCATTGTAGAGACTCGCTGCCGTCTGCAACCAATAGGCAACATTAAAGCTGAGCGCGCCGACCCGGCCGCCAGCTTGTCCGAGGGCGCGAATCGCCGCACCTTGGCCCGGCCCCCGCAAGATGACCCGGTATCCCAGGCGTGAGTCCGTCCCGCGACCGCCGCTCGACCCTCGCCGAACTCGCCGCCGATCCGCGGCTCGCGCTGATGCTGGCGCTCGGCTTCAGCGCCGGCCTGCCCTTCCTGCTGGTGTTCGGAACGCTGTCGGCATGGCTCCGGCAGGAGGGCGTCGCCCGGGCCGAGATCGGCATGCTGAGCTGGGTCGGCCTCGCCTACTCCTTCAAGTTCGTCTGGTCGCCGCTGATCGACCGAGTGGACATTCCCTGGCTGGCGCCGCGACTCGGCCGGCGGCGGGCCTGGATGCTGGCGGCGCAGGTTGGTGTGGCGATCGGACTCTGCGCCATCGCATTCTCCGATCCGCGCGACCTCTTGCTCGCCACGGTCGCCGGCGCCCTGCTTGTCGCCTTCGCCTCGGCGACCCAGGACGTGGTGGTCGATGCCTGGCGCATCGATGCGGCGCCGACCTCGCGCCAAGGCGTCATGGCCGCGGTCTATCAGCTGGGATATCGGCTGGCGCTGATCTGCTCCGGCGCCGGCGCGCTCTACATCGCGGATTTCATCGACTGGCGTACCGCCTACCTCGCCATGGCGGCGCTCATGGCGCTCGGCATGGTGACGACGCTGCTGGTGCCGCGCACCGACCCCGCTCCGGCTCGGCCCGACGGCGACAAGCTGTTTTCGTTCGTCGATGCGGTGATCGAGCCGTTCCTCGACCTTTGGCGGCGCAAGCGATGGATCGTGGTGCCGATCCTCGGCCTGATCGTGCTCTACCGCGTGCCGGATTTCGTCGCCGGCGTGATGGCGAACCCGCTCTATATCGACCTGAAGTTCACGCTGTCGGAGATCGCCAGCGTCTCCAAGATCTATGGCGTGTGGATCGGCATGCTCGGCGCCTTTGCCGGCGGCATCGCGGTGACGCGGATCGGGCTGATGCCCTGCGTGCTGTTCGGCGGCATCGTCGGCGCCGCCTCGAACCTGATGTTCGCCTGGCTCGCCAGCGAAGGCCACAGCATCGAGCTGCTGACGCTCGCCATCAGCATCGACAATTTCTCGGCCGGCTTCGCCGGCACGGCGCTGATCGCCTATATGTCCGGATTGACGGCGGCGACCGTCGTGGCGACGCAATACGCGCTCTTGAGCTCGCTCTACGCCCTGCCCGGCAAATTCGTCGGCGGCACATCCGGCTTCATCGTGGAAGCCTATGGCTATCCGACCTTCTTCACTATGACCGCCGCGGTCGGCATCCCCATCGCCATCCTGTCGCTACTGCTCTGGCGGCTCGATCCGATCGGCGACGACAAGGCCGAGGACGAGGCGCCGGTCGCCGCTAAGCCTTCACCACGATGACGCCGTCGCGCTCCAGCGCGGCGATCTCGGCCGCACCGTAGCCGGCATCCTTCAGCACGTCGCGGCCGTCGGCACCGACATCCGGCGCGTTGCGCCGCAGACCGAAATTGTGGCCGTCGAGCTCGATCGGCAGGCGCGGCAGCTTGGTCTTGATACCGCCCGGCAAGGTGACGTCGAGCAGGCCGTGCGGCCCCTGCAGCTGCGGATCGTCGAACAGGTCCTCGGGGCGCGAGACCGGCGAGAACGGGATGCCAATGCTCTGGCAGAGCGCCAGCAGATCCGGCTTCGCATAGGTCTCAGCGATTTTCTCGATCTCCGGCAGCAGCCATTCCTGCGCGGCGACGCGATCGGCATTGCTCTTCAGGCGCGGATCGGCCAGCAAATCGGGTCGCTGCACCGCGCCGCAGAACCGCTCCCATTGCTGGTTCGAGGTGATGCCGATGAAGACGCGCTCGCCATCCTTGCTCGGGAAGGTGTGATAGACGCCCCAGGCGCCCTTGCGCGCCGGCATCGGCAGGCCGGGCTCGCCGGTCGCCGCCATGCCCGCCATGTGCTGGCCCATCAAAAGCACCGCCGCCTCGTAAAGCGCACTCTTCACCATCTGCCCCTTGCCGGTGCGGTCGCGCTCGCGCAAGGCGGCCAGGATGCCGACCACGGCGAAGGTGCCGCCCAGGATGTCGACGATCGAGGTGCCGGCGCGGAGCGGCCGGCCGGGCGGGCCGGTCATGTAGGCGAGGCCCGCCATGTACTGCACCACCTCGTCGAGCGCTGTGCGCTTCTCGTACGGGCCCGAAAGAAATCCCTTCAGCGCGCAATAGATGATGCGCGGGTTCCTGGCCGAGAAATCCGCGTAGCCGCAGCCGAGACGGTCCATCGTGCCGGGGCCGAAATTCTCCAGCGCCACGTCCGCCGTCTCGGCCAGGCGATGCACGAGTGCCCGGCCCTTCTCGCTCTTCAGGTCGACCGCCAGCGCGCGCTTGTTGCGGTTGAACAGGCCGTAGAAGCCGGCGGCGAAGCCCGGCAGCCGGCGGGTGTGGTCGCCCTCCGGTGCCGGCTCGATCTTGATCACGTCGGCGCCCATATCGGCCAGGATCAGGCCGGCGGACGGCCCCATGATCGCATGGCTGAATTCGAGCACCCTGAGCCCCGAAAGCGGCAGGGGATTTTGATCCGGCATCGATATCTCCACGGAAACTCGGTACGGCAGCGACGTCGCGCCGCGCCCGATTGAGCGGGCGGATACCCCATGTTAGCGTCCGCGCCCCGCAAAACGATGAGCTATATCGCACGCGATGAAGGTCGGCGACCTCGTACCACAGACGATCCTGCTCGGGCCCGGCGGCGTGCAGCGCATGCTGTCGGAGCAGCGCATCGCCGGGCACCCGATCGTGCTCTGCCTGTTCCGCCGCGCCGGCCATTCCAGCATCGCGCAGGAGTTGGACAAGCTGCGCGACCTGTACCCGCGCTTCGCCGAGGCGGACACCATCGTGCTCGGCCTGTCGCAGCAGCCGCCCGAAGCCAACGCAGCGCTGGCGGCCCAGCGCAAGCTGCCGTTCGAGATCTGGGCCGATGCGACCGGCGCGCTGCTCGACCATCTGGAATTGCCGCGCGACGAGCGCGCGCTGGCGGTGGCAGTGATCGAGCCGAACGGCCGGCTCGGCGCGCTCTTCCGCCCGGGCGGCGCGCGGCCGGCGATGCAGGCTTTGCCCCTGGCGCGGAAGCTCTACGAGGCGACGCGGCCGGAGCTGATCCGCGCCCAGGCGCCGATCCTGCTGGTGGCCGGCGTGTTCGATGCGGCGATGTGCAAGCGCCTGATCGAAGTGTGGGACAAGGGGCGCAAGCGGCTCAACGAAGTCGCCATCCAGGGTATCGGCGATCCCACCTATGAGAGCGCGGCGCGCGAAGGCATCAAGCGGCGCGCCGACGTGCTGATCGAGGAGAGCGAGCCGCTCAACCTGGAAATCCGCGACCTGTTCCTCGCCCGCCTGGTACCGGAGATGGTCAAGGCCTTCCATGCGCCGATCAAGGCGTATCAGACCTTGCGCATCGGCTGCTACGACGCGAGCAACCAGGGCGCGTTCGGGCCGCACCGCGACGAGGTCGGCGACCCGAAGGACCCGCGGCTGTTCGCCTGCAGCATCAACCTGAACGACGAATATACCGGCTGCGAGCTGAACTTCCCGGAATACGGCCGGCAGATCTATCGCCCGGAGGCCGGCGGCGCGGTCATTTTCTCGTGCAACCTGCTGCACGAAGTCTATCCCTGCCGCTCCGGCCGGCGCTTCACCCTGCTGACGTTTTTCCACTGAGGGCCGGCGGCATGGCGGCGAGCAGGCGCTCGCGCCGCTGGCCTTCGATCGGCGCCGACTTGCCGTTGCGGCGGAACACGACGACCGATTCCGCGGTGGCGGCGCAGACGCCGTCCTTGAACACCGCGTTCGCCACGGTGAACGACCTGGTGCCGATGCGGGTGACCGCCGCGCCGATGCGCACCTCGCCTGGCCAGTGCAGCTCGCGCAGATAGTCGATGGCGATGCGGGCGACGATGTAACCCTCGCCCTGCACGGCATCCTCGCCCAGCACCAGCTTGCAGAAATAGACACGGCCGGTCTCCACATAGGCGACGAAGGCGACGTTGTTGACGTGCTGCGACGCATCGGTGTCTGCAAAGCGGATCCGGTCGGTCCACCAATGCGCGTAGATACCGGGATCGCTGAGATCCAGATCTGATTCGGCCATCGAACCCGTCTACCCCCAACAACTGCTGCAATTCCGCCGCCAGAGCAAAGCAGGCACCCGCTACTTAGCCGATTTTCGCAGCGCGAGAGACGGGCGATGCCACTTTTCGCCCTCTCGCGCGTTTACCCCGGCGGGCCAGGGGCCCCTGGGCGAGAAAACCCAGGCGGAACAACGGCAATCGAGACGGGGCATGAATCAGCAGGCGTGGAGCATCGGCGGGCAGGTGCGCGACGCCGTGCACCGCTGGCGCGGTGACGGCACCATCTTCCGGCCTGGACGCAATGTCTGGCGCCTTGTCCGGGCCGATCGGGCGGCGCCGCTGGTCGATGCGGCGGCCTATTTCGCCGCGGTGCGCGCCGCCATGGCGGCCGCGCGGCGATCGATCCTGATCGCGGGCTGGGATATTGACAGCCGCGCTCCCCTGGTCGGCCCGAGCGGGGAATCCGAGGACGGCCTGCCGGCGCCGCTCGGCGCCTTCCTTACAGCCCTGGTCGAGCGCCGGCCGGAACTCTCGATCCGCATCCTGCTGTGGGACTATTCCCTGGTCTACGCAGCCGAGCGCGAGCCGCTGCCCAATCTCGCACTCGGCTGGGGCACGCCGCCGCAGGTGGAGTTCTGCCTCGACGACGTGCTGCCGGTCGCCGCCTCGCACCACCAGAAGATCGTGGTGGTCGACGATGCCGTGGCCTTCGCCGGCGGCCTGGACCTGACCAACCGCCGCTGGGACACGCCGGCCCACGATCCCGGCAATCCGCTGCGCGTCGACGTAGCGCGCGAACCCTATCCGCCGTTCCACGACATCCAGATGATGGTGGACGGCGCCGCGGCGCGGTCGCTCGGCGATCTGGTTCGCCGGCGCTGGGCACGCGCGACCTGCCAGGCCTTGCGCGCCGCGCCCGCGGCCGAGGACGATCCGTGGCCGGAACACGAAGCGCCGCTGCTGCGCGACATCGATATCGGCATCGCACGCACCATGCCGGCCTGCTACGGCGCCCCGGCCGTCCGCGAGGTCGAGCAGCTGTTCTTCGACATGATCGACAGTGCCGAACGGTCGATCTATGTCGAGAACCAGTTCCTCACCGCGCTGCCGATCGCCGAGCGACTGATCGCCAGGCTGCGCGAACGGCCGGAGCTCGAAGTCGCGATCGTGGCGCCGCAAACGCATCACACCTGGCTCGAGCATGTCACCATGCTGGCGGGCCGCATCCGCTTCCGCGACATGATCGCAGAGGCGGGCTTCGGCGATCGCGTGCGCCTGCTCTATCCGGAGGTCGCGGACGGTAACGGTGCAACGCCCGTAATGGTCCATTCCAAGGTCATGGTCGTGGACGACCGACTGCTCCGCATCGGCTCGGCCAACCTCTGCAACCGCTCCATGGGCGTCGATACCGAATGCGACCTGACGATCGACGCGCAGGACGACAAGGCGCGCGCCGCCGTCGCGGGCTTCCGCAACCGGCTTCTGGCAGAGCATTGCGGCGTCAGCGTCGGTGAAGTCGATGAGGCCCTCATGCGCACCGGATCGCTGTTTGCCGCGCTTGACGCCGTCGACGGTGGAGCGCGCCGGCTGCGCCCGATCGAGGACGGCGAATTGCGCGATGCCGAGACGGTCGTACCGGTCGACGCCGTGGCCGATCCGGTCCGCCCGGTCGGCGCGCACGAATACCTCTCGGCCTTCGACAAGGGGCCGTCGCAGGTCGGCCGCACCTCTCTGCTGTTCAAGAGCGCGATCGCCGTTCTGATCGTCATCGGCGTGGTGCTGACCTGGCGGTACACGCCGCTGGCCGAGCTCGCCAAGCCGGAGAACCTGACCGGCTGGCTGTCGAGCGTCACCGGCAAGCCCTGGGCACCGCTCGGCATGATCCTGGTGTTCGTCATCGCGGGTTTGATCGCCTTTCCGGTGACCGTGCTGATCGCCGGCACCGCCGCGGCTTTCGGGACCTGGCCGGGCCTGCCGATCGCCGCCGCCGGCACGCTGCTCAGTGCCTATCTCGGCTATCTGGTCGGCAGGTCGATCGGCGCCGAGCCGCTGAAGCGGCTGTTCGGCCAGAGGATCAACCGGATCCGGCGCAACATCGTCGCCCGCGGCGTGCTGGCGGTGGCGGCGATCCGGCTGGCGCCGATCGCGCCGTTCACCGTGGTGAATCTTGCCGGCGGCGCCGCCCGCGTACCACTGCTCGACTATCTGCTCGGCACGGCGATCGGTTTGGCGCCTGGGTTGATCGCGATGTCGCTGCTGGGCGAGCGTTTCTTCGACGTGTTGAAAGACCCGTCGGGCCCCGCGGTCGCGGTGACGGTGGGCCTGCTCGCGGCCTGGATCGGGCTTGCCTTCGGTCTGCAGGCGCTGGTGGCGCGGTGGCGGCGCTGATCCCGGGATGCGGATCGAGGACAGGGAGCGACGCGGCATCGTCCGGCTTGCCACCTGGAACATCCATGCCGGCCGCGGCATCGACGGCACCTACGACCTGGGCCGCACTATTGCCATCCTGCGGCGGCACGACCCCGATATTGTCGCCCTGCAGGAGCTCGATTCCCGCGGCCGGGAGGTGGCGCCGCTCGCCTATCTCGCCGAGACGCTGGGCGGCCACGCGGCGGAAGCACGCACCATCACCGCGCCGGACGGCCATTACGGCCACGCGGTGATCAGCCGCTGGCCGTTCACCCGCACCCGCCTGCACGATCTCTCGGAATCCCGGCGCGAGCCGCGCGCCGCCATCGAGACCTGGATCGAGACGCCCTACGGCGCCCTCCACCTGACCGCCGTGCATCTGGGCCTGCGCTTCGGCGAACGGCGCCGGCAGGCGGCCAGGCTCGCCAAGATCGCCGAGCCTGGCGCTGCCGCCACCGTGATGCTGGGCGACTTCAACGAATGGGGCTGGCGCGGGCCAGTCCGGCGCACGCTCGCCGTCGTCATGCAGGGCCGCACCCGGCACCGCACCTTCCCCGCCCGCTGGCCGCTGCTCCGGCTGGACCGGATCTACTGCCGCCCGGCCGAGGCCCTGATCCGCAGCTGGACCGACCGGGCGGCGCGCGAGGCATCGGACCACCTGCCGGTCATCGCCGATATCCGGATGCCGATGGCCCCGGCCGCCTTGACACCTTGACCTTGCCGCCTAAGGTGCCGCGCTTCGGAGGTTCTCCATATGTCCGAATTGGCTCAAAGGGGCGTGGCGATCACGCTGCCGGACGGGTCGGTGCGCCGCT
The DNA here is from genome assembly GCA_003576705.1 of Desertibaculum subflavum. Taxonomy (GTDB): domain Bacteria; phylum Pseudomonadota; class Alphaproteobacteria; order Ferrovibrionales; family Ferrovibrionaceae; genus Desertibaculum; species Desertibaculum subflavum. The sequence continues at coordinate 86,816 of QOZS01000003.1, forward strand.
ACGACGGCCCTGTGACCGGTGACAAGCTCGCGGCCGATATCGGCCCGGGCCTGGCCAAGGCTGCGCTGGCGCTGCGGGTCAACGGCACCTTGAAGGACCTGAAGAGCCCGATCGCCGGCGATGCCAAGGTCGAGATCCTGACCCTGAAGGACCCGAGCCAGGACGTGCTGGAGCTGATCCGCCACGACGCGGCGCATGTCATGGCCGAGGCGGTGCAGGAACTCTATCCCGGCACCCAGATCACCTTCGGCCCGTCGACCGAGACCGGCTTCTACTACGACTTCGTGCGCGACGAGCCGTTCACGCCAGAGGACCTGGCGAAGATCGAGGCCCGCATGCGCGAGATCGTGGCGCGCGACGAGCCGATCGCGCGGGAGGAGATGGACCGCGACGCAGCCGTGCGGCTGTTCCAGGACCTCGGCGAGAAATACAAGGCCGAGTGGGTGCACGAGATCCCGACCGACGAGGCGATCTCGATCTACCGCCAGGGCAAGTGGCTGGACCTCTGCGTCGGCCCGCACCTGCCCTCCACCGGCAAGCTGCCGGTCGCCTTCAAGCTGATGCGCGTCTCCGGCGCCTATTGGCGGGGTGATGCGAAGAACCAGCAGCTGCAGCGCGTCTACGGCACCGCCTGGCGCAGCAAGCAGGAGCTCGACGCCTACCTCACCCTGCTGGAGGAGCAGGAGAAGCGCGACCACCGCCGCATCGGCAAGGAGATGGGCCTGTTCCACCAGCAGGAAGAGGCCGCCGGCATGGTGTTCTGGCACCCCAAGGGCTGGACCATGTACCGGGCGCTGGAGCGCTTCATCCGCGGCCGCCTGGAGCGCGACGGCTATGTCGAGGTGAAGACGCCGCAGTTGGTCGACCGCAAGCTCTGGGAGGCCTCCGGCCATTGGGAGAAGTTCCGCGAGAACATGTACATCGCGGAGAACGAGGAAGGCCTGAAGGAATTCGTCACTGACCCGGCCAGCCGGATCTTCGCGCTGAAACCGATGAACTGCCCCTGCCATGTGCAGATCTTCAACCAGGGTCTGCGCAGCTATCGCGACCTGCCGCTGCGCATGGCAGAGTTCGGCTCCTGCCACCGCTTCGAGCCCTCGGGCGCGCTGCACGGCATCATGCGGGTGCGCAACTTCACCCAGGACGACGCGCATATCTTCTGCAGCTTCGACCAGATCGAGGCCGAGAGCGTGCGCTTCTACAAGCTGCTCTCCGGCATCTACCGCGATCTCGGCTTCGAGGACTTCAAGGTGAAGTTCTCGGATCGCCCGGCCGTCCGGGCCGGCGACGACGCGCTGTGGGACCGGATGGAGGGCGCGCTGCACGCCGCCTGCAAGACGGCCGGCATCGACTACACGATGAATCCCGGCGAAGGCGCATTCTACGGCCCGAAGCTGGAATTCGTGCTGCGCGACGCCATCGGCCGCGACTGGCAATGCGGCACCCTGCAGGTCGATTTCGTGCTGCCGGAGCGGCTGGACGCCGAATATGTCGGCCCGGACGGCGCCAAGCACCGGCCGGTGATGCTGCACCGGGCAATATTTGGCTCGTTCGAGCGCTTCATCGCCATCCTGATCGAGCACTACACGGGCAAGTTCCCGCTCTGGCTCGCCCCGGTCCAGGCGGTGGTGACCACCATCACCTCCGACGCCGAGCCCTATGCCCGCAAGGTGCACCAGGCCCTGACCGAGGCCGGCCTGCGGGCGGATCTTGATGTCGGGCCGGAGAAGATTACCTACAAGGTGCGCGAGCATTCGCTGGCCAAGGTGCCGGTGCTGCTCGTCGTGGGCGCCCGCGAGGCGGAGCAGGAGACGGTGTCGATCCGCCGCCTCGGCTCCAATGCCCAGGAGAGCCTTGCCTTGCGCGACGCCCTGGCTAAACTTTGTAGCGAGGCGCGGGTGCCCGGTACCTGACGCTTCTGTTATGTTGATGCAGTACCCTCGTCCTAGGCAATAAACGGAGGATCATATAGCCCCGCGTCCTGGCAATATCGCACCGCCCACCCGAGATGGGCCGCGCGTGAACAACGAGATCGGCGTGCCCAGCGTGCGCCTGATCGACCACACCGGCGAAAACCGGGGCGTGGTAACCACCCGAGAAGCCCTTGCCATGGCAGCCGATGCCGGTCTCGACCTGGTCGAGATCTCGCCTAATGCGGCGCCCCCGGTCTGCAAGATCCTCGATTTCGGCCGCTTCAAGTACGAGAGCCAGAAGAAGGCCGCCGAGGCGCGCAAGCGGCAGAAGGTCATCGAGGTCAAGGAGATCAAGCTCCGCCCCGGCATCGACGACCACGACTTCGACGTGAAGATGCGCGCCATGCGCGCCTTCCTCGAGGAAGGCGACAAGGTGAAGGTCACCATGCGCTTCCGCGGCCGCGAGTTCGCCCATACCGAGATCGGCATGGAGGTCCTCAACAAGGTCCGCGAGATGCTGATCGACCTCTCCAAGGTCGAGCAGTTCCCGAAGATGGAAGGCCGCCAGATGGTGATGGTGCTGTCGGCCAAATAGCCGGCAGCCCTCCCCGCCCTGCTACCACCCACCGGCGAGCGATTTGCGCATGCGCCGGAGATCGGTCTCCATTCCCCAGCTCTGATAGAAGCCGACCGCCCCGGCATTGAACTCGTGCACGCCAAGTTCCAGCGTCTCGGCGCGGCGCTCGCGCGCCCAGGTCTCCGCCGCGCGGAGCAGCGCGGTGCCGATACCCTGGCCGCGGCAGACAACGGTCACCACAAGGTTGTCCACCTCGACGATGCGGCGCGGCGGCCGCACCATGCTGGGTGGGACCTGCCGCTCGATCAGCACGGCCAGGCCGACCGGCCCTTCGCGCCGGCAGGCGACCAGGATGGTGCTGTCGCGACCTTCGATCAGGCCGCGGATGAGGCCTTCGCTGCGGGCCGGGCCATCGGGAGCGCGGAACTGCGCCGGCCGCGCTTCGCGGTGATGCCGGTCCAGCTCTTCGAACAGCGGGCAGAGCTGCGGGTAATCCGCCATGCTGGCCTGGCGGATGCTGGTGGGTGGATGGTCTGTCTGATCACTCATATCGGGCTTCCGTCCTGATCCGCCCTCGCGGACCGGAAGCCCCTGAAACAACGACGCCGCCGGACCGCGGCGGCGTGGGTTTCAAACCATAATCGTCCCCGCCGCCTTATGAGGTGGCGCTAAAATACCAGCGGGTGGCGCGGGCCGGGACGATCATGGGCGCGGACCCTAGCGGCGGCGCCGGCTTTGGTCAATTCCAGCGCCACAGGGGCGCTAGCGGTTTTCCGCGTGTGGTCGGCCCAGCCAGATTGTCCGGCCAGGGGGCAGCTCATCGAGATTCAAGTCGACGAAACCCAGCTTCCGCCAGAACCGAACCGCACCGACATTGTCCCGGTTGACCGCGACATGCACCGCCTGCGCTCCGCTCTCGACCGCGATGCCGATCCAGTCGTTGAACAGTCGCGATCCCATCCCGCGCCCTTGCAGGCGTGGTAGCAGGTTCATGTGAGCATGCGCCGGATATTCCCGCGTCACCGCGGACGGTGTCCGCGCCGGATGATGGATCATGAAAGCGCGCCGCTGGTCCGGCGTCCGACGCGCCGCATCCGCCGCCGGCGGCGCGGCATACCGCCGGCGCAGCGCCGGCCACCACTCTCGTTCCAGCTTCGCTTCCCAGGCTTCCGTGTCGACAGCGCCGACGACGAAGCCCGCGACGCCCGCCCTGTCCTCCACGACACGGGTAAGGCCGGGTTCCAGCGATGCATAGGGGGCAGAGTAGATGTGCCCCATCATCCTGCGGTCGCTGTAGAGATGCGAGGCATCCGCTCCCGCATTCCCGGTCGCGAGCGAGATCGCATACAGCGCCTCGAGATCGTCCGGCTGGTATGGGCGGATTTTCACGATGGGCGACCTGGACAAGAAGGCTTGGTGGCGACCTCGTAGTGGGGAATTGTAACCCCTGCAACGAGCAAGGGCGTGAAGCTGGCATGCCACGTGCTTTAAGATCGGCGACAGAATTCGGGGAGCCCGCCATGACGCCAGCCTATCCGCGTGACCTGATCGGCTATGGCCGCGTCCCGCCGGACCCGAAATGGCCGGGCGGCGCCCGCATCGCGGTGCAGTTCGTACTGAATTACGAGGAAGGGGCCGAGAACTCGATCCTGCACGGCGACCCGGCCTCTGAGGCCTTCCTTTCCGACATCGCCGGCGCGGCGCCGATCCCGGGCGCCCGCAACATGAACATGGAGTCGATGTACGAGTACGGCAGCCGGGCCGGGTTCTGGCGCGTGCACCGCGCCTTCACGGAGCGGCAGATGCCGCTGACCGTCTACGGCGTCGCCATGGCGCTGGAGCGCAACCCCGCCGCGGTCGCGGCGATGCAAGAGGCGGATTGGGAGATCGCGAGCCACGGCTATCGCTGGATCGACTACCAGCACATGCCCGAGGCCGAGGAGCGCGCGCATACCCGCCAGGCGCTGGCGATCCATGAGAGGACGACCGGCCGCAAGCCCGATGGCTGGTACACCGGGCGCACCAGCCCCAACACGCGGCGCATCGTGCTGGAGGAGCATCCGGGCCTCGTCTACTCGTCGGATTCCTATGCCGACGACCTGCCCTATTGGGTGAGCGAAGGCGGCAAGCCGCATCTCGTCGTGCCCTATACGCTCGACGTCAACGACTACCGCACCGTCGCCGGCACCTATCTGCCGACCAGCGAGGAGCTCTTCGCCTATTGGCGCGACAGCTTCGACCTGCTCTATGCCGAAGGTGCGAGCCAGCCGAAGATGCTGAATATCGGGCTGCATTGCCGACTGGTCGGCCGACCCGGCCGTGCGGTGGCGCTGATTCGATTCCTCGACCATGTGCTGGGCCACGACAAGGTCTGGGTCTGCCGCCGCGTCGATCTCGCCCGCCACTGGCAGAAGGTGCATCCGCCCAAGCCATGACCGCCGAGCACCGCATCCGCTTCCTGCTGAACGGGCAGTCGCGCGAGACCGCGGCGGCGTCGACGACCCTTCTGGACTTCATCCGCGAGACCGAGCGGCTGACCGGCACCAAGGAAGGCTGCGCCGAAGGCGATTGCGGCGCCTGCACCGTGGTCGTCACGCGCGTTGTGAACGGCGAGCCGGTGCTCGAGGCGGTGAATGCCTGCATCACCTTGATGGGCCAGGTGGATGGCCGCGCCGTCACCACGGTCGAAGGCCTGCTCGGACCCGGCCGCGCAGCGCATCCGGTGCAGCGGCTGCTGGCCGAGACCGACGGCACGCAATGCGGGTTCTGCACGCCGGGCTTCGTGATGTCGCTCCATGCCTTCGCGCAGAGCGGCGAGGCGGTGACCGTCGAGAACGTGCACGAGGCGCTGGCCGGCAACCTCTGCCGCTGCACCGGCTATCGGCCGATCGTCGATACCGCGCTCGGGCTCGCAGGCCCGGCGCGCGAGGATGCGACGGCGAGCCCGCTGGGCGGGCTGGCCGATTCCGACGTGAATGTTCCCGGCTGGCATGCGCCGCGCACGCTGGCCGATCTGCTGCAGCTGCGCGCCGAGCGTCCCGCGGCTGTGCTCGTTGCCGGGGCGACCGATCTCGGCCTCGGCCCGTCGCGCGACCGTGCGCCCATTGTCGACGCGATCGACGTGACGCGTGTGCCGGAGTTGAACGACATCACCGAAACATCGACCGCCATCGAGATCGGCGCCGCCGTCACCTATGCCCGCGCGCTGCCGCATCTGGACCGTCTCTACCCGACCCTCGGCACCTATCTGCGGCGGCTCGGCTCGCGCCAGATCCGCAACAGCGGCACGATCGGCGGAAATCTCGGTACCGCCTCGCCGATCGGCGACAGCGCGCCGTTCCTGCTTGCGCTCGATGCTGAAATCGAGCTCGCCTCGCGCGCCGGCAGCCGGCACGTGGCAATCGCCGATTTCTTCACCGGTTATCGCAAGACCGCGCTGAAGCCGGATGATGTGATCACCACGATCCGACTGCCGAAGCTCGTCGACGGCGACCTGTTTCGCTGCGACAAGGTCTCCAAGCGCTATGACCAGGACATCTCCAACGTCGCCGGCACGTTCCGCTTGCGCATCGAGGATGGTCGCGTCGTCGAAGCGCGGCTCGCCTATGGCGGCATGGCGGCTACACCGAAGCGGGCGATGGCGGCGGAAGCCTGTCTGGTCGGCGGGCCGTTCGATGCGGCGGCGGTCGACGCTGCCGTCGCCGCGCTGCCCGGCGATCTTGCGCCGATCGACGACATGCGCTCGACCGCCGCCTATCGCATGGCCGTCGCCGGCAATCTGCTGCGCCGTTTCCTGATCGCCGGCCCGGCACCCGCGGGGCTGGAGGCGATGCCATGAGCGCGGCGACGCTCTCGCCCCGTCATGGCGCCGTCAGCAGCTCAGTCCGCCACGATAGCGCGCTGAAGCACACGACCGGCGAGGCGATCTATCTCGACGACCAGGCCGGCCCGCCCGGCATGCTGCACGCGGCGCTGGTGACCAGCCCGGTTGCGCATGGCCGGCTGAAGGGGATCGATGCCGCGGCGGCGTTGGCGATGCCCGGCGTGGTGGCGATGATTACCGCGGCCGACATTCCCGGCGTCAACGACGTGGCGCCGGTCGGCAAGGACGAGCCGGCGCTGGCAACGGACAAGGTCGAATATCTTGGCCATCCCGTCGCCATCGTCGTCGCGGCGACGCGCGACCGGGCCGTGCATGCAGCCGAGGCCGTCCGGCTCAACATCGAAGAGCTGCCGCCGGTTCTCACCATCGAAGCGGCGCTGGCGAACGAAAGCGTCGTCTGGCCGGTGATGGAGATGAAGCGCGGCGACTGGGCCGCAGCTATCGCCGGCGCGCCGCAGAGATTGACAGGTCAGGTCAAGGTCGGCGGGCAGGAGCATTTCTATCTCGAAGGCCAGATCGCGCTCGCCATCCCGGGCGAGGACGGCGATATGCGCCTTGTCGCCTCGACCCAGCATCCGACCGAGGTGCAGCACATCGTCTCGCGCCTGCTTGGCCTGCCGTACAATGCAGTGACAACGGAGGTGCGCCGGCTCGGCGGCGGCTTCGGCGGCAAGGAGAGCCAGGCGAGCCTGGTCGCCGGCCTCGCCGCGCTGGCCGCGCGCAAGACGGCGAAGCCGGTCAAGCTCCGCCTCGACCGCGCCACCGACATGCGGGTGACCGGCAAGCGGCACGATTTCCTCGCCCGCTACGAGGTCGGGTTCGACGACGAGGGCCGCATCCGGGGGCTCGACATCCTGCTCGCCAGCCGTGCCGGCTGGTCGGCCGATCACTCGCCCCCGGTCATGACGCGGGCGCTCTGCCATATCGACAACGCCTATTACCTGCCGGCGACCAGGGCGCGCGGCTTCTGCTGCAAGACCAACACGCAGTCGAACACCGCCTTCCGCGGTTTCGGCGGGCCGCAGGGCGCCGCCGCCATCGAGGCGGTGGTCGAGCACATCGCGCGCCATCTCGGCCGCGATCCGCTCGCCGTCCGGCAGCTGAACTACTACGGCGACGGTGGGCGCGACGTCACGCCCTACGGCCAGCGCGTGTTCGACAATCTGCTGCCGCGCGTGACGCAGGAAATGCTGGCATCGTCCGACTGGACAGCGCGCCGCGCGGCGATCGACGCCTTCAACGCGTCAAGCCCGGTGGTGAAGCGCGGCCTGGGCTTCATGCCGCTCAAATTCGGCGTCTCGTTCAACCTGCCGACCCTGAACCAGGGCGGCGCGCTGGTGCATATCTATGCCGACGGGTCGATCCGCCTGAACCATGGCGGCACCGAGATGGGCCAGGGTCTGCACACCAAGGTCGCGCAAGTGGTGGCGGATGTGTTCAAGGTCGATCTCGACCGCATCAAGATCACCGCAACCACGACGGCGGAGGTGCCGAACACCTCGGCCACCGCCGCCTCCACCGGCTCCGACCTCAACGGCATGGCGGCCTTCGCCGCGGCGAACACCATCAAAGAACGCCTGATCGGCTTCGCCGCGGCGCATTTCGGCGCGGCGCTGGACCAGGTGGTATTCCAGGACAACCAGGTGAGGGCCGGCAACCATGTGCTCGACTTCGGCGAGCTGGCGCATCTCGCCTGGTTCCACCGCATCTCGCTCTCGGCCACCGGCTTCTATCGCACGCCGGATATCAGCTGGGACCCGCAATCGATGACCGGCGAGCCGTTCTACTACTTTTCCTACGGCGCCGCGGTGGCGGAGGTGGCGATCGACACCTTGACCGGCGAGCATAAGGTGCTGCGCGCCGACCTGCTGCAGGATTGCGGCCGTTCGCTCAACCCGGCGATCGATCTCGGCCAGATCGAGGGCGCCTTCGTGCAGGGCATGGGCTGGGTCACCTGCGAGGAGCTGTGGTGGGACGCCCAAGGCCGTCTGCGCACCGACGGACCCTCGACCTACAAGATCCCGGGCAGCCGCGACGTGCCGCCGATCTTCAATGTGCGCATCCTGGAGAACTCACCCAACCCGCGGCCGACCATCTACCGCTCCAAGGCGATCGGCGAGCCGCCGCTCTTGCTCGCCATCGCCGTCTGGAGCGCGCTCCGCGACGCGGTGGCGAGTCTCGGCGATCACCGTGTGCCGGTGAGCCTGGACGCGCCGGCGACGCCGGAGCGGGTTCTGTTCGCCTGCGAGGACATGAAGCGCCGGGCCGCTTTGCGCTAACATCCTCCCGGGTTCTGGGAGGTTCCATGACAAAGAAATTCCAGTTCGGCCTGGTGGTGCGCGGCCAGTATCCAGCCAAGGACGATATGGCGCAGCGCTTCGCCGAGACCATCGCGATGGCGCGGAAGGCCGATGCGCTCGGCTTCGATTCGATCACCAAGACCTCGCATTGGAGCAGCTATCCGTTCCAGATGCTGAGCCAGGTGCCGCTCTTGGCGCGGTTCAGCGCCGAGGCGCCGAACCTGCGCCTGGTCGCCGGCATCGTGCTCGTCGCGCTGGAGACGCCGCTGGCGCTCGCCGAGAACTTCGCCGCGCTCGACGTCATGTCGGGCGGCAAGCTGGTCTTCGGCGCCGGGCTCGGCTATCGCGAGGTGGAGTTCAAGGCCTTCGGCGTGCCGAAGCAGGAACGCGTGCGACGGTTCGAGGAGAATCTCGTCGCGCTGCGCCGCCTCTGGACCGAGGAGAAGGTGACGATTTCGGGCGGGCATTTCGAGCTCGACGAGGCAAGCTGCCTGCCCAAGCCAGTGCAGAAGCCGCATCCGCCGATCTGGATCGGCGCCAATGCCGATGTCGGTGTCGAGCGCGCTGCCCGGCTCGGCGATTGCTGGTACATCAATCCGCACAATCAGATCGCCACGATCGAGCGGCAGATGGAGATCTACAAGCGCGCGCTCGACGCCGCCGGCCGTCCCTTCCCGGCCGAGCTGCCGATGCGGCGCGAATTGTTCGTGGCCAAGAGCCGCGCGGAGGCGATCCGGCTCTGCGGGCCTTATCTCGAAGCCAAGTACAAGGCCTATGCCGATTGGGGCCAGGACAAGGAGATGCCGGCGGGCGACAACGACCTATCCCAGGCTTTCGACGCGCTGGCCGGCGACCGCTTCCTGATCGGCTCGCCCGACGAAGTGGCCGAGCAGATCATCGCGATCCATCGCCGCATCGGCGCCAATCACCTGATCATGAGCATCGAATGGGCCGGCATGCCGCAGAGCCTCGTCTTCGACACCATGCAGCTGATCGCCGAGGAGGTAGGGCCGAAAGTGCGACAGGGGATCTGAGGTCTGAACCGCGAAGAGCGCCAAGGGACACAAAGGTACGCCAAGAATTACTATTTGGTTCCTTGGCGTGCCTTCGCGCTCTTGGCGTCCTTGGCAGTGAAGGAATGTCTCAGAGACGCCGTTCGACCATCAGCTTCTTGATCTCGGCGATGGCGCGGGCCGGGTTGAGGCCCTTCGGGCAGGTCTTGGCGCAGTTCATGATCGTGTGGCAGCGGTAGAGCCGGAACGGATCCTCGAGGTTGTCGAGCCGTTCGCCGGTCATCTCGTCGCGGCTGTCGGCGATCCAGCGCCAGGCCTGCAGCAACACGGCGGGGCCGAGATAGCGGTCCCCGTTCCACCAGTAGCTCGGGCACGAGGTCGAGCAGCAGGCACAGAGGATGCACTCGTAATAGCCGTCGAGCTTCTGGCGGTCTTCCTTCGACTGCAGCCGCTCGCGGCTCGGCGTGGCGGACTGCGTCTGCATCCAGGGCTGGATCGAGGCGTATTGCGCGTAGAACTGCGTCAGGTCGGGCACCAGGTCCTTCACCACCGGCATGTGCGGCAGCGGATAGATCTTCACGTCGCCGCCCTTGGCGCAGTCCTCCACCGCCATGGTGCAGGCGAGCGTGTTGGTGCCGTCGATGTTCATCGCGCAGGAGCCGCAGACGCCCTCGCGGCAGGAGCGGCGGAAGGTGAGCGTTGGGTCGATCTCGTTCTTGATCTTGATCAGCGCGTCGAGAACCATCGGCGCGCATTCCGCCATGTCGACCTCGTAGATATCGACCTGCGGATTCTGCCCGTCATCCGGATTCCAGCGATAGATGTGGAAGCGCCGCGGCTGTTTGGCGCCGGGCTTGGCGGCCCAGGTCTTGCCGGCCTTGACCTTGGAATTCTTCGGCAGCGTGAACTCGGCCATCTCGGGCGCGCTCCTAATAGACCCGCGCCTTGGGCGCGATGTACTGCACTTCGTTGGTGAGCGTGTAGGTGTGCACCGGGCGGTAGTCGATCGTCACCTTGCCGCGCTCGTCGCACCAAGCGAGGGTGTGCTTCATCCACTCTTTGTCGTCGCGCTCCGGATAGTCCTCGCGCGCATGGGCGCCGCGGCTCTCCTGCCGGTTCGCCGCGGAGTACATGGTGACCATGGCCTGGCCGAGCAGGTTGTCGAGCTCGAGGGTTTCGACGAGATCCGAGTTCCACACCAGCGAGCGGTCCTTGACGTCGACATCGGCCCAGCTGCCATGCACCTTGTCCATCAGCTTGCAGCCCTCCTGCAGCACGTCGCCGGTGCGGAACACCGCGCAGTTGGTCTGCATGGTGCGCTGCATCTGGTCGCGGATGCCGGCGGTCGGGCTGCCGCCCTTCGCGTGGCGAAGCTTGTCGAAACGGTCGAGCGCCTTCTCGGTCGCCGCCGCCGGGGCCTCGCGCGGCGCCGCGCCCGGCGTCACCACCTTGGCGGCACGGATGGCGGCGGCGCGGCCGAACACGACGAGATCGACCAGCGAGTTGGAGCCAAGCCGGTTGGCGCCGTGCACCGAGACGCAGGCCGCCTCGCCGATCGCCATCAGGCCGGGCACCACCTTGTCGGGATCGCCGTTCAGCTTGGTCAGTACCTCGCCGTGATAGTTCGTGGCGATGCCACCCATATTGTAATGCACGGTCGGGAGCACAGGGATCGGCTCCTTCGTCACGTCGACTCCGGCGAAGATCTTGGCGCTCTCCGAGATGCCGGGCAGGCGCTCGGCCAGCACCGCGGGGTCGAGATGGTCGAGATGCAGGTAGATGTGGTCGTTCTTCGGGCCGACGCCGCGACCCTCGCGGATCTCGATCGTCATCGCGCGGCTGACCACGTCGCGGCTCGCCAGATCCTTGGCCGAAGGCGCATAGCGCTCCATGAAGCGCTCGCCCTTCGAGTTGGTGAGATAGCCGCCCTCGCCGCGCGAGCCTTCGGTGATCAGGCAACCGGCCCCGTAGATGCCAGTCGGATGGAACTGCACGAACTCCATGTCCTGCAGCGGCAGGCCGGCCCGCAGCACCATGCCGCCGCCATCGCCCGTGCAGGTATGCGCCGAGGTGCAGGAGAAATAGGCGCGGCCATAGCCGCCGGTCGCCAGGATCACCATCTGCGCCTTGAAGCGGTGGATGGTGCCGTCATCGAGCTTCCAGGCGAGCACGCCGGCGCAGGCGCCCTCCTCCGTCATCAGCAGGTCGAGGCCGAAATACTCGATGAAGAACTCGACATCGTGCTTCAGGCACTGGCCGTAGAGCGTGTGCAGCATGGCATGGCCGGTGCGGTCGGCGGCGGCGCAGGTGCGCTGCGCCGTGCCCTTGCCGTATTCGGTGGTCATGCCGCCGAAGGCGCGCTGGTAGATCTTGCCTTCCTCGGTACGGCTGAACGGCACCCCGAAATGCTCGAGCTCCAGCACCGCGGGCACCGCCTCGCGGCACATGTATTCGATCGCGTCCTGATCGCCAAGCCAGTCGGAGCCCTTGACGGTGTCGTACATGTGCCAGCGCCAGTCGTCCGGCCCCATATTGCCGAGCGCCGCCGAGATGCCGCCCTGCGCCGCCACGGTGTGGCTGCGGGTCGGGAACACCTTGGAGATGCAGGCCGTCTTCAGGCCGGCCTCGGCGCAGCCGAGGGTGGCGCGAAGGCCCGCGCCGCCGGCACCGACGACGATGACGTCGTAGACGTGATCGATGATCTTGTAGCTCTTCGACATGGCGTCAGATCCCGAGCGCGAGCTTCAGCACCGCCAGCACCGAGGCAAGCCCGATGGCGATGCAGGCGAAGGAGAGCAGCAGCAGGCTCGCGAGCTTTGTGCCCTCGTGATGAACGTAGTCCTCGATGATCACCTGGATGCCAAGCTTGGCATGCCAGAATGCGGCGACCAGCAGCAGGATGGTGATCGTGGCCGGCACCGGGCGGCCGAGCGTCGCCTTCACCGTCGCGAGATCGGCACCCACGAGGCCGAGCAGGTAGATCACGAAGAGGATGACGAGCGGGATCAGGCCCACGGCGGTGACCCGCTGCAGCCAGAAATGCTCGGTGCCGGTCTTGGCGGCGCCGAGACCCCGCACGCGCGCCAGCGGCGAGCGGTATCTGTTCGCGTCGGCCATCTGGGTCAGCCCTTCATCGCATAGGCGACGATCCAGGCGAGGATCGTCAGCACGCCGGAGCCGATCACCACCGCCCAGCCCGTTTTGGTCATGGTCGGCAGGTCCAGGCCCCAGAGCAGGTCCCAGCCGAGATGCCGGATGCCGTTCAGCAGGTGGTAGAACAACGCCCAGGTGAAGCCGAGCAGGATCAGCCGGCCGAGCCAGCTGCCGATGAAGCCCTGGACCGTGGCAAAGGCATCGGGGCCGGCGGCAGCAGCGATCAGCCACCAGGCAAGCAGCAGCAGCCCAATTCCCAGTGCCGCGCCGGTAATCCTGTGCAGGATGGAAAGAACCGAGGAGATCTGCGGCTTGTAGATCTGAAGATGCGGGGAAAGAGGTCGCTCCGCGCTGGCCATTTGCTTCCGACACCGTTTGTTTCCGCGCTCGCGGGTTCTTCGCCCGGGGCCGTGACAACGCGGGAAAACCACGCTGCCGCAGGACATTAGCTTGAATGTGCGAGCGGGGGGCGAGTGTAGACCCTCATGCCCTCAAGTCAATGTTGGCGCCGCATTCTGGCCATGTTGCAGCCGCATCGCTCTGTGGTTATGGCGTAAACCAAATAAGGGCCTCCCGAGTCGGGCCGGCCCGTCGGGCGAGAGAGAATCATGGCGAATCTGCATCGACGCAGCCTTCTTCTACTTGCCGCGTGCGGCGCTCTGGCCGCGGCCGGTTGCAGCAGCTCGAACAGCGAGGCGGATATGCGGCTGGCGGCGCTGACCGACCTGGCGCTGCCGCGCGGCTACGACCTGAGCCGCAGCAAGACGGTGATCTTCGGCGAGGGCGACACCTGGAACGGCAAGGTGGTCTACACCATCAACGCCGCCGCCGAGGACATGGTGACCTTCTACCGCCGCGACATGCCGGCGCTGGGCTGGCAGGAGATCTCGGTGTTCCGCGGGCCGACCAGCGTGCTGAACTTCCAGCGCGGCGGCCGCGTGGCGACCGTGCAGGTCAGCCCGCGCACGCTCTACGGCTCCTATGTCGAGGTGGTGGTGACCCAGGCGACCACCGGCCAGGCCGCGCCGATGCGCACCAGCCCCGGCCTCTCCCCCAACGCGCCGGCGAGCCAACCGCCGGCGGGGCAGCCGGCCTATGGCCAGCCGCCGGCTGCGCAACCGCCGGGCAATCGCGGCGTGAGCACGCAGCAGCTGAACTAGCTCAGCACGCCGATCTGCTTCTTGCGGATCAGCTCGAAATCGATCTCGGCGCCCAAGCCCGGCTTGTCGATGGCGTGAACCAAGCCCTGGGCATCGACCTCGATATCTTTCACCAGGCCCCATTTCTGCGCCGCGTCGGGCAGCAGCACCTCGAAATACTCGCAGTTCCGGATCGCCATCGCGAGATGCAGGTTGGCGACGTTGTTCAGCGAGTTGCCGCCATGGTGCACCTCGTAGTTCATGTGGAAGGCCTCGGCGAGATGCGCCGCCTTGAGGCACGCCGTGAGGCCGCCCTTCACCGCGACATCGCCGCGCAAATAGTCGGTCGCCTGCAGGGTGAGCCAGGGCGCATAGGCGGTCAGGCTGCCCGGCGTGTACTCGGTCGCCAGGATCGGCACGCGGAGCTGCTGGCGCAGCTTGACGTAGGAGGTGATGTCGTCCTCCGATAACGGGTCCTCGTACCAGTAGAAGCCGAGATCCTCGATGGCGCGGCCGACGCGCAGCGCCTCCGGATACTGGTAGGCCCAGGTCGAATCCAGCATCAGGCGATAGTCGTCGCCGACCGCCTTGCGCACCGCCTCGCAGACCTTGATGTCCTCCTCCCAGCGCGTCGGCGGGTGGATCTTGTAGGCGGTCCAGCCGCGCGCCTTGAAGGCCTGCGCCTCCTCCGCGTATGCCGAGGGCGATGGCAGCACGGCCGAGCTCGCATAGGCCGGCACGCTGTCGCGATAGGTGCCGATCAGCCGGTGGATCGGCATGCCCGCCGCCTTGCCGGCCAGGTCCCAGAGTGCGATGTCGACGGCGCCGATGCAGCGCAAGGTGGTGGCGCGCCCACGCTGCCACATGCGCTGCACCAGACGCTCGCGGTCGAGCGCGTCGTCGCCGACCAGGAGCGGCTTCAGATGGCGGATCAGCGTGCCGCCATCGTCGCTGGCGGGGCGGCTCGAGGCGCCGAGGAAGGCATGACCTTCCAGTCCCTGGTCGGTGCGGATGGTGACGAGGCCGAGATCGCTCACGCCCGCGAAGCGGCCGGTATGCCGGCCGTATTGCGTCGGCGGGATGCCGTCCCAGGCGAACAGCGTGACCGTGACGTCGGTGATCTTCATTTGCCCTCCCTCCCCCGCAGCCGCGCTATCATCGCCGATCCTGCAGGATCGGCCGATCGGAGGGTGAAGTATGGCGGCAACGAGCTACGGCGTCGCGGTAATCGGGCTCGGCATCATGGGCCGCCGCATGATCGCGAATCTGGGTCGGCATCCACGTTTCTCAATCCAGGCGGCCTGGGACCCGAGCTCCGAGGCGGTCGCCGCCGCTACCGCCGAGCATCCCGATCTCGCCGTCGTGCCGGACGCGGCCAGCGCAACCGGCGGGCTGGCCGACCTTGTCTACATCGCCTGCCCACCGGCATTTCACCGCATCCATGCCCTGGCGGCGATGGCGGCGGGGAAGGCGGTGTTATGCGAAAAGCCGCTCGGGACCGACGCGGCGGAGAGCCGCGATCTGGTCGATCGGCTGGAAGCGGCAAAGGTGCCGAACGCGGTCAATTTCATCCAGGCATCCTGCCGCGCGGTCGAGACCATTGCCGGCGCGCTCAAGGACGGCTCGATGGGGCAGATCCGCGGAATCTCGGTCGGCGTGCATTTCGCGCGCTGGCCGCGCGACTGGCAAGTGACGGCCGATTGGCTGCGCTTCCGCGCCGAAGGCGGCTTCACTCGCGAGGTGCTGTCGCACTACGTCTTCCTGATCGAGCGCCTGCTCGGCCCGGCCAAGTTGCTCGGCTCGACCCCGGTTTTCCAAAGCGACCCGGCACTCTGCGAGACCCATATCACCGCCGCGCTCCGGGCCGGCGGTGTGCCGGTCACCATCGTCGGCGGCACAGGCGGCGCCGGCCCCGATCGGGTAGAAATGCTGGTCCATGGCGACCGCCGCAGCTATCGGCTGCATGACTGGTTCTGGCTGCAGATGGCGCAAGGCAACGAGGCATGGTCGCCGGTGATCGCATCGGAGCACGACGCCCGCGGCGAAGGTTTTACCCGCCAGCTCGACAACATGGCCGCGTGGCTCGACGGCAGGCCGCATCACATCGCCTCCGCCCGGGACGCATTGTCGGTGCAGAACCTGATTGAAGGAATGCTGGCCCAAGCCTAGGAAGCGGGCGCCGGAAACCGGGAGGGACGCATGACATTGCCGCTGGAGAAACGGCTGAAGGTCGGCATCCAGACTATCCATCGCCGCACCGAGCCGGCGACGGCGCCGTGGATGCCCACCATCGGCGAGCTGCGCGAGCTGGTCGAGCTGGTCGACCGCTCCGGCTATGCCTCGCTCTGGGTCGGCGACCACATCTCCTTCCCGGTCGCGATCCTGGATCCGTTCCAGCAGCTCGCTCAGGCGGCGATGGTGAGCCAGCGCCTCACCCTCGGCACCGCGGTCTATCTGCTGCCGCTGCGCCATCCGACGCCGGTCGCCAAGCAGGTTTCGACCCTCGACCACCTGACCGAGGGGCGCTTCATCTTCGGCGTCGGCGTCGGCGGCGAGTTTCCGAAGGAGTACGAAGCCTGCGGCGTGCCGCTCACCGAGCGCGGCGCGAGGCTCGGCGAGAGCATCGAGGTCCTGCGCAAGCTCTGGACCGGCGAGCCGGCGACGCATCGCGGCCGCTTCTTCCAGTTCGACGGCGTGCCGATGCGCCCGCCGCCGCGCCAGCCGGGCGGCCCGCCGATCTGGTGCGGCGGGCGATCCGACGCGGCGCTCGCGCGCGCAGGACGCATGGCCGATGGCTGGCTTTCCTATGTGGTGACGCCGGCGATGTACAAGTCGTCGCTGGAGAAGATCGAGGCGGCGACGCAGGGCCGCGATCTTGCGACCTACGGCACCGGCCACCTCCTCTTCGCCCGCGTCGACGATACCTACGAGAAGGCGCTGGACGCCGCGACCGTCACCTTGAGCGCGCGCTATGCGATGGATTTCCGCAACGCGACGCGCCGCTACGCCGCGCTCGGCAAGCCCGATCAGGTGGCGGAGCAGATCCGCGGCTTCTACGAGGCGGGCGTACGGCATGTGATCCTGGACCTGGTCGGGCCTTACGAGGAGCGCGACCGCCAGATCGAATGGATCGCCGCCGAGACCCTGCCGCTGCTGAAAGACCTGACGGGCTGAGCCGCCCTCAGGCGTTGTAGCCTTCGTGGTGCTTGACGGTGACGCCCGGAATGCCGCGCAACCGCTGCGCGGCGGCGGCGATCTCGCGGGAGCGGTCGCCGCTGCGCACGCCCCAGGGCCGGATGCCGAGCTCGGAATAGCCGGGGCCCTTGGCTGCGAGGATCTCCGCCCAGTTCGCCGTCACCGGCGTACCGATCGGATAGGCGATGCTGTCCCAGGCCGTCGACGCGCACCAGATGCCGTCTGCCTCGCTGGTCCAGATCGCGAAGCTCCTGGTCGTCAGCTTCGAGGCGATCGCACGCGGGGTGAGGAGGATGTCTGGATAGTGCAGCACGAGGCCGCTCGCGCGGCGCGCGGCGATTTCGGCCGAAAGGCCGACCGGGTGATAACCACCGCTCGACATCGGATAGAGCTTCTCGTCGACGCTGAAACGATCGAGCTTCGACAGTCGGGCGGCGCAGCCGTCGAGCCAGGCACATCGCTCTCGCCATTCCGCGATGAAGGGCTCGGCGGCCTTCGCCTCGCTCCAGCCGAGCCAGAGCGTGCCGATCGACCGACCGCCCAGGACTGTACGGGGCGCGCCATAGATCGACAGGCCGATGCTGCAATCGTCCCCGTTCCAGCGCGCATAGAAAGTCACGCAGCCCGAGGCGTCGGCATGGGGCGGCACGTCGCTGCGGCTCGCCGCCGCGGGCTCGCCCAACGCGGCCTTCAACATGTCGTACCAGTGGTTCGGCCGCCACAGCGCCTGCGGAACGGGCGCGATTTCGAACGACGCGCCGAGCACCGGCCGGTCCACCTGCGGCGCGGTGAGCTCTCCGCTCAGCACCGCGATCCCCGCGACATCGCGGCAAAGGAACTGGGCGACCGGCCGGCCATCGCGCGGCGCGGCACCGAAGAGCCGTGCTGCCTCAGCCAGACCGATGCCCCAGAGAACCAGCGTGCCGTCGACCCGGAAGCCTTGCGCGAAGTTGCGCAAATCTTCCGCGCCACCCGGCATGGTCAGAGCGCGGCCTCCGCGATCGCCCGCATCGCCTCGGTGCTGGCGCCGCCGAGCAGCAGGGTACCGACCTCGTGGCGCTTCGCCGCTTCCTTCCACACCTGCAGGCGGTCCCTGATGCGGTCCTTCGGGCCGACAAGGCAGATCTCGTCGATCAGCTTGTCGGGGACCGCCGCCATCGCCTCCTCGCGCCGGCCGGCCAGGAAGGCGTCCTGGATCTGCTTCGCCTCCGCCTCGTAGCCGAGGCGCTTGGCGAAGTCGTTGTAGAAGTTCTTCTCGCGCGCGCCCATGCCGCCGATATAGAGCGCGAGTTCCGGCCTGACCGCGTTGCGGCAAGCTTCCAGATCATCGCCCATGCGCACGCGCACGAAGGGCGCGATGTCGAAATCGGCGAGCGGCTTGTTGCCGGCCTTGGCGAGGCCTTCCTTCACCGGGCCGGCGATGATCGCGCTGCGCTCCGGCGACATGAAGATCGGCTGCACGCCGTTCGCCACCTCGCCCGCGGTGCGCAGGCCCGGCGGCGAGATCGCCGCCGTGTAGATCGGCAAGCCCGGGTCGCCGTGCAGGATGCTCTTCAGCGGCTTGCCGAGGCCGGTCGCGCCCGGCCCCTTGTAGGGGATGGTGTAGTGCTCGCCCTGGTATTCGAGCGGACCCTTGCGCGCCAGAACCTGGCGGATGATCTCGATATATTCCTTCGTCCGCGTCAGCGGCTTGCCATAGGCGACGCCGTGCCAGCCCTCGATCACCTGCGGACCGGAGGGGCCGATGCCGAGCAGGAAGCGGTTGTTCGACATGGCGGCGAGCGTCATCGCCGTCATCGCCGCGCAAGCCGGCGTGCGGGCACCCATCTGGATGATGCCGGTGCCGGCTTTGATCTTGCTGGTTCGCGCCAGCACCCAGGTGATCGGCGTCACCGAATCGGTGCCGTAGCTCTCGCCGGCCCAGACCGAGTGGAAGCCGAGCCGCTCGGCCTCCAGCACCGGTTCCATATCGGGCCCGCCCGCTTTCCCGTCGTAGCGAAGCAGCATTCCGATGCGCATGGCCGTCTCCTTCCCGTCGTCGTTGCTTGACGGCGATCATGCAGAGACCGAAGAGCGGCGTGAAGCCCGATGACGCCGCTTCCCAATGGCCAGACTTGCCAAAGGCAGGAACGGAGCTAAACCAGATGCGCGTTTCGTTTCGTGGTGCCTGCCGATGCCCGCCTCCTTCAAGATGATCGTCTATGTCAGCGCTGCCGCCGTGCCGTTCAGGCGCGAAACCATCCTCGCGCTCCTCGACCAGTCGCGCCGCAACAACGCCCAAGCCGACATCACCGGCATGCTGCTCTTTCACGACGGCAACTTCATCCAGGCCGTGGAAGGGCCGGAATCGGCCGTCGACGCGCTGATGCAGCGGATTCGGCGCGACCCGCGGCACCAGGGCATCATCGTCATGGCCGAGGAGAGCGTGCGCGAGCGGTCCTTCGCCGATTGGAGCATGGGCTTCGTCGGCGCCGAGGCGCTTGCCGGCGAAGGCCAGAGCAACCTGAACGACTTTCTCCAGCGCCCCGCCGGGCAGCCCGCGCCGGATGGCGGCGAGTCCCCTGCTCTCGGATTCCTCAAAAGCTTCCGCCGGCACCTGCGCTGATAGCGATCAGCCGGCGGGCTTGCCGAGCAGGCTGTCGGAGATGATGCGCTGCTGGATCTCGGAGGTGCCTTCGAAGATCTTGGTCAGCCGCGCATCGCGCCAGTGGCGCTCCATCGCATGCAGCTTGGTGTAGCCGGCGCCGCCGAGGATCTGCAGGCCTTCCGAGGTCACGCGCTCCGCCATCTCGGAGGCGAACAGCTTGACCATCGCCGCCTCGCGGTCGCAGCGGCGCTTGCTGTCGATCTCGTCGCAGACGAAATACATCAGCTGTCGCGCCGCCTCGATCTCGGTCGCCATCTTCGCGATTTTGAACCGGATGGCCTGGAACTCGCCGATCGGCTGGTTGAACTGCACGCGCGTCTGGGCATAGGCCATGGCGTCTTCCAGCGCGCCGCGGGCGAGCCCGATGGCACGGGCCGCCGTATGCGCTCGCGCCCGCTCCAGGCCCGCCGAGGTGTAATAGAAGCCGCGGCCTTCCTCGCCGACCAGGCAATCCGCCGGGATGCGGCAATCGTCGAAGGCGAGCTCCCAGGTCTTCCAGCCGAAATAGCCGATCTTCGGGATCGGCGCGCCCTTGCAGCCCTTGGGCAGCTCACCGCGCGGCTTCTGGATCATGAAGCTGGAAATGCCGAGATGGCGCCGCTTCGGATCCGGCGGATCGGAGGTGCGGGCCAGCAGCATGATGTAATCGGCGCCATCGGCGAAGGTGCACCAGTACTTGTTGCCGTTGATGACCCAGCTGTCGCCGTCGCGCCGCGCGCGGCAGGAGATGTTGGCGACGTCGGAGCCGGCATTCGGTTCCGAGATCGAGCCGGCGCCGAGATATTCGCCGCGCGCCATCTTCGGCAGGTAGTGCCGGCGCTGTTCCTCGCTCATGCCGCGGCCGGCGGAGAGGCCGTTGCCGCGCGCGATGATCGAGGCGACGCTCATCCAGGCGCGCGACAGTTCCTCGGTGATCAGGCAGTACTCGAAGACGCCGAGGCCGAGGCCGCCATACTCCTCCGGGATGACGATGCCGAAATAGCCCATCGCCGCCATCTTCGCGCGCAGCTCCATCGGGATCTCGCCCTGCACCGGGTCCAGCCGATTGGCCACCGGCAGCACCTCCTTCATGGCGAATTCCCGGGCCTGCGCCTGGATGAGGCGGCGCTCCTCGGTCATGTAGGTCATGGGCTTCCTCTCGCCGGCACCTTCGGGAGCGGCAGCTTAGCGGCGCGCCCGGTCAACCGGCACGCTCGCGTCAATTCATCATGCTTGTGAAGCGCCCGCGAAGTTCGGGGTCAGCTGCCGAGGGCGAGGTCGCGCAGGTTCTCGAGATCGGGGATCTGCACCCGGTCGATCGTCTCCAATGCGATCAGTTCCTGCTTGCGCAGCTTGGTGAAAGCGCGGCTTACCGTCTCGATGGTGAGGCCGAGATAGTCGGCGATCTCGCCGCGGGTCATCGGCAAAGGCAGCGGCGACGTCGCAAAGCCGCGCGCGGCGCGACGATCGGAGAGCGAAACCAGAAACGAGGCGACACGCTCGATCGCCGTCTTGCGGCCAAGCAGCAGCATCTGGTCCTGTGCGGCGGCGAGCTCGTTCGAGGCCATGCCGAGCAGGCGATGCTCCATCTGCGGGTTCTCGGCGAGGAAGCGCTGGAAACGGCCGCGCGGAAATTTGCAGACATTGGTTTCGGTCAGCGTCTCGGCCGAATAGGCGTAGCTATCGCCTTGCGCCAGACCGAGAAAATCGCCCGGCAGAAGGAAACCGGTTATCTGCCGACGCCCATCGGACAGCGCCTTGCTGACACAGACCGAACCCTCGGTCACGTTGAACACGTGGTCCGCGGCATCCCCTTCCTGGAACAGCAGCTTGCGCGGCGCATACTGAAGCCGCGTCGCCATGCCGAAGAACCGATGCTGGGCCTCGCCGTCCAGCGGCGCGCAAACGGAAAACGTGCGCGCGGCGCAGGCGGCGCACGGCGCCGGCAGGCCCGGCTCGCGCTTCAGGGCCTGGGGAAGCGGCACAGCGTGCACGCGGCGATCGGAGGAAGACGACATGACGCGGCGACATCTAGTCCAATTGTGCAGTGCAGGGTACCACCCGTTTGACTTAAGTCATAGCTGCCAAGCTGCGGGGCGGCTCTGCTGTTTCGACATTGCGGAGCTGGCGGTTGCTTACCCTTCATCCCGTCTTTCTTGACCGTGACAGCCTTCGGCACGCTTGGCCGCTGGCCCGATTGGCCCGGCCGGACCTGACCCTGGATGGCTGGGTCACCTACGGGCGGCGGCATATCGGCCGCGGCGGAACGCCGCAGCGCGGCATCATCGGGCTCTCATGCGAACGCGGTTATCTCTACGCGCTCGTGGTTTTCACCCGAGACCGTCAGGGCGTGCTCGTGTCCGAGCCGATTGCCCAGGCCGCGCTCGCGCATGCCAAGGAGCCGCTGGTCATGCTGGTCGACGCCCTGGTGGGATTGGCGCGCATGCTCGGGTGCAGAAAACTCCGGATCGAGACGAGGGAATGCCCTAATCTTGCCTCTCCTGCGCAACTTGCCGCGCTCGGCTTCATTGAGAAGGATGGCGGTTTCGAGCGCGCCCTGGTGCAGAACGGGTGCATGTCTGGTCAATCTCGGACGGGGAACGACGCGATGAAGCTCAGCACCATCCGCCTCGAATTGGCGCGCAGCCACGACTTCCCGAACGGCAGCCGCGACCGCGGCTACGAGTTCGTGGCGCCGCTGATGCCGGACGGCCATATCGATGCCGATGCCTTCGGCAAGTCGAAGCCGCAATGCAAGGTGCGCCGCTTCTGGCCGGGCGAGGACGAGCGGATGGGCAGCCTGCACCGCACGCGGAATCATCGCTGGGTGTTCTCTTACGTGCCGGGGGAGGAGGACGACGAGTCCTTCTACCGGCTGGAGCAGCACGTCTTCCGCCCGGGCGAATACGTCACCATCCACGAGCCGGATGGGCACGACTATACGTTCCGCGTTGCCTCGGTGCGCCCCGGCCCTGCGCCGGCAAGCTGATGCAAATAGTTCGCGGCAGTTGACCTAGGTCAGCGCCGGCGCCTCAATCGCCGGCCATAAGAACGGGCAGGCGAGAATCCAGGAGGAGAGCCTATGTCGATCAAGACCATACTCGTGCAAGGCGGCAGCGATGCGCGCGCCGAAGCGCGACTGAACGTGGCGCTGTCGCTGGCGGCCAAGTTCGATGCCCACGTGACCTCGCTCTACGTCATCCCCACCCCGATCATACCGACCGGCTATGTCGATTTCATCCCGGCCGGGGTCATCGAGCAGGAGATGGCGCGCCTGAAGGATCGAGCGGCTCAAGCCAAGGTGGCGGCGCTCAAGGTCGCCGACAAAGCCGGCCGCAATCTCGAATGGCGCGAGGCCGACGGCCCGGAGATCTCCAACCTGATCGAACAGGGCCATTATTGCGACCTGATCGTCGTCGATCAGAAAGACCCGATGGATGAAGGCCTGCCCGGCACCATGGTGCTGGCCGCCCATGTCGCCCTCAGCGCCGGACGCCCGGTCTTCTGCGTGCCCTATGTCGGCAACTACCCGACCATCGGCAAGCGGGTGATGATCGCCTGGAACGGCACCCGCGAGGCGACCCGCGCCGCACACGACGCCATGCCCTTCCTGAAGAAGGCGGAGCAGGTGATCGTGTTCAGCGTCAACCCCGACAGCGGCTCGCACCATCCCGGCGCCGACATGGCGACGCATCTCGCCCGCCACGGCGTCAAGGTCGAGGCCAAGCACACCGTCGCCAGGGATATCGGCGTCGGCGACGCACTGCTCGGCGCGGTATCCGATTTCGGCATCGACCTGATGGTGATGGGCGCCTATGGCCATAGCCGCCTGCGCGAGCTCGCTTTCGGCGGCGCCACGCGGTCGATCCTGGAGACCATGACCGTCCCGGTCATCCTGTCGCACTAAAAGTAGCGGCAACGCCGCTCCGTCACCGGTTCAGGTGGTGGAGCGGCAGGCCGGCTCTCGGCCACTCGAAGCTGACCAGCTTCCCGGTCATCGACAGCGTGGCATAGGCGGTGCGGAGGCCGGGCCCGCCGAAGCAGATATTGGTGACCAGGGGGTCGGGCAGCGCGTAATGCTCGATCACCTTGCCATCGGGCGAGACCGCCGTGATGCCGCCATTGCCGATGGTGGCGGCGCAGACATAGCCCTCCGCATCGACCGCCAGGCTGTCGAGCAGCTGGTAGCCCGGCAGGCCGGCCAGCAGATGGCCGCGTTCATGGCCGAACCCGCCGCGCAGGCGCTCCACCTCGCCCTCGCCCTTGATATCCCAGCCCCAGAAGCGGCCGGGACCGGTTTCGACGATGTAGACGCGGCCGCCATCCGGCGACAGGCCGACCCCGTTCGGCCCGTCCAGCGCCGACACGACCTCCTTGATCATCGAGCCGTCGGCGCGCGCGTAGAACAGGCCGCCGCGGTCGCGCGAGCGGCGATAGGTCTTGCCGTGATCGGTGAACCAGAAGCCGCCCTTGCCGTCGAAGACCAGGTCGTTAGGGCCCTTGAGCGGCACGCCGTCGCATTCGCGGTACAGCACCTCGACCTTGCCGCTGGCGAGATCGACCACCTCGATGCGGCCGCCGGAATAGCCCTTGTCGGCCAGGCCCGGAAAGGTACGCCCGTCCTTCTCGTACCACTCGTTGCCGCCGTTGTTGCAGACATAGAGCTTGCCGCCCGGTCCGATCGCCGCGCCGTTCGGGCCGCCGCCCGGCTCGGCGACCGTCACGCGGCGACCGTCCGGCAGGATGCGCGAGATCCGGCCGGCGGCGATCTCGACCAGGATGACGGAACCGTCCGGCATCGCCACCGGCCCTTCCGGAAAGCGAAGGCCCGAGGCGATTTCACGAATTTTTGGTGTCACCGTTTCCTCCCGTGAGCGTCGGCTTGCCGCTCGGTTATACTCATCGGATGCTCAAACCTGTACCGCTCCCCGTATTCCCCGCGGCCGATACCGGTGGCCCGCTGCTGCTGCCGAGCCGCGCCCCGCGGCCGGAAAAGAGCGAAGGCGGCGTTCCCTTCAAGCTGGTCTCCGAGTTCGAGCCGCGCGGCGACCAGCCGCAGGCGATCGTGGAGCTGGCCGGAGGCGTCAACCGTGGCGAGCGCGACCAGGTGCTGCTCGGCGTCACCGGCTCGGGCAAGACCTTCACCATGGCGCATGTGATCCAGCGGGAGCAGCGGCCGACCCTGATCATGGCGCCGAACAAGACGCTCGCCGCGCAGCTCTATGGCGAGATGAAGAGCTTCTTCCCGGAGAACGCGGTCGAGTATTTCGTCTCCTATTACGACTATTACCAGCCCGAGGCCTATGTGCCGCGGACCGACACCTATATCGAGAAGGACGCCTCGATCAACGAGCAGATCGACCGCATGCGCCATGCCGCGACGCGGGCGCTGCTGGAGCGCGACGACGTCATCATCGTCGCCTCGGTTTCCTGCATCTACGGCATCGGCTCGGTCGAGACCTATTCGGAGATGACACTGTCGCTGCAGGCGGGGCAGAAGATCGAGCGCAACGACCTGTTGCGCCGGCTGGTCGAGCTGCATTACCGCCGCAACGAAGCGTCCTTCACCCGCGGCGCCTTCCGCGCCAAGGGCGACGCCGTCGAGATCTTCCCGGCGCATATGGAGGACCGCGCCTGGCGGCTCTCGCTGTTCGGCGACGAAGTGGAGCAGATCGTCGAGTTCGACCCGCTGACGGGTGCGCGCACCGCGTCGCTGAAGCAGATCAAGCTCTACGCCAACAGCCACTACGTGACGCCGAAACCGACGCTGAACCAGGCGATGGAGCAGATCAAGATCGACCTCAAGATCCGCCTGCAGGAGCTCGGCGGCGCCGGCAAGCTGCTCGAGGCGCAGCGGCTGGAGCAGCGCACCAATTTCGACCTGGAGATGATGGCGGCGACCGGCTCCTGCGCCGGCATCGAGAACTATTCCCGCTATCTCACCGGGCGCCGGCCGGGCGAGCCGCCGCCGACCCTGTTCGAATACCTGCCCGAGAACGCCATGCTGATGGTGGACGAGAGCCACGTCACCGTACCGCAGATCGGCGGCATGTTCCGCGGCGACTACCGGCGCAAGGCGACCTTGGCCGAATACGGCTTCCGCCTCCCCTCCGCGGTCGACAACCGGCCACTGAAATTCGAGGAATGGGACGCCATGCGGCCGCAATCGGTCTATGTCTCGGCCACGCCCGGCTCGTGGGAAATGGAACGCACCGGCGGCGTATTCACCGAGCAGGTGATCCGTCCGACCGGCCTGATCGATCCCACCTGCATCATCCGCCCGGTGGAGCATCAGGTCGACGACCTGCTCGGCGAATGCAAGGCGGTGGCGCAGCAGGGCTATCGCGTGCTGGTCACCACCCTGACCAAGCGCATGGCCGAGGATCTGACGGAATATCTCGGCGAGCACGGCGTCCGCGTGCGCTATCTGCATTCCGACATCGACACCCTTGAGCGGATCGAGATCATCCGCGATCTGCGCCTCGGCGCGTTCGACGTGCTGATCGGCATCAACCTGCTGCGCGAGGGCCTGGACATCCCGGAATGCGCGCTGGTCGCCATCCTGGACGCCGACAAGGAGGGCTTCCTGCGCTCCGAGACCTCGCTGGTCCAGACCATCGGCCGCGCCGCGCGCAACGTGGAGGGCCGCGTCATCCTCTATGCCGACAAGATGACCGACAGCCTGACCCGCGCCCTGAAGGAGACCGATCGCCGGCGCGACAAGCAGCGCGCCTATAACGAGGCGCATGGCATCACGCCGGAAAGCATCAAGAAGCAGATCTCCGACGTGCTCGAAAGCGTCTACGAGGCGGATCACTTCACCGTCGGCACAGGCGACGACGATGTCGCGCATCTGGTCGGCCACAATCTGAAGACGCATCTCGCCAGCCTGGAGAAGCGCATGCGCGAGGCCGCCGCCAATCTCGAATTCGAGGAGGCGGCGCGCCTGCGCGACGAGCTGCGCCGCCTCGAACAGGCCGATCTGGAAATCGGCCTGCCGCAGAAATTCGGCGAGGGTGGCCAGGCCGCCTACCAGGCGAAGCCGCGCTCCACTGGCGGGCGCGCCGGCAGCCGCCAGTTCAAGAAGCGGCGCGGGCCGTGAGCGCATTGACCCGGGCCGGAATCCGGCCGTGATCGAAAACCCCGAACGTGTCCTCGCCGCCGCGGAGCAGCTCTATCGCCTGGGCGAGACGCGCCAGGCCGAGGGCATGATCCGCGACCTGATCTGGGCGCTGCCCGATCATGCCGAGGCGCATCACCGCTATGCCCGCCTGCTGCGCGAGGAGCAGCGCTTCGGCGAGGCCGAGCGCGCCTATCGCGTGGCGATCGACTGCGACCCGAAGGGTGTGGCGGCCGCGATCGATCTGATCGACCTGATGCGCGCTTCCGGCCGGCACGAGGAGGCCTTCGCCCTCGCCGCCAAGCTGGAGCCCGGGGAGATCACCGCCGAGGCGGCACTGGCGCTGCAGGAGCTGTGGTCCGATGCCGCCGACTTCCTGAAGGCGGACGAGGCCGGCGATCCGCTAGACCTCGCCGAGCAGCTGCCGGAGGGCCAGCGCGGCCGCGCCTTCGTGCTGCCGAGCCTGCTCGCCGCCGCCGACACGCCGGAGCGGCTGAAGCGACTCAATGCCTGCATCCGCGACTGGGCCCGCGCCCGCTCGATCGACGCCTCGATCCTGCCGGTGACGCGGGCCGCGTCCCCACCAAGCGACAAGATCCGACTCTGCTTCGCCGGCACGGCGGGGCCGCCGAACGGTGCCGCCCGCGCGGCCCGCGTCGCGCGTCACCTGGATCGCGGCCGGTTCCGGGTGGAGCTCTTCGTCCATGGCGCGGCCGATCGGGACGCCCGCGAGCAATTCGACGAGCTGCACGACGCTTTCGACAAGGTCACGGTGACGCCGGAGACCTCCGCGCGTGCCATCGCCGAGGCGCTCGCCGCGCGCGGTTTCGACGCGGTGATCGATCTCGACGGGCATGGCCGCGTCGGCGCGCGCATCTCGGCGCTCGCCTACAAGCCGGCGCTGGTACAGCTCGTCTGGCCGGAGCGGCCGGTGCCTGCCGGCCTCTCCGCCGTCAACGCGACTCTGGCCGATCCTGTGCTGGCCGCGGTGCCCAAGGGCGGCGGCATCGAAAAGCTGCTGCCGCTCGACGGCGCCTGGCTGCCGCTCGAAGCCTTGCCGGAGATCGAGATCGAACCGGAAGTCGCTTCGGTCCGCGCCAGCTTCCCGGTTTTCGCCACGCTGGCCGAGCCCGACTGGCTAAGGCCGATCGTGATCGAGACCTGGGCGGCGATCCTGCAGGAACTGCCGCCGGCGCGGCTGATCTTCTTCGGTCCGGCCTATTCGGTATCGACGGTGCGGAAGAACCTGATCGCCGCCTTCGAGGCCTGCGGCATCGACCAGCGCATCGACTTCGCCCATGCCGAGGCATCGGGCCTGCCGCCGCCAGCGCTGTGGAACGTGGTCGATCTTTGCCTCGATCCCTTCCCGCTCAGTCTGGGCGAGCGTCTGGCCGAGCCACTGCATATGGGTGTGCCGGCGGTGAGCTGGGCCGGCATCGCGCCCTGGCAGCGCACCGGCGCCAGCCTGCTCACCGGCGCCGGCCTGGCGGATCTCTGCGTCGGCAGCCGCGACGCCTATGTGGACAAGGCGGTGGAGCTGGTCTGGGACGTGGCGCGGCGCCGCGACCTGCGCCGCGAACTCCGCACCCGCTTCGCCGCGGCGCCGCATTTCGATACGGCGCGGATCGCGGCGAGCCTCGCCGGCCATGTCGAAGCGCTTATTGCGGCAGGTTCCGCCGCACCCACTCGGTGATGGCGCCGGCCGGCATGGCGCCGGCCTGGCGGGCGATCTCGCGACCGCCGGCGAAGATCGCCAGGGTCGGAATGCTGCGGATGTTGAGTGCCGCGGCGATGTCGGGATTTGCCTCGGTGTTCAGCTTGGCGAAGCGCGCCGTGGGTCCGAAGGCCTGGGCGGCGCCTTCATAATGCGGCGCCATGCTGCGGCACGGTCCGCACCAGGGCGCCCAGAAATCCACCACCACCGGCAGGTCGCTCTTCTCCACCTGGCGGCGGAAGGCGGCCGCGTCGAGCTCGATCGGATGATCGTCGCGCAGCAGCGCCCTGCACTTCCCGCACCGGCCGCTGCCGAGCTTGCCCCGCGGCACGCGGTTGACAGCCTGACAATGCGTGCAAACGAGGTGCAGGGTATCGTTCATCGAGCTGAATCCGGCGGCAACGGGTTCCTCTTATGTCGGAACCGGCAACCGCCGGTTCAAGCCCCTAGCCCGAAACCGAGAACCCGCCATCGACCGGGATGGCCGTGCCGGTGACGAAGTCGGACGCGGCGGAAGCCAGGAACACGGCGATGCCGGCGTGGTCTTCGGGCGTCCCCCAGCGGCCGGCCGGCGTGCGCGCCAGGACGCGGTCGTGCAACCCATGCACCTCGACCCGGGCGCGCTTGGTCAGGTCGGTATCGATCCAGCCCGGCAGGATCGCGTTGACCTGGATGTTGTCGCGCGCCCAGGCGGTGGCGCAGCTGCGGGTGAACTGCACGATGCCGCCCTTGCTCGCCGCATAGGCCGGCACGAAGGGCGCGCCGAAGATCGACATCATCGAGCCGATGTTGACGATCTTGCCGCCGCCGGCCCGCTTCATCTCCGGATAGGCGGCGTTGGAGCACATGAAGGCGCTGGTCAGGTTGGTGGTGATCACCTGGTTCCATTCGTCGAGCGTCATCACGTCCGGCGTCTTGCGGATGTTGATGCCCGCGTTGTTCACCAGGATGTCGAGCCGGCCCAGCATCTGCACGGTGCCGTTGACCAGCGCCTTGCACGACCCCTCGTCGGTCGCGTCGTGCTCGATCGCCACGGCGCGCGCACCGAGCTTGCCGAGCGCCTCGACGGCGGCGGCGTTCTTGGTCGTGTTGCGCCCCGCGACGACGATGTCGGCCCCGGCCTCCGCCATCCCCTTGGCCATGCCGAGGCCGATGCCGCCATTGCCGCCGGTGACGATCGCCACCTTCCCCTTGAGATCGAACAGGCGCATGTCTCTCCTCCGCTTCTTCTAAATCGGCATGCCGCGCCGCTTGAGATCGGCCAGCACGAAATCGACCAACGGCTTCGGGTCAGCCGCCAGGGTCGCCAGGCAGGGCACCGGCCGGTCGTGCAGCTGCTCGACCACGCCTGAATCCCGCACGCCCGGCAGGTCCGGCAGCTCCTCCAGCGAGAGACCGAGCGAGCCCATGCAGCCGATCCGCCCGTCGCGTGCCTTGCGCAGCTTGGCAAGGCCGCAGGGCGTTGCGCAATGCGGGCCCTGGAACGGCACCTGATAGAGCGCGAGATTGCGGAACCGGCCCTGCAGCACCTCGCCCGGCGCCGGCGCATAGACGGCGGTGCCGGGCGCGGCGCAGAGCTTGGTCATGTGCGCCGGGCCGGAATCGGCATAGATGCCGTAGTCGAAGCGCTCCACCGCGCGCAGCAGCTCGCCGATCGCGGCGAAGCCGTCGACGATGCGGACGCCCTTCGGCAGCGTTGCTTTCAGCGCCTCGGCCTGAAGCTGTCCCTGCCGCTGGAAACGGTTGAGCGAGACCGTCACCTCGCCGAGCGGCGCCAGCGCGTCGGCCAGCGCCAACGTCACCGGCGGCGGCAGCGTGCGCAGCGGCGAGCTCGCCAGCGGCAGGATGCCGAAGGACGGCCGCGCCCGCTTCGCCAGGGACCGCGCCTCGCTCGGATAGCGCGCCGTGGTCGCTTCCAGGCCGAAAGCCTGGTTCAGCTCGCCCTCCATCTCGACCGGCCAGAGATCGATATCGCGCCGGCTTTCCAGATGGCCGAGATCGATGACGGCATCCCAGCCCGGCAGCTCTGCTTCGGGCAGCCAGAGCGGATAAGTGGTGATGCGGCGGTCGCGAAGATAGATGTCGCTCGACGAACGGGCGCAGAAGACGCCGACGCGCTTCGGCCGCCTGGCGGCGATGAAGGCGTCGATGAACAGCATCGTCGCGACGTTGGAGCCGAGCATCTGGCTCGGCAGCAGGAACAGCACCGACCGCCCCTCGAAGGCCGCGCCCGGCCACTCGGCGCGCGGCCGGCAGGCGATCTGCGCCCGTTCCGCCAGGACGCGAAACCGCGCCGGCTCGCGCAGCACGACCTGGTTCACGAACGGCGTCGAGCTGGTGAGGTAGCGCGCGCCGGCACGGCCCCTCTGCTCCGCCGCGGGCGCCGCATCCGGCTGGCGGAAACGGAACGGCGCGAAGGCCTCGAACAGCAGCAGCGGCGTGTGGTTGGTCGCGTCGCTCACGGCCGCTTTTTGACCGCACGCCAGCGGATCGTCATCTCGCTGATCACGTTGTTGAACTGCCGCGCCGCTTCGGCCAGCTGCGCCGTGGTGATCTGCCCCGACGACACGCGCTTCGCCCAGACATCGTCGGGGCGCATGTCCACGCGCTCGATCGCGAAATCGATTCCGTGCGCGAGGCCGAGCGCCGAGTTGGCGATGCCCTTCTCGCGCCATTCCCGGTTCTTCGCCTGCGAGAACAGCTCGAGCCCGGCCGGCGTGATCGGCCGCACATGGGTCGGATCGTTGAGATAGCTGTCGTGGCGGGGATGCGGCACCACGATGGTGACGAGCGCGCCGTCGCGGCAGACCCGCCACAATTCCTTGATGATGCCGAGATAGAGATCCGACGATTGCCCGAGATGCTCCAGCACGTGGCGCAGCATCACCTCGTCGACGCTGTCGTCGGCCCAGGGCCAGGGCAGCGCTTCCAGATCCGCCACCTGGTCGGGAGCGAAATCCGGGTACTTGTCGACATTGATCCAGCCCGGCCGCTTGTCGCCGCCGCAGCCGAGATTGAGCTTCATCGTTGCCCTCGCGCGTGGCCGGACACTAGCCGCGCGCGCGGTGACTGGCGAGCCTAGTCGGCGGTGGAGGCGGGAACCGGGGTCAGCTGGCGGTTTACTTCCGCCACGATGTCGCGCAGGTGGAACGGCTTGGACAGCACCGTCGCGCCCGGCGCCGAAGATTTGGCAACGCCGGCAAAGCCGGTGATGAAGATGACCTTGAGGCCGCGGTCGAGGCCGATGGCTCGGCGCGCCAGTTCGATGCCGTCGAGCTCAGGCATCACGATGTCGGCGATCAGCAGGTCGAACCGCGCCGGTTTGAGGTGCGGCAGCGCCTGGGCGCCGTCGCCGACCGCCGTCACGTCATGCCCGGCGCGCTCCAGCGCGCGGGCGAGGAAGCGGCGGATGGTCGCGTCGTCTTCGGCAAGCAGGATCCGTCCCATGATGTGCAACCTATAGAAACCCAATGGTCGAGAACGGGTTAACGCCGCGGTTTCCTTGCTATACGCTAGCCCGATGCCGAACGCCGAAGTGGCGCGCGCGGCGGGCGAAGCAGCCGGACCGGATCCGGTCATCCTAAGCCTGCCGACCGTGCAAAGCATACCCTTCGTCTATTCCTCGCCCCATAGCGGGACGTTCTACCCACCCGATTTTCTCGCCGCCGCCCGGCTCGACCATGTGGCGATCCGCCGCTCCGAGGACAGTTTCGTCGACGAACTCTTCGCCGCCGTGCCGCTTCTCGGCGCGCCCCTGGTCGCGGCGCGCTATGCCCGGGCCTTCTGCGACGTCAACCGCGAGCCCTACGAGCTGGACCCGGCAATGTTCGAGGACGAGTTGCCGGCCTTCGCCAACACGACCAGCCTGCGCGTGGCGGGCGGCCACGGCACCATTGCCCGCGTGGTCGGTGCCGGCGCCGAGATCTATCGCGGCAAGCTCACCTTTGCCGAAGCCGACCGGCGCATCCGCGACTGCTATCAGCCCTATCACGCCGCACTCGGCCGCCTGCTGGCGGAGACGCGCGCACGCTTTGGTGTCGCCGTCCTGATCGATTGCCACTCCATGCCGTCGACCGGCGGGCCGCTCGAGCGCGACAGCGGGCGCGCCCGGCCCGATATCGTGCTGGGCGATCGCTATGGCAGCGCCTGCGCGCCGGAACTGGTGGAGACGGCGACACGCGCGCTGCAATCGCTCGGCTACCGCGTCAGCCGCAATGCGCCCTATGCCGGCGGCTTCAACACGTATCACTACGGCCGGCCGGCAGAGCGGCTGCACGCCTTGCAGATCGAGATCAACCGCGGGCTCTACATGGACGAGGAGCGGCTGGCGAAGAAGCCGGGCTTCGCCCGGCTGGCCGGCGACCTGGAACGCCTGGTCGCTGCTTTGTCCGCTTTCGCCCAGGACCGCGAGCTGCGGCCGGCGGCGGAATGACGGCAGCGGGCGAAAAAAGGGCCACCGCTTGCGGGGTGGCCCAAGTCTAGGGAGGAAACGCCCAAGAAGGGCGCGCGGTCGATATCCTGACCACGCAACGTAAATGTAAGGTAAACAGAGGGTTTCCCACAAGGACTTGTGCAAGTGCGAGCGGAAATCCACAAGTCGTTGTGACATTCCTGCAACGACGCGACTACAGAGGGCGGGGCGTCCATGAATAATTCGACCGATCCGATCAGCCTGACGGCCTGGGCGCTGACCGACGGCCTGCGCCGCAAGCACTTGAAGGTGCGCGATGTCGTCGAGGCGGTGCTGGCACGCCACGCGCTACGCGAACCGGTGGTCCAGGCATGGACGCATCTCGATCCCGCGCAAGCGCGCGCCGCTGCCGACCGGCTGGACAAGGCAGGTTCGGAAGGGGCGCTGTTCGGCTTGCCGCTCGGCGTCAAGGACATCATCGACACCGCCGACATGCCGACCGGCTACGGCTCGCCGATCTATGCCGGCAACCGCCCGGCCTGGGATGCGCCCGCGGTCGCCATTGCGCGCGCGCAGGGCGCGCTGGTGCTGGGCAAGACGGTGACGACGGAATTCGCCTCCTTCCATGCCGGCCCGACCACCAACCCGCACGATCCGGCGCGCACGC
The DNA here is from genome assembly GCA_003576705.1 of Desertibaculum subflavum. Taxonomy (GTDB): domain Bacteria; phylum Pseudomonadota; class Alphaproteobacteria; order Ferrovibrionales; family Ferrovibrionaceae; genus Desertibaculum; species Desertibaculum subflavum. Next base: position 120,527 of record QOZS01000003.1, read on the forward strand.
CGGGCGGATCCTCCAGCGGCTCGGCCGCCGCCGTGGCGGACCGCACGGCGACTCTCGCCTTCGGCACGCAGACGGCGGGATCGGTGCTCAGGCCGGCCAGCTATTGCGGCGTCGTCGGCTTCAAGGGCAGCATCAGTTGGTTCCCGGTGGTCGGCATCAAGGCGCTGGCGCCGTCCTGCGACACGCTCGGCCTGATGGCGCGCGACGTCGCTGATATCTGCCTGTTCCGCGACGCCATGCTGCTGCGCCGGCCGGCACCGCCGGATGCCCGCAGCGTCTCGGCGCCGCGGCTCGCCTTCTCGCTCTATCCCGATGCGGCCAAGGTGACGCCGCCGATGGCCGCGGCGATCGAGCGAGCCCGCAAAGCCCTGGCAGCGAAAGGCGCGCGCATCGTCGATCTGCCCACGCCGGCGGCCTTCGAGGGCCTGACCGAGGCGCATCAGCGCGTCATGGCCTATGAAGCGAAATTCGTCTTCGCCTATGAGCGCGACCGTCACGGCAGCAAGCTGTCGGCGGCGTTCCACAAGCTGCTCGGCGAAGGCGAAGGCACCACCGAGGCCACCTACCGGGCGAGCCTGGAAGCGGCCGCCCGGGCGCGGGCGGCGCTTGCCGACCTGTTCGCCAACTACGATGCGATCGTGCTGCCGGCGGCGCCGGGCGAGGCGTGGCCCAAAGCGGACGGCACCGGCGATCCAAGCTTCAACCGCCTCGCGAGCTTTCTCGGGGCCCCGGCGATCTCGCTGCCAAACGGCAAAGGCCCGTCAGGCCTGCCGCTTGGGCTGCAGCTGATGGGCCCCCTCGGCGGCGATGATCGGCTGCTGCAGCTCGCCGCCTGGGTCGAATCCGCGATCAGCTGAACTCATGCGCCGCCGGAGAATGCGCCGTGCGCTTCTCATATTCAACACTGAATATATGTATTGATTTATACCATCCGAGATACTTAGATATTTAACATGATATAACGCACAATAGATGTGTGATATGGCGTCTCCGGCGACACATCGCAGTACTGGGATCTGGCGGCCCCTGCTCCGCCGTTTGGGCGCGCTCGCCAGCGCGGCTGTCGCCGCACGCGGCATCGAGGAGCGCACCGAAGGCGTCATCCGAGCGACCTGTACCGGCTGCTGCGCCGCCTGAGCGCAGCAGCGGCTTCGACCTTGCCTGAAGCCGGCTTCCCAGAGGCCTCTCCCACAGGATCACCGACATGTCGCTCACCCACATTCTCGACCCCGTCGCCCTCACCAACCTGCCGCCGGCCGCCCTGAGGGTCGGCGACCATGCTCCCGATGCCGACCTGCGGTTCGACGGGCAGCGGACCCGGTTGCATCGCTGGTCCGACGATGCCTGGGTCGCGCTCTTCGCGCTGGGCGCAGGCGACGCGCTCGACCGCGCGGCGGAGACGCGGCGCCTGGCCGCCCTGCTGCCGGAATTCCGCGCCCGGTTCGTCAAGCTGCTCGGTGTCGCCATGCGGGCCTGGCCCGGCGAAGCATCGGCGCCGTTTGCCGTCGCCTTCGATCCGGATGGAGAGATGATGCGCGGCTATGGGCTCACCCCGAGTGCCCAAAGCGTCGCGGTGATCGACCCGGAACATCGCGTGCGGCTGCTGCTCGGCTATCCGCCGCGGCGCGAACGCGATTTCGGCGAAGTGCTGCGGCTGATCGCCGGATTGCAGCGCGCGGACGCACGCTCGCGCGCCGATCGCAGCGACTGGCGTCTTCGCCAGGCCGCAACGCTCGGCAGCTGGTGAGAGGCTATAGGGCGGCGATCCCGCCCAGGAGGATGACCGCGATGACCGCCGGCAGGACATAGCGGAGCAGCATCCACCAGCAAGCGCCGAAAGCGCTGCCCTCCAGCTCCGCGGCCAGCAATGCCGCCTTGCGCGACCAGCGCCAACCGACGAACAGGACGGTTGCGAGGCCGCTGAGCGGCAGCAGCAGACCGGACGCCGCGTGGTCGACCAGATCGAGGATGCCGTGCCCGAAGGGTGTGACCGCGCGCCAGAGCCCAAATCCGAGCGCCGAAGGAAGGCCGCCCAGGAAGGCCGCCGCGGCGAGCATGAGCACCGCGCGGCGGCGCGGCCATCCCAGCCGATCGATCATTACCGCGACCGGCACTTCGATGAGCGATACCATCGAGGTGATCGCCGCAACTGCCAGCAGCAGGAAGAAGCCAAGTCCAAAGGCGATCCCTGCCGGCATGACGGAGAAGACCTGAGGCAGGGTGACGAAAGCGAGCGTTGCCCCTTGGGCCGGATCGAGGCCGAATGCGAAGACGGCCGGAAAGATCGCGATCCCGGCCAGGATCGCGAAGACGGTGTCGGCCCCCGCCACCACGGCGGCCGTCGCGGCAAGGCCGCCGCGATGTCCAATGTAGCCGCCATAGGTGATGAGCACGCCCATGGCGAGGCCGATCGAGAAGAACGTCTGACCCAATGCGGCGAGATAGACGCCCGGCCGCCCCAGAGCGGACCAATCGGGAGCGAACAGGAAGGCGAGGCCGGCCTCCCCGCCCTGCAGCGCCAGGCCGTAGCCGGCAAGGAGAACGACGACCAGCCCCAGCACCGGCAACAGGGCCTTGCTTACCGCCTCGATGCCGCGCTCGACGCCGGCAAGCACGATCGCCGCCGAGGCAGCGATGGCCACGAACTGCCAGACGACAGGCTCGATCGGCTGCGCGATATAGGCGGCAAAGGCCTGCGCCTGCTCGCCCGCCGGCACATGCCATAGCACGCCCGTGGCATAGCCTGCCAGATAGCGCAGCACCCATCCGGCGATCACCGCATAGTAGGTCAGGATCAGGAAGCTCGCCGCGACGCCGATCCAGCCGACCGCTCCCCAACGGCGGGCGCCGCCGATCAACTCGAAGCTGCGCACGGCATCCCGCTGCGCGATGCGACCGAGCGCCAGCTCGGCCACCAGCAGCGGCATGCCGATCAGCACCACGCAGGCAATGTAGACCAGCAGGAAGGCGCCGCCGCCATTCTCGCCGGCGACGTAGGCAAAGCGCCATACATTGCCGAGCCCGACCGCGGCGCCGGTCGTCGCCAAAACGAAGCCGAGCCGCGAACGCCATTGCGCGCGGCGCGGCTCGGAGAGAGATGCATCAACCGCCACGCTTCATGCATAGCGCCGCCGGCCGCCGCGATCTCTGACATCGATCAAGGCTCAGCGCTTCGTGGCGGTAACCAGCATCACGCCGGCCAGGATCACGGCGATGCCGATGCCGTGCGAAAGCAGGAACCGCTCGCCGAGGAACAGCACGGCCAGCAGGGTGCCGAAGGCCGGCATGAGATGGACGAACAGGCCCGCGATATTCGGCCCGACCAGAGCGACGCCCCGGTTCCAGCACACGAAGGCCAGCACCGAGGGCCCCACGGCGATATAGGCGATGGCGGCCAAGGTCGTTCCGCTCCAGACCGGCGGCGGCAACAAGGCGGTTTCGACCGCATAGAGCGGCAGCAGCGTGACGAGTGCGGCGACGCCGGTGAGGAAGACGAGCTCGACGCCGCCGAATTCCGGCGGGCGCCGCTTCAGCAGCACCGAATAGACCGCCCAGAAGGGCAGCGCCGCGAGAATCCACAGATCGCCGACATGGAATTCCAGCCGGCGCAGGTTGTCGATCTCGCCGCCCGACATGATCACGATGACGCCCAATGCCGAAACCAGCATGCCGCCGACCTGCCGCATGCTTGCGCGCTCGCCGGTCATCGCCCAGCTGACCAGCACCATCGACAAGGGGAACGACGCGTTCAGCAGGACGGCGTTCACGGCGGGCGTCGAGCGGAGGCCGACATAGACGCCGGTCTGGAACAGCGTGATCCCGGACAGACCCAGCAGCGCAAGATAGCGCCAATGTCGCACCAGCAGTGCGCGGCGGGCGAACATGCCCGGCAGCGCGAAGGGCACGAGGATCAGGACCGCGGCAGTCCAGCGCCAGAAATTGAGCGCCGCCGGCGGAAAACTCTCGTGCACCGCACGGCCCACGATCCAGTTGCCGGCCCAGAGCAGTACGGCGAAGGTGAGCAGCGCATAGGCCGAAAGCCGCGAACCGCGTCCGGCCTGCTCAACGGCAGCACTCATCGCTTCCCACCTCGCGATTGGAGCGCCGCTGGAAAAGACGCCCGCCACGCACTATAGACAGCGCATCGGCGGCATCACGCGTTCAACCTGGGGAGATCAGCCATGACATTGCGGCTTGGCGACGTGGCACCGGATTTCGAAGCCGATACCACCGACGGGAAGATCAAGTTCCACGACTGGATCGGCGCCGGCTGGGCGATCCTGTTCTCGCATCCGAAGGACTTCACGCCGGTCTGCACCACCGAGCTCGGCTATGTCGCCAAGCTGAAAGGCGAATTCGCCAAGCGGAACGTGAAGGTGATCGGCCTCTCGGTCGACCCGGTGAATTCCCACAAGCAGTGGGCGGAGGACATCAAGGAGACCCAGGGCCAGGCGCTCAACTTCCCGATCGTCGCCGACCCGGACAAGAAGGTCGCGAACCTCTACGGCATGATGCACCCCGCGCATGACGAGGTGTTCACCGTGCGCACCGTCTTCGTCATCGACCCGGCGAAGAAGATCCGGCTGATGATCACCTATCCGCAGACCTGCGGCCGCAATTTCGACGAGATCCTGCGGGTGATCGAGAGCCTGCAGCTGACCGACGGCTACAAGGTGGCGACGCCGGTCAACTGGAAGCCGGGCGAGGACGTCATCATCGTGCCGTCGCTCTCCGACGAGGATGCGAAGAAGCAGTTCTCCGGCTGGCGGGCGCTGAAGCCGTATCTCCGCCTGACCAAGGATCCCCGCGCCGGCGCGCGGTAATCAGCTCGCCCTCCCGCGCGCGGTGCGCGGGAGGGCTCCTGTCACGACAATCCCCAGGCCTTCGGCACCTCGACTGGCATGTCGAGCAGGATCTGGGCATGCGCCTTGCCGAGCGGGTCGTTGCGCAGGCTCGCCATGCCGCCGCCGCCGAGCGCGTCCTGCATCAGGAAGTTGAGCGCGCGGATGCCGGGCACCTCGAAGCGCTCGACCTTGCCTTTCACTAGATGCGCCATGTAGGCGCCGACCGTTTCCGGGGTCAGGGCGCGGCGGATCGCCGGCAGGTATTCCGGCTTGCGAGCGATAATGCCGATATTGCTGGCATTGCCCTTGTCGCCGGAGCGGCCCCAGGCGAGCCTGATCAGGGGCACCGTCACCGTGGGGCCGGCCGGTACGTCGCTTGAACCTGCCGGCGCCTTGGCACCCTGCTTGAAGCCGCCTTCGGTCGGGATCGAGACGGGGATCGCCTGACCTTCCAGATCGATCGCCGCCTTCACCCGCGTTTTCGGCACCAGGCAGGAGAACAGGCGCACGATCGGGCTCGCCTTCGGCCGGGCGCCGCCGGAGCCGGTCGTGCCCTGCGCCATCGAGCAGCCGGGCGATGAGCATTCGCGCAGGAACATCTCGACCGGCATGCGCTCGTCATGGCTGACCGCGAGGCGCATCTGCGCCTCGCGCGCCTCCAGCGCGCGGGAATGCGGGCCGTACATGTTCTCCCCGCCGATCGCCTCTACCAGGCTGTCGCGGAAATCCGCCTGATTCATCGCCGCCAGCATGCGCCGCGTGCGCTTCAGCAGCGCTTCGCCGGTGCGGCGCGCCTTGTGCACCGCCTCGGGGCCACCAATCGTGATCTGCGCCACCGCGCGCCAGCCATCCGGGAAGGTCGCACTCACCTTGTACATGCCGGTCGGCGGCAGCCCTTTCGCACCGGCGACGCGCACGCGGTTCTCGCCGACTTCCTGCATCGTCACCTGGGTGAAGTCACAGACCACGTCGGGCAGGATGTAGGCCCCGGGATCGCCGATCTCGTAGAGCAGCTGCTCCGCCACCGAGCCGAACGAGACGAGGCCGCCGGTCGAAGGCGGCTTGGACACGATGAAGCTGCCATCGGCATGGCATTCGACGATCGGATAGCCGATATCGTCCCAGTCCGGCACGTCGCGCCAATCGGTGAACAGGCCGCCGGTGCATTGCGCGCCGCATTCGATGATGTGGCCGACCAGGGAGCCGGCGGCGAGCTTGTCGTAGTCGGTCGGGCTCCAGCCGTGCTCGTACATCAGGATGCCGAGGGCCAGCGCGCTGTCGACACAGCGCCCGGTGACGACGATATCGGCACCCGCCTTCAGCGCCTCGGCGATCGGTATGCCGCCGAGATAGGCGTTCATGGAGAGCAGCTTCGGCGGCAGCGCCGCACCGGTGAACATCTCCTTCAAACCTTCCGCGCGGAACTGCTCCACCTGCGGCAGCAGGTCGTCGCCATGCACATAGGCGACCTTCAAGGACAGCCCGGCATCGCGCACAATCTTGCGGATCGCCTCGGCGCAGGCGCGCGGATTCACGCCGCCGGCATTCGACACCACCTTGATGTTCTTGCGCGCCAAATCCTTGATCAAGCGGCGCATGGTGACGGTAACGAAATCCGTCGCATAGCCCATGTTCGGATCGGCCTCGCGGGCGCGCGCCATGATCGACATGGTGAGCTCGGCCAGATAATCGCCGACCAGGTAGTCCATCTCGCCGCGATGCACGAGCTGGGCCGCCGCCACCTGGCTGTCGCCCCAGAAGCCGCTCGACGAACCGATCCGCACCACCTTGTCAGGCTGGGCCTGGGCCATGGTTTCCTCCGACTTTCTGTCCGGGTTCCGTCCGGGATTTGGCTTTGAATAGCAGAAAAATACGGCCGCTGCGCCGCGCCGAAAGCCGCCCCGACCCTCCCGCCCCGCGGAAGATCGGCTAGACTCCCGAATGAAACAGCAAGATCCGGATGGAGGGCTCCGCGCCGGCGACGCAGATTGCCGGACAACACAGCCACCGGAGACCAAGCCATGGATACCGCCCCCGCCATGCCGACGGCCAAGACGCAAGCGACAGCGGATTTCGACGAGGCCCGCTACGGCCGCCTGATCGCCCGCGACGCATCGCAGGACGGCCGCTGGTTCTATGCGGTGAAGACGACCGGCGTCTATTGCCGGCCCTCCTGCGCCTCGCGCCCGCCGCTCCGCAAGAACGTGCTGTTCTTCGCCAACCCGGCCGCCGCCGAGATGGCGGGCTTCCGCCCCTGCAAGCGCTGCCGCCCGACCGCGATCAGCGCCGATGCCGGGCGCGTCGCCGCGGTCGAACGGGCGCTGCGCCTGATCGCGGAAGCCGAGACGCCGCCGAGCCTGACCGAGCTCGCCGCCGCCGCGCATATGAGCCCGTATCACTTCCACCGCACCTTCCGGAAGGTGACCGGCACCACGCCGGCGCGCTATGCCCGCGCCGCCCGGGTCGATCGCCTGACCCAGGGTCTGAAGGGCGACGGCAGCGTCACCGCCGCGATCTACGAGGCGGGCTACGGCTCCGGCGGGCGCGCCTATGCCGATGCCAAGGACCTGATGGGCGTCGCCCCCGGCGTGCTGAAGGCCGGCGGCGAAGGCCTGGCGCTGCGCTACGCCACCGCGAAGACGCCGCTCGGCTGGCTGCTGCTCGCCGCCAGCGACAAGGGCGTGATCTCGGTCAAGCTCGGCGACCGCAAGGAGAGCCTGGTCGAGGAGCTGCGCGCCCGCTTCCCCAAGGCGGCGCTGAGCCGCGACGGCGCGATGGTGGAGCCTTGGCTTGCCGCGCTCGCGAACAGCGTGACGGCCGGCAAGGCGCTGCCCGACCTGCCGCTCGATGTGCGCGGCACCGCCTTCCAGGCGAGGGTGTGGGAGCTGCTGCGGGCGATCCCGCGCGGCGAGACGCGCTCCTATGCCGAGATCGCGGCGGCGGCCGGCAAGCCCGCGGCGGTGCGCGCGGTCGCCAATGCCTGCGCCTCCAACGAGATCGCCATGCTGATCCCCTGCCACCGCGTGGTGCGCAGCGATGGCGGCCTCGGCGGCTATCGCTGGGGCGAGGCGCGCAAGAAGAAGCTGCTGGCGCAGGAGAACGCCGGCGCGGCACGATGAAGGATCCGGCCACGCTCGACTGGGCGGGGATCGGCACGGCACTCGACGCGCAAGGCTATGCAGGCCTCGGCCGGCTGCTCGAGCCGGCCGAGTGCGGCGATCTGGCGGCCAGCTATGCCGACGACGCCCGGTTCCGCAGCCGCGTGGTGATGGCGCGGCACGGCTTCGGGCTCGGCGAGTACAAGTACTTCGCGCGGCCCCTGCCAGAGATCGTCGCCCGGCTGCGCGAGACGCTGTATCCGCCGCTCGCCGGCCTTGCCAATGTGTGGCGCGAGCGGCTCGGCCAGGACGAGCGCTATCCGCCGGCGCACGACGACTTCGTCGCCCGCTGCCACGCGGCGGGGCAGATGCGGCCAACGCCGTTGATGCTCCGCTACGGCGCCGGCGACTACAACTGCCTGCACCAGGATCTCTACGGCGAGGTGGTGTTCCCGCTGCAGGTGGTGATCCTGCTGGACCGGCCGGGCGAGGACTTCACCGGCGGCGAGCTGGTGCTGGTGGAAAACCGCCCGCGCATGCAGTCACGACCGCATGTCGTGCCTATGGCGCAGGGAGAGGCAGTGGTCTTCGCGGTCCGCGAGCGGCCGGTGAAAGGCACGCGCGGCACCTACCGCACCACGCTCCGCCACGGCGTCAGCCAGATCCGCTCGGGCGAGCGCCGCACGCTCGGCATCATCTTCCACGATGCGGCGTGAGGCGATGGGGCGCGCTTAGACCTTGTAGCCGATGCGGAAGCCGCCCCAATGTCGGCCCTGCACGGTGATCGGCGCCGAGGCGTCCTTCATCAGCGCAAACTGGCCGCCGCCCATGTCGCGGCGATAGGTCTGCACCAGGAACGGCTTGGTGCTGCGTCCCGAGGCAAGGCCGACGCGGTCGTTGAACAGGCGCCGGTTGCGGCAATTGGCGGCGTTCCACACAGCATCGCCCGGCCGCTGGACTTGCGAGAATTTCAGGTTGTGGGTCGGCAGATAACCGTTCCGGTCCAGCGCGGCGCAGAACACGATGCGAGGATCGATCGCCAGCGCGGGCTCCTGGATTGCCGGCAGCACGCGGTCGGTGAAGCCGGTGAACCGCGCCATGACCTGTTGCGGATCGGTGCCGGCGATCGGCTGATAGGCCTCGTCGAACAGATCGCCCACGCTGATCTCGCCCTTGCTCAAGGCCGCCTCGAACACCGCCGCGATCTCCGCCGCTTTGGCGCGGGCGAGCTCGACGATCGGCGTGTCGACGGTCGGCTCGCCGGAGCCGACGGCGAGGCCGATCAGGGTCTCGCCTAGCCCGACCATGTTGCCGACGCGGCTGCGCGCCGTGTCCAGGTTGCGCCCGGCATCGGCGACGCCGTCTGCCATCTCGCTGACCGTGTCGCGCACCTTGGCGAAGCGCGCCTCGCCGTCGCGGGTCGCTTGCGCGATGCGGGCCACCTGCGCCTCGATCTCGCTGATCGCGCCGCCGACGCCGTCCAGCACGTCGCCGATCGCGGCCGTGCCGCCTTCGACCGTGCCGGCGCGCCGCGTCGCGGTGCCGCTCAGCGCCATCAGCTTGGCCGTCACGGCATCGAGCGCCTCCAGCGTGCGGCTCACCTCCGCCGTGGCATCGGTGGTCTGCTTGGCGAGCGTCTTCACCTCGGTCGCGACGATGGCGAAGCCGCGGCCCGCCTCGCCGGCCCGCGCCGCCTCGATGGTTGCGTTCAGGGCCAGCAGATTGGTCTGTGCGGCGATGGCGTCGATCGCGCGCGCCACCTTGTGCACGTTGGCGAAGGCCGATTTCAACCCGCCGAGCTCGACCTCGATGGTGGAGGCGTCCTGGGCCAGCGCGCGGATCTCGCCCAGCGCCGTGGCGACCCGGTCGCGCGAGGCGCCCATCTCGGCCGAGGAGTTCGCGACGTAGCGGCCGGTCTCGGCGGCGGCGGCGGCGATCTCGGCATTGCCGGCGGCGAGCCCGTCCGCCGCCTGCTTCAATTCCGCCGCCATCGTTGCCTGAGCCTTGACCCGGGTGGTCAGCGCCTCCAACTCGCCGGAGACATCCGCCACCTCGATACCGAGGCGCCCGGCCTCGGCCGCCAGCTCGGCGACAACAGAATGTCGGACCTGCCCGTCGCTGTCAGCCGTCCCGGCCATCCGCGCCTCATCCGCCGCAACGTTGTGAAGCGGCGTGTATAGGCAGCATTCGGTTAATGCCGGGTTGAACGCAGGTCGTCAGGGCGGCGACCGGGCCGCATCGAAAGTCGCGAACAGGTCGAGCGCCGGTGATTTCGTGAGATCCTTGTCGACCGCCTTGGCAAGAGCCTCGGCCGTCGGCGCCGCCAGACGTTTGCGAATCTCCCCCAGGACCCGCGCCGGGGCGAACAGGATCAGATGCTCGTATCGCTGCTCTGCATGCGCGCCGCTCAGGGCGTCTGCCAGTTCGGCGGCAAAAGCCCGCTTGGCCAATAGCTTGGGATCGGTCGGGGGCTCCATCGCATGGCGCTGGCCGCCGCGGCTGTCAAAGGCGCGGCCCGGGCGGTCGCTGACCAGGTCGCGGGCCGGCTTGGTCGCGTCGACTGATTCCCAACGCGCAACCTCGTCATAGCCAGGGCGGTCCTGCCGGCGCATATAGGCAATGGCGCGGCCCGAATCGGCGACCACGAACCAGCATTTGGGGGCCTTGATCATGCTTCTGCTCCCTGCGGCTGCCGGACCAGAATAGGTCCGTGCCGCCAACGGCGGTTGATCTGGCTCATTCCCTTCCCCAGGCCATGAAACTAAGCCTTGCCCGTGATGTCCACCCGTGAACCCGAACCGGCCGCGCCGGCGCGCCTCAAACTGCGCCGCATCGGCATCGATACCTATCGCGAGAACGTCGCCTTCCTGGCCCGTCGCTGCCCCCATTACCGGCCGGAAGACTTCCAGGCGCTGGCCAAGATCGAGCTGCTCGCCAACAGCCACCGGATCATCGCCAGTATCAACATCGTGGACGACGAACGGTTGCTGGCAACCGACGAGATCGGGCTGGCGGACCAGGCCTTCCGCCAGTTCGGCCTACAGGAAGGCGCCGAGATCCGCATCCGCCCGGCCGCCCCGCCGGCCAGCCTGGATGCCGTGCGGGCGAAGATCCACGGCCACACGCTGACCCCCGGCGAGATCGAGGCGATCATCCGCGACATCGCCGCCAGCCGGTATTCCAAGACCGAGATCGCGGCCTTCCTGATCGCCTGCGGTGGCTTCCTCACCACCGACGAGATCCTGAGCCTGACCCTCGCCATGGCCGGAGCGGGGACCCGCCTGAGCTGGCCCGAGCCGGTGGTGCTGGACAAGCATTGCATCGGCGGCATCCCGGGCAACCGGACCTCGATGATCGTGGTGCCGATCGTCGCCGCGCACGGCCTGCCGATGCCGAAGACCTCGTCCCGCGCCATCACCTCGCCGGCCGGCACCGCCGACACCATGGAAGTGCTGGCCCGCGTCGATCTCGGCATCGCCGAGATGCAGCGCGTGGTGCAGCACGCCCGCGGCTGCCTTGTCTGGGGCGGACATGTCAACCTGTCGCCGGCCGACGACATCCTGATCGCGGTGGAGCGACCGCTCGGCGTCGACACGCCGGAGCAGATGGTCGCCTCGATCCTGTCGAAAAAGATCGCTGCCGGCTCGACCCACCTTCTGGTCGACATCCCGATGGGCCCTTCGGCCAAGGTCAGGAGCCACACCGAAGCGGTGCGCCTGCGCAAGCTGTTCGAGCATATCGGCGCCCGCGTGGGGCTCGAGATCGACGTGGCCATCACCGAGACGCGCGAGCCGATCGGCCGTGGCATCGGCCCGGTGCTGGAGGCGCGCGAGGTGATGGCCGTGCTGCGGGGCGAGCCCACCGCGCCGGCGGATCTGCGCGAGAAGTCGCTGCTGCTCGCCGGCCGCATCCTGGAATTCGATCCCGCCCTGCGCGGCGGCCAGGGCGAGGCCCGGGCCCGCGAGCTGCTCGCCTCCGGCGCGGCGCTCAGCGCGATGGAGCGTATCATCGAAGCGCAGGGCCCCGCGACGCATCGGTTCGAGCTCGGCTCGCTGACCCGCGAGATCACCGCCGATGCGGCCGGCGTGGTGGCGGCGATCGATTGCTACCGGCTGGCGCGCATCGCCCGGCTGGCCGGTGCGCCGCTCGACAAGGGCGCCGGCATCGACCTGCTGCGCAAGGTCGGCGACAGCGTGCGCCGCGGCGATCCGCTGTACCGCATCCATGCCTGCGTCGCCGCCGATTTCGGCTTTGCGACCGAGTTCGCGGGCACCGATCACGGCTATCGGATCGCCTGAGATGAGCGTCACCATCGCCTTTCACGGCGCCGCCGGCACGGTCACCGGCTCCTGCTATCTGGTGCGGCATCCAGGCGGCGCCTTCCTGGTCGATTGCGGCCTGTTCCAGGGACCGAAGACGGTCAAGCAGCTGAACTACGATCCCTTCCCGTTCGATCCGCGCGAGCTCGGCTTCGTGCTGCTGACGCATGCCCATATCGACCATTCCGGCCTGTTGCCGAAACTGGTCAGGGCGGGCTTTGCCGGCCGCATCCTGACCACCGAAGGCAGCCGCGACCTGCTCACCTTCATGCTGCCGGATTCGGGCTACATCCAGGAGCTGGAGGTCGAACGCCTCAATCGCCGCAATGCGCGGCGCGGGCGCGACGAGGTGCAGCCGATCTACACCCGCGACGATGCCGAGGCCTGCCTCGGCCAGGTGGTGGCTGCAGCCTATGACAGCTGGATCGAATGCGGCAATGGCGTCCGGGCCCGGTTCTGGAATGCCGGCCATATCCTGGGCTCCGCCTCGGTCGAGATCGAGATCGCGACTGGCAATGCGGCGCAGCGCCGCCTGCGCCTGCTGTTCTCCGGCGATCTCGGGCCGGAGCACAAGCTGTTCCACCCCGATCCCGACGCGCCCGCCAATATCGATCACCTGGTCGTGGAGGCGACCTATGGCGACCGCGAGCGCCCGCCTTTCACGCCGGAAGCGCGGCGGCGCGCGCTGCGCGAGGAGGTGCAGCAGGCGATGAAGCGCGGCGGCAACCTGCTGATCCCCGCCTTCGCGGTGGAGCGCAGCCAGGAGCTCCTGGTCGACCTGCTGCATCTCTTCGCGGCCGGCGAGCTGCCGCGCCTGCCGGTCTATCTCGACTCACCGCTGGCAACGCGGGCCACCGGCGTGTTCGCCCGCCATGCGCGCGATCTGGAGGATGTCGCCTCGGCCGCCGGCGCCTTCACCGCGCCCAACCTTCGCTATGTCGAGACGCCGGAGCAGAGCCGGGCGCTCGGCCGCATCAACGGCGGCGCCGTGATCATCTCGGCCAGCGGCATGTGCGATGCCGGCCGCATCCGCGACCACCTGCGCAACAACCTGTGGCGCCCCGATGCAACGGTGCTGCTGGTCGGCTACCAGGTGCCGGGCACGCTCGGGAACCTGCTGCAGAGCGGCGTGCGCGCGGTGCGGATCCGCGGCGAGGAAGTGGCGGTGCGCGCCGCCATCCGCCGGCTCGACGCCTATTCCGGCCATGCCGACCGTGGCGGCCTCGTGGCCTGGGTCAGCGAGCGCCTGCCGGTCAAAGGGCAGATCTTCCTGACGCATGGCGAAGACACGGCGCTCGACGGTTTGAAGCAGGCGCTGGTCGAGACCGGCTGCGCGCCTGAGCGCATCGCGGTGCCCAAGCTCGACGATGTCTATCCACTCGACGCGCCAGCGGTCCCGGCTGCGCCGGCGCCGCACCGCCTGGTGCCGGAGGTCCTGGGCCGTCCGGACTGGCACAACGACTATGCCGCCTTCAGCCTTGCCTTGCAGGAGCGGCTGCGCGCCCTGCCCGACGACGAGACGCGACGCACCCTGATTGCCAGGCTGCATGCCGCCATGACGGCACCGCGGCGCGGCTAGGCGTTCAGATCTTCGCCCATTGCGGAATCCAGAGCGAGATCGCCGGCACGTAGGTGACCAGCATCAGCACGACGATCATGGCGATGTAGAACGGCCAGATCGTCCGCGTCACCTCCTCCATCTTCACCTTGCCGACGGCGCAGCCGACGAACAGGGTCGCGCCGACCGGCGGCGTCACCAGCCCGATGCCGAGATTGATCAGCATGATCATGCCGAAATGCACCGGGTCGACGCCGAGCTTGACCACGACGGGCAGCAGGATCGGCGTGCAGATCAGGATCAGCGGCGCCATATCCATCAGGCAGCCGAGCACCAGCAGCATGACGTTGATCATCAGCAGGATGACGTACTTGTTGTCCGAGATCGTGAGCAGGAACTCGGTCACCTGCGCCGGCAGCCGCATCAGCGCCATCACGTAGCCGAAGCTGGAGGCGAAGGCGATCAGGATCATCACCATCGCCACCGTCTTCACCGTGCGGTGCACCAGGTGATGCAGGTCGCGCCAGCGATAGTCGCGATAGACGAACATGGTGACCAGGAAGGCCCAGACGCAGGCGACCGCGGCAGATTCCGTCGCCGTGAACACGCCGGTCAGGATGCCGCCCAGGATGATGATCATGGTGCCGAGGCCCCACAGCGCCTCGGCCGCGATCTTCAGCGCCTGGCCGAGCGGCACGACCTCGCCCTTCGGATACTGGTGCTTGTGCGCCAGGACCAGCACCAGCGTGACCAGTGAGAGGCCGAGCAGCAGGCCGGGCAGCACGCCGGCCAGGAACAACGCGCCGATCGAGATGGTGCCGCCGGCAGCCAGCGAATAGATCACCGCGTTGTGGCTCGGCGGGATCAGGATCGCCTGCACCGAGCCGGTGATGGTGATGTTGACGGCGAACAGCCGCGGATAGCCGGCCTTCTCCATCTGCGGAATCATCACCGTGCCGATCGAGGAGGTGTCGGCGACCGAGGAGCCGGAGATGCAGCCGAACATGCTGGAGGCCAGCACGTTGACGATGCCGAGCCCGCCGCGGATGAAGCCGACCAGCACATTGGCGAAGGCAACGAGGCGCCGCGCCATACCGCCCTCGGCCATGATGGCGCCGGCCAGCACGAAAAACGGGATGGCGAGCAGCGAGAATTTGCTGACGCCGTCCGAAATCTTGAGCATCACCGCTTCCAGCGGGATGTCGATCCAGATGGCGCCGGCCAAGGCCGCCATGCCCATGGCATAGGCGACCGGCACGCCGAGGGCGATGAAGACGAAGAAGCCGCCGAGCAGGATCAGCGCGTCCATGGCGACTCCATCAGTCGAGCGCGGCCGGTTCGCGGAACACGAAGGAATCCGGCCGCGGCGGGCCGATCCACAGGCGCTCCAGGATGAACAGCAGGGTGAAAGCGCCGCCGAGCGGGATCGGCATGTAGGTCAGGCCGACCGACAGGAAGGGGAACTCGGCGATCACCTGGTGCCAGGTGATCTGCACCAGCCCGGTGCCCCAGACCACCATGAAGACGGCGAGCAGCGCCATGAACAGCTCGGACACCAGCAGCACCAGGCGCCGCCGCCCCTCCGGCAGCGTATCGACCACCAGCGCCACGCTGATATGCACCCCGGCGCGGTAGCAGGCGGCGCCGGCGAAGAAGGTGAAGACGATGACCAGCAGCACCGACATCGGCTCCGGCCAGGCCGCCGCGCTGTTCATCACGTAGCGCATCCAGACGCCGTAGGGGATCACCAGCGTCATCAGCACCAGCGAGAAACCCGACACCCCGACGCAGAACAGATAGAGAGCGTCCATCGCCCTCGCATAGGCCGCCTTCATGCGACGCTCTCCGGCTGGGAAAGCGAAGGGCCGGCCGCTGCCTGCGCTGGCATCACGGCCGGCCCCTCGGGCAATGCAGCGCTGCCTTCAGTTCACCGCCTGGATGCGCTTCACCAGGTCGGCGTATTTGGCGCCGTACTTGTCCCAGACCGGCTTCACCGCCGCCTGGAACTTCTTCTTCTCCGCCGGCGGCATGGTGATCACCTCGATGCCGGCCTGCTTGATCATGGCCATCGACTTGGCCTCGCGCTCGTTCCAGAGCTTGCGCTGCTCCTGCTGCGCCTCCTTGGCCACCTTGCTGATCAGCGCCTGGTCCTCCTTGGAGAGCTTGTCCCAGGTGGCCTTGGAGAAGACCAGGATCTCCGGGATGATCAGGTGCTCGGTCAGCGAGTAGTACTTGGCGACCTGGAAGTGCTTGCCGCTCTCGTAGGAGGGCGGGTTGTTCTCGGCGCCGTCGACCACGCCGGTCTGCAGCGCGTTGTAGAGCTGGTCGAAGCCCATGGCGATGCCGTTGCCGCCCATCGCGTTCATGGTGTCGACGAAGATCGGATTGCCCATCATCCGGATCTTCAGGCCCTTGAGGTCGTCGATCGACTTGATCGGCTTCTTGGAGTTGTAGACGCTGCGCGCGCCGGCATCCATCCAGCACAGCCCGACCAGCTTCGATTGCGGGCTGGCGGTGAGCTTGGCCAGCATCTCGTCGCCGATCGGCCCGTCGATCACCTTGTTCATGTGCGGGATGTCGCGGAACACGAACGGCATGTTGAAGACGTTGAGCTCGTCCACGATCGGGCCCATCGGGCCGACCGAGATGCGCGCGTATTGCAGCGCGCCGACCTGCGCCTGCTCGATCATCTCCTTCTCGCCGCCGAGCTGCATCGACGGGAACATCTGGATCGAAAGCCGGCCGCCCGTCGCCGCCTCCAGCTTCTTGCCCATGGCGATCACGGCATCCACGGTCGGATAGCCGACCGGGTGCACGTCGGTCGCCTTCAGCACCATCTTCTGCTGCGCCATCGCCGGCAGGCTGGCGCCTGCCGCCATCGCCAGGGCCGCGGCCAGTCCGAGGCCGACGCCCAACATCTCTCGCCTGATCATCGCTGCGCTCTCCCTTCCCTTGCCTCCCGCGCATTGACCCCGGCGGAGAGGCGGTGCTACTTGTCAGCTTGTACGATGAGCATACAACGCATGGCCGATTCCGAGTCAAGGACCAACCTCGCGCTCGACCGGCTGGCCCCCCTGGCGCCGGCCCGCAACCGGTCGCGCGACGTGGCCGACCGGCTGCAGGCCGAGATCCTGAGCGGCAAGATCGAACCCGGCGCCAAGCTGCCGACCGAGGCCGAGCTGATGGCGGCGATGGGGGTCAGCCGCACGGTGATCCGCGAGGCGGTCGCCGCACTCAGGGCCGAAGGCCTGGTCGTCACCCGCCAGGGCGTCGGCGCCTTCGTCGCGGCCGATGTGCGCGAGCGCCCCTTCCGCATCGACGCCGACGAGCTGAGCTCGCTCGCCGAGGTGGTGCACGTCATGGAACTCCGCACCGGGATCGAGGTCGAGGCGGCGGGGATCGCGGCGGAGCGCGCCGGGAGCGCCGAAATCCGCCGCATCGGCACGGCGCTGAAGGCGCTCGACCGCGCCATCGCCGAGGGCGAGGCGGCGGTCGACCAGGATTTCCGCTTCCATTTCGCCATCGCCGAGGCGACCGGCAACCCGCAGTTCACCCGCTTCCTCGAATTCCTCGGGCGCTTCGTGCCGCCGCGGCAGAACCTGCGCCCCGGCGCCGAGCAGGACCGGCGCGGCTATCTGGAGATGATCCAGGGCGAGCACCGCCGCATCTTCCAGGCGATCGAGGGCGGCAACCCCACCGCGGCGCGCGCCGCCATGCGCAAGCACCTGGAAGGCAGCCGGCAGCGCTACAGCCGCCTCGCCGCCAAGGCCCAGCAGAGTTAGGAGGAGACACCATGCGATCGGTCCTGATCACCGGCGCCGCCGGCGGCATCGGCACGCGGCTGCGCAAGCTGATGAAGGGCATGTACCCCGAAATCCGCCTCAGCGACCGCGCCACGCCGAAAGACCTCAAGGCCGACGAGACATTCGTCGCCGCCGATCTCGCCGACCCGGCTGCCGTCGAGCGGCTGGTCGAGGGGATCGAGGGCATCGTGCATCTCGGCGGCGTCTCCGTGGAAGACGCCTGGGAGCCGATCCTGCAATCCAACATCATCGGCCTCTACAACCTGTTCGAGGCGGCGCGAAGGAAGGGCGTGAAGCGGGTCGTCTTCGCGTCATCGAACCACGCCGTCGGCTTCTATCCGCGCCAGCGCAAGATCGGCATCGACGAGCCGGTGCGCCCCGACAGCCGCTACGGCGTCTCCAAGGCGTTCGGCGAGGCGCTGGGCGCGCTCTACGCCCACAAGCACGGTCTGCGCGTCACCTCCCTTCGGATCGGCAATGTCGACGACCAGCCGGTCGACAAGCGCCGGCTCTCGATCTGGCTGAAGCCGGAGGACCTCGTGCAGCTGATCCGCATCGGCCTCGAGCATCCCGATATCCGCTGCGAGATCATGTACGGCGTCTCCGACAACGAGCGGGCCTGGTTCGACAACGGCAACGCCTTCCGGCTCGGCTACCGGCCGGCCGGCCGGGGCGAGGAGAGCCGCGAGGCGGCGCTGGCGGCGCAGGCCAAGCTGCCGCTCGATCCGATCGGCGACTGGTACCAGGGCGGGACGTTCTGCTCGGCGGAATACGACAACCCGCTGGAGCCGCGTCGCGACTGACCCCTTCACCGCGAAGGACGCCAAGAGCGCCAAGGAACGCCAAGGGTTTTTTATCAATCCCTTGGCGTGGCTTTGCGTCCTTGGCGGTGAAACCCATCAGAGGCCCTTCTCAACGCTGACCGAGAGCAGGACGGGGCCGGGCGTCTGCAGGGCGGCGCGGAAGGCGGTTTCGAATTCGTCGGCGGTCTCGACGCGGTCGGCGACCATGCCGAAGCCTTTCGCCACCTGGACGAAGTCGATCGCCGGGTCCTTGAAATCCATGCCGATGAAGTGGCTGGAGCCGTGGAAGGCGCGGAGCCGCTCCTTGATGATGCGGTAGCCGCCATTGTCGGCGATGACATAGGTGATCGGCAGCTTGAGATGCGCGGCGGTCCAGAGCGCCTGGATCGAGTACATCGAGGAGCCGTCGCCGATCACCGCAACGACGCGGCGCTTCGGCAGGCCGAGCGCCACGCCGATCGCGGCCGGCAGCGCCCAGCCGATGCCGCCGGAGACGTTGCCGAAATAATTGTCCTTGTCGCGGTAGGGATAGAAGGCGTTGAGGCTGCGCGCGGTGATGATGCCCTCGTCCACCACCACGCAATCCAGCGGCAGCAGCTCGCAGAGCTTGAGCATCAGCCAGTCGGGATCGAGCGGCGTGAGGCCGCGCCTGGCCGCCGCCTTGTCGGCCAGCGCCATGCGCTTCGCCGTCCAGTTGGTGGCCGAAAGCGCGGCGATCTGCGCCTTGGCCTTCGCCGGCTCCACCCGCTCGCGGATCAGCGCCGAGAGCGCCGGCAGGGTCTCCTTCAGGTCGGCCCGCACGGCGAGCTCGGCCGGATAGTTCTTGCCGAGCTCCCAGTCGCGCTGGCCGATCTGGACGACGCGCATGCCGTCCGGCATCGGGTCCACCTCGCTATAGACCGACATGCGCATGAAGTCGGTGCCGAGCGAGACGATCATGTCGTAGGGCTCGAGGATGGCGCGCACATCCTTCTGCTGGCGGGTGGTGCCGCCCATATAGGCCGGGTGCTCCGAGGGGAAGTGCGAGCCCTGCATCACCGATTGCTGGTAGACCGGCGCGCCGAGCGCCTCGGCGAACTCCGCCGCCTCCTTGAGCGCGTCGCCGGTGGCGAGCTCGTGCCCGGCGAGGATGACGGGGCGCTTCGCCTCCGCGATGGTCGAAGCGAGCTGGCGCAGCAAAGCGTCGGAGGGGCGCACGCGGGTATCGACGCGCGTGGCGCGGCCAAGCTCGATCGCCGCATCGCGGTTCAAGACGTCGCCGGGCAGCGAGATGAAGACCGGGCCGGTCGGCGGGGTCAGCGCGATCTTCGCCGCGCGCCTTAAGATGCGCGGCAGGTCTTCGAGCCGCGTCACCTCGACCGCCCATTTGACGCAGGGCTGCGCCATCGGGACGAGCGGGCCGTAGAGCAAAGGCTCGGTCAGGCCGTGGCCCTGCTCCTGCTGGCCGGCGGTGACGATCAGCGGCGAGCCGGTGTTCCAGGCGGTGTAGAGCGCGCCCATCGCATTGCCGAGGCCCGGCGCCACATGCACGTTGCAGGCGGCGAGCCGGCCGGTGGCGCGGGCGAATCCGTCGGCCATCGCGACGACCAGGCTCTCCTGCAGGCCGAGCACATAGGTGAGCTCCGGATGCTCGGCGAGGGCGTGCATGATCGGCAGCTCGGTCGTGCCCGGATTGCCGAACATGTGGGTGACGCCTTCGTCCTTCAGCACGGCGAGGAAGGCGCTGCGCCCGGTGATGCGGTTCGAGGTCATGGGTATTTCGCTCCCCTTCGGACTTTCTGGGGGTGGAGCGTCGAGGGGATGCGGGCGGCGGTCAAGCGTGGTGGTCCTTCGCCTTCGCCATCTCCCCGCACTGCCAAACACTCCTTCTCCCTCCACTGGTGGGGGGAGAAGGTTGGGATGAGGGGGGCGTTGGCCCAGGACTCGACGCACATCCAAGACGCACGCGCTACGACACCGCGGAGATTCCACTGCCATCGTCGCGTTCGTGGCTAACGCCCCCCTCACCTAACCTCTCTCCCCACCAGTGGGGAGAGAGGGACTCTGTCGTGGAAGAGAGGGACTCCTCCTGTGAGGCAGCCGCCTCCCCGCCGCTCGCCGCGCGCACCGCCGCCACCCACGCCAGCAGGTCGTCGTGGTAGTCGGGGTCGCCGATGTAGTAGTCGCGGAGGAAGCGGGTCATGCGCTCGAAATGCAGCGCGCGCCGCTCGTGCGGCGGGCGGGTGCGCTCGTCCTCGTCCTGGTCGAAGCCGCGCCGCTGCTTGCGCGGTGCCTCGAAACCGAGGGCGCGGTTGATGGCGCGGGTGGCGGAAACGGCGGTCGAGATCAGGCCGTCGCCGAGGGCGAGGTCGCGCAGGCGCTCGAGCCGGGCGGCATGCGCCTCGGTCGGGTCGGCGGGCTCCGGGCGTTGCGGCATATCTGTTCCGCGGCGCAAATGTTCCGCGATGGCGCCGGGCAGCACCGAGACTTCCGCGCCGCGCTGATCGATCAGGCCGAGGCCTGCGAGCTCGGAAAGCGCCTTGCGGGCGCCGCGCGGGGTGATGCCGAGCCGCTCGGCGAGGCGGCCGCTCCAGGGCAGGTCACTCGGCTCCGGCGGCGGCATGACGTCGTCCTCCACCTCGTCGAGCAGCAGCTCGATCAGCGCATGGCGCGCGATCGGCGCCAGCGCGCGGTCCGTCGCGAGGTCGAGCAGCAAAGCGGCGCGGTCGGCGAACCAGGCATCGTCGCGCGCCGCCGCCGCGATCTCGCGGGCGAGGCCCAAGTCGCGGGCCGGCCAGGGGCTCACGGCTGGCGCTCCCGCTGCGCCTCGGCGGCGCGGTGCTCGCCGATCAGGATCTCGGCCTGGTCGGCGAGGCGACGCAGTTCGGGGCCGAATTGCGGGTCCGCCGCGTAGAGGCGCGGCAGGTCCGGCACGCCGGACTCGAAGACGCGGCGCTTGCGCTCGTTCAGCGGGATCTTCTGGTACTCGGTCGGCTCGCGCGGCGGCGGCTTGGGCGCCTGCGCGAGGCCGAGGGCGCGGCCGATGGCGCGCTCGGCCTGGACCGCGGTGGCGATGCGGCGCGCGGCGACGGCGCGCTCGCGCAGGTGATGCAGCATGTCGATCTGCTCGGCGAAGGTGATGGGGCCGCGCGCCTGGGCGAGAAAGTCCTTCTCGCGGGTGAGATCGGGGCGCTCCGACGGGTTCTCGGGCGATGGGTCGTTCGCGTGGTACGGCTCGCCGGTCTGGCGAAAGGTGAGCAGGCGGTGCTCGACCAGCTCGGCGATGGCGTGGCGCACGGTGCGCTCGGCGAGCGCGAGCCGGCGCGCCAGCGCGGCCACGTCGGGCCGCTCGGCCATGACGAAGGGATCGTCGGTGAGCAGGCTCAAGTAGACCATCACCTGCTTGGCGGCGGGGGTGAGATGCCGGTGGCGGATGGCGCGGAGCACGTTGCGCCGGCGGTAGATGAAGGACCACTCGGCGGGGGAGTGTTTGCGGGGGTAGGCGGGGGTGTGGGACATCGGGAAGGCCTAGGAGAGTGATTGCCGTATCGTACAATATTTGTATCAAATAAGCTAGCGGATTTTGGTATGTTTCTCATTTGTTCTCCACTCGCAAACGTGGTAATGAAAGCTGCAATTGCTCGGCGACGCACTGCGAAGAGCTGATGGTCGAAGCAACGTTTTTCGAAGAGCGGAAGGACCAGTCCGAGGTGAAGGCCCGGATCGTGGTGAAATATTTTGTTGCCTGGTCGCGCGTCATCCTCCCAAGCGTTGAGCGATACGACACAAAGTTGGCTTACATCGACCTCTACGCCGGACCAGGCCGATACAAAGATGGTTCGGCATCAACGCCACTGCTCATCCTACAAACCGCGGTTGCTGACCCTCGATTGTCGAAGCGGCTTGTCACCCTTTTCAACGATGTAGACGACTCCAACACGGCGACGTTGCAAACCGAGATCGACAAACTGCCTGGCGTGGAAAAGCTCGACCACAAGCCGCACGTTTCACGCGGCGCGGTGGACGATGACGCCGAGCGCTACTTCAACGAAACGCGCTTGGTTCCCTCTTTCACATTCATCGACCCGTGGGGATACAAAGGCTTGTCCCTGAAAGTCGTAAACGGAGTCATCAAGGATTGGGGATGCGACTGCGTCTTTTTCTTCAACTACAACCGGATCAACCCAGGCCTCTCCAACGACATCGTCGCGCAGCACATGGAGGCGTTGTTCGGACCAGAGAGAGCGAAGAAGCTGCGGCAGCGCCTCGATGGCCTCACCCCGTCGCAACGAGAATCGATGGTGCTGGAAGAGATGACATCGGCCATCAAGGAGATGGGAGGGAAGTATGTGCTGCCCTTCCGTTTCAAGAACCCAAGCGGCCGTCCGACGCATCATCTGATCTTCGTGTCGAAGAGCTTCCGCGGCTACGACATCATGAAGCAGATAATGAGCAAGGAAAGCTCGACGGAGGAGGAAGGCGTGCCGTCCTTCACTTATTCGCCCGCCGACGCTTCGATGCCACTGTTATTCTCACTCCAGCAGCCTTTGTCAGAGCTACGTAGCTCGTTGCTAGAGACCTTTGCAGGGCAAGAGCTCAGCACGGATCAGATTTTCGAGCGCCACAGCGTGGACAGACGATTCCTTTTGAAGAACTACAAGGACGTCCTCAGCAAAATGGAAGAGGACGGTGAGATCACCGTGCGGTCCGTGAAAGTTGCGAAGCGCCGCAAGGAAACTTTCCCAGGCCATCTGTTGGTGCGATTCC
The DNA here is from genome assembly GCA_003576705.1 of Desertibaculum subflavum. Lineage (GTDB taxonomy): Bacteria > Pseudomonadota > Alphaproteobacteria > Ferrovibrionales > Ferrovibrionaceae > Desertibaculum > Desertibaculum subflavum. The sequence continues at coordinate 143,698 of QOZS01000003.1, forward strand.
CGGCGAGGGCGAGCCATGGGTGACAAATCCTCCATCGAATGGACTGAGGCAACCTGGAATCCGGTCGCGGGTTGCACGGTGACGTCGCCTGGCTGCACGAATTGCTACGCCATGCGTTTAGCTCGGCGTCTGGAAGCTATGGGTCAACCAAAGTATGCCGGCACCACCCGCATCTCCGGAGACCGGCCGAAATGGAACGGCGTCATCCGCCTCGATGAGGGCGCTCTGAGTCTGCCGAAGTCATGGAAGACCGGCCGGGCCATCTTCGTAAACTCGATGTCCGATCTCTTTCACGAGAAGGTACCTTTAAATTTCATCAGGCGCGTGTTCGACACCATGTGGGAGACGCCGCAGCACACGTACCAAATTCTCACAAAGCGAGCCGAGCGCTTGGAAGAGCTCAGCGAGAATCTCGATTGGCCCTCCAACGCGTGGATGGGCGTTAGCGTTGAAAATGCTGACTACGCGTATCGGATCGAACATCTTCGCCGAACTGGTGCGCCAGTGAAGTTCCTCAGCCTTGAGCCACTGTTGGGGCCACTGGAAGATCTGAACCTTACCGAAATCGATTGGGTCATTGCGGGCGGCGAGAGCGGCCCGGGCGCGCGACCAATGAACGCCACATGGCTTCGGTCAATTCGAGATCGGTGCGAAGCCGCGAATGTGCCCTTCCACTTTAAGCAATGGGGCGGTGTCAACAAAAAGAAGAGTGGGCGTACACTCGACGGCCGCATTTGGGATCAGTTTCCCGCACCGGCGGCGGTCTAGGGATCACTATTGAACATCCGCCACACCATCGGCCGAAGCACAGAAGCGATAGCTCGCGGTATCGCCACCACGGCAATGATTGGCTATCCAGCGCTTAGAGCCATCCCCAAGCGCGGGGCGTAGCCTTCCAACAGAATTGCATTCCGCGGCCGAGCAAAGGGGACCCATGCAGTTCAATAACTTCATCGAGACGGCAGCACCTGCGCTGCCCATCGTCGTGGCCGCAGCGATTACGCCGCTAGTGATGCGCTGGCTCGGCAGCTTATGGCCCCCTCGCCACCTGAGCGAAAGCCAGCGGCGCATGCTGCAACGGCGCTATTTCTGGATCGATGTCGTTTCGCTGCTGGCGGTGTGCGCCACAATGATCAGCCTGCTGGCGTCGCTGAACAATGTGCTGTCCTTCGATTTGAGATTTCTCTGGGCGCTCGGGCTTGCCTTTGGCCTGGCCGTGATCGTGCCCTTTCTGGTGATCTGCCTCTTCACATTGCCGCTCGGCCTGTCGCGGTTCGGCGAATACTGGCTGTACTACGAGGCGAATTACGGCGTCGGCGTGCGCGGCGTCGCCTGGATCTGCGCACCCCTCGCCGTGCTGGGCATCGTCTCTGCATTGGTGCTCTGGAATGTGTTCGGTTAGGGACAGCCCAAGCCGATCAGACTCGCCTGAAACTTCAACGCGGAACGGCCAGCGCCCGAATCAGGTTTCCGCTGGACTCCAAACTGCCCCTAGCATCGCAGGCAACGCCGCCATCGGCGCGGCTTCGTGCTCACGGCCGGCGCCGCCGGCGCGGGCTTCCATGCGACGCGGGAGCTGACGCGCGCGCTGTCCTATGCGCTGCACGCGCCGAACTCGCCTCACGCCGCCCGCCGTTTGCCACCCGAGCGCTTGGCGGCTGTCGCGAGTGCGTAGGGCCGCACCAGCACCTCCGCCGGCATCTTCCACTCGTGGACCAGCTTCCAAATCATCGTCAGCGTCAAATGCCGCTTGCGGTTCAAAATCTCCGACGCCCGGCCGGACGAGCCGACGATCGCCTCGAAATCCTTCCGCGTGCGGCCGGAATTCTCCATGCGCGCCTTGATGGCCTCCACGGGATCGAGATCCTCGTCGGGCCAGCGCGAACGCTCGTAGAGATCGGCGAGCGTCATCAGCACGTCGAGACGGTCGCCCTCCGGCGTGCCCTTGCGCGCACCCCACAGACGGTCGATCTCCTTCAGCGCCGCCTTGTGGGCGGCGGCGTTGCGGATCGGCGCGATAGCTTCGAACGTCATCGTCTGCCTCAATAGTGATCCACGGTTTCCGGGTCGATCTTGTCATAGTCGGCATGCGTGCCGACGAACTTGATGAACACCGCCTGAAACTGGAAATCGATCTTGGCAATCACCCGGTACTCGTTGCCTTTCACGTTGAAAACGACGCGCCCGCCCTTGATCGGCCGCGTGCCGGGATAGGCGGCCAGGATGTCCTGGTTCGACTTCCACGCCGCGGCCCGAAGCGTTCGATTCAGCTCGCGAAAGGCATTGTCGGCGCCGGCATGGCGCTTGCCGAATGCCAGCAGGGTGTTGCTGTTGAAGACACGCACTGCGTCATGTCCTCCATCGCTCGCCCGGACCTCGCTGCGCGCCGGACCAGCGGCGCACCCGTGCTCTTCCGGATCATCCAGTCAACGGCATTGCCGGGGGTCCAGCCCGCATGCCGTCGCGCAAATATAGCCTCCTCCCATTTTGGGAGCAAGTGCGTTTCTCCCAGATTGGGAGGTCCATCGCGCGGTTCTTCCTGACCGGCGCGGGCCGGAAGTTTCGCGACCGCGCCATCAAGCAGGCGACCGGCGCCATCGCCGCCTTCGCGGGCGAGCTCGACCTGGCCGCGATGCGGGACATGCTGCCCAGGCTGCGCGCCGTGCGCGAGGTGCTGGACCGCAACCGATAGGGACCCGCTAGCCGCGGGCTGCGCAGCGGGGCAGTCCTAGGCGCCCTACGGCGCCATGAAGACCGCCATGCCGACGAAGGCGACGGCGAGCGCCGCCGCGATGACAGCGGCGACGTAGGTCGGCTGGTCGATGACCAGCGCGGAGAAGCCGGGTTCGCGCGGGTCGTAGAAGACCAGCACCTCGTGCCCCGGCGGCAAGGTGGTGAAGGGCTCGCCGCCGACCACGCTGTTGCCGCGGAACAGCCGGAAGGTGGTGCAGGTGAAGGGCCGGCCCTCGACCGCGTAGTCGACCTCGATCTGGGCGGCGCCCTTGCGCGCGCCGGCGGTGGTGAGCCATTCGGTGAGCTCGAGCTTGCGCACGCGGCCGAGCGCATGCGCCATGCGCGCACCGCGGGCGGTGCGGCGGCGCTGGTCCAGCAGGATCACGGCGGCCACCACGAGGCTGCCGATGGCGGCGGCAGCGAAGATCCACAGGCCCACGCCCGGCGCGCCGAGCCAGGATGCCAGCAGACGATCAAGCCATTCCATGCGGCGCCCCCCACGCAGGCGATCGGCCGGATCGCCCGGGCCATTTGAGCGGCCCGGGCCCGGCGGCGCAACTTCACCGGCGAGGCTCGGCGGCGCGCCGGCGCCATCGACATGGAACCGAAGGCGCGATGCGGCGCTTCCTTCCCCACCGGCGCCCCCAACCGGGGCCGCCTTGTCCGGAGGTTCGCCATGGCGCAACGCGCATCCGCATTCCTGCTCGCCGCCGCGCTGCTCGGCGCGACCGGCGCCGCTTCGGCTCAGCGAGATACCGGCCAGCAGGCACCGCCGCCCGCGCGCGACGCCGCACCGGCCGGCAACTACCAAGACCCGCCGGTCTCGAGCCGCATCGACAACACCGCCGGATATCTCGGCCGCGAGTTCATCACCTCGCGCAGCGCGCGGATCTGGCGCGCGACCGACCTGATCGGCCGGGACGCGGTGACGCGCGAGGGCGAGGAGGTCGGCGAGGTGAGGAACCTGCTGATCGACCCCGATCGGCGCGTGCTGGCGCTGGTAATCGAGTTCGGCGGCACGCTCGGCATCGGCGAGGAGCGCGTGGCGGTGCCGATGCGCGACGTCTCCGTGCTCGGCGCGGCCCCGCATGCCCGCAGCGGCGACCTGCAGGGCACCGCCGACATCGATCCCGGCGCTGCCACCACGACGAGCCCGCGCACCGAGCCGATGGTCAACGATCGCGGCACCGACGACGTGCCGCTCAAGGTGGTGATCAACCTGACCCGCGAACAGCTGGAACAGGCGCCGCGGTTCGAGGGCGACCCGATTCCGCGCAACTGGCCGCCCAAGGACTGATCCCCGCCGGCGCCGCTTAAGGCGCGCCGCCGAACGCGCTATCGTGGCGACCGGCTGTTGCCGGGCGAGGCGGGACGGCGGGCGGGATGACGGACAGCACAGCACCGGAAGCTCACGCGGACCTCACCGAGGCCGAGCGCGCGCGCATCCGCGCCGAGATGCGCCACGCCATGATCGCCGCCGAGGCGATGCGGCCGGCGCCGCCAAGGCCCGCCCCTGACAAGCCCTGGCCGGAGCGGCTGCTCGGCATGCTGTCGAACGGCTTCGTGCTGCTGCTGATCGGCTCCGCCATCACCTCGTTCCTGGTGCCGCAATTCCAGCGCGCCTACGAGGCGCGCACGCGGGCGGCGGCGCAGCGCCAGGAGGTGTTCGCGCAGTTCCTGCTCTACAGCAACTCGATGCTGCAGGAATACTACGCCGTCCTGCCGCTGACCTTGGAGCCGGAGATCGAGAAGGACACTTACGTGCAGGCGATGGGCGCGATCAGCGAGATCAAGCTCAAGCGCTACGACGCCTATGCCAAGGTGCAGGCGCTGGCGGTGGTGTTCCGCGGCGACGACCTCGCCGCGCGCTCCGCCGTCGAGGCGGCGATCGAGGACTACGCGGTCAAGGTGAACCAGGCCTCGGCGGCGATCGACGACTGGCTGCGCGGGCTCTACTGCACGCCGGTCAAGCGCGCCGACAGCCCCTGCGCCCGGTTCGATCCGCTGTTCGACGGCCATCGCGCCTTCGGCACCGTGCAGGCGACGGTGCTCGACATCGTCAACCAGCGGTCGGACCAGGTGGCGGCGACCATCGCCGCCCATTTCCAGGCGTCACGCTGAAGGGAGGTCGCGCATGCGGAAAGCCGTTTCCTGTCTCGCCACCGCGGTGGCGCTGTCGGGCGCGCTGGCCCTGCCCGCGCTCGCCAACGGCCGCTCGACGCCGCGCCCGGCCGGCACGGCGATCCTGACCGCGACCTGCGAGAGCCGTGCGGACGGCGCCAGGCTCGACATCGTGCGGCCCAGGCTCGCCGGTCTCGCGGTGCCGGAAGGCGCGCTGCTAGTCCGCGCCGACGGCGCCTTCGCGCCGATCTATCTCGACCTGATCAAGCGAATCGAGATCGACGACGGCGTGGTGGCGGACGATGACGGCGCGGTCGCCGTGCAGCTCTACCGCGCCGATGCCGAGCCGATGGCGGGCAGCGCAACGCAGGCCAAGGTGCAGGGCGACGACAAGAAGCCGATCCGGCTGCGCGGCTTCGCCCGCGACGGCGCGCGTGTCGAGATCGAGCTCGCGCAATGCCGGCGGATCGACTTCGCCATCGTCGGCGACGGCCCGGTGGACCGCCCGCCGCTCGGCGCCAAGGCGGATTGAGCGCGGCGGGTTCGCTTCGAGCGCGCTCGAAGCACGGCGCGTTCCGTGCGCCTAGCCTCCGCGCATCGCAACCGGTGCCGGAGGGCCAGACCGATGATCACCTGCTTCATCCGCTACGAGATCGACCCGTTCAAGGTGGACGCCTATGAGCACTACGCCCGCGCCTGGGGCCAGGCGATCCCCAAGGCCGGCGCCGACCTGATCGGCTATTACGCGCCGCATGAGGGCTCGGCCACGGTCGCCTACGGCGTCTACAACATCGAAAGCCTCGCTGCCTACGAGGCCTATCGCACGCGGCTGCGCGACAGCGCGGCGGGCCGGGAGAACTATGCCTTCGCCAAGAAGGAGGGCTTCATCAAGCGCGAGGACCGGCTGTTCCTGCGCCAGGTTTCCGCCCCGCACGCGCCGCTGATCAGGCCATAGTGATCCTGGCCCTAGAACCGGTGCGACAGGCGTAGGCCGATGCTGTCCATGCCCGGATTGGGATCGGCGAGATCGGCATTGGAGATGTGCTCGAAATAGAGCGAGATGCGGTTGCGCGGCGTGAACTGATAGCCGAGCTCGGCCGGGATATGGAACAGCACGCGGCTGCCCAGGTCCTTGTTCTTCCGGTCGCGGCTGAGCTCGCCGTCATGGATGGCGCCGCCGAGGCCGATGCCGAAGAACACCTTGTCCCACAGCGCCTCCCAGCGCAGATCGAAATAGCCGTAATGGGTCCGGTTCTCGGTCGAGAACGTGCCGCCGAGCACCGGGCGGAGCGAGCCGCCCCAGAAATCGGTCAGCGAGCGGAAGGCCAGCTCGCCGTTCAGGGCGGCGCCGTCCTCGACGTCGTCGGCGGCGACGATGGCGATGTCGTGCTGCAGCAGGCCGAGGCGCAGCTCGTAAATCAGGGGCGCGGCGTCCCGCTCCTGCGCGGCGGCGGTGAGCGGCAGCGCCACCATGGCGGCCACGGTGAGCAAGCGAAGCAGGCTCTTCGGCATGGTTTGCGATCTCCGGCCCGGGTCTAAACGCGCGAAGCGCGCTTTGGTTGCCGGCGCGCGCGGTCAGGCCGGGCGGCGGCGGAACAGGCCGACGGCGGTGAGCAGGCCGATGGTAACCAGGACGAGGCCGGCGATCTGGGCCGCATTCGGCCATTCGCCGACGATCGGGATGCCGAGCAGCACGGCGATGGCCGGCACCACGGCCGGAAACAGCACGGCGCGGCTGACCCCGAGCAGGGCGACGGCGCGGCTATAGGCGATCAGGGTCAGGGCGCCCTGCACCACCCCCTGGACCAGGCCCTGCAGCGCCAGCGCGCCGGCCGGAAGCGCGGCCAGGTGATCGAAGCCCTGCAAGGCGAGATAGGCCGGCACGGTGACGGCGCAGGACAGCACCGAGACCACGGCGGTCGCCCGCAGCGCCTCGAGCCGCCAATGCCGCAGCAGCAGCGTGAAGCCGGCCCAGAGCACGCTGGAGGCGAAAAACAGCAAGTCGCCGATCCAGGCCCGGCCGCCGCCGGTGACCAAGCCCTCGCCGCCGAGCGCCAGGATACCGACCAGCACCAGCGCCGCGCCGGCGAGATGGGCGCGCGTCAGCCGCTCGCCGAGCAGCCAGGCGGCGCCGATGGTGGAGAGGATGGTGACGGTCGAGGGCGCGATCACCGCGCCATGGGCGAGCGGCGCGAAGCGATAGCCGCCGATCTGCAGCAGCGCGAAGAGCGGCCCGCCGAACAGCAGCAGCGCGAGCCCGCGCCGCCAGCCGATGCCGGCCAGATCGCAGAGGCCCCAGCGCAGCAGGAAGGGAAGCAGCAGGAGGCCGGCGACGCCGAACCGCATCAGCACCAGGTCTTCCGGCGCGAGGCCGCCGACGATGCCGGCGCGGGCGACGGCGAAGGCGAGCGCCGCCCCGATCGCCATCATCAATCCGTTGGCATAGCCCAAGCGCTCGTCGCGTGCCGCGCGGCGGGCCGCTTCGCCCGCCGTCTCACTCGTCATGCATCACGCGCACCACGCCCGATATCCTTGCAACCGCGCCACATTGGACGCGAGTTCGGTCCCGCCGCCCAATGCCGAGGGCGCATGGGTTCCATCCAGCCGCGGGACAGGCCCGAGGGTTGGAGCGTGACGCGGGCGTGTTAGGCTTTGTACGACTCTCGGCTGGCGCGAAGGGGAGGGCGAATGGCAGAGATCCTGGCCCTCGGGCTGACGCACTACCCGCCGCTCTGCCTCGACGATGCCAATATGGCGGGCATCCTCGGCTGGACCCTGGACGACCCGGCGATCCCGGCGGCGGCGAAGGACCCGGCGAACTGGCCGGCGGCGATGCGGGCCGAATGGGGCGCGGATCGCGGCGCCACGGCGGCGGCCGCGCATCGCGCCGCACTGGTGAGCGGCTTCGAGCAGCTGCGCGCCGCGCTCGACGCCTTCGCACCCGATGCGGTGGTGATCTTCGGCGACGACCAGTACGAGAATTTCAAGGAGGACGTGATCCCGGCCTTCACCGTCTGCGCCTATGGCGACCTCGAGGTCAGGCCCTGGGCGCAGGTGAAGGATTCCGGCGCCATCGGCGGCAAGCCCAATGTGTGGCGCGAAGGCCCGGATTTCGGCTTCACCCTGAAAGGCCGGCCCGATATCGCCCGGCAGCTGGCAACCGGCATGATCGAGGCCGGCATCGACGCCGCCTATGCCTACCAGCCGCTGCACCATCCCGGCATCGCGCATGCCTTCCTCAACGCGGTGCTGTTCCTCGACTATCACCGCCAGGGCTTCCCCTATCCGGTGATCTGCGTGCCGCTCAACTGCTATGGCCGGCGGGTGATCTCGACGCGCGGCTTTCTCTCGCGCTTCGATGCGCCGGTGGATCCCGATCCGCCCTCGCCCTCGCCGAAGCGCTTCATGGAGATGGGCGCGGCGGCGGCGCGTGCCTTAAGCGCCAGCCCGTGGCGCATCGCGATGATCGCGTCCTCCAGCTGGTCGCATGCCTTCCTGTGCGACTGGACCTGGCGGCTGCGCCCCGATACCGATGCCGACCGCCGGCTCTACGACGCGCTCAGCCGCAGCGATTTCGCGCTGTGGCGCGCCACGACGCTGCAGCAGGTCGAAACTGCCGGCCAGCACGAGGTGCTGAACTGGTTCGCGCTGATGGGCGCGGTCGAGGCGATCGGGGCGCCGCTGGCCTGGAGCCGTTTCGTCGAGACCCACGTGTTCAATTCGAACAAGGTGTTCGCGCAGTGGGAGCCCGCATGATGGGGGAGCCGGCATGACGGGGGAGCCCGCTTAATGCGGGCGGCGACATGCTGATCGTGCTGGGCGGGCTGCCAGGCACGGGCAAGACGACGCTCGCACGCGCCCTGGCGAGGCGGCTCGGCGCGCTGCACCTGCGCATCGACACCATCGAACAGATGTTGAAATCGGCCGCGGTGCTGAAGGACGAGCTTGGGCCCGCCGGCTATCTCGTCGCCTATGCGCTGGCGGAGGAGAACCTGCGCCTCGGCGCGAGGGTGATCGCCGATTCGGTGAACAGCATCGGCATCACCCGCGAAGCCTGGCGCGCGGTGGCGGCGCGGGCCGGCGTGCCAGCGTTCGAGGTCGAGCTGCGCTGTTCCGATCCCCTTCTGCACCGGCAGCGAGTGGAAACCCGCGCGGCCGACATCCCCGGCCACCGCCTGCCGCGCTGGGCGGATGTGGTCGCGCGGCCATGGGAGCCGTGGTCGGCGGATCTGGTGGTCGACACCGGCAACCTCTCCATCGAGGCGGCTTGCGATGCCGTGATCGCGCAGCTCGAAGGTTGAGACCCGGTCAGGCCGCGGCGACGTCGGTATCGCCGATCCAGCGGACCACTTCGGCCGGCGGGTCGCCGTCCTGCCGCGCGGGTAGGATGAAGGTCACCGCCGCCCGGCTGCCCTGCTCTTCCAGCGCGGCCAGGAAGGCGGCGGCGCCCGGCGGCCGCAGATGCCGGATGGCCTGAACCAGCAGCGTGCGCCAGCCGTCATCCGGCCGGATCGCCGCGGCGCGCAAGATGGTTTCGGGCAACGCGACCTTGAGCGTCGGTTGGCTGGCGCCCGCCGTCACTTGCAACTCTGCATATCCTGTCATGTCGCACCCCTTGGCCCGCCGATCGCGTCGATAAAACCGGCAGCAGCGACAGCCGGTTCCGCGCCGCAGCAAAAATAGTTCAAGGCCCGCCGGCACCTAAGCCCTGCGCGCCACATCGCGGGCCTGGCCGCCGCCCGCTTCACCATTAGTTGAACTTTGGCGCCCAGGATTCGCGGCATGTCGCAGGCGTCCGCGCTGACCAGCTTGCATATCGACCTGTATCGCTACTGGCAGGGCCGCCGCCGGGACGGGCTGCTGCCGGGGCGAGCCGATATCAATCCGGCAGAGATCGTGCCGCTGTTGCCGCACCTTTCGCTGGTGGACATCGTCGGCGGCCGGTTCCGCTATCGCCTGGCCGGGACCCGGGTGGTGGAGGATACCGGGCGCGAGCTGACCGGCGCCTATATCGGCGCGTCGGTGCAGCCGCCGGAATATGCGGCGGCGATCTGCGCCGTCTACGAACATGCCCGAACCAGGGCGGTGCCGATCTTTGCCCAGGGCGGCTATCGCACGCCGGCCGGCGCGGTGCACTCGGTCTCCCGCCTGCTGCTGCCGCTCGCCGCCGACGGCGTGAATGTGGACATGATGATCGTGTCCCGGGTGGCGCATTATCCCGACCCGAGCGCGGTCGGCATCGACTGGCTCGGCGCCGCCGACGGGACGGTCGAGGGCTTCGTCGAGATCGGCTCCGAGGCCGAGGCCGCGGAGCGGGCTGCGGCCTGGGAAGCCAGGTGCATCGTGCTGCGCGAGCGCAGCCGGCTGCTCACCGCATCGCCGGCGGACCAGCGCTTCCGCCAGGCCCTGCTCGACCCGGAGAGCTAACGGCGCCGCGGCGTGCGGCGGCGCGGCTCGCAGGCGAGCTCGGCATGGCCGCCGAGCCGGGCGTCGAAAGGCCGGCGGTCGTGCAGCGGGCTGAAATCCGGCTCGCTGTAGCGGTAGCGCTCGTCGATATCGTCGTCGCCGCCATAGCCGCCGCGCGGGCTCTCCGGCGGACGATCCTCCGGCAGCACGACCTCCTCGTAAAGTGGCTTGGGTGCGGGCCGATCCGGTGCGGCGTGGCGGGCTTTGCGGGCCATGGTCAGGACACCTTCCGGTCGTCCCGCGCCGGCTCGATCACCGGCGTGGCGGCGAGGTCGCTCAGCGAAACGATGCCGACCAGGCGCTTGTCCCGGCTCAGCACCGGCAGCCGGCGCACCTGGAGCATGGCGATGTTGCGCGCGAGGTCGTCGATCGTCTCGTCCTCGTAGACGTATTTGACGTCGCGCGTCATCACCTCCGCCACCGGGCAGTCGGGGCCGCGGCCGGCCGCCACGGCGCGCACGGCGATATCGCGGTCGGTCAGCATGCCGACCAGCCGGTCGCCCTCGCCGACCGGGAGCGCGCCGGCCTCGATCTCGGCCATCAGACGGGCGGCATGCTGAACGGTATCGGTCGGGCGCGCGAGGCGCACCTCGCGGGACATGATTTCGGCGATGCGCATGACCATCCACTCCTGACGAGAATGCCTCGTTGAGCCAACGGGCCATGGGGGACATGGTTCCGGGCCGCGTGCGCAACTTCCGGGCCGATTTCCGCGTTTTGCGCGGCATGCTCGAATGGCTGACGCAGATCTGGGAAAGTCTGGACGGCGAAACGCGCGAGGCATTGGTCAGGCTCAGCGCGGCCTGCCTGGTCGGCATCCTGCTCGGCATCAACCGCGACATGAACGGCAAGCCGACGGGCATGCGCACGCTCGGCCTCGTTGCGCTGGGTGCCGCCGCGATCTCGACCGGCACGGTGCATTATGCCGGGCTCGACCAGCATCCGGACGCGCTCTCCCGCGTGGTGCAGGGCCTGATCCAGGGCGTGCTGACCGGGGTCGGCTTCATCGGCGCCGGCGTCATCCTACGCGACGGCAAGGCGCTGGACGTGCGCGGGCTGACCACGGCGGCGACGGTCTGGGTCACCGCCTCGCTCGGCGTCGCCTGCGGCGTCGGCGCCTGGTCGACGGTGCTGATCGGTACCGCGCTCGCGCTGCTTCTTCTGGCGGTGCTGAAGCCGGTCGAGCGCTGGCTCGGCATGGGCGACGAGAATCTGAAGCGGCGCAACGGCAACGGCGACGGTTGAGGCGCTGGACTTCGGCCCCGCGCCAAGGCGAAATCGGCGGCGGAAGGAATCGCATATGCAGGTGATCACCGAGCTGCTGCTCGGCAAGGCCGATCCGGGCTTGCGCGAGCCCGAGCTGCCATTCGATATCGGCCGCACGGCGGAGAACGCGAAGCTGATCGAAAGCCTCGGCTTCGACGGCATCATGGCGACAGAGACCAAGGACGATCCCTTCCTGCTGCTGACGCTCGCCGCGCAGGCGACCACGCGGATCGGGCTGTCCTCGGCGGTGGCGATCGCGTTTCCGCGCGCGCCGGCCTCGATGGCGCTGACGGCGTGGGGCCTGCAGAAGCTGGCGCGCGGGCGGTTCACCCTCGGCCTCGGTTCGCAGGTGAAGGCGCATCTGGTGCGCCGCTACGGGCTGAAGGCGGCGCCGCTGGCGCCCTGGATGCGTGACTATGTCGGCGCCGTGCGGGCGGTGTGGCATTGCTGGCAGAACGGGACACCGCTGAAATACGAGAGCGAGAATTATCGCCTCGACCTGATGGTGCCGCTGTTCAATCCGGGGCCGATCGAATGGCCGGACATCCCGATCCATGTCGCGGCGGTGAACCGGTTCATGTGCCAGGCGGCCGGCGAGGTGGCGGACGGCATCCGCCCGCATCCGATCTGCACGCCGAAATACATCAACCAGGTGATGCGGCCGGCGGCGGCCGAAGGCGCGGCGAAAAGCGGGCGCGACCTGACGAAAGTGAAATGGGTGATGCGGCCGATGCTGGCGACTGCCGCAACGCCGGAGAAGCTCGCGCCGCGCATCCGCGACATCCGCGCCCGCGTGGCCTTCTATGCCTCGACGCCGGCCTATCGCCCGGCCTTCGACATCTTCGGCCTGCAGGACCTGACGAAGCGGCTTTCCGTGCTGGCGCGCGAGCAGCGCTGGGAGGAGATGCCGGGCCAGATCACCGACGAGGTGATGCACACCTTCGCCGTGGTCGGCACGCATGACGAGATCGCCGACAAGATCGTCAGCCGCTATGCCGGCATCCTCGACCAGGTCGGCTTCTCCATCGCGGTGGAGAGCGAGCAGGACGCCGAGAAGCTGAAAGGCATGATCTCGCGCATCCAGGCGGGGTGACCGCCGGCGCGCGAAACCCATTGCCGCCCGACCGGCATCCATCGGAGACTGGCGGCGCGACGGCGGGGGGCTGGGGGCGCGATGCACCGGGACGAGATGCGCTGGTCGAATGCGATCACCGCGCTGTGCGGCGCAATTGCGGCGCTGGTCCTGCTGTACCTGCTGGCGCTGGTGCTGGATTCAGGCCGGGTCGACGCCCTGAGCGGCCAGAACGATCGCGTCCGCGCCTTTCTCGAGCTCGGCTATTTCGTCGCCAACATCGCGCTGCCGATCATCGCCGTGGCGGCGCTGATCTTCGCCCGCGGCCAGATCCAGGAGGCGCGCAACGCTCGCCGCGCCGCGCTCTACACCAATATCGACAGCCGCTGGTCGGAGCCGCGGATGTCCCGGGCGCGGCGGAACTTCTTCAAGATCATCGAGGATTTCATCGTCGAACACGGCGACGGGCGGCCGATCAGCGAATACCTCGCCGATGCGGCGAACTATCGGAAGCTGCAGCTCTACATCGCCAAGCAGCTGTCGGACATGAAGCACAATGCCTATATGCGCTTCGAATCGATCATGCTCCTGATCGACTACCTCGACTGGGTGGCCGTGCTGTGGAAGCGCGGCCTGCTTGACCTCGACGACCTCGATCACCTGCTCGGGCTCGTCTTCGTCGACATGAACCGGCTGCTCGAGGCGCATTTCGAATCGGTGCGCGCCACCAACCGCTCGATGCACAACGGCAAGATGCCGGACCCCTATGCTGCGATCTCGGAGCTGGCCGCGGCGTTCCAGGCGCATTACGCGACGCGGCAGCCGCCCGCTCACTAGCAGGCAGCGTTCGGCCTCAGCCCTTCTTCTTGTCCTTGAAATCGTCGGGCACGCGCTTGTCGTCGCCCGGGCCCCAGGGGAAGGGGATTTCGGTGCCACCGACAATGGCATTGCGGCGCATGAGGATCTCCCGGCTGCTCGGTCCGAATATAGGTAGCCGTGGAGGGGTGAACAACCCGTGCGCCGGCTTCGCTTGACGTCACCCCTTCCCCGCCCGCGCCGCCTTCCAGGCCTCGAAATCGCGCTTGGCCTCCTCGCCGGCGGTGGGGAACAGGCCCTTGAGGGAGCGGCCGCGCGCCACCTCGGCTTCGGCGAACTCTTCGTAGTGGTAGGTGGCGAGTGCCTCCTCGGCGACCGCCTCGACGATGTCGGGCGGGATCACCAGCACGGCGTCGCCGTCGCCCACCACGATGTCGCCCGGATAGACGGCGACGCCGCCGCAGGCGATCGGCAGCTGCAGGTCGATCGGGCGGTGCGCGATCGGCGAGGGCGGCGAGGAGGCGCGGCGGAGATAGGCCGGCAGGCCGGTCTTGGCGACGCCGTCGGTGTCGCGCAGGCCGCCATCGGTGACGATGCCGGCGCAGCCGCGCGCTTTCAGCCGGCCGACATAGAGATCGCCGGCGGAGGCGGCGCGGCTGTCGCCGCGGCTGTCCACCATCAGCACATGGCCGGGCGGGCATTCCTCCATCGCCTGCGGCTGGATGGTGGAGCGGTTGGTCGAAGTCGGGCCGTCCTTGTCCTCGCGCGAGGGGATGAAGCGCATGGTGTAGGCGATGCCGACCATGCGCGGCTGGCCGGCGCGCAGCGGCCAGACGTCGTAGAGGCACATGGACCGCAGGCCGCGCCGGTTCAACACGCCGGTCAGGGTGGAAGTGCCGACGCGGGCCAGCGCCTCGCGCAGATCCGGATTGAGCACGGTCATCGATATCTCCTCCCCGCTTTCGTTGCCCGCCCCATTGTCGCGCGGCGGCGGCCATCTTAGCCGGACAGGCCGGGCCTTTTCGACGCTGCTTTGCGCGTCACAGCAAAGTTCCTTGTTGCCGGCCCGGTGCCGGTTAGGATGCCGGCCGATCCTTGCACCGGCGAGGGTGCGCATGCGGCGGGCGGGCGTCATGCGTTGGGTGCGGCTGGCGCTGTTTGCCGGCCTCGCCGGCTGTGCGGCGCCGGATCTCGGGGCCCCGCTTACCGCCTTCTCCGATTCCATCGGCAAGGCCGAGACCGCCTTCGCCAAGGCCGACCAGGCCGGGGCTGCGCGCGAAACGCAGCTCCGTATCGAGAGCGCGGTGGCCGTACCAAACCTGGTGATGAGGGGCAAGTCCGGCGGCGAATGCCGGACATCGAGCCTTGCCTGCACCCTGTGGCTCGACGGCGAGCCGCTGCGCCCCGCCACGCTGGTTCCCAAACAGCGGATACTGCTGCGCGAGCTGGCGAACTATGCGGAAGCACTGAAACAGCTCGCCGCCGCGGATTCGGCGGGCAAGGTCAAGGCGGCGGCGGACAAGGCGACGCTCGCCGTCACCGGCATCGCGACATTGGTCTCCGGCGCACCCGCCGCCGGCTTCGCAGCGCCGATCGCGCAACTCGCCACCTGGATCTATGGCCGCTATCAGGACAACCTGAAGCGGAGCGCGATGCGCCACGCGGCCGACGAGATGGCGAAGGTGCTGCCGGACGCCACGGAGAAATTCGCCACCACGACGCGGCTGCTTCTGCTGCCGGAACGCGCCGCCGCCCAGGAAGAGGTCTCGCGCGCGGCCGACGAGTTCCGCCGCAAGCCGTCGGCCGCGGCGGCGACGGCCTATCTGGACAAGGCCGGGCGCATGGACGCGCTGCTCAAGGCCGATCCCGACGCCGTGTTCCGGCAGATCAACGAGACGCACAAGGAGCTGGTGCGGGTGCTCAACGACCGCGACCTGTCGCTGGCCGAGCTGTTCCAGCGGATCGACAAGCTGGGCGCGGATATCGAGACACTGGCCAAGGCCTTCGAGGCTTTCGACAAGGCCGCGGGTTGAGAGCCCAAAGCCGAGGAGCGAGGCGCATGCCCCCCACCTTCGCCGAGATCGCCGCCGATGCCGAACAGGCGCTCCGGAAGCTCGATACGGTGAACAATGCGATCGTCGACGAGGCCGAGGCGATCCGCGCCAAGCCCAAGCTGACCGCCGACGACGATGCCCGGCTCACCGAGCTCGCCGAAGCAGAGAAGAAGATCCTGCGGGAGATCAGCGTCGTGGCGCTCGATGCCGTGCAGCGGCTCGACGCCAGCACCGACATCCAGGACCTGATCGCCAGGGTCCGGAAGATCAGCGCCGACCTGAACAAGGCGACGGCGAAGATCAGGAAGATCGGCAAGATCGCCGATGCCGTCGGCGCCGCCTCGGACGGCATCAAGAAGGTGAGCGACAAGCTCGCCAAGCTGGCGAAGGACGACTAGAGCGGTTCACGGCTTTGTTGAATCGGCGGGGATTCCGGTTTTGGTCGATTTGTGATTCAAGATGCTGGCTGGAGCTGGAGGCCAGCATCGATGGCTCGACCTCTATCCAATGAT
>QOZS01000030.1 GCA_003576705.1 Desertibaculum subflavum
CCGTGGCCGCGCATGTCCCACAGGATCAGCTTGTGCCGCGCCGAAAGCGGCCCGACCTGCCCGGCCCACATCGCCGAGGTGGCGGAATAGCCGTGGCTGAGGAGGAGGGCGGGGCCATGACCCTGTGCCGGGCCGTGGACTTCGTAGTGGAGCTTCATGCCGTCGGGGCGGGTGAGTTGGGGCATCACGCCACCGCCCGGCCGTTGCGGAGCAGCTTGCCGGGCAAGGCGCCCCTGGGATCGACGGCATCCCGGTTGTGCTGACGCAGCGAAGTGCCGTTGACGATCACCGCATCGATGCCGGTCGCGATATGGGAATCGGCCGAAATCAGGCTGCCTGCGAGCACGAGCGTCTCCTCCGCATCACTTCCCTTGTGACGGCCCACCATCCGGCCGGCGTGCTTGGCGCCAGCATAGGGCAGGCAAGCGCCTGCGACCACGCGCGATGCGGCGCCGAACGGGCCAAGGGGCAAGGCCCGAGGTCGCTACAGCCACGGCAGCGCGAGGCCCCAGGCCAGCAGGGCGATGCCGGCGGCGCGGCCGAGCCAGTGGCCGAGCGGCACCATCTTCTCCAGCAGTACGAAGGCGGTCAGGCCGACGATCCAGTACAGGTTCATCACGCCGCCGAAGAACAGCAGCGCCATCAGGAACCAGCAGCAACCGAGGCAGTAGGCGCCGTGCTCCAACCCCATGCGCAGCGCGCCGCCGCGGCCCTGGCGCCAGTTGCCCATCAGGAAGCCGAGCGGGGTTTGGCAGTGCCGCAGGCAGACGGTCTTCAGCGGCGTGAGCTGCCACAGGCCCGCGACGATCAGGATCGCGGCGCCGAGCCGGACATTGCCGGCCTCCAGCATCGGCGACAGCAGGCGTGCCGCCTCCAGCGCCCATTGCAGTCCCGTGGCCACGGCCGAGAAACCGCCCCAGGCGAGCAGGTAGCCGAGCGCGAACATCGTGGTCGGCGCGAACGGCGCGCCGGCTGCCGGATCCTGCCGGGTGACGCGCGCGAACAGCAGCAGCATCGGCGCCGCGCCGGGCAGCATCATCGCCACCATCATCACCCACCACATCGAGAAGATCAGCGCGGCATAGCCGGTCGACCACGCCGCCGGCGTCATCAGCCAGCCATCCATGCCGGCCATCCGCGTCATCTCGATCGCGGTCATGTCCATGCCGGCGCCGAGCAGCAACCAGGCCCAGGCCAGCGTCACCACCACCGCCAGCCCGCCGAGCAACACCGCCCGGTCGCGCCGCAGCACGGCCTCGAGCATGGCGGCGGCGGAGGCGGGCATGGCTACGGCCGCCCGAGCTTCCGCTGGCACGCGGCGCGGCCGTGCAGCGGGCCCTTCGGCCTCCAGGCCTTGGCCGAACGCCACCCTGAACGCCACGCGCGCGGCGCCGCTGCGGCGGAACGGCCCGGCGCCGCCAAGCTAGCCGGCCCAGCTGAACGGCGCGAAATGGCCGTTATTGCCCTTGCCGACGAGGCTGTCCCCGATCCCGAAACCCAGCGCTGTCATCTTGCTGGCCCGCGCAAGCGCGAGCCGCGCATTCGCCGGATGCGAGGTGTTGTCGATGTACATCGGCTCGCCCGGCTTGATACGCGGCTGGACTCCCTCGATCGCGAACGACAGCACCTCCGGAATGTTCACCCAGCGTTTCAGGCCGTCGATGCCGAATTCGATGGGTTTGTAGGCGATGCCGCGATAGTCGGCGACCAGGCCGTCGCGAATGCGCTGGGGAATGCCGCCGGCCTCGCCGGCCACGATCTTCGCCAGCGTGGTGCGCGGCGCTCCCTCGGGGGCATCGACCGCGTTGGCAAAGGTCCAGTTGCCGTCCGCCATCACCGGCCCGGTCTTGATCAGGAAGGCGAACTTGCAACCGGCGAGGTCGACGCCGTCGGCCTGGCCCTCGTCGATGCGGAACGCCATCAGCGCGGTGCAGTGGTCGTGCGTGGCCCGGCCCTGCGGGTTGGTGTAGATGCAGGGGCACAGGTAGTCGCAATTGCAGCTTTCCATGTACTGGCCGCTGATCTTCCACGCCATGGCCGCACCTCCGTTGACCCCGGCATTCCCCGGATGAACGCCGCTTCCGGCCCGCATCGTAGCCAGTCGGCCCCTCGACGACCATTTCGGCGTTGATCGGCCAGGACGGAACGCCGCATCCACCTGGCGGGCCGATTCCGGCGGCGCTCCGGTTCCGCGGGCCGCCCTTTTCCGTGGGCCGCCCTGTCGCCGACCGCCGCCGCGGCGGAATAAGCGTGCGGGTCGTCCGGGCTGTCGCTCGCGCCGTGGCCGCGCATGTCCCACAGGATCAGCTTGTGCCGCGCCGAAAGCGGCCCGACCTGCCCGGCCCACATCGCCGAGGTGGCGGAATAGCCGTGGCTGAGGAGGAGGGCGGGGCCATTCCCCTGCGCCGGGCCGTGGACCTCGTAGTGGAGCTTCACGCCGTCGGGGCGGGTGAGTTGGGGCATGGTGCGGTTCCTCCGGAAGTTCTGTTAGACCGAGAGGAGGGAGCGTGGCGGAATGTCGAGAGGCCAAGCGTGAACGGTCGGCACTGTAGCTGGCAAGCACGAGGCGGTCTTCGGTGGAGCGTCATCCCTCTGGATCGTTCGACGAGATGAGCACGACGTTGGATACGCTGGCTCAACGCAGTTTGAGCGGTTAAGTTGTGATGTGAATCAAATTGGGGGGGCCGCGTGGGCGCGGAGCAGAAGCCGTTCAGGGTAAGCACGGGATTGAAGGATCTCATTGGGCGGGATCTGATTACCGATGATTTCGTCGCTGTATTCGAGTTGGTTAAGAACTCATTCGACGCTCACGCGAGGAGTGTCCGCATCTTCTTTGATCAAGATAGAATCGTGATCTCTGATGATGGGAAGGGCATGTCGCGGGCGGACCTTCTGAACAAGTGGTTATTCGTCGCATATTCAGCGAAACGAGAGGGGACGGAAGACAGCGATTACCGAGACCGAATTGGTGAGCGTAGCAAACCATTTGCAGGAGCCAAAGGCGTGGGCCGGTTTTCTTGTGACCGGTTGGGCGCCGAACTGACCCTGAGCTCGCGGGCTACGCGACAACAAGTGCAGATCTTAGAAATCGATTGGACGCTATACGAGGCGGACCCCAAGAAGGAGTTTGGCGACATCCGCGTGAGACTTTCGGAGGCTCCAGATTTTCCGGATTCGACCCTCAAGCCTCGCGGCGCAACCGGTACGGTATTAGAGATTCGCAAGCTGCGTTCGGATTGGGGTCGTGAGAAACTCCAAGAGTTGAAACGAGAACTAACGAAGCTCATCGATCCTTTTGCCGTTGGCCCACCCAAGTTTCAGATTGAAATTATTGCTCCGGTCGAGCGAGCCTCCGACGAACTTGATGCGCAATACAACTCGAGTCGACGGGAGGACCAACCAGCTAAGCTACTGGTCAACGGCAAGATCGAGAACCCCATCCTTGAGGTTCTGGCCCAACGAACTACTGCCATAAAAATTCGGCTGATCGAAAATGGCGCAACGATCGAGTCTGTGCTTGAGGACCGCGGTGAAACGATCTACCGCATCAGAGAAGCCAATCCGTATCCAGGGCTTCAAGAGACGGAACTCAATGCCGACGTATACTTCTTAAATCGCGGCGCGAAAGTTCTCTTTGCGCACAGGATGGGCCTACCCTCCGTGCAGTTTGGCTCGATCTTTCTCTTCCGCAATGGGTTTCGAGTTTTTCCTATCGGGGCGGAGGATGACGATTTTTTTGGTTTGAATCGGCGGAAGCAGCAGGGCCAACGAAGGTTTTTAGGGGGGCGCGACCTAATAGGCCGTGTCGACATCAAGGGGGTCAAGGGATTCGATGAGGCAACAAGTCGGAATCAGGGTTTAATTCGCACGCCTCAGGTCGATGAGCTGATCAACTGTGTCCGCGACAAATGCGTTCGCCGACTAGAGCGGTACGTGGTCGACATCACCTGGCGCGACAAATTTGACCAGCACGTGGGCGACACGTCGCGCATGAAGCTGGATGAAAGCAGCGCCTTGGTTGCGCAGCTCGTTTCACGCCTTGCCGCAACTGAGGGCGTGGAGCTCGTCGAGTACAATCCGCACTTGGTAAGGATCGTCGACGAAAAGTCTGCGGCGTTCGAATCATCGCTTAAGGCACTCGAGCTGCTTGCTGATCAGACGGGCGACAAGGCGTTGCTCGCTCGTGTTGCTGATGCGAAGGCGCGCATTAAGGCACTTCAATTAGCTGAGGCTGAGGCACGTGAGGCGGAGCGACGAGCCGAGTCCCGCGCTGCCGCAGCTGAGAGCGCCGCGCATGCGGCGCGCGTCAAGTACGGAGAGGAGAGGGAGCGCAATCAGTTTCTCGTCGCTGCGGCATCGCTAGATCAGGACACGATCCTGAACCTGCACCATCAAATCATGATCCACGCATCCGATGTTCATCACGGCGTGAAGCGGATGATGGGCAAGCTGCGTGCTGGCGCGGCAGTTCGGAAGGATGAATGGATCGATTTCCTTGAGCGTGTTTCATATAGAAATAGCCAGATCCTAACGGCCGCTCGCTTTGCAACGAAAGGCGGCTACAAGCAACAATCCGCGGAGGTCAAAGCTGACCTCGCAGTCTATGTGCGTGACTATATTGAGACGATTTCATCGCTTTGGGCTCCGCGCGGGGTGAACCTCCACGTTGAAAGCGACGGCAAGAAGCTGGAGCGCCGGTTTCGACCAATTGAGATTGGAATAGTCATCGACAACCTTGTCTCGAACGCGGTGAAAGCTCGCGCGACCAAAATCGGCTTCTTTCTAGAGATAGCGAAGGGAGCAAAGCCGGTACTCGTCGTGACCATAGCGGATGATGGCGCAGGCTGGCCGCCAACTCTGGATCCGATAGAGCGCGTGTTCGAAAAGGGTGTCACAACAACCGACGGCTCGGGACTCGGGCTCTACCACGTGAAGCAGGTCGTCGAGGGACTAGGCGGCGTCATTGAAGCGCATCGTGAACCTTATTCGAGCACCCTCGATGGCGCTCATCTGACAATGCGGGTGCCGGCGTGAAGCTCGAATTCATGCTCCTCATCGTAGATGACCTTCCCGAAAGTATCGAAGGTGCGCTTAGCATTCTCTCCGACCATCTTGAGGCGAAAGGATTTTCGCTTAAGAGTAAGATCGCACCAGATCTTTCAGAGAGGGGATTGCGAGATCTGGCCCGGAATTCCGGGAAGGAATACGACCTCGTCATGGTGGACTACAACCTCGGCCGCGACGACACTAACGGTGCCGTAGCTGCTCGCAGGATGAGGCATGAGTTGCGATACACGGACATGGTGTTTTATTCGTCTGACCTATCGCTCAATTTATTCGCTGAGTTGGCGAAAGAGCAGGTGGCCGGCGTCTTTGTTGCAGATCGACGGGAACTTAGTGACGCACTAAAGGGTCTAGCCGACACAGTAATTGGCAAGGCCGTCGACCTCAATCATATGCGTGGAATTGCGATGGCCGAGGTCGCAGAGATGGATGTGCTAATGGAGGAAACGCTGGAACGCGTTTTCGAATCCACCGATCGGCAGATGATCGCTAAGGCAGGCGAGACTTTACAGAAGCTGCAGCGCAGCGCAGAGGAAGGACTTGCGCAACTTGCGCCACTCGTGGCGGAAGGCCGCATATTGGAAGTAGTGACTGACAGCCGCTTGTTCTCTTCGGCCCAAAAGTTCATGGCGATGAGAAGAGTGTCTAAAGTGTTGGCAAACAAGCCGCGGGACGCATTGGCGATTCTCGCCACCTATGAGCAAGATATCATACTCAGTCGAAATACGCTGGCTCATGCCAAGGAGGAGGTTGCCGCTGATGGAACGGTGACGCTTCGCTCATTCAAGAGGGGCCAGGCTGCGGTGACCATTGACGACAATTGGATGGTGGAGTTCCGCGGGAAGCTTAAGACGCATAGGCTCGCCCTCAGTACGGTCTGCGACGCGTTGGGGCATCATGTTCGACCTCATGTGGCGGATCGCGATCTGACGAAGAAGTAGCCCGATCTGTTCAGCGAGAAGTGGCGGTACAGCATTTGCCACCTGCGTGAAGCGAGGGACTTCCTTACGACGGAGGTCACCGCCTGTGGTGTACTTGCCCCGAAACACGAACCAGTCCGGAAATGATTGCAGACGTGCATTCTCGCGGACAGTGAGGGTACGAGGTTCGGCATAGTGCAGGAGATCGTCGGGAAGACTGGTGATCGTCGGCGATGCATTTAGCGGATCGAGAACTCTGATCGCCATTTTTTTCAGATTGTGCGCCTTGCGAGTCTCTGCGGAGATCGTGACACTGAGACGTCCTTCCTCACGGCAGGCTCTGATGATCGCGGCAAAGCGGTCTCGAATGTCCGGCCTATGACGCGCTAGTCGCGTATCTGATGGCGGTCCGTCCTGCCCGTCACGCATGACTTCTTGATAGGACGTGCGCGGGCCCCGGTATGCTATTGCATCGAAACCCTCGGTATCAGTGCATGGAACTGTACCATTCCACAGTACTTCTAGATCGCTGATGGCGTCTCGAGCAGTTGGCGTGCGCGATAAACGGCGCTTGCTAAGGAAGCCACCCGCCCCGCGTTCTAGGTCGGAAAAGAATGTTGCGATTCGTTCCCCAGCACCAAGCTGTCGTAGTGCACCAACTAGGAAGAATCTAGGGCGGACCTGCGGTATGCCGAAGTCACTTGCTCGGATGACTGCGCTTGCGATGTCGTAGCGTTCACTAAGCTGATGTTGAAGCGCGACTGCAAAATTCTCAACGATGCCTTCATCTGGTGTTGCGAAGTCTGACTTGAAGCCTCGCACATTCTCAACGAGCACAAAGCGAGGGCGGAGGAGATCGACAAGCTCCAGATACGCTTCTAAGAGCCGATTGCGAGGATCGTCGGCGCGGCGTCGCCCGGCATGCGAGAATCCTTGACAGGGAGGCCCACCCGCAAGCAGGTCGACTCTGTCAACGAGTTCTATCAAGGCGTCGCGACGTTCTGTGAGGAGTTCGCGGATGTCCCACGCCCTTCGTTCAATCGCGACTGGCCAGTCGTAACCGAAGCGATTGCAGCCGGGGGGGAAGTTCGCCGACAATGTGTCGAATGCGAAAGAATCCTTTTCGATGGCGAAAAGGCCTTTCCATCCTGCCCGCTTCAAGCCGAGGCTGAGTCCCCCGCATCCGGCGAAAGCGTCGACGAATAATGGCGCCGACTTTCCGCGGGGGAACGACTTGGGCCCACCAACTCGCTGTTGTTCATTCCGCGGCATACTGCTCGCCTTATGATAGCTCCGTTGCCTTTATGGCAAATTTTGATTCTTTCCGCCAGGCGTCAGCGCTACCTAGTCGGTGTTTGGATTAAGTAAGGTGTTGAGGTGAGCAAGAGCCTTCGAAAGTCGCGTCCACGCGGAATTCAACTATGCGACGACTCCTCTGCGCGCTCGCGAATCATGCGCTCCATACCCCAACGAAACACCAGACCGGAGCTGTTGGTTCGTCGTACGCTGCACGCCTTGGGTGCTCGGTTCCGCCTTCATCGCCGTGACCTACCGGGTTCGCCAGACATAGTGCTGCCCCGATACAAGGCGGCGATACTCGTGCATGGCTGCTTTTGGCATCAGCACGGATGCAAGCTTTCCAACGTTCCCCGCTCGCGTACTGATTACTGGTTGCCGAAGCTTTCCCGCAACGTTGAGCGTGATCTCGAAGCCGTGGCGGCCCTCACGTCCCTTGGCTGGCGTGTTCTTGTCCTGTGGGAATGCCAACTCGGTGATGGCGTCTGGCTAAGCAGCCGGCTCGCGAATTTCTTGTGGGGCTCCAGATAGCCCTTGTGCGTTGCATGGCCTCTTCCCTTTGAAGCAACGCGCCCTTCTGGGGATGCATGGGGCGCGTCGGCGGCGCTGGCACACGCTGCGCATTTGTGTTATAGTACAAATGAAGGTTCCGTGGCCCGATCTTTTAACGTGTGAATACAGTCGAGTGGCCGCAGGACACATGTCTGCGGAAGCGCCTTTCTATTGGCTAAATACGGGTCGGAACGGGCGTACGAGTGGTTTGAAGTGATCCCCGGGTTCAGCCCGAAATCGGAAGTCCTGTAAAACCAGCGGCTTACGTGCCCGATGCGCTCCCCGCCATTGGCTCCCATAGGACACCATAGGCAATCATTGGCTCCCATAGGAAATCATAGGCCGCCATAGGCTCCCGTTGGCTGCCATAGGACGCCATAGGCAGCCATAGGCTTGCCTTCGCCTCGCGGGGCGCGCTCACGCACTCAAGCATCCGGCCACGATCGAAGAGCTGGAAGCGGGGATCGAGACGTCGGAGTGAGGTGTCACGGCCGGCGCTGGGATCGAATGGCGGAACAGAAGCGCCGCCTCTGCCCGTCCGAACCGGAAGGGCGCCGAGGAACTAATGCCCTGCATCCGCCGGATGGACCATGCGGAACAGATACGCCGCCGCTTCCTCATTCCAACTGGAACGGCGCGGAGGAACAGATGCGCCGCCGCATCTGTGCCGGGGCGCCAAGCGGCACCGCCCCCACCCAAACCCTCCCCCACGCTGCGCGCGAGGGAGGGCTTCAGGTGGCGCTACCCGCGCTCGCGGCGCTTCCCCTCAAGCCGTCTTCGCCGCCGTCACCCCGAGCTGCTTCATCATCTCCTCCCGCATGACGAACTTCTGGATCTTGCCGGTGATCGTCATCGGGAACTGGTCGACGAAGCGGATGTAGCGGGGGATCTTGTAATGCGCGATCTGGCCCTTGCAGAATTCGCGGATCTCCTCCTCGCTCGCGCGCTCGCCCTCGCGCAGCTTGATCCAGGCGCACACCTCCTCGCCGTATTTCGGGTCCGGCACGCCGATCACCTGCACGTCCTGCACCTTGGGATGGCGATACAGGAATTCCTCGATCTCGCGCGGATACACGTTCTCGCCGCCGCGGATCACCATGTCCTTCAGCCGGCCGACGATGTTGACATAGCCGGCGTCGTCCATGGTGGCGAGGTCGCCGGTATGCATCCACCCGGCCGTGTCGATCGCCTCGTTCGTCTTCTCCGCGTCGCCCCAATAGCCCCGCATCACCGAATAGCCGCGGGTGCAGAACTCGCCGGTCTCGCCGCGGTTCACGATGCGGCCCTCGGTGTCGACGATCTTGATCTCGATATGCGGCTGCACGCGGCCCACGGTGGAGACGCGCCGCTCCATGCTGTCCTCGGTGGAGCTCTGGGTGGAGACCGGCGAGGTCTCGGTCATGCCATAGGCGATGGTCACTTCCTTCATGTTCATCTTGTCGATCACCCGCTTCATCACCTCGATCGGGCAGGGGCTACCCGCCATGATGCCGGTGCGCAGCCGCGACAGGTCGAACCTGGCAAAGTCCGGGTGGTCCAGCTCGGCGATGAACATGGTGGGCACGCCGTGCAGCGCGGTGCATTTCTCCGCCTGCACGGTTTCGAGGACGCTGAGCGGATCGAACGCCTCCGCCGGATAGACCATCGTGGAGCCATGCGTCAGGCAGGCCAGGTTGCCCAGCACCATGCCGAAGCAGTGATAGAGCGGCACCGGGATGCAGAGCCGATCGTCCGGCGTCAGCTTCATCGCCTCGCCGATGAACCAGCCGTTGTTCAGGATGTTGTGGTGGCTGAGCGTGGCGCCCTTGGGGAAGCCGGTGGTGCCGCTGGTGAACTGGATGTTGATCGCGTCGTCGAATTGCAGGGTGCCGGCGAGCTGCTTCAGGCGCTCGTGCTGGCTGTTGGTGGCACGCGGGGCGACCTCGTCGAAGTTCAGCATGCCCGGCGTCTTGTCCTTGCCGAGGCGGATCACCCAGCGCAGATGCGGCAGCGCTTTCGAGTTGAGTTCGCCCGGCTTGGACGTCTTCAGCTCCGGCGCCAGGTCGTTGATGATCTCCAGATAGTCGGAGGTCTTCAGCGCAGGCGAGGTGATCAGCGCCTTGCAGCCCACCTTGTTCAGCGCGTAGTCCAGCTCGCTCCGCCGATAGGCCGGGTTGATGTTGACCAGCACCAGCCCCGCCTTCGCGGTGGCGAACTGGGTCAGCACCCATTCCGAGTTGTTCTGCGACCAGATGCCGATCCGGTCGCCCGGCTCCAGCCCCAGCGCCAGCAGCCCGGCGGCCAGCGCATCGACCTTGGCCGCCAGCTCGCCCCACGTCCAGCGGATGCCCTGGTGCCGCACCACCAGCGCCTCGCGCTCGCGGTACTTGGCGACGGCCTCGTCGAAGAAATTCCCGATCGTCGCCCCGATCAGCGGCGTGGTCGAAGTCCCATGGTCATAAGAAAGCCGCGAACCCGACATGCACTCCTCCCGTGTTCCGGCCATCGTAATCAAAATTCCTCCCCCGTGGCGAAGCCGCGGGGGAGCCACCCAAATCTCCTCCCCTGCGCTTGCGCGGGGGAGGGTAGGGAGGGGGTCTTTGTGTTTTTCGTCTCCACCCGCACCCCGCCGACGAAAAACACAAAAACCCCCACCCATCCTCCCCCAACTGCGTTGGGAGAGGAGCTATCCCTCCGCTATAACCGCCCCGCCATGAGCCTGACCCGCCGCCTTCTCCTCCTCGCCGCCCTGCTGCTCGCTGCAGTCCCCGCGCTGGCCCAGCCGCAGACCGGCCTGCCGGTCACCGAGATCGTGATCCAGACCGCGACCGGAAAGCACAAGTTCCAGGTCGAGCTGGCGACGACGCCGGACCAGATGCAGCGCGGGTTGATGTACCGGCGCGAGATGGCGGCCGATCACGGCATGCTGTTCGATTACGGCTCGGATCAGGCCGGCATCGCGATGTGGATGAAGAACACCTTCATCCCGCTCGACATGCTGTTCGTGAAGGCGGACGGCGCGGTGCTCAACATCGCCGAGCGCACGGTACCCGGGTCGCTCGTCTCGGTGCCGGCGGCCGGCCCGGTGCGCGCGGTGATCGAGCTCAACGGCGGCACCGCATCCCGCCTCAAGATCAAGCCGGGCGACAAGGTGCTGCACCCGATCTTCGGCAGCAAGCCATGAAACCTATCCCGGAGGGCTTCGAGCTCGTCCCGCCGCGCGGCGGCTTCACCCCCGGCATCGCCGATCTCTACGTCAAGCGCGAGGGGGAGGGGATCGTGCGCGGCGTGCGGGTGGAGCCGCGCCATCTCAACGTGGCGGGGATCGCCCATGGCGGCTTCCTGGCCACCATGATGGATTCGACCTTCGGCAATTCCTTGAGCCATACCGGACGGCGCGGCTTCACCGTGCGCCTCGTCACCGACTATCTCAGCCCGGCCAAGCGCGGCGACTGGCTGGAGGGCCGCGCCCGCATCACCCGCGCCACCCAGACGCTCGCCTTCCTGGAGGGCGAGCTGACGGTCGAGGGCCGCGTCGTCATCAAGGGCCAGGCCGTCTTCGCGCTCCGCCAAAAGAAAGGGCCCGCGGATCGGTGGATCCAGGGGCCCGGAAGTCAGAGTGGAGCAACAACTGAAGCATAAGTTAACACATTCGCGGGCCGCGTCGGTGACCGCGGTCACGTTCGGTTGTTTCGGGGGGCCGCTTGCGGTAAACGCTCGGGCCACTCACCGATGCGGGAAGCGGGGCGTAGCGCAGCCTGGTAGCGCGGCTGCCTTGGGCGCAGCAGGTCGCTGGTTCAAATCCAGTCGCCCCGACCACCGCCAGGTTGCAGAGGAGCATAGGTAGCGAGCCATGCCGCCCGTCGCCCGCATCCACAAGCCGGCCAAGACCGCCATGCAGTCCGGCCGCGGCAATACCCACGACTGGGTGCTGGAATTCGAGGCCGAGGGGGCCCGCTTCGTCGAGCCATTGATGGGCTGGACCGGCAGCCGCACCACGCTCGGCCAGCTCCGTATGAGCTTCCCGACCCGGGAAGCCGCGATCGCCTTTGCCGAGAAGCACGGCATTCCCTACGAGGTCGAGGCGCCGAAATCGCGGGTCATCCCGCGCCGGGCCTATGCGGATAATTTCAGCTACCATCGCGTGCGCTGATTTGCCTGATGATTCGCGCCCTTAGCTCAGTCGGATAGAGCACGCGCCTTCTAAGCGCGGGGTCGCTGGTTCGAATCCAGCAGGGCGCGCCATTTCCGGCCCCTCGCAACCGGCCGCGACTCGTGGGAAATCCTGGCGTTTTGCCGGGCGACAGGCGCGCGGTGGCGAGCGTTCATCGCCGTCTGCGACCTTACGTTGTATCCGGGCTCTGCAAGATGTGGTGCGGTCGCCGGACGCCGCCACGCGATCTGGGCCGCGTCCTGGCCTGCTGTGACCAATTATAGCCAAGCTGCTGTGTTGCTTGACTTCTTTCCCCCATGGCGGTGGCCTTGGCGAGCATGGGGCGCGCGTGGCGGCGCCCCCACAAGGTCGCGAGGGGGATGTCATGCGTAAGTTCGGTTTCGCGTCGCTGACGGTGGCGATGATGGCGGCTGGCCTGCAAGGCGGACCGGCCGCGGCGGCCATGTACCAGTTCATCCCGATGGGCAGTAACCCGACCGGCCTGCCGGTACAGGTCCAGATCGAATTCGCCGGCAGCGCCCTGCCGTCGAGCGGCAGCAAGTTCGACAACGATATCGGCGGCATCGTCAGCTTCCTGTTCCGGGTGGGCAGTTTCGAAGCCGATCTGGCGGACCTTCTGGCGGTCCAGGCCGATTGCGCCAATCCGGGCTCGGCCACCTGCGGCGGATCGCAGCTGGACTACGCCTTCGCGCCCGACAAGGGATCGATCCGCTTCAACAACACCTCCAGCGATTTCGAGTTCGGCTATAACGGCGGCCTCGCCGTCGGGGCGTTCAGCACCGATTTCCTGGGCCCCGCGGAATGCCGCGATGGCGGCGAGTGCGATTTCCGCGGCCTGTGGACCGAGGTCGGCGAGCCGATCGCGGCGCTGTTTCTGATCGGCGGCATCGCCTTCGCCGGCCTGGCGCGCCGCCGCCCGGCCTGAGGCTGCCAGCCCGCCCCAGGCCTGATCGTCTCGACCTTTGCCTGAGATTCCCGCGCCGCCCGCTGCGGGTGTAGGCTCGGGCGTCAGACGGCTGGGAGGAAGCGCGATGACGGCACGGCGGCGCCTCAGGGCGATGCTGCGGGAAGGGCCCATGGTGGTGGCGCCCGGCGCCTGGGACTGCATCACCGCGCGGCTGATCGAACAGGCGGGCTTCCCCGCAATCTACATGACCGGCGCCGGCACCGCGGCAACCCTCGGCTATCCCGATTACGGCCTGATCGGCTTGACGGAAATGGCCGACAATGCCGGCCGCATCGCCGCCGCGGTCGGCGTGCCGGTGATCGCCGACGCCGATACCGGCTATGGCAACGAGCTCAACGTGACCCGCACGGTGCGGGAGTACGAGCGCCGCGGCGTGGCCGGCCTGCATATCGAGGACCAGGGCTTCCCGAAAAAGTGCGGCCATCTCGACAACAAGGAAGTGATCCCGGCGGCGCAGTTCGCCGCCAAGATCCGCGCCGCCGCCGAGGCGCGCACCGATCCCGATTTCCTGATCATCGCCCGCACCGATGCCCGCGCCGCGCTCGGCCTGGACGAGGCGGTCGCACGCGCCAATGCAGCGCTTTCCGCCGGTGCCGACATGGCCTTCGTCGAGGCGCCGCAGAGTGCGGAGGAGATCGCCGCGGTGCCGAAGCGGGTGAACGGGCCCTGCCTGCTCAACGTGGTGCGCGGCGGCAAGACGCCGCCGCTCGATCTCGCCGAGGCCGACCGCCAGGGCTATCGGCTCGCCATCCTGCCGGGCGTGCTGCTCGCCAACGTGGTCGCCGTCTGCGACGACACGCTGGCCGCCATCAAGGCCCAGGGCCGGCATCCCGACCCGATGGGCCGGCAGAGCCTGAAGCAGCTGTTCGGCCGCTTCGGCGCCGACGAATGGGACAAGATTCGCGCGGCCTACGACATGCCGCCGTCGCGCGCGGCGGAATAGGGAGGCGTTATGGCAGAAGCCCTCAGCCTGTTCGAGAAGATCTGGCGCCGCCACGTGGTGATCGCGCGGCCGGACGGCTACACGCTGCTCCATGTCGACCGCCAGCTGCTGCATGACGGCTCCTGGCAGGCCTTCGAGAAGCTCGCCGCCCGCGGCATCAAGATGAGGCGACCCGACCGCCACTTCGCGACACCAGACCACTTCACCTCCACCGCGGCGGAATCGATCGACGCGATCGACGACCCGATCCGCCGCCGCGTGGTGGATGCCATCGTCGCCAACACGGCGCGCGAGGGCGTGCAGCTGTTCGGCCTCGGCGATCCTCGCCGCGGCATCGTGCACGTGGTCGGACCGGAGCAGGGCATCACCCAGCCGGGGCTCCTGATGGTCTGCGGCGACAGCCACACCGCGACGCATGGCGCGCTCGGCGCGCTCGCTTTCGGCATCGGCGCCTCCGAGGTCGCGCATGTCATGGCGACGCAGGCGATCTGGCAGAAGAAGCCGAAGACCATGCGCATCACGGTCGACGGCAGGCTCGGCCCCGGCATCGTGGCCAAGGACGTGATCCTCGCCATCATCGCCAGGATCGGCGCCGGCGGCGGCGTCGGCCATGTGCTCGAATATGCCGGAGCCGCGATCCGCGGTCTCTCCATCGAAGGCCGCCTCACCCTCTGCAACATGTCGATCGAGGCCGGCGCCCGCGCCGGCATGGTGGCGCCGGACGAGAAGACTTTCGCCTATCTCGAAGGTCGGCCTTTCGCGCCGAAGGGTGATGAGTGGCGCAAGGCAATGGACTTCTGGCGCGGCCTGCCGAGCGATCCGGGGGCCATGTTCGATGCCGAGGTGACCCTGGACGGCGATGCCATCGCGCCGATGGTGACCTGGGGCACCAGTCCGGAAGACGCGGCGCCGGTGACCGCCACGGTGCCGGATCCGTCGTCCTACAGCGATGCGGTGAAGCAGGAAGGCGTGCGCCGCGCCCTCGACTATATGGGCCTCAAGGCCGGCCAGAAGCTGACCGATATCGCTGTCGATCGCGTCTTCATCGGCTCCTGTACCAATGCCCGCATCGAGGACCTGCGCGCCGCCGCCGCGGTGGCGAAGGGCCGGCGCGCCGTGGTGCGCGCCTGGGCCGTGCCGGGCTCCGGCCTGGTCAAGCGCCAGGCCGAGGCGGAAGGGCTCGACCGCATCTTCCGCGATGCCGGCTTCGAATGGCGCGAGCCCGGCTGCTCCATGTGCGTCGGCATGAACGGCGACACGGTGGATGCCGGCCAGCGCTGCGCCTCGACCTCGAACCGCAACTTCGTCGGCCGCCAGGGACCCGGCGCCCGCACGCATCTGATGAGCCCGGCCATGGCCGCGGCCGCGGCGGTCACCGGCCGGTTCACCGACGTGCGCAAGCTGGGAGCCGCCTGATGGAGCCCTTCACCAAGTTGACCGCCGTCGCGGTGCCGATCGACATGTCGAATGTCGATACTGACCAGATCATCCCGGCGCGCTTCCTGGCGCTGCCGCGCGAGCAGGCGAAGCTCGGCCTGTTCCACGACATCCGGCGCGACGCGGCGAAGCAGCTCAAGCCGGACTTTCCGCCGAACCGGCCCGAATATGCCGGCGCCGCCATCCTGGTGGCGGCGCGCAATTTCGGCTGCGGCTCGTCGCGCGAGCACGCCGTCTCGGTGCTCAAGGACAACGGCTTCCGCGCTTTCGTGGCGCCGAGCTTCGGTGATATCTTCCACAACAACTGCTATCAGAACGGTGTGCTGCCGATCGTGGTGGGGGAGGAGCGCGCGGCGACGCTGCGGGCACTGCTGGCGGCGCAGCCCGGCGCGACAATGACGGTCGACCTCGCCGCCCAGACGCTGGCCGGCCCCGACGGCATCGTAGACAAGTTCCCGATCGACAGCTTCCGCAAGGATTGCCTGCTGCGTGGCCAGGACGACATCAGCTTCACGCTCGGCCATGCGGCCGAGATCGCGGCATTCGAGGCCGCGCATGGCCGGGAGCTCAGCTGGCTGTAGACGCATGCAGGCGATGCAGCTGGACTGGCCCGGCACGCCGCTGGTGCTGCGCGACCTGCCGGTGCCGCAGCCGGGCCCGGGCGAGATCCTGATCCGCGTGCATTGCTGCGCCGTCTGCCGCACCGACCTGCACGTGGTCGACGGCGAGCTGCCCGACCCGAAGCTGCCGCTCATCCCCGGGCACGAGATCGTCGGCAAAGTGGCGGCGCTCGGCCCCGGCGTCGACCGCTTCGCCGTCGGTGCCCGCGTCGGCGTGCCCTGGCTCGGCCGCGCCTGCGGCACGTGCACCTTCTGCCGCGGTGGCCGCGAGAACCTGTGCGATGCACCCGGGTTTACGGGATACACCATCGACGGCGGCTATGCCGAATGGACCGTCGCGGATGCGCGCTTCTGCTTCGCCATTCCCGACCGGTACGACGACGTCGCCGCCGCGCCGCTGCTCTGCGCCGGCCTGATCGGCTACCGCGCGCTACGCAAGGCCGGCGACGCGCGGCGCCTGGGACTCTACGGCTTCGGCGCCGCCGCCCATATCGTGGCGCAGATCGCCCGCGCCGAGGGGCGCGAGGTCTATGCCTTCGTGCGGCCGGGTGATGCCGCGGCGGCGGATTTTGCGCTCTCGCTCGGCGCCGTCTGGGCCGGCCCGTCGGATGCGCCGGCGCCGGACCCGCTCGATGCCGCGATCCTGTTCGCGCCGGTGGGCGCGCTGGTGCCGGCGGCCTTGCGCGCGGTCGCCAAAGGCGGCCGCGTCGTCGCCGCCGGCATCCATATGAGTGACATCCCGAGCTTTCCGTATTCGATCCTGTGGCAGGAGCGCGAGATCGTCTCGGTCGCCAACCTGACGCGCGCCGATGGCGAAGGCTTCTTCGCGCTGGCCGAGCACGTGCCGATCCGCACCGAGACCGAGCGCGTGCCGCTGGCGCAGGCGAACGCGGCACTCGACCGCTTGCGCGCCGGCCGGCTCACCGGCGCCGCGGTGCTGACCATGCCCGGATTCTGAACCGAGCTGCTTCCGATCAGATCAGCTTCAGCTCGCGATGCGGCTGCGCGGTGCCGTCGGCCAGCAGGTGGATCACTTCGACGCCGCGTTCCGCCAGCGCCGGCGCGACGAGATGCGTACGATGGCAGTCGAGCGGCGCGCGCTCGGCGCACATCATCGCGAGCGGTGCTTCCGTCGCCAGGTCGACGATCGTGTCGAGGCCGTCGCGGAACGATGCCGAGGCGGCGATCTTCGGGTAATCAGGCTTGCCCGCGCGGAGCAGGGCCGGGTCCTTCGGCTTGCCGCCAAGGCGGTCGCCGAGCCAGACATAGTCGATGCCGGCCGCGCCGAGCGACGCCGCCAGCGCCTTGCCGTTGAATTGCGGGCAGAAGCGCGAAGCGGGCACCGAGCGGATATCGGCCAGCCGGCGAATCCCGGCCGCCTGCAGCAGGCCAATGAACCGTTCGATCGGATGGTTGGAATGGCCGATGCTGTGGATCGTGGTCACCGGCAACACGCAAGCGTCGGGCCGCGGGATTGTCGGCACGGTCCGCAAGAGGTTAACAGCAGCATCTTTCGGCCTTTCCGGGGGTGGCGCCGGTGATAGTGTGGCAGGCGGTGATTATCGATCAATGTGAAGTCGAGCGATGCGCGACAGCCATTGGCCGATGACAGGGCGCCGCGGGCCGCCGCTCGGCTTGATGCGGACCTTTGTCGGCGCGGTGCTGCTTTGCGTCGCGTTGGGCGCCGGTTGCGGCATTTTCCTGTGGTTCACCTATCAGGCGGCGATTGCCGAGGGCGAGCGCCTGTCGCGCGTGCTTGCCCGCGTCCTGGCCGACGATACCGACACCGCCTTCGACGAGATTCTCACCGCGATGACCGATGCTGCCGACTTCTCCCGGCGGCTTGACCCGGGGCTGGCCGGCGGCGCCACGGCGGTGGACGGCTATCTTGCCACCGTGGCGAAGTCGCTCGCCAATGTCCGCGGCCTCATGGTGATCGACCGGTCGGGCCGGGTGCGTTACGGCGCGCCGCCGCCGGTGGCCGGAGCGCTGGTCGGCGACCAGCCGTACTTTCTCGCCCTGGTCGGCGGGGCGGCGCGCGAAGTGCATATCGAACCGCCGCCGCCCGTCGCGACGCTCGACGACCGTCCCGCGATCCGCATCGCCATGCCGATCCGCGCGGAGACCGGCGAATTCCTGGGAGCCATCGCAACCGAAGTGGATCCGGCGCTGCTCACCGGCTTTCACAACGCGCTGGAATACGACGACCCCACCATCGTCGGCCTGATCGACATCCGCAGCGCCCGCGTGCTGTCGCGCGTGCCCGGCCTGATCGACACGCTCGGCCGCGAGGTCAGGCCTTCGCCGGTGATCGAGGCGGCTCGCGCCGGCAAGGAGAGCGGCACCTTCGACATCGTGAGCAGCCTGGACGGCGAGCGGCGCGTGCTGAGCTTCCAGCGCCTGCGCACATTGCCGGCGCTCATCACCATCGGGCTCGGCCGCGATTCGGTGCTGGCCGGCTGGTACCGCCAGGCCGCGGTCACCGTCCTGCTCGCCATTGTGCTGATCGTGGCCGGCGTGATCATCGCCCGCAAGGTGCGGGAGACCGCCTGGTCGGTCGAGGCGATGCGCGCGAGCGAGGACCGCTTTCGCCAGCTGTTCGACAACAACCCGAATCCGATGTGGGTGTACGACGTCGAGAGCCTGCGCTTCCTCGAGGTCAACCGCCGCGCCGTCGAGGTCTACGGCTACACGCCCGACCAGTTCCTGCGCATGCGCGTCGTCGATCTTGCGCTGGCGGAGGATGCACGGCGTATGGTCCACACGATCGAGGCGCATCGCGGCACCGGCCACCGCGAGAGCGAATGGCGCCTGCGCACCCGCGGGGGCCGGGTGCTCGACGTGCTGACCGCGACGCATGACATCCGCTTCGACGGCCGGCCCGCCATCCTGGTGGCGACGCTCGACATCACCGGCTGGCGCGCCGCCGAGGCGCAGCTTCTGCAGGCGCAGAAGATGGAGGCGATCGGCCTCCTCACCGGCGGCATCGCGCATGATTTCAACAACCTGCTCACCGTCATCATCGGCAGCAACGACAAGCTGCAGCGGCGCCTGCAGCCGGGCACGCTCGACCATCAGCTGGCCGAGATGGCGCGCTCGGCGGGCGACCGCGCGGCCGAGCTGGTGCGCGACCTGCTCGCCGTAGCGCAGCGCCAGGCGCTGCGTCCGGTCGCCATCGACGTCAATCGGCTGGTCGGCGGCATGATGGGCCTGCTGCAGCGGACCATCGGCGAGGATATCGACATCCAGACCGTACCGGTGGCGGAGCCGTGGCCGATCTTCGTCGACCGGTCGCAGCTCGAAAGCGCCATCCTCAACCTGGTGCTGAATGCGCGCGACGCCATGCCGGAAGGCGGCCGCCTGACCATCGAGACGGCCAACCTGATGGTCGATGCCGCCTTCGCGCGCCGGCATCCCGATCTCGCGGTCGGCGCCTATGTCATGCTGGCGGTGACCGATACCGGCCACGGCATGCCGCCCGAGATCGTGGCGCACGCCTTCGAGCCGTTCTTCACCACCAAGGAGCCGGGCAAGGGGAGCGGGCTCGGCCTCGCCATGGTGTTCGGCTTCGTCAAGCAGAGCAGCGGCCATGCCGAGATCGTGAGCGAGGTCGGCCGCGGCACGTCGGTGCGGCTCTATCTGCCGCGACATACGGCGGAGGCCGCGCCGGAACCGGCCACGCCCGAGCCCGGCCAGGTCGAGGGCGGGGCCGAGCGGATCCTGCTGGTCGAGGACGACGACATGGTGCGCGGCTTCGCGGCGACCCAGCTGCGCGAGCTCGGCTATCACGTCACCCTGGCCGAGAACGGCGTCATCGCCCGCGGCATCCTGCGCGCCGGCCAGCGTTTCGATCTTGTGGTCACCGACGTGGTGATGCCGGGCGGCGTCGGCGGGCGCGAGGTGGCGGAGATCGCCGCGCAGCAGCAGCCGGACGTCAAGGTGCTGTTCATCTCGGGCTATACGCGCGACGCGATCCTGCAGCACGGCCGGGTTGATCCCGGCCTGCGGCTGCTGTCGAAGCCGTTCACCCGCGCCGGGCTCGCGCGCGCGGTGCGCGAGGCGCTTGCCGTGCCGGCGCCCGCCGGCCTGACCTGAGCAGAGCGAACCGCACATGACGATGAGCCGCGCCGATCTTGCCCGCCTGGACGCCGACGATCCGCTGGCCGCGCGCCGCGCCGATTTCGCGCTGCCGGACGGCGTGATCTATCTCGACGGCAACTCGCTCGGCGCGCTGCCGCGGGCGACCGGCCGACGCCTTGCCGAGGTGGTCGGCCATGAATGGGGCGAGGGGCTGATCCGCAGCTGGAACCAGGCCGGCTGGATCGATCTCGGGGTGCGTGTCGCGACGAAGATCGGGCACCTGATCGGTGCCGCCGCCGGGGAAGTGGCGGTCGCGGATTCCACCTCGATCAATCTCTACAAGCTGCTCGCCGCTGCGATCGGGCTGCGTCCGGGCCGGCGAACCGTTCTGACCGAGGAAGGCAACTTCCCGACCGACATCTACATCGCCGAAGGCCTGCTCGGCCAGCTCGGCCCGGACTATCGGCTGCGGCGCGTCCCTGCGGCACGGATCGGCGCCGCGGTGGATGACGACACTGCGGTCGTCATGCTGACCCATGTGAACTACCTGACCGGCGCCATGCATGATGCGACGGCGCTGACCCGCGCCGCGCAGGCCAGGGGCGCGCTGATGCTGTGGGACCTTTCGCATTCGGCCGGCGCGCTGCCGGTGGATCTGGGGGCCGCCGGCGCCGATCTCGCCGTCGGCTGCGGCTACAAGTACCTGAACGGCGGGCCCGGCGCGCCGGCCTGGCTCTATGTCGCGGCGCGCCACCATGCCGGCTTCCGCCAGCCGCTCTCGGGCTGGCTCGGCCATGCCGAGCCGTTCGCCTTCGAGGACGGCTACCGGCCGGCGCCGGGCATCGCCCGCGCGATCTGCGGCACGCCGCCGATCCTCTCGCTCGCCGCGCTGGAATGCGGCGTCGATACCTTCGCCGGCATGGACATGGGCGCGCTCCGCGCCAAGTCGATGCGCATGGGCGACCTGTTCATTGCGCTGGTGGAAGATGCTTGTGCCGGCCAGGGCCTGACGCTTGCCAGCCCGCGCGAGGCGACACGACGCGGTAGCCAGGTCTCGTTCCGGCACGGGCAAGGCTATGCCGCGATGCAGGCCCTGATCGCGCGCGGCGTGATCGGCGATTTCCGGGAGCCCGACGTGATGCGCTTCGGCTTCGCGCCGCTCTATCTCCGCTATGTCGACCTGTGGGACGCGGCCGAGGCCCTGCGCGAGGTGCTGGTCAGCCGGGCCTATGATCGGCTAGAGCATCGCCAACGCGCCGCCGTGACGTGAACAGCGAGACGAAGCATGACCGACGATACCCCCGGCCCCACTTCCCACACCTATTTCTCCCAGCGCCTGCGGCTGCACTATGTCGACTGGGGCAATCCCTCGGCACCGCCGCTGCTGCTGGTGCATGGCGGGCGCGACCATTGCCGCAACTGGGACTGGGTGG
Source organism: Desertibaculum subflavum (assembly GCA_003576705.1). Lineage (GTDB taxonomy): Bacteria > Pseudomonadota > Alphaproteobacteria > Ferrovibrionales > Ferrovibrionaceae > Desertibaculum > Desertibaculum subflavum. Next base: position 21,466 of record QOZS01000030.1, read on the forward strand.
CGACGGCGCTCCGGCATGAATGGCACATCATCGCGCCGGACCTGCGCGGCCACGGTGACAGCCAATGGTCGCCCGACGGCAATTACGGCATGTCGGGCTATATCTACGATCTGGCCCAGCTGATCCACCAACAGAAATTGGCGCCAGTCACCATCCTCGCGCATTCGCTCGGCGGCAACATCTCGCTGCGCTATGCCGGCATCTATCCGGAGAACGTCAAGAAGCTGATCTCGATCGAGGGCCTCGGCCCGTCGCCGAAGCTGATCGCCGAGCGGCAGAAGAAGACCATCGACCAGCGCATGCAGGAATGGATCGACGAGCAGCGCGGCCTGTCCGGCCGGCTGCCGCGGCGCTACGCCTCGATCGAGGAGGCCTTCAAGCGCATGCAGGGCGAGAACAAGCACCTCTCGCCGGAGCAGGCGCGCCATCTCACTGTGCAGGGCGTCAACCAGAACGAGGACGGCACCTATAGCTGGAAGTTCGACAATTATGTCCGCGCCTGGCCGCCCTACGACATGACGCAGGCAGAGATGGAGCATCTCTGGTCGCGCATCACCTGCCCGACCTTGATGGTCTATGGCAAGGAGAGTTGGGCCTCCAACCCGCAGGAGGACGGCCGCATCAAGAACTTCAGGAACGCCGAGGTGGTCTCCTTCGAGCGCGCCGGCCACTGGGTGCACCACGACCGGCTGGACGACTTCCTCGCCAAGGCGCGGGCCTTCCTCGCCGCCTGACGGTCAGCCCTCGATCTCCTCGCGCAGCAGCTCGAGGGCGAGCCACTCGTCTTCCGCGGCCGCGAGCGCCGCGCGGGCGGTCTCCAGGGCGGCGGCGGTCCTGGTGAAGCCGTCGGGATCGCGGGCGTAGAGCGTCGGATCGGCGAACTTGGCCTGCAGCGCGGCAATCTCCGCCTGCAGCTTCTCGATCCGGCCGGGCAAGGTCTTCAACGCGTGGCTCTCCTTGAAGCCGAGGCGGCGCTTCGGGCCGGTGCTCTGCCGTGGTGCCGCGGCCTCGCTCCTCGGCTTCGCCGTCTTTGCCGGCGCCGCCGCCGGCTCGCCGCGCTGCGTCAGCATGTCGGAATAGCCGCCGGCATATTCGGTCCAACGGCCGTCGCCCTCGAAGGCGAGGGTCGAGGTGACCACGCGGTCGAGGAAGTCGCGGTCGTGGCTGACCAGCAGCACCGTGCCCGGATAGTCGCCTAGCATCTCCTGCAGCAGGTCGAGCGTCTCGAGATCGAGGTCGTTGGTCGGCTCGTCCAGCACCAGCAGGTTGGACGGGGCGGCCAGCGCGCGGGCCAGCATCAGCCGGCCGCGCTCGCCGCCCGACAGCACGCCGATCGGCGTGCGCGCCTGTTCCGGCGGAAACAGGAAATCCTTCATGTAACTGACCACGTGGCGGCGCTGGCCGCCGACCACGACCGTATCCCCGGCGCCGTCGGTCAGGGCCTGGGCCAAGGTCCAGCCCGGATCGAGCGCGGCGCGGCGCTGATCCAGCGTGACCACCTGCAGGTTGGCGCCGAGCCGGACGGTGCCGGTATCCGGCGCCAGCGTGCCGGTGAGCAGGCCGAGCAAGGTCGTCTTGCCGGCGCCGTTCGGTCCGACGATGCCGATCCGGTCGCCGCGCTGCACGCGCAAGGACAAGTCGCGCACCACGGCGCGCTCGCCGAAGCGCTTGGCGATGTTGGTCGCCTCGATCACGAGCTTGCCGGAAAGCTCGCCTTCGCTGACCGACATCTTCACCATGCCCGCGGCGCGCCGCTCCGACCGGCGCGTCTCGCGCAAGCTGGTGAGCGCGCGCAGGCGGCCCTGGTTGCGCTTGCGGCGGGCGGAGATGCCCTGACGCGACCACTCGGTCTCCGCCTCGATGCGGCGGTCGAGCTTGTGCCGCTCGGTCTCCTCGCGCTCCAGGATCTCGTCGCGCCAGGATTCGAATCCGGCGAAGCCCTGGTCCAGACGGCGGGTGATGCCGCGGTCGAGCCAGACCGTGGCCTGCGACAGGTTCTGCAGAAAGCGCCGGTCGTGGCTGATCAGCACCAGGGCTGAGCGGCTCTGCTGCAGGGTCCGCTCCAGCCATTCGATCGCCGGCAGGTCGAGATGATTGGTCGGCTCGTCGAGCAGCAGGATGTCGGGCTCCGGCGCCAGGGCGCGGGCCAGCGCCGCGCGGCGCGCCTCGCCGCCGGAGAGGCGCTGCGGCGCCTCGTCGCCGGTGAGGCCGAGCGCCTGCAGCAGCTGGCGCGCCCGGTGCGGGTCGTCGTTCGGGCCGAGCCCCGCCTCGACAAAGGCGGCGACCGTAGCGTGCCCGGCAAGATCGGGCTCCTGCGGGAGATAGCGGATGGTGATGCCTTGTTGCGCGATGCGTTCGCCGCGATCCGGCTCGACCAGGCCGGCGGCGATCTTGAGCAGGGTCGACTTGCCGGACCCGTTGCGGCCGACCAGCGCCAGGCGCTCGCCCGTGCCGACGGCAAAGCCGGCGCCTTCCAGCAGCGGGGTGCCGCCGAAGGTCAGATGGATGTCGGTCAGCGCGAGGAGGGGGGCCGTCATGCGGCCGGGTTCTTACCCTCGGGCCGCGCCCCGAGCCAGCCCATCGCGGCCTCCGGCTCGGCATCGGTGGTCCTGAGATAGGGCTTGATGTCGATGAGCGGCGTGCCGTCGACGCAATCGAGATAGCGCACCTTCAGCACGCCCGGCGCCTCCATTCCCTCGAACGCGACGACTGACAAGCCGATCGGATTCGGCCGGCGGGGCGAGCGCGTCGCGAACACCCCGCGCGGCCGGGCGTCGAATGGCGGCGTGAAGACAAGGTCCGGCGTCTCCGCAAGATGCAGCCAATAGACCAGGATCAGGTGGCTGAATCCGTCGATGCCCTGCAGCCCCGGCTGGAAGGCCGGATCGACATGCACGCGGCAGAGCGGCGCCGGATCGAGCGCGCGGCCGTTGCGCGGGCAGTCGCCCGGCGAAGCGAACGGCGTCTCGATCCGCCCGATCGAAGTGAGCGTGGCGTTCAGATGCACCGGCCTCCATCCACTTCCATGCAGACGCCGGTGATGAACTCGGCCTCGTCGGAGGCGAGGTAGAGCGCCGCATTGGCGATGTCGCGCGGCGTCGAGAGGCGGCCGATCGGCACGCTGGAAATGAACCGGGCGCGGATATCGGGTGTGTCCTTGCCGCCCATGAACGCCGCCAGCATCGGCGTGTCGCCGGCCACCGGGTTCAGTGCGTTGACGCGGATCTTCTCTGGCGCCAGCTCCACCGCCATCGACTTGGTCATGGTGATCACCGCGCCCTTGGAAGCGTTGTACCAGACCAGGTTCGGCCGCGGCCGCACGCCCGCTGTCGAAGCGATGTTGACGATCGAGCCGCCGCCTTGCTTCCGCATGACCGGCAGCACGGTCTGTGCGCACCAGTAGATCGACTTCACATTGACGGCGAAGATCTTGTCGAAGGTCTTCTCGTCGGTCCCGAGCATGGGCGCCGCGCGCTGCGGCATGCCGGCATTGTTGACCACGATGTCGATGCGCTTGAACGCCTTGGTCGCGTCCTTCACCAGCTTGGTCCAATCGGCCTTCCTGGTGACGTCGCAATTGACCGCCAGCGCCTTGCCGCCGGCCGTCTCGATCATCTTGGCGACGCCCTTGGCGCCTTTCAGGTTGATGTCGGCGATCACCACCTTGGCGCCTTCCTCGGCAAAGCGCCGGGCAATGCCCTCGCCGAAGCCCGAGCCGCCGCCGGTCACGATCGCCACCTTGCCGTCGAGACGCATGCCTTTCCTCCCGCTTGAGTCGGGCTCTCCATCCCATGCCGGGACGGGTCGCGCAAGCCCGTCAGCGGCCGGCCAGCGCTGCGTTCTCGACACGGATGCGATGCCAGAGCAGCGCGGCATTGAGGGCGGAGAACGCGGCGGCGATCCAGACCGCACCGAAGGCCAGCGGCAGCACGGCGATCTCCAGCGCGACCACCACATAGTTCGGATGACGCAGCCAGCGATAGGGCCCGCGGTGCACCAGCGGCATGCCGGGCAGGGTGATGATGCGCGTGGTCCAATAGGGGCCGAGGCTGGCGATGATCCACACCCGGGCGAACTGAAGCACGAGGAACAGTCCGAGCAACGGCCAGGACCCCGGCGCATCGGCAGGCACCCGGAGCGCCAGGGCGGCAATCCAGGCGGCGTGCAGTGCGACGATCAAGGGATAGTGGCCGCCGCCGACCTCGACCGCGCCCTGAGCCCGCAGCCGCCGGGTGTTGCGCGCGGCCAGGACAAGCTCGGCCAGCCGCTGCAGCACGACCAGCCCCAGCACGAGATGGAACAGGCTCAACCGCCGCCCAGCAGCAGGAAGCCGGTGGTGAAGCCCGGCCCCATGGAGGTGAGGAGGCGCCAGCCGTCGGCGCCGGCGGCGAGGCTGTCGGCCAGCACGAACAGGACGGTCGCAGCCGACATGTTGCCGAACCGGTGCAGCACGTCGCGCGAGCGGACCAGGCCGCCACGCTGCACCTGCAGCACGTCTTCCAGGGCATCCAGCACCTTGGCGCCGCCGGGATGGCAGCAGAACTCGGCGATGTCGCCGAGGCCGAGACCCTGTCGGGCGAGGAAGCCGGTGATCAGCTGGCCGAGATCGTTCCGCACCAGGGTCGGGATGTCGCGCGAGAACACCACCTTCAGCCCGTCATCCGCGACGTCCCAGCCCATCACGTCGAGGCTCGCCTCGAACGTATGCTCGCCCCAGCCGGCGACCGCGGGGCCGACCGGATCGGCGCTCAACAGGCAGGCGGCGGCGCCGTCGCCGAACAGAGCGGTGGCGATCACGTTGCTCTTGGACTGGTCGCCATGGCGGAAGGTCAGGCCGCAGAGCTCGACCACCAGGAACAGCCAGCGCGTGCCGGGCCGCGCCTTGGCCAGCGCGGCGGTGCGGGCGAGACCGAGCACGCCGCCGGCACAGCCCAGCCCGAAGATCGGCAGCCGCTCGACCTCGCGCTTGAGGCCGAGGCGGTCGATCAGCATGGCGTCCAGGCTCGGCGTCGCGATGCCGGTGGTGGAGGCGAGAACGATGCCGTCGACATCCCGGGCGGTCAGGCCGGTACGGGCGAGGACGTCCCGCGCGGCGCGCTCCAGCAGATCGAGCGCGTTCTCGATGTAGAGCCGGTTGCGCTCGGCAAAGCCGTGCGGCTGCTCGTACCATTCGATCGGCACGCAGGAATGGCGGGTCGCGATCTCGGCATGGGCGTAGACCGGCCGCATCCGGTCGAAACCCCGGCCGGTGAACACGCTGCCGGCGCGCGCCGCCACCTCGGATTGATGCAGCAGATGGGGCGGCACGGCGGTCGCCACGGCGTTGATGTGCGGAACCGTCAGGGTCACAGCAACCTCAAATAGGCACGTCGACGGACTAACGCACTACAAGCTTGCGCGATCCATGCCCTTGACCCGGACCGCCCCGGGCCGTCATAGCTTCGTCACGCCCTGGCCAAGCTGATCCATGACCGATCCCGATTCTCCGCCACCCCTGATCCCGCCGCCCGTGCCGCCGCCCAAGCCGCGCGGCGGCCCGATGTCGGCGCTCCGCACCTATTTCCTGACCGGGATCATCGTGGTGGCGCCGCTCGCCATCACGGCTTACGTCGTATGGGCCTTCGTCGACTTCGTCGACCGGCTGGTCACGCCATTGCTGCCGGCGGTCTACAACCCGCGCACCTACCTGCCGTTCGACGTGCCCGGCGTCGGCGTCGTGGTGGCGGCGTTCTCGCTCACCATGATCGGCTTCCTGGCCGCCAACCTGCTCGGCCGCACCCTGGTCCGCGCCGGCGAGCGGGTGCTGGCCCGCATGCCGGTGGTCAGTTCGATCTACAGCGCGCTCAAGCAGGTGTTCGAGACCCTGCTCGGCAGCCGCGCCCAATCGTTCCGCCAGGTCGCGTTGGTGGAGTTTCCGCGCCGCGGGGGATATTCGCTTGCCTTCGTGACGTCGGAGGGCGTGAACGAGGTGTCGCGCAAGCTCGGCGAGACCGATCTGCTGACGCTCTACGTGCCGACCGCGCTCAACCCCACTTCGGGCTACATGATCTTCCTGCCGCGCCGCGAGGTCATCCTGCTCGACATGACGGTCGAGGAGGGGATGAAGCTCGTCATCTCCGGCGGCGTGGTGCAGCCGGGCAAGCCCGTGCCGCATTGAGGCCACGGCTCAGTCGCGCTTGCGCCGCCAGATGTTGTAGCGGTCGAACTCGTAGGCGAAGTCGTAGTTCTTCATCGCCGCCGCGAAGCGCGGATCGCGCGAGAAATAAGCGAGGTAGTCGAACACCTCGGTCGCGCAACGCGGGATGCCGGGAATGCGGTCGACGAACAGGATGTCCGGCTTCGCCTTGATGAAGTCGTCGATCACCGCCGTGAACACCTGCTTCTCGATCGCCGGGGCGGTATCGAGATCTCGATACAAGTGACCGTTGGGCAGGCACTCGGCATACAATCCCTGGATCGGCCACATGGTGGCGAAGCGGCCGGCGAGGTAGGCCTTCTCGTATTCGACAGTCGGAAAGAACGGATAGATGCCGGGCGACAGCGCCATGATGCGCCGGTTCGGCGATTCCACGGCGATGACGTCGCCGAGCTGGCGGGCGATGCTGCCCTCGTAGCGCTGTTGATAGGCGAAGGGCGGGTTGACCAGGAAGTAGGGATAGGCGACCAGCGCCAGCAGCGAACCGGCAAGCGCGGTCACCCGTTGCGGCGCGGCCGCGGCCGTCGCCAGCCAGCGGTCCAGCTGGTCGACGACCAGCGCCGCCAGCAGGATGATGGTGCCGCTCACCGCCGGCATCGCATGGTAGTCCCAACCCTTGCCCTGGGCGACGCAGGAGATCACGCCGCCGACGGCGAACAGGCAAAGCGTCGCGAAGCCGGGTTCGCGACGCAGGAAGAAGGCAATCGGCGTCAGGATCATCAGAGCGATGGTGGTCGCCGCCATGGCCGAGCCGAACAGCACGTCGAGCGGGCCCATGCCGATGGCAAGGTAGGTGCCGACGGCGATCGGGTAGGTGTAGGTCAGGTAGGCCGGGGTGAGGAACAGCATGATTCCGGCATGGACAGCGACCCAGGCGCCGATGATCCAGGGCACTGGATCGCGCAGCGCCGCGCGCGGCCCCCGGCGCAGCAGCAAATAGCCCTCGATCAGCGCCGGAATGACCAGGAAATACGGCTTCAGCGCGAAGCCCAGCCCGGCGGCAATGGCGACCGCCAGTGCCAGCTTGTGTGGCGGCCGGCGATGGGCGCGGATGCCGGCAAGCAGTGCATAGGGGATGCCGGCGAGCAGCATGAAATGCTCGCGCTGGCCGAATTCCTGCGACTGGGCGGCGGCCATGACGAACAGCACCACCAGCGGCACCGCGTCGCGTGCCAGGTGCCCCTTGCCATACGGGGCCAGCGCGACGAGCTGGCGGCAGGCGAGGGCGGCGCTGACCACGGCGGCCATTGTCAGCATCACCCACCAGGTGGTGGCCGCGAGGCCGGTCCAGTGCTCCAGCAGAACCGGGATGGCGTGCAGGATGATGGTCAACGGTGGGTTGACGTCGATCACCTCGGCATAGAGCCGCTCGCCGGCGATCCAGCGCCGGGCGATGTCGATCAGGGTGGCGACGTCATGGTTGATCGGCGGGAACAGGTACCCCGCCATGAACATGATCGGGATAGCGTAGAGCAGGGCGAGGGCGGCGCGGCTGCCGGCCAGCCAGCTGGCGGGCGACCAGGCCCGGTCCAGGCTGCGCGGGCGGTCGACGGCGATAGTCAGGGCCTGAATGGGACGGTCGGGCATTCCGGAACGAGGACTTGGCCGGCTTTCACGGGTGGGCGGTTGGGTGGAAGCGGGACTGGCAGCGCGCGGGTGATCGGACCATATTGGCAAAACGTTACAATACACTCAAATGCCGCTGAATTCGGTCCGAATCATGGCGCCTTGGCGCTATCGGGCCATGAAGGCGCCGGAATCCCGAGGTCCTCTGCACCATCATGGAAGCCCGTGAATACGAGCTTATGCACAGTCTCGAGGACCGCATGTGGTGGTACCGGGCCGTCCACGCCAACGTGTTGAGCCTGCTGGGGCGCTATCTGCCGGGTCGCGAGGCGGTTCTGCTGGATGCCGGCTGCGGCACCGGCGGGCTGCTGCGGCGGCTTGGCCGGGCCCGGCCGGCCTTGATGCTGTTCGGCATCGACACCGCGCCGGACGCCCTGTCGCGGGCGCTGCGCAGCCCCGGCGCCCGCATGGTGGCCGGCGATGTCAACCACATCCCGTTCGCGGACGCGACCTTCGACGCGATCGTCTCGGTCGACGTGCTGTGCCACCGGGCGGTGGCGCCGGACCAGACTTTGGCCGAGTTCCGCCGCTGTCTCGCCCGCGACGGCGTGTTGCTGCTCAACCTGCCGGCCTATGGCTGGATGAAATCGGCGCATGACGACCGCGTGCACAATGTGCGCCGGTTCAGCCGCAGCGATGCCCGCGCCCTGATCGAGGCGGCCGGTTTCCGGGTGGTGCGTGCGACCTACTGGAACACGCTGTTGTTTCCCCTCATGCTGCTGCGCCGCCTGGTGTCGCGCGGCGGCGCCGACAGCGATGTGCGCGAGTATCCGGCCGTGCTCGACCGCGCCTTCACCGCCCTGACCGGGCTGGAGAGGCGCCTGGTCGAGGCCGGCATTAACCTGCCGTTCGGCGGTTCGATCCTATTGGTCGCGGTGAAACATGCCTGATCGCCTTCCCATCCCGAAACCGGCCCTTTCGATCGTGGTGCCGGTCTATAACGGCGCCAGCAGCGTCGGCCCGTTGGTCGAGGCGATCGCCGCGCTCGACGTGAAGGGCGGCCACGAGATCGTGCTGGTGGTGGACGGCAGCCCCGACAACAGCCTGGAAGTCTGCCGCGGCCTGATCGGCCGGCACCGGGTGCCGGTGACGGTGCTCGACCTCGCGCGCAATTTCGGCGAGCACAATGCCGTCATGGCCGGGCTCCGCCAGGCCGCGGGCGACTATGTCATCACCATGGACGACGACCTGCAGAACCCGCCGGAAGAGGTCGTCCGCCTGTTCGAGCATGCCCGCGAACACGAGCTCGACGTCGTCTACACCTACTATGCCCGCAAGGAGCATGCGGCCTGGCGCAATCTCGGCAGCCGCTTCGCCAATTGGTGCGCCGATCAGGTGCTGGACAAGCCGAAGGGGCTCTACCTCTCGAGCTTCCGCTGCATGAGCGCCTTCGTGGTGCAGCAGGTGATCCGCTATGCCGGGCCGTATCCCTATGTCGACGGCCTGCTGCTGCAATCGACCAAGCGCATCGGCACGCTGCTGGTCAAGCACCTGCCGCGCGCCGAGGGGCGCACCAATTATACGCTGCGCCGCCTGGTCAGGCTGTGGCTCGCCATGTTCCTCAACTTCTCGGTCATGCCGCTCCGCATCGCGACCGTGGCCGGGATGGCGATGAGCGGGCTCGGCCTGCTCGGCTTCCTCGCCGTGCTGATCGAGGCGGTGACCGGCGGCACGCCGCCGGGCTGGGCCTCGCTGATGGCGACCTCGCTGCTGCTCGCCGGCGTGCAGTTCGTCATGCTCGGCATCGTCGGCGAATATCTCGGCCGGCTCTATCTGACCGCCAACGGCAAGCCGCAATCGATCGTGCGGCAGATTCACCGCGACCCGCGCGCGGGGGCGCCGCGCGAGGCGGTGCCGATGCGGGCGGTCGCCAACGACTGACGGAGTTCCTATGGGGGGTATCGGAGCCTATCTTGCGCTCGCCGCGGCCATTCTGGCGGGCGTCATCGGCCAGACCTTGCTGAAGAGCGGCGCCGGCGCGGCGACGCTGGTCGAGCAGTTCCTGCATCCGCGCACCATCATCGGCATCGGCGCCTATGGCACCGGGGCGATCTTCTATGTGCTGGCGCTGCGCACCATCCCGCTTTCGGTCGCCTTTCCGAGCGTGGCGGTTTCCTACGTGGTGGTGGCGGGCCTCGGCGTCTTCATGTTTCACGAGCCGTTCAGCCTGATCCAGGGTGCCGGTCTCGCCTGCATCTGCCTCGGCGTGGTGCTGCTGCAGATGGGGTAGCGCGGCTCAACCCACCGCTCGCCGAACCTCCGCAATCACCCGCAGGACATCCGCGTCCGTCATCTGCGGATACATCGGCAGGCTCAGCACCTGCGGCAGCAGCCTTTCGGTGACCGCCATGCCGGTCGGGCCGATCGGCGTGCGGCCCTGATAGGCCGGCTGGAGATGTACCGGCGCGGGGTAGTGCACGTTGGTGCCGATGCCGGCTGCCTTGAGGCGCTCGCGCAGGCCCTCGCGGTCGGGATGGCGGACCACGTATTGATGATAGACATGTGTGGCCGTCGGGCGAACGGCCGGCGTGATCAGGCGCGGAAGATTGCCGAGGCCCTCGTCATAGGCGCGGGCGATCGCCTGGCGGCGCGCATTGTCGGCGTCGAGGTGCTTCAGTTTCACCCGCAGGATCGCCGCCTGCAGCGGATCGAGCCGGCTGTTCATCCCGGCCTCGGCGCTGATATAGCGCTCGCGCCAGCCGTATTCGCGCAAGGCCCGGAGCCGCTCCGCCATGCCGCGATCGTCGGTCGCGATCACGCCGGCATCGCCGAGCGCGCCGAGATTCTTGGTCGGATAGAGACTGAACGCCGCGATGTCGCCGATGGCGCCGATCTTCTTGGCCCCGATGGTTGCGCCATGTGCCTGGGCGCAATCCTCCAGCACCTTCAGCCCATGCGCGCGGGCGAGCGCCAGGATCCGGTCCATCGCCGCCGGCTGGCCGTAGAGATGCACGGGGATCACGGCGCGGATGCGCGTGGCTCCGGGTGCCTTCAGCGCCGCTTCCAGCGCCGCCGGATCGAGACAGTAGAACTCGTCGATATCGATCAGCACGGGCTCGGCGCCGGCGATCTCGATCGCCGCGACGGTGGCGACGGCAGTGTGCGAGACGGTGGCGACGCGGTCGCCCGGCCTAAGGCCGAGACCCTTCAGCGCCAGCACCAGCGCGTCGGTGCCGCTGCCGCAGGCGACCGCCTCCGCCGTCCCGGCCCAGGCGGCGAATTCACGCTCGAAGGCCTGCACCTCGGCGCCGCCGATATACCAGCCGCCGTCGAGCGCGCGGGCGATGCCGGCGTCGATCTCGGCCTTGTGGGCGAGATAGCCGGCTTTGGGATCGGTCTGCGGGATGGTCTGCATGGCTTCACAGATAGTGCGGGAGGTTCTCGCGGTAGAAGGCGATGGAGCGGCGCAGCGCCTCGTCCAGCGGCACGCGCGGGCGCCAGCCGGTGGCCTGGCGGAACTTGGCGTCGGTCGCGTAGTAGTCGCCGATATCGATCTTCTTGCGCTCCGGTGGGAAGCTCTTGATGGCGTAGCTGCCGCTGCCATTCGCCGCGACCACGAGGTCGGCCAGATCCTTCAGCGAGATCACCCGGTCGCCGCCCAGGTTGAAGATGCCGCCATCGACCGCCTTCGCGTCCGCGGCCGCCAGCAGGGCATCGACGCAATCGTCGACATAGGTGAAGTCGCGCAGCTGCTCGCCGCCCCAGACTTCGAAGGCGCGCCCCTCGACGGCGGCGCGGATCCACACGCCGAGGAAGGTCTGCCGCGCATCCTTCACCCGCATGCGCGGGCCGAAGGTGTTGGTCAGGCGCAGCGCGGTGGAGCGCAGCCCGTAAACGTTATTGTAGAGGATGTGGTACCACTCGCCGGCCATCTTGTTGATGCCGTTGACATCGGTCGGGCGCAGCAGGTGCTTCTCGTCGACCGGCAGGTAGTCCGGCTTGCCGTAGATCTGCCGGGTCGAGGCGAAGACGATCTTCACGCCGGGATTGTGGTGCCGGCAGACCTCGAGCAGGCGCAGCTGCGCCACGCAGTTGATCTCGAGATCGGTGACCGGGTCGGCCATCGAATCCATGTGGCTGGTCTGGCCGGCCAGGTTGAAGATGACCTCGCGGTCCTGCACCAGGTGGCGCAGGCTGTGCGGGTCGCGCACATCCGAGATGTTGACGCGGACGCGATCCTCGATGCCGGCGACGTTGAACAGGTTGCCGCCATATTCCGGGATCAAGCTGTCGACCAGGACGACGTCGGCGCTGCGTTCGACCAGCGCGCGCGCCAGGTTCGATCCGATGAAGCCGAGTCCGCCGGTGACCAGCACCCGCCGCCCCGCCCAGGCCTTCTCCAACTGTTCCACGATGGTCAGGTCTCCGCCACGCCCGCCCTCATAGAGCCTGGCCCAGGCGGCGGCAATGTGGCCGACCGGCGGCGCTCAGACGGCATCGGTGCCGTAATAGAGCATCACCGTATGGCGGGCCTCGGCGAAGAACAGCCAGCGTTCGACCAGCAGGCCGCCCAGCATGGTTACCGCCGCCAGGATCGCCGCCAGGGCGGCGATCCAGCCGCTGGCGGCCAGCGCCAAAGCCACGAATGCCGCCGGCAGGGCGAAGCCGTAGATCAGCGCGATCCGGCGCAGCTTGCCGGCATGCTTGCGGGCGATGCGGAAGCCCATCTCCTTCAGCAGGTAGTTCTCTTCCGTATGCGGCGGGTCGAGCGGGCGCACCTTGCCGATGGCGCCGAGGCCGGTTGCCGTTTCTGCCGTCGCGGCCGGATGTGCGCGGTCGATATGCCGCCAGTAGCCGAGCTTCACTGCCACCGCGACCACGGCGAAGACGAGCGTCGCATAGCCGCCCGGCGGCGCCACATAGCCGAAGCCGCGCAGGCAGGCATAAGCGATCGCCGCGCCGCTCATCAGCGCGAACAGCAGGTGCGCCACTGGCGTCCAGGCGTTGTGCCAGCGCGGCACCGGCTTGAGGCTCGCATAGATCATCGCGGTCACCCACACGGTGAGCGGGCAGAGCACCACCAGGATGCCGGCGACAACGCGCCACCAGGGCGCGGCGCGGTCCTCGCCGAACCAGCCCGCGGCGAGTGCGAGGCCGAACGGCATCACGGCAGCCATCAGCACGCCCTCGCGCGATAGCCAGGACGACCGCCATTGGCTGAAGGCGCGCCAGGCCCGCTCCGGCCGGCCGAGATGGAAGCCGGAGGAGAGCGCGCCGGCGCCGATCAGCGCCAGTGCGATCAGTGCCGTGCTGGCGCCGAACAGATCCGTCCCCGGTACATGGCCGGCCAGGATCATGACGCTGAGCAGGAACAGCAGGCCAAGCCCCGCGCCGGACAGCACGGTGAAGAAGATGACGGAATAGGCGGGATGCATGGGGTTACAGCTCCCGCGCCGAAAGCTCGTTCATCGCGACAGCACCCGGTCGACCCATTTGAGGAAGCGGCTCTCGATCGAGGCGGGGGCAGGCTCAGGTGCGGCTGAGCAACTTGGCGCGCTCGTCTTGCGCCGCGGCGGCAGGTACTTGTTGGTGGGCTGGTAGCCCATCTCCGGCATCAGGTCGAAGCCGCCGCGCGCCGCCACCAGCTGCGAGACCTTGGACGAAGCATCGCCGAGATCGCCGAAATGCCGCGCGCCGGCCGGGCAGGTCGAGACACAGGCCGGAATGCGCTCGGCCTCCGGGATCGTCTCGTTGTAGATGCGGTCGACGCAGAGCGTGCATTTCTTCATCACCCCGGCATCGTCGTCGAACTCGCGCGCGCCGTAGGGGCAGGCCCAGGAGCAGAGCTTGCAGCCGATGCACTTGTCCTCGTCGACCAGCACGATGCCGTCGCTCGCGCGCTTGTAGGAGGCGCCGGTCGGGCAGACGGTGACGCAGGCCGGCGTTTCGCAATGCAGGCAGGAGCGCGGGAAGTGCACTGTGCGGCCCTCCGTGCCCTCGCCGGCCTCGAAGGAATGCACCCGGTTGAACCAGACGCCATGCGGTGCTGCGCCATAGGGGTCGTGATCGGGCAGCGGCCCCGCGATGCCGCCGGAATTCCATTCCTTGCAGGCGACCGCGCAGGCATGACAGCCGACGCAAGTATCGAGGTCGATGACCAGGCCAAGTTTCTTGGCGCTTTCTCCCTTCGGCAGATCGGTCATGCGACGCGGAACCTCGCCCCCTGGCGCAGGATGTCCGGCCGCCCGGCCATCCCGTCCGGCGGCCGCAGCGCCTCGAAATCGCCGCTCGCGTCCGCGATCTCGTCGGCGGCGCATTTCTCGATGCGGACGCGGAGATCGTACCAGGCGGCCTGGCCGGTGATCGGATCGGCATTGGCGATCTCCTCGCCGGGCAGGCGCTCGGTGATCAGGTGGTTGAGCAGGAAGCCGCGCACCGCCTCCGGCGCGTCGGGTGCCAGGTTCCAGGCGCCCTTGCGCTTGCCGATCGCGTTCCAGGTCCACACCGTCATGCCGTTGACGCCCTCCATCGGCCGTGCCTCGGCCTGGATGCGGCCGTGATGGCTGGTCACCCAGACGCGGTCGCCTTCCTCGATGCCGAGCGAATTGGCGAGCGCGCGCGGCAGGTACAGCTTGTTGTGGCTCAGGATCTGCCGCTGCCAGGCGTTCTGCGAATCCCAGGCGTGGTACATGATCATCGGCCGCTGCGTCACCGCATGCAGCGGGAACTCGCTCTCGCTCACGCGTGCGCCCTCGAAGGGCGCGTACCAGATCGGCAACGGATCGAAGGCGCTCGTGATCCGCGCGCGCAGCCGGTCCGGCGGCTGGCGCGTGCCATGCCCCTCGGCGGCGAGGCGGAAGCGCTGCAGCGGCTCCGAATAAAGCTGCATGACGATCGGCTCCGCCTTGTCGAGGAAGCCCATCGCCACCGCGTAGTCGAGATAGGCCTTGTTGGCGTGCTTGAAATAGCGCGCCTCCTTCGGGATCTCGTCCTTCCAGAAGCAGCCATTGGCGATATAGGCCTCGATCTGGTGCGGGTTCGGCGCGCCCTTGCCGGATGTCCTGCCGTTGGCGCCGCGGAACCCGGCCAGCATGCCGACACCCGGCCGGCGCTCGTGCCGCGCCATGTAATCGGGGAAGCCGCCGGGATAGAGCGCGCTGCCGTCCTGCGCCGCGAGGCCCGGCAGGCCGAGGCGCGCGCCCAGATCGATCAGCACGTCCTGGAACGGCCGCACGTCGCGGTCCGGCGTCAGGATCGGCTGGCGGATCGAATCCGCCGGGCCGTCGGCATCCGAGATCGGCCGGTCGAGCAGCGAGATGCAGTCGTGCCGCTCCAGATAGGTCGTGTCCGGCAGCACCAGATCGGCATAGGGCACCATCTCGGAGAAGAAGGCGTCCGAATAGATGATGCGCGGGATGCGGTACTCGCCGGTGCCTTCGTCCTTCGCCGTCAGCATGGCGATGGTCTCCGGCACGTTCATCGACGAGTTCCAGCTCATATTCGCCATGAACATCATCAACGTGTCGATCGGGTAGGGCTTGCCCTCGAAGGCCTGGCGGATCACCAGATGCATGGCGCCGTGCGCGGCGAGCGGCGCCTCCCACGAGAACGCCTTGTCGATGCGCAAAGGCTCGCCGTCGGCGTCGACCAGCAGATGCTCCGGCCCCATCGGGAAGCCGAGCGGCGGGCCCTTCAAGGTGTCGCCGGCCAGCACCGGCCCGGCCGGCGGCGGTCCCGGCGGGCAGGGCTTGGGGAAGGGCGGCTTGAAGCGGAAGCTGCCGGGCGCATCGACGGCGCCGAGCAGCATCTGCAGCACGTGCAGCGCGCGGCAGGTCTGGAAGCCGTTGGAATGCGCCGAGATGCCGCGCATGGCATGGAAGCTGACCGGCCGGCCGATCATCTTCTCGTGCCGCCGGCCGGCCCAATCGGTCCAGGGCTGGTCGATGACGACGGGCTCCTCGAAGGCGACGCGCGCCAGCTCGGCGGCCAGCGCGCGGATGGTCGCCGCCGGCACGCCGCATTGTTCGGCGACGGCCTCCGGCGCATAGGCATCGTCCATGTATTTGCGCGCCAGCAGCTCGAAGACCGGCACCGCCTTGCGGCCGTCCGGCAGCACGCGCTCGCCGATCAGCGCCGGCACGATGTCGGGCAGCAGGGCGTCGACCACGGCGCCGGCGTGGCGGTCGAAGGCGAGCGGCTTGCCATCGGCGTTGCGCGCGAACAGGCCGTGATCCGCCGCGCCGGGATTCTGCACGACCAGCCAGGGCGCGTTGGTCACCCGCACCAGGAAGTCGAGATCGATGCGGTCGTTGATCAGCAGTTCGCGGATCAAGGACAGGACCAGCAGCCCGTCGGTGCCCGGCCGGATGCCGATCCACTCGTCGGCGATGGCGGAATAGCCGGTCCGAACCGGATTGACCGACACGAATTTCGCGCCATGCGCCTTCAGCTTGCCGAGGCCGATCTTGATCGGATTGGAGGCATGATCCTCGGCGACGCCGAACATCACGAACATGCGGGTGCGCTCGAAATCCGGCTCGCCGAATTCCCAGAACGAGCCGCCGATCGAATAGAGCCCCGCCGCCGCCATGTTGACCGAGCAGAAGCCGCCATGCGCGGCATAGTTCGGCGTGCCGAACATCTGCGCCCACCAGCCGGTCAAGGCCTGGGACTGATCGCGGCCGGTGAAGAAGGCGAGCCGCTTCGGATCGGTCTCGCGGATGCGGCCGAGCCATTCGGTGGCGAGGCCGAGCGCCTCCTCCCACTCGATCTGCTTGAACTCGCCCTTGCCGCGCTCGCCGACGCGGAGCAGCGGCTTGGTCAGCTTGGCGGGCGACAGCTGCTTCATGATGCCGGCGGCGCCCTTGCCGCACAGCACGCCGCGGTTCACCGGGTGATCCTTGTTGCCCTCGATGTAGCGCAGCTCGCCGCCCTTCAAGTGCACCTTGATGCCGCAGCGGCAGGCGCACATGTAGCAGGTCGTGGTGCGCACCTCGTCCGAGACCGGCACCGACAACGGAAGCGGCCGGTCCAGGATTTTGTTGTCACGCAACGGCCCTCTCCTCCCCGAACAGCAGACCCATCACCACCACGTCGTCGTAGTACTCGTCGACCTTGAAGGCGCGGCGCATCACGCCCTCGAACCTGAAGCCGAGCTTCTCGTAGAGCTTGCGCGCACGCTCGTTGTTGGCATGGACATGCAGCGTGATGCGCTCGAAGCCGCGCGCGCGTGCGGCTTCGAGCGCTGTCTCCAGCAAGCGGCGGCCTATGCCGCGGTCGCGATAGGGCGGCAGCAGGCCGATTCCCAATATGCCGATATGGCTTTGGGTCGGCCGGTTCGTCTGGCTCAGATCGCACCAGCCGACCACCTCGCCGCCGTCCAGAACGACGAAGAACGGCAGCCGGTTGGCCAGCATCCATTCGATGTACTGCTTCGTCTCCGCGGGCGGCGGCATGTCGGTGAAGGCGATCCAGCGCTTCTCCCGTGCCACGGCGCCGACGCACCGGCGGAAGCCCTCCAGGTGCTCCGGCGCGAAGGGAAGAATCGTGATTTCCGACCCATTCATGACGTCGACGCTAACACACTCGGCCCGGTGTGGAACCCGTCAGTGGGGCTTTGGCATCTTGAGGCGGAAGGCATAGAGGCTGAGCCCGGCCAGCAGCACCGCGCTGACGCAGAAGACGAGCAATGGCTGCACCTGGTAGAGCGCCGAGCCGAGCAGCGGGCCGATGGCAAAGCCGAGCGGCGGGGCGGAGCCCATCACGCCGGCCAGCCGGCCCTGTTCCTCCGGCCGGACGCTGAGCGAGGCGCCGCTCATCACCCCGGGGGTCAGGAGGCCCAGCGCGCCGCCCATCACCGCATAGCCTGCGAGCAGCAGCGCGGCATCGCGGCCGGCGATCAGCAGGATCATGGCCGCGAGCCCGAGCGGCAGGCCGATGCGGATCAGCCTGAGCGGCGGCAGGCGCAGGCGGCGCACGATGAAGATCTGCGCCAGGATCGCCGCGGCGGCCGAAAGCGCCAGCGCGACGCCGACCACGCGCGGTGCCTCCCGCGTGTCGAGGCCGAGCCGATCCTGCAGGAAGAAGCCGCAGGTCTGCTGCACCATCGCCGCGACGACGAAAGTGGCGAAGGCGAGAATGGCGAAGGGCATGATGCGCGGATCGCGCGGGCTGATGCGGCCGACCGCATGCGCGGTCGGCAGGGTCTCGGTCTCCGGCAGCCGGCGCCAGATCACCCCGGTCATCAGCGCCGAGAGCGCGGCGGCGACGAAAAGCGGCGCCACCAGGTCGACGGTCGCCAGCGCCGCGCCCAGCGCCGGCCCCAATATGGTGCCGATATTCATCGCCGCGCCCAGCATGGCGGAGGCGCCGGTGCGCTCCTGCGTCGTGGTGGAATCGGCGATATAGGCGCCGGAGCCGGGATGGATCGCCATCGCCAGCATGCCGAACAGCACCCGCGGCACGACCAGCGCCATATAGGCGGCGAAGCCGGCGAGGACGCCTTTCAGGCCGAGCTCCAGGCCGAGCGCGAACAGCGCCGTGAAGATCGCATAGGAGAGGTGGCCGAAGATGATGACCTTCTTGCGGCCCCAGATGTCGCTGCGCCGGCCCCAGAACGGCGCTGCCAGGAAGGCCATCACCGCCGAGGCGGTGATGACGGATCCGATCTGCGTCTCGTTCAGTCCCAGCGCCCGCCCGCCCGACGGCAGGATGGCGAACAGCATGGTCTGGCCCATGCCGAACACGACGAGGCCGAGATAGAGCAGCCGGTGCGCCGCGCGTTTCTGCGCGGCCGGCCAGCTCTGCGCGGCATTGGGACGATGAGCGGGGCGATCGTTCACGGGATGCGAAGATGAATGGCGCGAAGCTGATGACAGCCTTCACGCATGCGATGCGGGAAAGCTTAGATCAGCGTATCACCTCAACGGTGACGCCAGCATCGAGCCTGGACCAGTTTCGATCCGTGGTCACTGCCGGCACGCCGCGCTGCCTTGCCAGCGCAAGGCAGGCACGATCACCGAGCGAGAGGCCGAGATGGCGCGTCGATGGCAGCATTCCGCCGACGGTCCTTGCCTGCGCGAGATCGAACGGAACGATTTCGAGGTCCAGCCGCTGGATGGCGGCCCAGGCCACGTCCTCCGGCACGCCGCGCTGTGTCAGTTTGCCGTGAACCTCCGCCAAATTGACCGTGCTGATCGCCGAGCGGCCGAGCAACTCGGCAACCCGCGCTTCACCAGGCTCGCGGTGGATCAGGGCCAGGACGGCCGAGGCGTCGAGGACGTGCTCACTCACGCCTTGCCTCGGCGCGCCGGTCCGCGATCAGCTCATCGGCCAGATCCACATCGGCCGGCAGATATTTGCGTACTTGTTCGAGCGCGGCTTCCAGGGCCGCACGCCGGCTGGCCAGCCGAACCTGGCCCGCCTCGACCTCCACGAGCAATTCGTCCGGGCCCTCGATACCCAGGGCGCGGCGCACCGGTGCGGGCAGGACCATCCGCCCGCTGCCGTCGATCTTCACGGAGTGCACTGTCATGGCATGTTCCTACAATATGGCATTTCTACTTTCAATGCCATTTCCTTCGTGGCTGCCATAGGCAAGCAGGCTTGTCGAAAAGCTCGGTCGGCTCTGTTCTCGCGGCGGCGCGCATGGCATAACGCGCCGCCGCAAGGGACGGGGAGGACGGCCAATGCTACTGGCCCAGCGCATGTCGATGCTCGGGACGGAAAGCGCCTTCGAGGTGCTGGCGCGGGCCAAGGCGCTGGAAGCCAAGGGCAAATCGGTCATCAACCTCGGCATCGGGCAGCCCGATTTCCCGACCCCGCCGCATATCGTCGAGGCCGGCCGCAAGGCCCTGGCCGACGGTCATCACGGCTACACCCCGGCGAACGGCATCGCGGAGCTGCGCGAGGCGGTGGCGGCCGACATGGAGCGCCGCCGCGGCGTGAAGATCGATCCGGCCCAGGTGGTCTGCGTGCCGGGCGGCAAGGTCACCATGGCCTTCGCCATGCTGATGTTCGGCGAGGCCGGCGCGGAGATCATGTATCCGGACCCGGGCTTCCCGATCTATGCCTCGGTGGTGCGCTTCTCCGGCGCGACGCCGGTGCCCTATCCGCTCTACGAGGCGAACGGCTTCTCCTTCTCGGCCGACGAGGTGCTGGCCAAGATCACGCCGCGCACCCGGCTGCTGATCGTCAACAGCCCGGCCAACCCGACCGGCGGCGTGGTGCCGAAATCCGAGCTCGACCGGCTGGTCGAGGGCCTGGCGCAGCATCCGAACGTTGTCGTCATGTCGGACGAGATCTATGCCCGCATGGTCTACGGCAACGCGCCGCATGCGAGCCTTTTGCCCTACGAGGCGATCCGCGACCGGCTGATCCTGCTCGACGGCTGGTCGAAGACCTATGCCATGACCGGCTGGCGGCTCGGCTGGGGCGTCTGGCCGGGGGCGCTGGCCGAACACGCCACGCGGCTCTCAATCAACGTGCATTCCTGCGTCAACGCCGCCACCCAATGGGCCGGCGTCGCGGCGCTGAACGGCCCGCAGGATTCGGTCGACAGCATGATGCGGGCCTTCGGCGAGCGGCGGACGGTGATCGTCGAGGCGCTGAACCGCCTGGCCGGCGTGCGCTGCGTCATGCCGGGCGGCGCCTTCTATGCCTTCCCCAACATCACCGGCACCGGCTTCACCGCGCGCGAGCTGCAGGACCGCTGGCTGGAGGAGGCGGGCGTTGCCACTATCGCCGGCACCAGCTTCGGCGAGCAGGGGGAGGGCTATATCCGGTTCTCCTACGCCAACTCCACCGACAACATTCGTGAGGCGATCCGGCGCATCGAAGGCTGGCTCTCCGCCAACCGCTCGTCTGGCAGGCAGAAAATTGCCTAAAATATCGCCTGTTCGTCTAAAACATGGGCGAAGAGGGGTGGGGAGCCACGCTCAATTGGGGAGAAGTGCTTGGCCGGACGGGTGGTGCCAACCCGGGGGCCTTGGCATGAACCCTGCTAACCACAGCGGCACGGCCGTATGCGCAGGCCCGGCGTCGCAGTTCAGGTGACCCAGAGATGAAGAAGATCGAAGCCATCATCAAGCCATTCAAGCTCGACGAGGTGAAGGAGGCCCTGCACGAGATCGGCCTCCAGGGCATCACTGTGACCGAGGCGAAGGGTTTCGGCCGCCAGAAGGGCCATACCGAGCTATATCGCGGCGCCGAATACGTGGTCGACTTCCTGCCCAAGGTGAAGATCGAGGTCGTGCTGGAGGACCACCTGGTCGAGCGCGCGGTGGAGGCGATCCAGAACGCCGCCCGCACCGGCCGCATCGGCGACGGCAAGATCTTCATCTCCACCGTGGAGGAGGTCATCCGCATCCGCACCGGCGAGAGAGGGGCGCAGGCGATCTAGGCGCACCCTCGACGCGAGCCGCCGGCCTCGCGGGATGATCGCCGGCATATGACTGAGACGATAATCAACCTCAACGACACAAACCGACGACGAGCAGGAACCATCCCATGTCCGATCCGAAGGAAATCCTGAAGCTGATAAAGGACAAGGAGGTCAAGTATGTGGACCTCCGCTTCACCGATCCGCGCGGCAAGTGGCAGCACCTCGCGATGGACGTCCGCATGATGGACGAGGCCGCCTTCGAGGACGGCATCATGTTCGACGGCTCGTCGATCGCCGGTTGGAAGGCGATCAACGAAAGCGACATGACCTTGATGCCCGATTGCAGCTCGGTCGCCCTGGATCCGTTCTCCGCCCAGACCATGCTGGCCGTCTTCTGCGACGTGCTGGAGCCCTCGACCAAGGAGCAGTATTCGCGCTGCCCGCGCTCGGTGGCCAAGCGCGCCGAGGCCTATGTGAAAGCCTCCAAGGTCGCCGACGTCGCCTATTTCGGCCCCGAGGCCGAGTTCTTCGTGTTCGACGATGTGCGCTTCAAGGTCTCGATGAACGAGAGCTACGTCTATCTCGACGACGTCGAAGGCCCCTACAACACCGGCAAGGCCTATGAAGGCGGCAATATGGGCCATCGCCCGCCGATCAAGGGCGGCTATTTCCCGGTGGCCCCGGTCGACCAGGGCTCCGACCTGCGCGGCGAGATGCTCTCGACCATGGCCGAGATGGGCCTCGACGTCGAGAAGCACCACCACGAGGTGGCGCCGTCGCAGCACGAGCTCGGCATCAAGTTCGGCACCTTGCTGCAATGCGCCGACGCCATGCAGATCTACAAATACGTGGTGCACAACGTCGCGCATTCCTACGGCAAGACGGCGACCTTCATGCCGAAGCCGGTGAAGGGCGATAACGGCTCGGGCATGCACGTGCACCAGTCGCTGTGGAAGGCCGGCAAGCCGCTCTTCGCCGGCAACGGCTATGCCGACCTGTCGGAGATGGCGCTCTTCTACATCGGCGGCATCATCAAGCACGCCAAGTCGATCAACGCCTTCACCAACCCGACCACCAACTCCTACAAGCGGCTGATCCCGGGCTTCGAGGCGCCGGTGCTGCTCGCCTATTCGGCGCGCAATCGCTCGGCGTCGTGCCGCATCCCGTTCGGCTCCGGCCCGAAGGCCAAGCGCGTCGAGGTGCGCTTCCCCGATCCGCTCGCCAATCCGTATCTCGGCTATTCCGCGATGCTGATGGCGGGCCTCGACGGCATCGCCAACAAGATCCATCCCGGCGACCCGATGGACAAGAACCTGTACGACCTGCCGCCGGAAGAGCTGAAGAACGTGCCGCAGGTCTGCGGCAGCTTGCGCGAGGCGCTGGAGAATCTCGACAAGAACCGCGAGTTCCTGAAGAAGGGCGGCGTGTTCTCCGACGACCTCATCGACAGCTATATCGAGCTGAAGATGGAAGAGGTCTGGAACCTCGAACACACCCCGCATCCGATCGAGTACCTGCAGTACTACAGCTCCTGATCGATCGTCGGTTAAGTCCCACTCGCCGTTTCCCAAGGCAACCCCGCCGCGCTCTCGCGGCGGGGTTTTTCTTTGCGCTGCAATCAGTCTTGAACTCGAGGGGGCTCTTCGAAGTCCGGAGGTTCAAGGGTTGGCTTGCGCGGCGGCAGGTCAAGCTCGATTCCGCCGAGCGGCGCGAAGAGCTCCCGAATGGCGGCACCAAGTCCCTTGAACTCAGGATCTTTGCAAGTGTCGTTCAGCTTGACGTTGCAACCTCCGCCCTGAGCCTGAGCAGGGCGATCACCGTGTCCAGCGTCGGTGTGGCGATGCCGGCGGCGCGCGCGAATTCCTGCGGCACCACGAACTGGGCGTCGAGCTCGATCGGCTTGCCGGCCTCCAGGTCCTGCAGCATCGAGGGCTTGTGGCCGCTGACCGGGGAGCTCAACGAGGCCTGCACCTGTTCCGGCGAATAGCCGGGCTTGAGATAGATGCCATGCGCGGCGGCGATCTGTACCGCCTCCTCGTTGATTCGCCGCGCCACCTTCACCGCATCGGCGTCGCGTAGCATCTGGCCCACGGTCGCGCCGGTCAGGCAGCAGCCGGCCGAGTTGCCCATATTGACCAGCAGCTTCGACCACACCTCGCGGCGGATCTCCGGTGCAACTGGCGCCTCCAGCCCGGTCTCGGCGAGCAGGGCGGCGATCTTCTGCACCCGCGGCGATCCCGCATCGTCCGGCTCGCCAAGCACGAAACGGTTGCGCTTCGGCGTCACGCTGCGCACCACGCCCGGCGCCGGCACGGTGTTGGAGGAATAGATCACCGCGCCGATCACCCGCTCGCGCGGCACCTGCGCCTCGATGGCGCCGCCCGGATCGAGCCGGTCGATCCGCGTCCAGGGCCGATTGCCGAAGCGGTGGAAGTACCACCACGGCACGCCGTTGATGGCGAAAACGACCGGCGTGTCGGGGCCGAGCAGCGGCGGCACCTCGGCGGCAAGGCCCGGCAGGTGCTGCGCCTTGCCGGCGACGATTACGAGGTCCTGCGGGCCGAGATCGGCGCCGCGCGCACTGGCGGCCAGCTTGGCGACATGGCGCTCCTCGCCGGCCTCGAAGACCAGGCCGTTCGCCTGTATCGCCTGGAGATGCGCGCCGCGCGCCACCACCGACACCTGATGCCCGGCGCGGGCCAGCCGGGCGGCGAGATGGCCGCCGACCGCGCCGGCCCCGACCACGGCGATGCGTTGCGTCATCTCGCGGGTCCCTCAGAGCATGTCGAGCGATGCCGGCTTGCGCGGCGGCGGGAAGATCTGGTCCAGCTCGGCGCGGTCCGCGTCGCCGAGCGTCGCGTTCAGCGCGCCGAGGTCATCATTCAGATGTTCCTCGCGCACCGCCTTCGGAATGACGCAGATATTCGGCTTGTCGAGCAGCCAGGCGAGGCAGACCTGCGCGGGCGTGAGCCCGCGCGCCCGGGCGAAAGCCATCAGCTTGCGGTCGCCGAGCACCCGTCCCTGCTCGACCGGCGAATAGGCCATCACCGGCACCTTGTGCCGGCGGCAGAGGTCCAGCAGCCGCCACTCGCAGGCCCGGCGGGTCAGGTTGTAGAGGATCTGGTTGGCGCCGCAGGCCGTGCCGCCCGCCTGCTCCAGGTCGGCCATGTCGGCGACGTCGAAATTGCTGACGCCCCAATCGCCGATCTTGCCGTCCTGCTTCAGCCGCTCGAAGGCCTGCACCGTCTCGGCCAGCGGCACGTTGCCGCGCCAGTGCAGCAGGTAGAGCTCGATCCGCTCCGTCTTCAGCCGCTTCAGGCTGCGCTCGCAGGCGGCGATGGCGGCCTTGCGGCCGGCATTGTGCGGATAGACCTTGCTGACCAGGAAGACCTCGGGGCGGCGCTGGCCCAGCGCCTCGGCGATCACTTCCTCGGCGCCGCCTTCGCCGTACATTTCGGCGGTATCGATCAGCCGGATGCCGGCGTCGAGGCCGCGCTGCAGCGATTTCACCTCCTCGGCGCGCCTGGCCTTGCTCTCGCCCATGCGCCAGGTGCCGAGCCCGAAGCGCGGCAGGCGCGCGCCGGAGGGAAGCGTAAGGGATGGGGCAAGCGGAGAGGTCACACTGCAAGATTAGCGCGCTTGCCCGGCCGAGGCCACGCGGCGCCGGTTCCCGTCCGGCGGAAACCATGAATCCCGGCCGATCGGCCGGGCGGATGGCTTGACGGCGGCCCGGGGCGGACATACCTACGGTCTGCCATGGCCCTGCTGCCCATCATTCACGCCCCGGATCCCCGGCTGAAGGTTAAATCCGCGCCGGTGGAGAAGGTCGATGCGTCCATCGCCAAGCTGCTCGACGACATGCTGCAGACGATGTACGCCGCCCCCGGCATCGGGCTCGCCGCCATCCAGGTCGGGGTGCCGAAGCGCCTGCTGGTGATCGACCTGGCGAAGGACGACGAGCCGAAGCAGCCGCTCAAGATCATCAACCCCGAAGTGATCGACCTCGCCGAGACCGACAAGATTTGGGAGGAGGGTTGTCTCTCGCTGCCGGAACAATACGCCGAGGTGGAGCGCCCGGAATGGGTCGAGATCAAGTATCTCGACGAGACCGGCGCCGAGCGGCGATTGAAGGCCGACGGCGTGCTGGCGGTTTGCCTGCAGCACGAGATGGATCACCTGGACGGCATCCTGTTCGTCGACCATATCTCGGCAGTGAAGCGCAACATGATCCTGCGCAAGCTGGTCAAGCAGCGCCGCATGAAGGCAACCGGTTGACCGCGAGGGCATCATGCCCGGTACCGATCTGATCCCCTACGATCCGGCCAGGCTCGCCGAGGACGAAGCCAAGGTGCGTGGCGGCTTCTGGCGCAAGCTGAAGCGCGTCGTCGCGCAGATCCCCTTCGCCGAGGACCTGCTGGCTGCCTATTACTGCGCCATGGACCGCGCGACGCCGGCCTATGTCCGCGCCGTGCT
This sequence comes from Desertibaculum subflavum, assembly GCA_003576705.1. Classification (GTDB taxonomy): domain Bacteria; phylum Pseudomonadota; class Alphaproteobacteria; order Ferrovibrionales; family Ferrovibrionaceae; genus Desertibaculum; species Desertibaculum subflavum. The sequence continues at coordinate 47,082 of QOZS01000030.1, forward strand.
GTTCGGCGCGCTGGCCTATTTCATCCTGCCGGCCGATGTGGTGCCCGATATTGTTGCCGTGGTCGGCTTCACCGACGATGCGGCGGTGCTCGCCGCCGCCATCGCCGCCGTGCGGGCACATTTCCGGCCCGAGCATCGCGAGCGCGCGCGGGCGGCGCTCGCCGAGGGGTTGCGGGACGGCGCTTCGGCCTAGGCTTCCTCCGCCGGCTTGACGTGCCGGAAGGTCCAGAGCAAGGCGAGGTCGTACAGGATCTTGAGCACGCCGCAGATGATCAGCGGCCAGGCGGCATGGCCGGCGGCGAACAGCGCCCCGGCTATGGCCGGGCTCGCCGCGGCGGCCAAGCTGCGCGGCACCGATGTCACGCTGGCCGCGGCCGGGCGCTCCGCTGGCGTCACGACGGCCATCACATAGGACGACCGGGTCGGCACATCCATCTGCGACAGCGCCGCGCGCACGAGCAGCAGGGCGAGCGCGACTTCCAGGTTCGGCACCAGCGCCGCCGCGATCAGGCAGAGGCTGGAGGGGATGTGGGTGAACACCATGGTGTTGATCAGGCCGATCCGCCCCGCCAGCCAGGCCGCGACCGGAAACGAGAACGCCGCCAGCACGCCCGACCAGAAGAAGAAGGCGCCGGCAGTCGCCAGCGACAGGCCGAACCGGTCGAACAGCCAGAGCGCCATCAAGGACTGCACGGCAAAGCCGCCGGCGAAGGAATCGACACTGAACAGGGCCGCCATCTTGTAGACGATGCGCCGCGAGGGGCCGAGCGCGGTAACGGGCTTCCGATCCTCGGGCGTGCCGTCGCGCGGAATGCGCGCGTAGAACAGGCCGCCGACCAGGCCGAGCGCCGCGTAGGCGACGAACATCGCCTTCAACGCCGCGATCCGCGAGATGCCGAAGGCGTCGAGCAGTTCCGGGCTCGCGGCGGCGAGCGAGCCGCCGGCGGCGGCGAGGGCGCCGACCAGGCTGTAGCGCGCGAACATGCGCGTCCGCCCGGTGGCGCCGACCGAGCGCGATAGGACGGTATGTTCCAGCGGTACGAAGATGCTGACGCTGCCGGACGAGGGATTGATCGTGCCGATCAGGGCGACCAGCAGGACGACGGCGAGCGTTTCGGAAGCCGCGAAGGCGAGGCCGGTCGCGACCATCAGGGCGGAAGCCGCGAGCAGCAGGTGGCGTTGGTCCGCTCGCGCTCCGATGAAGCCGATGCCGAGAGTCATCATCGCCGAGCCCAACAGCGCCAGCGTCGCCACCAGTCCGACCTCGAAGGCGCCGAGCCCGATCGCGGTCAGATAGACGGGCAGCAGCACGGCAACAAAGCCGTCGCCGAAGTCCCGCGCTGCCCGTGCGGCATAGATGGCGCGGATGGCGGCGTTCTGCGGTGTCGCCATGGCGCCGAGCTCGGCCTGCTGCTTCAGCGACATTGGATTTTCTAGAATCTGCTCGGCCATGCTTGCGATCACGATCTTATTGCCAGAACCGCTTTTCCGCCTCTCTGATGGCCGCCGCGCGCGAGATCCCGATATCCGCGAGCAGATGGTCGTCCAGGTTCCGCAGTGCCTGCCGCTGCCGAATGCGGCAGGAGCATCGCCAAATCCACGCGATCGCGTCCAAGGCGAGGTCGAACGCCGGGCTGACAGCGTGGCGCAGGCGATCCGCATTGGCGGTCCGACTTTGATCCAGGCCGAATGGGGGTGTCGGCGACATCGGTTTGCCTCCGGTTTGCCGGCGATACGCCGCGTCAGGCGAACAGCTTCGTCTTGCCTTTGATGGCCTTCCAGGCGTGGTGGCCGCCGGCCATGTAGCGGGCATCGAAACCGGCCTCGCGCAATGCCGTCGCCGTCTGGCAGCCGACATGGAAGCCATAGACGCAGAAGGTGACGACAGGCTCGGACTTGGAAAGCTCGCCGATCCATTCCTGCACCCGGTCGGGATCGCGCCAGACGGCGCGCTCCATGATCTCGTGCGTCTTGGCGGCATAGTGCCGGGGCCTGACATCGATGATCTGGACCGGCGCGCCGGATTCCAGCATCGCCTTCACCTCCTCGGGCGCGATCGCCGGCACGCCGGCGAATTCCGGCTGCTCGAGCTGGCTCGGCCGCGGCGCCCTCTGCGCGTCGAGATAGCGCCCCTGCACCGCCTTCCAATCGATGTTGCGCAGGAAGGCCGCGATATAGGCGGCGGCGTTGGCGCCGAAATCGATGTGATAGGCGTGCTCGTACATGTCGAGCGCCAGGATCGGGATGCCGCCCGCGATGCTCTGCCCGTGATCGCCGCCGACCTGGTTGAGCAGGCGGCCGTCGCGCGGCAGATAGGTCAGCAGCACCCAGCCGGACCCGCCGGCGATCGCCTGCCCCAGCGCCGAGAACTCGTCCTGCCAGCGCACGACGGAGCCGAAATCGCGGTCGAACGCCTCGGCCATCGCCTGCGGCACGGCGCGGCCGTCGCCGCCGAGGCTCGCGAAATAGAGCTCGTGCAGGAGAGTGGAGTTGAGGGCGATGAGCTCGTCCCGCTTCAGCCGGTTGATCGCCACCGCCGATGTCGCGGTGGGCGCCAGCGTCGCCAGCTCCTCCGTGATCGCGTTCAGGCGCGCCACCGCGCCGCCGTAATTCACCTCATAATGGCTCTCGATCAGCCGGGCCGAGAGGCCGGCCAATGTCCAGGGCCGGCAGTAGAGTGGGGCGAGGCGATATGGCATGGTGGGCTCCGCGCTGGGCAGAAATCTCGCTCGGGATCGAGCCGATGGCGTGATCTCTAGGGCTGGCCGCCCATCGCCCGCAAAGCATGGTTTCTCGCGCCTGCCTTAGTTTTTCTCATGATGTCGGGTGCCTCTGATGCCGCGCCGCATGCCGCCGCTGAACGCGCTCAAGGCCTTCGAGGCGGCGGCCCGGCACGAGAGCTTCACCCGCGCCGCCGAGGAGCTCTGCGTCACCCAGGGCGCGGTCAGCCATCAGGTGAAGGCGCTGGAGGTGGAGCTCGGGCTGAAGCTGTTCCATCGCGAGCGCCAACGCCTGGTGATCTCGGACGCCGGGCGGACCTATCTCGAAGTGGTGCGCGACGCCTTCGACCGCCTCGCCGCGGGCACCGAACGGTTGCTGCAGCGCCAGAGCTCCGGTGTGCTGACGGTCAGCACCTCGCCCGATTTCGCCGCGAAGTGGCTGGTGCACCGGCTCGGCGCCTTCGCCGAGGCGCATCCCGAAATCGACCTTCGGGTGTCTGCGACCATGCACCATGTCGATTTCGCACGCGAGGATGTCGATCTCGCCGTGCGGCACGGCGAAGGCAACTGGCCCGGGCTCGATGCGGTGCGGCTCGCCGCCGAGCAACTGTTCCCGGTATGCAGTCCCAAGCTCGCCGCCCGGCTGAAACAGCCCGCGGATCTGCTGCGGGTGCCGCTTCTGCATATCGACGACCGCAAGCGATGGCAGCAATGGCTCGATGCGGTGGGCGTCACCGGGCGGGAGCTGTCGGGCGGCCCCGTGCTGAACCGCGACAGCATGGTGATCGACGCGGCGGTCGACGGTCAGGGCGTCGCCCTGGCCCGCACCACGCTCGCCGCCACCGACCTGATCAACGGTCGTCTGGTCCGCCCGTTCGCCGACACGATCGCGATCGCGAAGACCTATTGGATCGTCTGTCCCAAGGCGACCGCCGCCCTGCCGAAGATCGTGACCTTCCGCGGCTGGCTCCTGGCCGAGGCCAAGCGCGACGAGAAGGCGATGGCGAAACTGGCAAGACCGCGCGGGACGGCGCCTATCCGCCGCGCTTCTGCCGGCTGAGCTCGGCCTCGCGATAGGCGATGTAGAGTGTGGAGGCGACGATGATGGCGGCGCCGATCCAGGTCCAGCCGTCCGGCAGCTCGGCGAAGAAGAGCCAGCCGAGAACGCCCGAATAGATCAGCCGTATGTAGTCGAACGGCGCCACCAGGGTCGCCTCGCCGCAGAGATAGGAGCGCACCGTCGCGCCCTGGCCGGCGGCGCCGAGCGCGCCGATGGCGATCAGCAGGCCGAATTCCCACCATGTCGGCTGCTGCCAGAACCAGATCGCCGGCAGCAGCGCGATCACGGTCGAGACCAGGCCGAAATAGAACAGGATGGCGATCGGCTGCTCGGTGCGGGTCAGGTCCTTGACCATGATGACGACGCCGGCGACGGCGAAGGCGGCGCCGATGCCGACCAGCGCCGCCGGCTCCACCGTGCCGGCGCCGGGCCGCAGCATGATCAGCACGCCGATGAAGCCCGCGACGGTGGCGCTCCAGCGGCGGATGCGCACCTTCTCGCGCAGGATGATGACCGCCAGCACGACGACGAAGAGCGGCCGGGTGAAGCTCAGCGCCGTCGCATCGGCGAGCGGCAGGTAGACCACCGAGTAGAAGCCGCCGAACATCGCGATCATGCCGAGCATGCCGCGCAGCAGATGCGCCGGCAGCCGCCGGGTGCGCAGGTTGCGGGTTCCGGCGGCGAGCGCGAAGGGCAGGATGCAGGCGAAGCCGAAGCCGGCGCGGAAGAAGGCGATCTGGAAGCTGTCCAGCCGCTGGCCCAGGAACTTGACCAGCACGCCCATGATCGAGAACAGCAACCCGCCGAATAGCATCCACAGTGCGCCGCGAATCACCGGCGAAAGCGTCAGCCAGCGCCGCTCCATCGGTATCAGGAAGGCCGGCAGCATCGGGTTGTGGGCCGGGCTCTCCGGCGGCTCGATCACGCGAGCAGCGCGAAGAGCGGGCGCAGATCTTCGAGCTCCGCGACGCGGTCGACCAGCGCGATCAACGCTTCGCCATCGGCGGCGCGGCCGGGCCTTGCGTGGTTCCAGCAGGCGCGGAACTTGGCGAGATGGCGCTCGCGGCCGAGCGGCGCGGCGGGGCTGCCCAGCACCTGCGGCAGGTCGACGGCAAGGCGCCGCCCGTCCGTCAGGTCGACCTCCAGGCGCTGCGGCGTCAGCGCGTTGGGATCCGGATTGCCGTCGTCGACGACGGCAATCCGTGCGGCCAGCGCCTGAACCTCGGCATCGGCGATGCGTTCCGGCGTGAAATCGTCGAGCCAGACGCGCCCGCGGAGCAGCGCCACCGCCGCCGCATAGGCAAGGCAGAGCCGCGCATAGGCCGGCGACATGCCGGGCGAGGGCCGTCGCCCGACCAGATGGCCGATCAGTGGCGGCGCCTTCAGCCGCATCGCCGCCACATCGGCCGGCACGAAGCCATGTTCGCGGCGCAGCCGGTCGAGGCCGTCCAGCCCGCCATGCGCCGCGCGGCCGGTGGGGAAGGGCTTGTGCGACACCTCGGCCATGCGCCAGCTGCGGCCGAGGCTCGGCAGCACGGCGCGGATATCGCCTTCCGCCTCGAACAGGTGGAAATAGCCGAACGGGCCCTCCAACGAATGCGCAAGGCCTTGCAGGCCGGCCGCCGCCAGGTCGCAGGCCGTGACCGCGTTGCGCGCGTTGAAGCCGACCTGCGCCGGCAGCGCGGCCGAGCCCTCGGTATGCGCCTGCATGGTGCCGCAGAGCTGCGCGTAGGCGAGGCCGAGCGCCTGCTGCGTCCGTTCGGCATCGAAGCCGCGCAGCTTCGCCGCCGCGGCGGAGGCGCCGAACGCGCCCGCCGTGGCGGGGCGGAAGAAGCGCAGGCCCTGCCGCGCCGCCACGCCGATTGCCAGCGCCACCTCGACGCCGGCCACCACCGCCTCCATCAGCCGGCGCCCGCTCACCTTGCCCAGTGTCTCCGCGGTGGCGAGCGCGACCGGCAGCACCACCGCCATCGGATGCACCACGGCGCCCTCGTGGATGCAGTCGAATTCCTGGCCGTGCAGGGCGATGGCATTAACCATGGCGGCGCCGGCCGGGTCGGCGCGCCGCCCAGCGCCCCAGATCGCCGCCGCCTCACCTTTGCCGGCCGCCGCCGCCATCGCGCGGGTGGCCGGCAGGGCGGCGCCGGCCAGCGCTACGCCGAGCGAATCGAGCACGAAGGTCCGTGCCGCCGCCCGCGCCGTCTCCGGCACCTCGTCCCAGGCGAGCGCCACCGCGAAGGCGGCCAGCTCGGCGCTCGCATCTCCCATCGCCTGCCTCGTCATTCCACTGTCGGCACAGTATCCTCAAGCGCATGGTGGAGGAAACCGAGACCGCGGTCCTGACCTTCGTGGTGGCCGACGATCACCCGATGGTGCGCGACGCGCTGGGCCAGGCGCTGCGCTCGGTGTTCCAGGGCCTGCGCATCCATGCCGTCGCCGATCTTGCCGCCGCCGAGCGCGCCGTGGTCGAGCACGAGCCGGTCGACCTCGCCATCCTCGATATCGACATGCCCGGCATGAACGGCCTTGCGGGCCTCGGCGAGTTCCGCGCCCGGCACCCGACCGTGCCGGTCGCGGTGCTCTCCGCCTTGCGCGATCCCGGCGCCATGCGCCGCGCCGTCGATCTCGGCGCCAGCGCCTTCATCCCGAAATCGGCGCCGCTCGAGAAGATCGCCGGCACCATCCGCGCCGTGCTGGAGGGCGAGATCTTCCTGCCGCCGGAAGCGAGCGCGCCGCAATCCCTCGCCGCCGGCAGCTTCGACCTGACGCCGCAGCAATGGCGCGTGCTGTCGCTGATGCGCGAGGGCAAGCTCAACAAGCAGATCGCCCACGAGCTCTCGATCGGCGAGGCGACGGTGAAGGCGCATGTGACGACCATCCTGCGCAAGCTCGGCGTCCGCTCGCGCACCCAGGCGGTGATCGAGGCCCAGCGCCTCGACCTCGATCCGGGGAAGCCCGCCGGCTAGCGCGCGACGTTGGCGCTGCGCTTGGGCACGCCGAACTCGCGGTGGCAGATCTCGGCCAGCCTGGCGACGCCTTCGCGGATATTCGCCGGCTCCGCATTGGCGAAGCAGAGCCGCAGGCGGTGCCGCCCCGCCGCCGCATCGGCCGACCACTCGGCGCCGGGATTGAGCGCCACGCCTTCGGCGAGCGCGACCTGGCCGAGCCGCGTGGTGTCAACCTGCTTCGGCAGGGTGATCCAGATGAAGATGCCGCCGCTCGGCCGCGCGAACTCGGCGGCGGCGCCGAACTGCTCCTCCAGCGCCGCGGCCATCGCTTCCGCCTTGCCCTTCAGCACCTGATTCAGTTCGGCGACATGGGCATCGAAATGCCGGCTCGCATATTCCGCCACCACCATCTGCTCCAGCGCGCCGCTGCCGGCATCGGTCTTGAGCGCGAGGATGCGGCTCATCACCGGCCAGTCGGCGACCAGGTAGCCGATGCGCAAGGCCGGCGCGATCGACTTGGAGAACGAGCCGCAATAGATCACCTGTCCCCGCGTATCGAGCGCCCGGATCGCCTTCGGCCGCGTGCCTTCCCACAGCAGGTCGGCATAGCAATCGTCCTCGAAGATCGCCGTGCCGTAGCTTGCCGCGATCCTCAGGAGCTCGAGCCGCCGTGCCTCCGGCATCACCGTGCCGGTCGGGTTCTGCACCGTCGGGATGGTGTAGATGAATTTCGGCCGGACACCCTTGGCCTTGAGGTCGTCGAGCACGCGGACCAGCTGGTCCATGCGCATGCCGTCCCGGTCGAGCTCGACGCCGACATACCTGGCGCCGAGCCGCTGCAGGCGGGTCAAAGTGCCGCCATAGGTCGCCCCTTCCAGCACCACCGTGTCGCCCGGCGCCAGGAACAGGGCGTTGACCAGGTCGAGCGCCTGCAGCGAGCCCGAAGTGATCAGAATCTCGTCGGCCGCGCATTGGATGCCGGCGCGCGCCTTCAGCGCGCCGGCGATGAACGCGCGCAGCGGCTTGTAGCCGAGCGGCCCGCTCTCCAGCCCATAGGTCGCAAGCGTGCGGCCCTCGCGCCGCAGCACGTTGGTCGAGGCCTCGACCAGCGCCTCCACCGGCACGCTGCCGGCATCGTTGTGGCCGCCGATGAAGTTGTAGCGCGGGAAGCCGTTGAAGCGCGCCGCCGCCGGCGGCAGCCCGGCGCGGAACAGAGCCGCGTGATCGAATGTCGTCATGGGCCGGTTTCCTCCCCTTGTGCGATTTCTAGGCCAGCCGCTTCACCATGTGCATGCAATTGGCGCTCATCACCAGCTGGCCGTCCTGATTGTAGAGGTCGTGGCGCATCCAGACGACGCCGCGATCGGGCTTGGATTGCGAGGCGCGCGCGGCGGTGACCTCGGCGATCATGTGCACGGTGTCGCCGGGGCGGAGCGGGCGCACCCAGCGCACCTCCTCCATGCCGGGCGAGCCGAGATTGCTGTCGCGCAGGATGTCGAGCCGGAAGAACAGGGCGAAGCCGAGCGACAGCGTGTGGAAGCCGGAGGCGATCAACCCGCCGAACTGGTTCGCCGCGGCCGTCTCGGCATCGAGATGCATCGGCTGCGGGTCGAAGCGCAGCGCGAATTCGGCGACGTCGCGGTCGGTCACCGTGGCGGCCCTGGTCTCGACCTTGAAGCCCGGCTGCAGGTCTTCGAAATAGAGCGAGCGCGTCATCACGTCTCCGAATTCAGCCGCTGCGGGTCAGGCGCAAGCCCGCCAGCACCACGACGATGCCGGCGCCCTGCACCCAGCCCGGCACCTCGCCCAACCATAGAAGCGAGATCAGGATGGCGAACAGGGGGATGGTGTAGGAATAGGCGACGCCGCGGGCGAGGCCGAGCAGGCGCACCCCCTCGTTCCACCAGACCACGCCGAGCCCGGCGCAAACGATGCCGAGGAACAGGAAGGCCGCCCAGGCGCTGGCCGGCACCGCTGCCCAATCGGTGCCGATTCCCTGCCAGATGCCGAACGGCAGCATGGCCGCCGTTCCGATCAGGCTCGACCAGGCGATCGGCACCAGGGCGCCGTGCCGCTGCACCAGCGGCGCCATGCCGACCGTGTAGATCGCCCAGAAGACCGAGCCGAGGAAGATCATCAGGTCGCCGGCCAGCCCGCCGCCGCCGAGCCTGAGCTCGGTCAGCGAGCCGTTGATCACCAGGAACACGCCGGCGAAGCAGATCGCGATGCCGGCCCAGGCCCGTGGCGTCACGCGCTGGCCGATCAGCGGCGCCATCATCGCGGCCCAGAGCGGCGTCGTGTTGGCGAGGATCGCCGCATTGGCCGAACTGGTGAGCGGCACGCCGTGCTGCCACAAGGTCTGGAAGCAGCCGACGCCGGCGAGGCCCATCAGTGCGACGCGCGGCCAGTCGCTGCGCGGCAGCCGCAGCGACGGGCTGCGCCAGGCCGCGACCGCCAGCAGCAGCAGCGCCGCCAGCAGATAGCGGAACGCGGCGAAGGCCATCGGCGGCATGAACAACAGGCCGTGCTTCGCCACCGCGAAGCTGGCGCCCCAGGAGGCGGTGGTGGCGAGCAGGTAGAAATCGCCGCGCCTCATAGGCGCGCCTCGACGCGGCGCAGCGCCAGCGCGGCGCCGATGCCGAGAGCCGCGAAGCCGGCGATCAGCGGGCTCGCCACTTGCCAGCTGCCCAGCGCCGCCACCAGGAAGGCCAGAACCGGCGGCCCGCTGACGGTGCCGAGATTGGCGCCCTGCACGATCATGCCGTTGACCAGGCCGATGCGGGAGGCATCGCCGGCATGGCGCGGCGCACCCGCGAGTACCGAGGCCGGCAGTAACCCGCCGACGCCGGAGAAGACGATCGCCGCGGCATAGCGCGCGAGATCGGGAATCGGCGCGAGCTGCATCGCCAGCATCGACGCGCCCATGACCGCCTGCGCCAGCGCGACCAGCGCCCAGCGCGGCACGCCGCGATTGACCAGCACGCCGCCGACCACGTTGCCTGGCACGTTGACGAAGACGACCAAGGCGGTGAGCAGGCCGGCGGTGGCCGGCGCGAGCTGGAGTTGCTCGATCATGAAGGTGGGCAGCCAGGTGACCAGCGCCGCCCATTGCAGGGCGTAGGTGCCGAAGGCAAGCCCGAGCAGCCACGGACCCGGGCTGCCGGCGACGATGCGCAGCGCGGCGCCGATAGCGCTCGAAGCGGTCTGCCGGGGCAGGCCGCGGCAAATCGACCACGCGCCGGCCGCCATGCCGATTGTGGCGATGCCGAGCGCAAGCCAGAGCGCCCGCCAGCCGGTCGCCGCCTGCAGCGTCGGCGCCACGGCCATCGCGATAGCCATGCCGGCCGGCATGTAGGCGCCCCAGATGCCGAGCGCGAGCCGGCGATCGCCCGGCGCGGTCGCCTGCACGATCAGGCCGGGCACGGTGACGGCGACGGCGAGGAAGCCCGCGCTCTCGCAGCCGCGCGCAACGAGCAGCAGCGCCGCCGTGTCCGCGCCGGCCGCGAGCAGGGAGCCGCAGGCGATCGAGAGCAGTCCGCCGACCAGCACGCGGAGCCGCCCCAGCCGGTCCGCCAGGGCGCCAGCGATGGTGCCGAGAAGCGCGCCGGCGAGACTGAACGAGGAGGCGAGGAAGCCGGCCGAAGGTAGGTCCAGCCCGAACACCTGGCGCAGCTCCGGCAGCGCCGGCGGCACCTTGCCGAAATGCACCGCCCCCAGCACGCCGCAGCCGATCGCGACGGCGACGACAGGCCAGCTTGTGCGCGGTTCGGATGCGGCGGAATCGATCACGGAAGAGGGCGGCGGCGTGACCCTCTCCCCAAGGAGAAGGAAGTCGCCTAGCTACGGAAGTCGACGCAGTGCCGCAACCCTCAATACGCCGCCAGGCTCTCGCCCGACTTGTCCTTCGCGGCGCCGTAGTTCATCTGCCGGTACCAGGCCATGTAGGCGGCATAGGTGATCGGCTCGTAGCGCGGCGGCTTGCCCGGTTCGCGGCAGGTCGGCAGGCAGTGGATCGGCACCTCGGCGCCGCAATCGAAGAAGAACGGGATGGCATAGCGCTCGCGCCCCGATCGGTTCACCACCCGGTGCGGCGTGGCGAGGAAGCGGTCGTTGGTCCAGCGGCGCAGCAGATCGCCGCCATTGACCAGGAAGGCACCGTCGATCGCCGGCGCGTCGATCCATTTGCCGTTCGGCAGGCGGATCGAGAGCCCCGGCACCTTGTTCTGCGCCAGCATGGTCATGAAGCTGGTATCGGTGTGCGGCGCCAGGCCGAACTCGTTCTCCGCCGGCTCGTGCTGCGGATAATGCGACATGCGCAAGGTGTACATCGGGTCGGCGAAGGCCGCCTCGAAATAGTCGGCCGGTAGATCCAGCGCCACGGCGTAGATCGGCAGCAGCGACTTCGCCAGCTTCTCCATCGCCTGCTGATAGGCCACCACCGTCTCGCGGAAGCCGGGCAGGTTCGCCGGCCACTTGTTCAGCGCGCGGAACGGCTTGCCGGCGACGATATCGGGATGGTCGGGGCCGACATCGCGTCGGGCGAAGAAGGCCTCGTTGACGTTCGGCTTGTTGTTCGGGTTGATCGGCGAATGCCGTGTCGTGGCGCCGCGCAGCGGCAGGTAGCCGGAGAGGTTTTCGTCCACCTTGATGGCGAGCTTCTCCTCCAGCGGCCGGGCGTGGAAGCGCGCCGCCGCGTCGAAGGCCGCATCGACCAGCGCCGGCGGCACGCCATGGCCGGTGATGAAATAGAAGCCGATCTCCTCGAAGGCGCGGCGGAGCTCGAGGCCGAGCTTCTCCCGCGCGCCGGGCTCGCCGGCGAGATAGGGCGCGAGGTCGAGCACCGGGATCTCCTCCGGCGCGTCGGGGCGGATCTCGGCCAGGCTGGGGGCGAGGGATTGCATGGGCACCTTCCTCTCACGCCGTCACGGGAGCAGTTTCCCGCACCGCACGAGCATCAGCAAGAGCCGTGCCAGCGGATGCTAGGGCAAGGTCGCCAGGAACTCCTCCAGCATCGCGTCATGCGCTTCCGGCTGTTCCAGGTTGATCAGGTGGCCGCAGCCCGGGATCTCGCGGTACATCGCGCCCGAAATCGTATCGGCCATGCGCTTCATCGTCTTGGCCGGCGCGTTCGGATCCTTCTCGCCGGACAGCACCAGGGTCGGCACCTTGATGTTCGCCAGATCCGCCTTGCGGTCGAAGCCGATCAGGTTCTTCAGCGCCGCGCGGTAGGTGTCCGGCGACAGCCGGCTGGTGGCCGCCTTGGCGGTGGCGAGCCCCGCCATGTTCGGATTGTCGCCCACCATCGCCTTGACCAGTTCCGGCGCCAGATCGCCGAGCGTCCTGCCGGCCTCGAGCGGGCCGAGCCGCTTGCCGAGGAACTCCTTCTCGAAATTGCCGTCCTTGGAGCCGAAGGCGGGCGTGGTGCCGACCAGCGCCAAGGCGGCGAGCCGGTCCGGATACCGCGCGGCGAATTCCTGCGCGATCATGCCGCCCATCGAATGGCCATAGACGATCGCCTTGCTGGCGCCGAGGAAGTCGAGCAGCGCGGCCAGCGCCTCGGCCAGGGTCGCCCAGTCGAAGCGTGCCGGAAAGGCGCTGGCGCCATAGCCCGGCGCGTCCCAGGCGACGGCATGCCGGTGCTGGCCGAAATGCGCGACCTCGCGGGCGAAGCAGCTCGAATCGCTGCCGATGCCGTGCAGGAAGACGAGCGGCACCGCGCCCTTGCCCGCCTCGATGAAAGCCGGCCGTTCGACCATCGGATCTATCCTCCCAACACGGGGCTGCCGGCGACGGGCGCGGCACGTGCGCCGCGCACAGTTGCCAGGGCCCAGAAGTTCACAGCGTAGCAGAGCACGACCAGCACCGGCAGCGTGACGGCGATGCGCCACCACGCGGCATCGGTGAAATCGGCATCGCTCGCCGTATCCGCCATGGCGAAGCCGAGGAAGAGGGCGACGACCGGCACGAGGAACAGGAGAAGCGGCAGCAGGAGGAAGCGCAGCCACCACGGCCCGCTGCCGGTGGCCAGCACGATCAGCGCGTTGATCACGCCGACTCCCACCACGACCATGGCGTAGAGCATCATGAACAGCAGGATCGCCTCGCCGCCCTGTGGCCCGGCGCCCGGCTTGAAGTCGCGGAAGTAGGCATAGAAGCCCCAGATCGGCAGCAGCATCAGCCAGTGCATCGCGTACCACGGCGTCCACCAGCCGCCGCCGAACAGAAATTTCAAGCCCGCGCCCATGCCTCCGGTCCCCTCGCGCCGCCCTGTCGCATCGCATCACGCTGTCGCGCCGCGCGTCCGGCGCGATACTATGGGCTCGGGGTCCGGCAGGCCAGTTGCGGCCGGCCGGCGGGGGGCTCGGCCGTGTGGCGGCGCATCGTCGTTTTCTTCGTCGTCTATCTGTTCGGCTTTATGATCGGCCTGCCGGCCGTCGTGCTGTATTTCGTGCAGAGCGAGATCGGTCCCCTGCAATGGCCGCCGCCGCCCGCCTTCAGCTTCGATCCGGCCTGGACCGTGCAATCCGGCAGCTTCGTCGATGCGGCGCGGCTGCTCGCCGCCGATCGGCAGGTGGCCGACCTCCGTCAGATCCTGACCCAGGCCGATGCAGCGGCGGCGTCGGTCAATGCCGATGGCACGCTCGCCGCGGCGGCGCGGTTCCGCGATGCCGGCCGCACCGAATACGGCATTGCCACTCTGCTCGCGCAGTACGGCGTGACCAGGCGCGAGCGGCTTGCCGTGGGCGAGCGCATCACGGCGCGCGAAGGCATGACCGGCCTGTTGCTGCGCGACCCGACGCGCCTGCTGGTGGTGCTCGGCTTCCAGCCCGGCGCGGCGGAGCGGCGCCTCGCCCGCATGCCGGGCCTCAACCTCGTGCCCAACCCGGCGGCGCGCAAGGTGCCGAGCAAGCGACAGTTGATGCTCGTCGGCGCCGGCGTCTTCGGCTGGGCGCTCCTTCAGTTCTTCATCTTCGGACGGGCGGCGAGCTGGGTTGCGACGACGAGCGCCGCGCCGGGCGTTGCGCCGGTCTCCGCCGCCGTGCTGGAGCAGCGGCTGATGGCGCTGAACGGGCGCGACCTGCCGTTCACCGTCACCCGCGGCACGCGGCCGAACGAAATCCTGGTCGACTGGCGCTATGCCGATGCGAAGTGGTTCGACCTGATGCGCGTCGCAGGCCTGCGCCGCACCTTCCGCCTGACCTTGCGGCTCGACGAGCGGCGTCACGCGGCGCGGGCGATGGATTCGACCGTCGATCTCGGCTGGTCGGCCAGCGCCGGCGGCGTCGATTTCCGCTACCGGCGCAACTGGGGCATCACCTTCTTCGCCTATGAGCGCGGCGGCGTGCTCGGCTTCCAGTTCAAGCACGGCCGCCCGACGCTCGACCCGGCCTATACGTGGCGCTTCAACTTGAACGAATTGCGCGGGCCGGTGGCGGAGGTGGTCACCGGTTCCGGCTGGCGCTACCAGCCTGTCATCACCTTCTTCCGTCCCGTCGGGGGCTAGCGGCGCTCCGGGGGAATGCCGCGGATGCGTGCGCTGTGCGCCGCGATCTCTTCCAGCGTGTAGGACAGCCGTATGCGCGTCGTCGATGGCGGCCGCTTGGCTGTGGAGAGGCCTGGCCGCCATTCCTGTACCGGGCGAATCGGCCGAGGGACGAAGCCGCCCCCGCAATTCGGGCACACGTCGTGCAGCCGGTCGTCCACGCAGACGGCGCAGAAGGTGCACTCATAAGAGCAGATGCGCGCGTCCGGCGCTTCTGGCGGCAGGTCCTTGTCGCAGTATTCGCAGTTCGGCCGCAGTTGCAGCGCCATCGTCGCCTCGCAGGGTCTCACGCGGTGCGCGACAGCATTCCGCGCGTGCCAGAGCCGCGCCATGACAAGTGATTGCGCTTTTCCGCCAAGTGCCCCGGTGTGCCCAACTCTGCCCGGACGAGGCAGATATCAGTTCATCAGCCGCCACGTCCCGTCCGGCTGCAGGCAGGCGGTGCCGTAGCTCGGCTGTACCGCGCCGCCGATGTTCAGGTTCGCCTGATACTCCCGGCAGTGCTGCCCCTGCGGCGTCTGGAAGACCGGCGATGTCGGGTGCGCGGCGACGGCCGGCCCGCGCGGCACCGGGACGTAGAACACCGGTGGCGGCGGCGGATAGTAGTAGACGACGCGCGGCGGCGGCGGTGGGTAGTAGAAGCGCGGGCCGTAATAATAGTAGGCATGACGCGGCGGGCCGTAGTGACGGTGCCCATAGTGCCGGTGCCCGTAATACGGCCGTCCGGTCGAGTAGCTGAACGAGAAGCTGTCGGCCGCCGCGGGTTGCGGCAATGCCGCGAAGCCGGCCCATAGCGCCACGGCCAGACCTGCAAGCTTCAAGGCCCCGGTCATCGTTACATCCTCCTGGCGACCCGGCCCCGCCCGCCCGGTCGCGTAGTCGAATGTTAGCAGATTCCCGAATCTTGGCGCCATTGCGGCGACCGCCGGAAGGCCCCTCAGTACCGCGCCACCTTGACCGTGGCGCCATCGTGACGCGCGATCTCGCCGGGCGCCGTGGGAAGGCTGTCGTCGCGCCGGCAGTCATAGCTGGCCGGATTCTCCGCCCCGGCGGCCTCCGGAACGTTCAGGGCGACGAGGCGCCGCGCCGCCGCCACGCCCTCGGCCAGGACGTGGAAGCCGGTTGCGACATCGTCGATAGGGGAAACGCGATAGCTCGGCATGGCAACCCCGCCATGTTGGGTATTCAGGCGAATATGGAAGCCGCGGCCCGAAGGTCCACGCCGATTGGGAGCACAGGCGAAAAAATTCCGGGCGCCGTCAGAATGCCTCGCCGTCGCTCGGGATGTTCAGCACCCGGCCGCAATGCTTGCAGTGCACGGCATCCGGCTCGTGCCGCTGCAATCCGCAATCCGGGCAGGGGAAGTTGACCTTGACCGGCCGGAAGATCGACTGCACCAGCCGCAGGAACAGGCCGACGCCCACCACCATGATCACCACGGCCAGCACGCGGCCGACCGTGTCCTGCATGGTGATGTCGCCGAAGCCGGTGGTGGTCAGCGTGGTGACGGTGAAGTAGAGCGCGTCGAAATAGTTGTTGATCGCCGGATTGCGGCTGCCCTCGACGACATAGACGATGGCGGTGATCACGAACACGAAGACGAACAGATTGATGCCGGACTGGATCACCTCCTCGTTGCGGCGGAACCACAGCCAATCCCGGCGCAGCTCGCGCAGCAGGTGATAGGACCGCATCAGGCGCAGCATGCGGGCGACGCGCAGGAAGCCGAGATTGTCGGTGAAGGCCGGCATCAGCAGCGACAGGATCACCAGCGCGTCGGCGATCGAGGTGAAGCGCAGCGCGGAGCGCCAGGCGCTGTTGGCGACCAGCATGCGCGCGACATAATCGGCGAGGAGGACCGCCGCGATGAAATAATCGAGCGCATAGAACCACAGCGCCGGTTCCACCAGCGACGAGGCGATGAAGAAGATGATGGTGACGATGTCGAAGCCGAGCAACGCATAGCGGAAACGCTGCGCGGTGACGTCGTTGCCATAGTAGAGGGCATGCAGGCGGCGCCGGAGCGAGCCGTCCGGCGCCGTCGTCTCGCTCACGCGTAGGCCTCGTCCAGCATCGCCCGGTAATCGGCGACCGTGGCGGGCCGCGGATTGGAGTTGTGGCTGTGGTCCTTCGGCGCGTCCTCGGCCACCTTGTCGAGGATTGCGGCTGGCACGCCCATCGCCTTCAGGTTTGCCGGCAGGCCGAGCCGACGGTTCAGCGCCTCGATCGCTTGCGCCACGCCTTCCGTGGTGCCGTCGACGCCCATCACCCGGCCGAGCTCCTTCAGCTTGCCGCCGATCGCCGGGGCGTTGAAGCGGATCACCGGCGGCAGGAACAGCGCGTTGAGCGTGCCGTGATGCAGCGAGGGCTGGGGCAGCGCGCCGAGCGGATGGCTCAGCGCATGCACGGCGCCGAGACCCTTCTGGAACGCCATCGCGCCTTCCATCGCCGCCATCATCATCTGCCAGCGCGCCTCCCGGTCGTGCCCGTCCTGCACCGCGCGCTCGAGGTTTCCCCAGGCGCGGCCGAGCCCGTCCAGCGCGATCGCGTCGGCCGGCGGGTTGATCTGCGGCGAGAGATAGGTCTCGATGCAATGCGCGATCGCGTCCAATCCGGTGCCGGCGGTGATGCCGGGCGGCAGGTCGAGGGTCAGCTCGGGGTCGCACAGCGCGAGCTTCGGGATGATATGCGGGCTGATCAGGCCGAGCTTGCGGCCGTCATCCAGGATGATCAGCGCGCCTCGGCCGACTTCGCTCCCCGTCCCGGCGGTGGTTGGGATGGCGACCAGCGGCGCGACATTCGGCTTGATGCGGGCGAGCCCGCCTTCGATCAGCATGTAGGGCTTCAGGCTGTCGCCCGCATGCGTGGCCCACAGCGCCACCGCCTTGCCGAGATCCATGGCCGAGCCGCCGCCGAGAGCGACGATGCCGTCGCAGCCCTCGGCCTGGTAGATCCTCAGCGCATCGCGCGCCGCCGCCTCAGTCGGGTTGGCCGGCGTGCCATCATAAACCGGCATCGCGCGGCCCGCCGCTTCCCGTACCCGCTGCACGAGGCCCGCCGCCACCACGCCCTTGTCAGTGCAGAGCAGCGGTTTCTTGACGCCGAGCAGGTCGAGCTCCGCCGGCAGCAGCTTCAGGGCGCCGAAATCGAACTGGATGCGGGTCAGATAGGTGATCAGCGCCACAAGGCCCTCCCGGGGAAGTGTTGTTCGTCCGTCATGGACATCATGGTCCGATTTTTCTCCGCGTCTCCACCATTTGATGGTGGCGGGTTCGCCGCCGGCCGACCTAGCATCCGGGCCGCTGTGGCGGAGACGCGGGGGATAACGCATGATTGGTCGGCTCTTCACCATCGCTGTTGCAGGCGCCGGCCTTCTGGCCGGAGGGGCCGAAGCGCAGATCAAGTCGCCGGATTGCGGGGCTCTGGCAAAGTGGATCCAGGCCAGCAATTTTTCCGAGCGCGAGCGCCTCAACCCCTATGTGACCACGAGCTTCTCCAAGCCCGTCATCGGCGAGGGCTTCACGCGCCTGTTCGGCAAGCCTGCGAAGAGCTTGTCTCAGGCGGATGTCGCCGCCGCCCGCCAGGCGGTCGATGGCTGCGAAAAGGCGGCCGCGCGGGCCAAGGATCGAGCGACGGCCAAGCAGTTCGCCGGCCTCGAGGCCGAGATCGCGCGCAATCTCGGCCCCGTGCTCGCGATGATCGAGAAGGCCGATGCTACGCTCGATCCGGCGGTGGATCGGCTGGTCGCCTTCCCGCCCGGCATGGACATGCTGCGCGTCGTGGTGGGCATCCGGCATTTCCTCGCGACCGGCGACGACCGCGGGGTGAGCGCTGTCTATGGCGGCCACGTCGATCGCCGCATCGAGGCGGAGGTGAAGGCAGTCTTCACCGCGTTGCGCAATCTACCCGGCGATACCGCCTCGAAGCGCCTGCCAGCGAAGATCGATCCGCTCTACGCGCCGTCGCGCGACGTCGTATTGAAGGAAGCACAGGAACGGCTCGCCGCCGCGCCGGCGTCGGTCGCGGGCTTGCGCGATCTGGACCGCGACCTCGAGCGCACCAAGACGACCCTCGGCAAATTGATCCCCGCGGCGGAGCTCGCGCCTGTCGACGAGGCGGCGGCGAAGCGACGCATGGCTATTCACGACCAGCTCGTCGCGGAGGGCAAGGGCAAGATCGACGCGATGCCGGTTTCGCTCTCCAGCCTCGCCATGCTCAGCCAGTCCGGCGCACGGCCGCTGTCGGCGGGCCTGCCGCCGGAACGGGTGCAGGAGCTGGAGAAGCACGCCGATGCGCGGAAGGAGGTGATCGCCGATGCGGTTCTGAAGGCCGGTAAGGACAAGCTCGCCGAATTCCCAGCCTCCTTCGAAGGTCTCGCCCAGCTCGACGGTTTCCAGCAGAGCTTTCGCACCCAGGCCGGTCCGCAGATCGGCATGGCGAGAGTTCAGCAATTTGACGGCGCGATGCGCAATCGCGTGGCGGAGCTCGCCAAGGCCGCTGCGCCGGATTTCAAGAAGCGGCTGGCGGCGTTGCCTGAGACGCGCGAGGGAATCGCCACGCTCGACGGCCTGATGCAGGGCGAGGTCGCGCGCCTCGCGCGGCTCGACAAGGCCGATATCATCGGCAAGAGCTTCGCCGAGCCCGCGGCGGCGCGGCGCGCCGACATGCTGGCCGCGGTCGAGAAGGAAGAGAAGCGGCTGGAGGCCAAGGCGCTGCCGGGGCAGAGCTTCGCTACCCCCAATGGCATGCTGAAGATCGAGTTCCGCGATCGCAGCCGGGCCTATGTCACCGCGCCCACCGGCGACATGGTGGAAGCGAACTGGGAGCAGGACGGCAAGCGCGTGATCGTTCGCGTGCCGAACAGCAACATGGTGCTGGAGCGCCAGGGCGGCAATCTGGTCGGCGGCGGCTGGGTGTTGCGGCCGGTTGCGGCGAAATAGGGAACGCCCGCTGGCGCGCCTCCGGCCGGCGGGCGCAAAAGGACGGCGCCCCCATGAGGGGGCGCCGCTAGACTTCGTTACTTGCGATCTCGCTACTTCGCGCGCCAGGCACCCTTGTCCTTGGTGTATTCCGGCATGGCCTCGATCTGCTCCTTGGTGAGCGAGGTCGTGGCCTGCAGCTTGCCCGCGTCGTCGCTCATGATGCGGATCTGGTCCCAGCCGACCGGCACGGTGCGCTCGCCCAGGCCGAGCACGCCGCCGGTGCCGAGCATGATGCTGGTCGCCTTGCCGCTGCCGTCGACGACGACGTCTTTGATCTCGCCGATATTCTCGCCGTTGCTGTTCTTCACGTCGACGCCGACCAGGGTGGCGGCGCCGATCGTGCCCACCGGGCCGGCAGCCGGCGCGGTGCTGGCGGTCGGCGCGCGCGTCGCCGGCGCGGTGTCGGCGGCGGTG
>QOZS01000031.1 GCA_003576705.1 Desertibaculum subflavum
GCGCGGCGGCGCGGTCGGCGAGGCAGGTGCCGGCGGCGGCGTGGTCGCCGCGGCCGTGGGCGCCTCGGTCTCCGGCGCCGGCTTGGGCTCAGGCGGCGGCGGGGGCTCCAGGGCCGCCCGGCGTGTGACTGATCCGCTGCCGGCCGCGCCCAGCTTCGGCGGCTTCAGGACGATCGGCTTCTGGCCCGGCCGCGACTCGCCGGGCAGCGCCGGCCGGCCATAGCGCGAACCATAGGGTTGGCCGATCATCACGCCGGAATCGCTGCCGAGCCGGTCCAGCGCATCGAGATTGACCTCGACCGAAGGCCGTCCGCTGCCGCCCACCGCCACAGGCTCCTGCGCCCACGCGCTGGTCGTGAGCAGAGCCGTGCCAAGAAGGGTCGCGATGCGGATCGACATCATGCCGGTCGTTCTACGGTCCCAAACGCCTCTCTGCCATCGTCCTATATTATGCTTTGGCGAGCAACGTCTTGAGGGCGCCGTGCAGCGAGTCGTTGGCGGCCAGGATGGAGCCGCCGCCGACCGGGTCACCGGTGCCCTGGATGCCGGTCACGACCCCGCCCGCCTCCCGCACCAGGACGATCCCGGCGCAGACGTCCCAGGGCTTGAGGCCGCGCTCCCAGAATCCGTCATAGCGGCCCGCCGCGACATAGGCGAGGTCGAGGCTGGCCGCGCCCATGCGGCGGATGCCGGCGATCTCCGGCATCATCACGGCGAGCTCGCGGGCAGAGAGATCGTGGCCTTCCTTGCCGTTGAACGGCAGGCCGGTCGCGATCAGCGCATCCGGCAGCTTGCTGCGGGCGGAGACCCGGAGGCGGCGATCGTTGAGGAAGGCGCCGCCGCCCTTCTCGGCCAGGAACAGCTCGTCCTTCACCGGATCCAGGATTACGCCGCAGACCGGCTCGCCCTCGCGCTCGACGCCGATCGAGATGGCGAAATGCGGCACGCCGTGCAGGAAGTTGGTGGTGCCGTCGAGCGGGTCGATGACCCAGCGGTGGCTGGGATCGCGCCCTTCGATATCGCCGCCCTCCTCCAGCCTGAAGCTCCAATCGGGCCGCGCCTTGCGGAGTTCCGTCACCAGCAGCTTCTCGACCCGGTGGTCGGCGGCGGAGACGAAATCGGCCGGGCCCTTGCGCGAGACCTGCAGCTGCTCCACCTCGCCGAAATCGCGCGCCAGGCCGCGCGCCGCCTTGCGGGCCGCCATGACCATGACATTGAGCAGCGCGGAACGAAGCGCCATCAGGAACCTCTGGCTTTTTGCTTTGGGAAGCGGGGCGGACAGGGCCCGGAATTCGAGCGGCGGAAGCTATCAGCGGGGCCTGGACCGTTCAATCTCGGTATTTGGCAAGCGCGTCGTTGAAGGCGACCACCGCGGCCGCCGGCCCCTCCGGATGCGACCAGACGCCGCCGACCACGGCCAGGAAGTCGGCGCCGGCGCGGACCAGATCGCCGCAATTCTCCACGGTTATGCCGCCGATGGCGACGCAGGGGATCTCGAACAGTCCGCTCCACCATTCCAGGATCTCGGGCGCGGCCCGCGTCTTCGGCTGCTTGGTGCCGGTCTCGAAGAAGGCGCCAAAGGCGACGTAGTCGGCGCCCTTCTCGGCCGCCTCCATGGCAAGGTGGCGGCTGTCGTGGCAGGTCACGCCGACGATGCGATCCCGGCCCATCAGGCGGCGCGCGGTGGCGTAGTCGGCATCCTCCTGGCCGATATGCACGCCGTCGGCACCCAGTTCGGCGGCGAGATCCGGCCGGTCGTTGACGATCAGTGCCACTTCGTGGCGTTCGACCACCGGCGCAATCGTCGTATAGGCACGACGGACCGTATCGTCCGGCGCGTCTTTCAGGCGGAGCTGCAGCGCCGCCACGTCGCCGGCGCCGAGCGCCGCCTTGAGCGGTTCGAGAAACGCCACCGGCTCAAAGGCCGGCGGCGTCACGAGATAGAGGCGGCAGCGATCGGAAACGGGAGCGCTCAGCTTACTTCTGGCCCCCGTTTTCCTGGCCCTTGTAGATCTTGATCAGCTGGTCGAGCATCTGCAGCGCCTGGTCGCGCGGCCGCTGGAAGGTGTTGCGGCCGATGATCGAGCCGTTGCCGCCGCCGTCGCGGATGGCACGGGCGTCGTCGTAGACCGAGTCCTCGCCCTTCGCCGCGCCGCCGGAGAACACCACGATACGGCGGCCGCCGAAGCAGCACTGCATCACATGCGCGACCCGCTTCGCCATGGTGCCGGTGTCGATCTTCTCGGCCTCGTAGACCTTCTTGGCGTCGCCCTGCTCCAGGTTGGCGCCGGGCAGCTTGACCTTGATGATATGGGCGCCGAGCAGCGCCGCCATGTGCGCGGCATAGCCGCAGATATCCATCGCCGTCTCGCCGTCCTTCGAGATCGCGCCGCCGCGCGGGTAGGACCACACGACGACGGCGAGGCCGACCGCCTTCGCCTCCTCGGCCAGTTCGCGGATCTCCTCCATCATCTCGAACTGGGCGTCGGAGCCCGGATAGATGGTGAAGCCGATCGCCGAGCAGCCGAGGCGCAGCGCATCGTTGACCGAGGCGGTCACCGCCTGGTTCGGCGCTTCCTTGTCGCGCGACAGCGAATTCGACGAGTTCATCTTCAGGATGGTCGGGATCTGGCCGGCGAAGGTATCGGCGCCGGCCTCCAACATGCCGAGCACCGAGGCATAGGCGTTGAGCCCGGCCTCGATCGCGATGTCGAAGTGGTAATGCGGGTCATAGGCCGGCGGGTTCTTGGCGAAGGACCGTGCCGGGCCATGCTCGAAGCCCTGGTCGACCGGCAGGATGATCATCTTGCCGGTGCCGCCGAGCCGGCCGTGCATCAGGATGCGGGCCAGGTTCGCCTTCGTGCCCGGATTGTCGGACTCGTACCAGGACAGGATTTCCTTCACCTTGCGGGTGAGCTTCATGGGGCTTCCTCGTTCGCGTCTCTAGGGGCGCCCGGCAATCGGCCCGGACGCGGGGCCAGATATCGGGCCGGCGCCGCAGAATCCTGCCTGCCCGGCACCCGGCGTTTGCATGGGGCCGTCTGGATAGTGCAGGGAGGGACCGGATGCAACGCCGACGCCGGGGGAAGGCGCCGGCGGTCGCGATCGGATGGTTAGTGCGTGGTCTCGTGCTCTAGTCGGGCGATCTCGTCCTTGATCTTCAGCTTTTCTTTCTTGAGCTGGGCCAGTCGGAGCATGTCGGGGTGCGGCCGGGTGATCTCTTCGTGAATGGTGCTTTCCAGGGCCGCGTGTTTCTGGGTCAACTGCTCGACATGGGGATCGAAGCTCATGCCCACTTCTCCCTTGTTGCTACCGCGCCCGAGGCGGCGCAAGCGGAGCTCGAGCGCAGTTGCTATCCTATCCCGGCCCGGGCCCGGGCGCCAGCGGAGCCGTTGGGGAATTAAGAAAGATGAACGAAAACAAACGGATGATCGTGGGCATCACGGGCGCCTCCGGAGTCGCCTACGGCATCCGGCTGCTGGAGGCGCTGCGCGCGCTGAAGGTCGAGACGCATCTCGTTATCACCAAGGCCGGCGAGATGACGATCGGCTACGAGACCGACCGCAAGCTGGCGGCGATCCGCGGCCTGGCCGACCAGGTCTACGCCATCGCCAATGTGGCGGCGCCGATCGCCTCCGGCTCGTTCCCGACGCTCGGCATGGTGGTCGCGCCCTGCTCGGTGCGCACGCTGTCGGAGATCGCGACCGGGGTGACTTCGAACCTGCTGACCCGCGCCGCCGACGTGGTGCTGAAGGATCGCCGGCGGCTGGTGCTGATGCTGCGCGAGACGCCGCTGCATCTCGGCCATCTGCGCGCGATGACGGCGGTGACCGAGATGGGCGCCATCGTGGCGCCGCCGGTGCCGGCCTTCTATGCCAAGCCGACCTCGGTCGAGGACATCGTCGATCACTCGGTCGGGCGGGTGCTCGACCTATTCGGCCTCGATGCCGGCCTGGTGCGCCGCTGGGGCGAGACCAGCGGCCCGACGCGCCGCCGCCGCTGATCGAGCTCCGCCCGGGCGGCACGAGCGATCGTCGCGATCGCCTTGCGGCCGGCGGTTCCGAGCTTCGGGCGCGCCCGCCCCGCCACTGCGGCGAGCGCGACGGCAAGATCGCCGCGCCGCGCCTCCGGCGTACGGTCCTGGCGGGGTCCGAGCAGCCCGGCCAGCCGGCGCTGCGCTTCCTTCTCGGCTTCGAGCTCCGCGGCCAGCACGCGCTTCCGCGCCGGCGCCGCCGTCGCGACGCCCTTGAGCTGCCCGCGCAGCCGGCGCAGCGGCAGGATGACCAGCAGTCGCCAGCCCTCGATCGCCCGGTTGGCCGCGGCCAGAGCCCCGGCATCGACGGCGCCGCGACCCGAGACCGCGGCATAGGCCGCATAAAGCAGCAGGTTCACGTCGATGCCGTGCCGGTCCTGGAGGGCAAGGCAGGCATCGGCCACGCCGCGCCGCCGGTAGAGCCGGAGCGAGAAGCGCCAAAGCCCCGCGCCGGATGTGGATTTCTTGGTCTTCGGCATGGGAAATGATACCCTGGCCGACCCCGCCGGGCACTGGATCAGGACTGCAGACGAAGCCGGCCGGGGCACAGCGATGTTGGGCATGAACGACGAAGAAATCGGACTGGACGTCAACGCGATCAACGGGCGCCTCGGCGAACTCAGACAGGAGCATCGTGATCTCGACGACGCGATCCAGGCGCTGTCCGGCGGCGGCACGTTCAACCACCTGCAGCTGCAGCGGCTGAAGAAGCGCAAGCTGCAGATCAAGGACCAGATCGCCAAGCTCGAGAACCTTCTGGTTCCCGACATCATCGCCTGACCCGTCACGCGATCCGACCGCCTGACCCGACTGGCCTGCATTGCGCGCCGTTGCCGATCTGTGGAACCGCCATCGCCGGACGCTCGGCGTGGCGCTGCTGCTCGTCGTGCCGGTGATGTTCTCGGTCAACCAGCTGGTGGCGCGGGCGGCGCACGATTTCTTCCCGCCCTTCGCGCTTGCCTTCTGGCGCTGGTCGCTGGCCGGGCTCGTCATGCTCGCTTTCACCGGCGGCCGTCTGTGGCGGCAGCGGCGCGCGCTGGCACGCGAATGGCCGGAGCTGCTCGGCCTCGGCTTCCTCGGCATGTTCGTGTGCGGCGCCTTCGTCTATATCGGCGGCCAGACCACGACGGCGACCAATATCGGCCTGATCTACGCCATGACGCCGATCGGCATCATCGCCATCGGCGGCACCTTCTATGGCGAGCGGCTCGCCGCCGTGCAGAAGGCCGGGGTCGCCCTCGCGCTTGCCGGCGTGCTCGCGATCATCTGCAAGGGCGATCTCGGCATCCTGCTGGATCTGGCCTTCACCGCCGGGGACCTCTGGATCGCCACGGCGGCGACGTGCTGGTCGGTCTACTCGGTGCTGCTGGCCAGGCGGCCTTCGGCGCTCGGCATGGCGGAGCGGTTCACCGCCATCTGCCTGGGCGGCGCGCTGCTGCTGGCACCGTTCGCCATCTGGGAAGCCGCGCGCGGCGAGGTCGCGCCCCTGGATCTGCGCAGCCTGGCGATCGTGGCGCTGGTCGTGCTCGTGCCCTCGCTCGGCGCCTATCAGGGCTACACGCTGGTGCAGCGCGCGCTCGGCACCGGCATCGCCGGCCTGATCGCCTATCTCTCGCCGGTCTACAACGCGGGCCTTGCCTGGGCCTTGCTCGGCGAGGTGCCGCAATGGTTCCACCTTGCCGGCGCCGCGCTGGTGCTGCCGGGGATCTATCTCGCCACGCGACGGTGAGTCTAGGCGCTGACCGGCGCCTTCTTGCCCTGCTTCTGGGCGTACATGGCGCGGTCGGCGCTATCCAGCACCTCGGTCGCCGTGCGGCCCGGGACCAGCGCCTCGACGCCCCAGGAGAACCCGAGCGTCACGGCGGCGCGGTCGATGACGAGCGGCCGGCTCTGCAGGGCCTCGGCGATGCCTTCGGCCTTGTGCGCCGCCTGCGCGACATCGGTCTGCACCAGCAGGACGGCGAACTCGTCGCCGCCGAGCCGCCCCACGAGGTCGGTACGGCGCACATTGTCGTTGACCACTTCGCCGAAGCGCAGGATCGCCTGGTCGCCGGTCGCATGCCCGTAGCGGTCGTTGATCTGCTTCAGGCCGTCGAGGTCGATATAGAGCACGCTCGCCTTCAATCCGTGCCGCTCCACTTGAGCGATGGTGCGGTCGAGCTCGCGCATAAAGGCGCGGCGGTTGACCAGCGGGGTCAAGGTATCGCGGTCGGCCAGCCGCTCCAGCTCGCCGACCCGTTCCTGCATGCGCTCCAGCTGGCGGCGCAGGGTCTGCAGCTCGCCCATCAGGCCGGAAACCGCCGCCTGCACCCTCGGCGTCAGCTCGGTCTCCGGAATGCCGAGCACGGAGGCGGTGTCGCGCGCGCCGCCGGTCGGCGCCGCGGCCGGCTGCGGCGCTGCCGCAGGCGTGCGCAGATCGGCCCGGGCCACCCGGCCCGCTGCCGCCACGCCAGCGCCGTCACCAACCTTGATCTCGGCCATCGCCCTGCCTTTGCCGCGGAATCTTAGGTCACTTGGGGTGATTCGGCCACCCGGCCATCCGGCCACGTCCTGGGCAGATTTGGGGCAGATCCCGCCCAAACAAAGGGCGCGCAACCGGCGTAGACTGGCGCCAAAATAAGCTGGCAGGGAATGTTCTCAGGGAAAGCTGACGGTCAGGGGATGCAGCGGCGCCCGATATTCGACGAGATGCGCGGGTTCGGCGGTGACGTGCGGCCGGTCTATCAGCGCATCGCCCGCTGGCTCGAAGCCCTGGACCCCGAAACCCTGTCCCACAAGCGGGGCGAAGCCGACCTTCTGTTCCGCCGGCTCGGCATCACCTTCCGCGCCTATGGCACCGATGCGGAGGTCGAAACCACGATCCCGTTCGATCTCGTGCCGCGGGTGCTGGGCGGCGCCGAATGGGAGACGCTGTCCAAGGGCCTGATCCAGCGCGCCAAGGCGCTGAACGCCTTCCTGACCGACGCCTATGGCAGGCGCGAAATCTGCCGCGCCGGCAAGATCCCCGAGGCGCGCATCGTGGCGAACGAGCAGTTCGTCGCCTTTGCGCAAGGGTTGGAGCTGCCCGGCAAGGTGCATGCCCATATCAGCGGCATCGACGTGGTCCGCGTCGGCGAGGACCAGTTCTACGTGCTGGAAGACAATGTGCGCACGCCCTCCGGGGTCTCCTACATGCTGGAGAACCGCGAGGTGATGATGCGGCTGTTCCCCGGCCTGTTCGCCGACGGCAAGGTGCGCCCGGTCGCGACCTATACCGACCTCTTGCTCAGGACCTTGCGCCAGGCCTCGTTCTCCACCGATGCCGACCCGACCGTCGTCCTGCTGACACCCGGCCCCTACAACAGCGCCTATTTCGAGCACCTGTTCCTCGCCGACGAGATGGGGATCGAGCTGGTCAAGGGTTCCGACCTGTTCGTCGACGACAATCGGGTCTACATGCGGAGCCCGCGCGGACCGCAGCGCGTCGACGTCATCTACCGCCGGCTCGACGATCCCTTCCTCGACCCCCTCGCCTTCCGGCCCGACAGCATGCTCGGCGTGCCGGGCCTGGTCGGGGCGCTGCGTGCCGGCCGCGTCAATGTCGTCAACGCGATCGGCAACGGCATCGCCGACGACAAGTCGATCTACCCGCTGGTGCCGGAGATGATCCGCTTCTATCTCGGCGAGGAGCCGCTGATCGCCAACGTGCCGACCTACGAATGCAGCGACGGGAGCCAGCTGCAATACGTGCTGGACCACATCGCCGAGCTGGTGGTGAAGGAGGTGCACGGCTCCGGCGGCAAGGGCATGCTGGTCGGGCCGACATCGACCAAGGCCGAGATCGAGGAATTCCGCGCCATCCTGAAGCGCCATCCCGAAGGCTATATCGCTCAGCCCACCTTGGCGCTCTCCACCGTGCCGACCTTCGTCGACCAGGGCGTGGCGCCGCGCCATGTCGACCTGCGCCCCTTCGTGCTGTGCGGCGAGAGCATCACCGTGGTGCCCGGCGGGCTGACCCGCGTGGCGCTGCGCGACGGCTCGCTGGTGGTGAATTCAAGTCAGGGCGGCGGCACCAAGGATACGTGGGTGCTGGACGACGGGGAGCCGGACGGCGGGGCGCTCGATGCTTAGCAGCACCGCCGACAATCTCTACTGGATGGGCCGCTATATCGAGCGGGCGGAGAACACCGCCCGCCTGCTCGCCGCTTCCAACCGCATGTCGCTGATCGCCGGCCCGGAGCGCGCCGCGGGCCAGTCGCAGTCGCAGACGCAAGGGCGCGGCGGCGAATGGCGCTCGGTCGCCACCATCTACGGCATCGAGCCGGAAGCGATCGCGGCCGAGAGCGAGGCACCCGAAGAGAAGCTGCTGCGCACGCTCTGCTTCGATCGCGACAACGCTTCCAGCATCGTCGCCTGCGTGCAGCGCGCCCGCAACAATGCCCGCGCCGAGCGCAACAACCTGACCGTCGAGGCCTGGGAGAACATCAACGCCACCTGGCTCGAGCTTGCCGAGGTGGCGCGCAAAGGCGTGCCGCCCGGCGAATACCGCCCGTTCTTCGAATGGGTGAAGCGGCAAAGCCATCTGATCCTGGGCTCGCTCTGGACCACGCTGCTGCGCGACGAGGCGTTCGACTTCCTGCATCTCGGCATCTTCATCGAGCGCGCCGACAACACCGCCCGCATCCTCGACGTCAAGTATCACCGCATCCTGCCCGACGGCGCGCCCCGCGCCGACGTGGTCGACTACTACGAATGGGCCGAGCTGCTCGCCTGCGTCAGCGCGGTGCGCGCCTACAAGCGCATCTACCAGTCCGGCATCGAGCCGTGGCGCGTCGCGGAATTTCTGCTGCTGCGCCGCGACCTGCCGCGCTCGCTGCATTACTGCCTCGGTCGGGTCGACCGGCATCTCAACAGCCTGGCGGATTTCCACGGCCACCGGCACGAATGCCACCGCATCTCCGGCGTGCTCTATTCCCGGCTGCGCTACGGCCAGATCGAGCGCATCTTCCGCCGCGGCCTGCATCCGGTGCTGACCGATTTCATCGGCTCGATCGCCGAGCTCTCGGAAGAGCTCCGGCGCAACTACCTGATGACCACCTGAGGCCCGCGATGCTGCTCCGGATCGACCATCGCATCGCCTGGGAGCTGGACGAGCCGGCCCGTTTCTCGATCCACTACGTGCGGCTCTGGCCGACCAACGAACCGACCCAGGCGGTGGTCGACTGGCGGGTCGAGAGCCGCGGCCGCACGGCGCCGTTCACCGACGGCTACGGCAACAAGCTGCTCTCGCTCTCGCTGACCGAGCCGCACCGCCGCCTCGCCCTGCATGCCGGCGGCGTGGTGGAGACGCGCGACGCCGCCGGCGTCTACGGCTTCGCGCTCGACCCGCTGCCGCCGGCCTACTGGCTCCGCAACGAGGGGCTCGCCCGGCATGAGGCCGGCATTGCCGCCTTCGCCGCCGCGATCAAGGCCAAGGCCGGCGACGAGCCGCTCACCCTGGCGCATCAACTGATGACGGCGATCCATGCCGGCCTCAAGCGCGAGCGCGCCCAAGGCGCGCCGCGCCGCACTGCGGCGGAAGTGCTGGCGGCCGGCGCCGGCACGCCGGACGACCTGGCGCATCTGTTCATTGCCGCCGCCCGCGCCGTCGGCATTCCGGCCCGCTTCGCCACCGGCTATCTGTTCCGGCCGGATATCATCATCGACGGCATGCATTGCTGGGCCGAGGCCTGGTTCGAGCATCTCGGCTGGGTCGGCTTCGATTCCGCCCATTCGATCTCGCCGACCGAGCACTATGTCAGGGTGGCGGTCGGCCGCGATCAAAGCGAGGCGGCCCCCGTGGCCGGACTTCCGACCGAGGCCGTCAAAATCGAGGTCGCCGTCGCGGCGATCTGATCGGCGTTCAAAGCGATAACGGGCTCGGGAGGAGCCTTCGAATGACCTATTGCGTCGGCACCCTGCTCCAGGATGGCATCGTGCTGCTGTCGGACACCCGCACCAATGCCGGCGTCGACCAGGTGGCGAGCTTCCGCAAGATGACGGTCTGGCGCGTCGCGGGCGACCGCATCATCGCCCTGCTCTCCGCCGGCAACCTGTCGGTCACCCAGTCGGTCATCCACCACCTGAAAGAGGGCCTGGAGATCGACGAGGAGCAGCGGGTCCACCGCATGGACGACGTCCGATCGATGTTCGAGGCGGCGGAACTGGTCGGCCGCGCCGTGCGCCGCGTGCACGCGGTGCACGGCAAGTCGCTGGAGGCCGATCCCGGCATCGGCTTCAACGTCTCGTTCCTGCTCGGCGGCCAGATCGCCGGCCGGCCGCCGGCCTTGTTCCAGATCTACGCCCAGGGCAATTTCATCGCGGCGACGCGCGAGACGCCGTATCTGCAGATCGGCGAGACCAAGTACGGCAAGCCGATCCTCGACCGCGCCCTGACCTACGAGACCGATCTGAAACACGCGGCGAAGCTTGCGCTGGTCTCGATGGATTCGACCTTGCGGTCCAACCTCTCGGTCGGCCTGCCGCTCGACCTGCTGGTGATCCGGCGCGATACCTTCACGCCGCTGATCGAACGCCATATCGACGAGCACGATCCCTATTTCGCCGAGCTGCGCACCGGCTGGTCGGCGGCGCTCCGCGAAGCCTTCAAGCGCATGCCCGACGTGCCGTGGTAATCGGCCGTTAGCCAATCCGCCCGCATAAGGCTGGCGACGGGCCTTGAACCCGCCGCAAATCGATGGCATATCGCGATCCATGACGACGTACGGCCCCTCGCGACGACGACTGGGCCGGCGCACACGGTGCGCCGGGCAGAGCTGATTCGCGCGCGCCCAGGCGGCGCGCTGGCCGCCTTCCGGGCCGTTTTCCAACCGGCCCCGTCGTCAGGATCCCCCGTCAGATGACCAAGTTCACCCTTGTGCCCGAGCAGCCGGAGCACGCCGAGACCATCGAAGCCCTGGTCGCCGAGGCCTTCGGCCCCGACCGGTTCCACAAGACCGTCTACAAGCTGCGCGACGGCGTCGACCCGCTCGGCGAGCTCGGCTGGGTCGCGCTCGACGAGGGCCGCCAGCTGCAGGCCTCGATCCGCTACTGGCCGATCTCGATCGGCAACCGTTGGCCGGCGGTGCTGCTCGGCCCGGTGGCGGTGCGCCCCGCGGTGCAGGGCCAGGGCATGGGCAAGGCGCTGATCCGCCGCACCTTGGCGCTCGCCACCTCGCTCGGCCACCGCATCTGCGTGCTGGTCGGCGACCGCGAGTATTACGAGCCGTTCGGCTTCAGCAATGCGGCGATGCTCGGGCTCGAACTGCCCGGCTGGGTCGATCTCGACCGCTTCCAGGTGCAGGCCCTGGTGCCCGGCGCCCTCAACGGCGTCAGCGGCATGGTGGGCAGGCCGATCGCGCCAACCGTGGTGCGACTTCGAGCCTGACCGGCAAGGCTCACACGGTCAGGCGGCAGCGCGCTCTTCCGTCTTGACCAGCAGCCCGTCGCGCAATCTGTAGATGCGGTCGAACCGATCGAGGATCTTCTCGTCATGGGTCACGGCGATGACGCTCGCCTGTTGCTCGGCCGCCAGCTTGCGCAGGAGATCCATGACGATGCCGGCGCGGGCGGAATCGAGCGCGGCGGTCGGCTCGTCGGCCAGGATGATGCGCGGACGGTTGGCGAGCGCCCGGGCGATGGCAACGCGCTGCGCCTCGCCGCCGGAGAGCTGTGCCGGCATCGCCTGCCGGCGGTGCCCGACCTGCAGGTAATCGAGCAGCTCGACGGACCTGCGGACGCACTCCTCCCGCGCCAACCCGGCAAGCTGCAGCACCACGGCGACATTGTCGGTCGCATCGAGGAACGGCAGCAGATTGTGGGTCTGGAAGATGAAGCCGATCTTCTCCAGCCGAAGCCGGCGCAGATCGCGCCTGAGCCACTGGCCGTCGTAGATCATCTCGCCGTCGAGACGCATCCATCCCTGATTCGGCTCGACAATGGCCCCGATGACATTGAGCAGCGTGCTCTTGCCCGAGCCGGACGGGCCAAGCAAGCCAACCACCTCACCCGTCGACACCGTCATCGTGATGTCGCGCAGCGCGTCGACGCGTGTCTCGCCCTCGCCGAAATGCTTGGCAATGCCCCGGAGCTCCACCAGGGGACGTGGCGGCGGTCGCTCGTCCATCGCGCTATCCCGTCAGTGCCCGACCGGGATCGACCCGGAGCGCCGCGCGCACGCCGAGCGTGCTCGCTGCCAGACAAACGACGACGACCACGCCGAACAGTGTCGCAATGTCCTCGGGCAGCATGACGATGCGGCGCGGAAACCAGCCGCTGAAGGCGTAGACGAGGGCGGTTCCGGCGAGGAAGCTGATCATGCCCATGAGCAGTGCCTGCTGCAGAATGAGGCCGACGATGGTGCGATCGGGGGCGCCGATCAGCTTCAAGGTCGCGATTTCCCTGATCTTGTCCATGGTCAGCGTGTAGATGATCAGCGCGATGACGACGGCGGAGACCAGCGTCAGCACGCTCATGAACATGCCGAGCTGGCGCCGCGCCCGCTCGATCACCGTACGGGTCAGCACCTGCGCCTGCTGCTCGTCGGTCAGCACCGAGAGATGCTTCCAGCGGCGGATCACCTCGGCCACCTCTTCGGGGCGAGTATCAGTGGCGAGCCGCGCGATAACAGCGTTGACCAGGTCGGTCTGGTTACGCTGCGCCCCGCGTGCCGTCTCGCGCCGCGCCGCCGCTGGCGAGAGGTCGAACTGCAGCTGCTGTGCATCCCGGAGCGACAGGTAGACGATCGAATCGCCGGACAGCGTGACGACGCCGGAGGTGATGCCGACCACGGTGTAGTCGTCGCGTCCGAGCCGCAGGACCTCGCCGAGAGCGAGGCCGGTCTGGCGATCGGCGATCAGCTCGAAGTGACTGCGCGTGATCTCGCGGCCCGCGACCAGCCGGATCGGCCCGCCCGGCCGCCCGGGCTCGTAGCCGACGACCTGCAACCTGATCCGCCGGCCGCCGCGGTCGATCTGCACATTCTGGAAAGTGATGGAGCCGGCTTCGACAACGCCGTTGATGCGGGCTACCAGCTCGCGCGTGTCGCCGGGCACGCGCGAGGATTCGGCGAAGGGGCCATGTGTCCCTGCCTCGACGACCCACAGATCCGCCCCGATCGCCTGCGACAGCGCCAGGGCATCCGCCGTCTGGCCGCGATAGATGCCCGCCATGGTTACCACGACGGCGAGCAACAGGCTCAGGCCGAGGCAGGTCAGGACGAAGCGCCCGAGCTTGTGGCGGATGTCGCGCCAGGCGAGATTCATCGCCGCGCCGTGCCCGCCGGCGTCACCGCATCGGCAATGGCGGCGCGCCGGCCGGCGCGGAGCCCGGTCACCGGGTCTCTGACAATCTCCGCCCCGTCAGGCACGCCGTCCCGGATCTCGACCCGCCCGTCGAGCGTGCGATGGCCAAAGGTCACCAGCCGCTGGTGCAGCACGCCATCCTCGACGGTCCAGACCTTCGCCTTGTGATCCCGCATCTCGGCGAGCGCGCCTTGCCTGACCAGGCGCGCGCTCGGCAGGACCGCCACTGTGACCACGATCTCGGCCTGCTCGCCGAGATGAAAGGCGAGCGGGCATCCGCCGCAGCGGACATAGACCCGGCGTTCCTCGTTGACCCGGTCGCTCTCGATATCGATGCGCGCCACCTTCGCCTGCATCGGCCGGTCCGGCGCCGACCGGCGAACGACCTCGGCCGGCTGTCCCACCTCGATCGGCCCGGCGCGCGCCTCGTCGATATAGGCGAGCGCCCAGATCGAGGCCGGATCCACCAGCGTGAACACCGCCTCATTGGGATTCAGCGCGGAGCCGAGCTCGCGATGCCGCGTCATCACGACGGCATCGTAGGGCGCGAACAGGCTGTACTTGGCGAGCCGCGCCTCCTCCAGCGCCAGCACCGCCTTGACCTGCTCGAGATTGGCGCGAGCGACGTTCACCGTGCTCCGCGCCTGGCCGAGATCGGCCTTCGCCACGTCGGCCGCGGCCTGGGTGTCGTCGGCAATCTCGCGCGACACGGCACCCCGCTCCACCAGCTCCTGACGGCGGCGATTGGCCGCCACTTTCTGCTTCTGAACGGCATCGGCCTTGTCGACGGCCGCTTCCGCCTGCTCGACACCGGCTTGCGCCTGTGCCACCGCCGCCCGCGCCTGGGCGACGCGCGCCTCCTGCTCGCGACTCTGCAGCCGCGCCAGCAAGGCGCCGGCCTTCACACTGTCGCCGTGATCGGCATGCAGCTCGATCAGGGTTCCCGGGATCTCTAAGCCGATGCGCGAGAGTGTCTGGGCCTCGATGGTGCCGAGACCGAAGACCTGGATGGGCACATTCTTCTCAATTGCGGCGACGGCGACGGCGACGGGCCGATACCACGCCCAGGCGGACATGGCCGCGACCGCGGCCAGCACGGCGACCGATCCCATCGCCCATCGTAGGTACCAACGTTTCGCCATCGATTTCCCCGGCAAGCGCAATCGCCGGTCTTTGCGGCGAGTTCCGGAAACTGCGGTGGCTTACTTGGCATCGCGACGCCGGGGCCGCCTTGATCGGCATCAACCTTGATCCTCCGGCCCAAGGCCAGACGCTTCTTGCCGGGTCCGCCAAAGTGGACCGGGCACGAGCGCTAGGGCAACTCGAAGCTGACGGCGATGGCGGCGGTGGCGATCACCGCCACGTCGCCGATCTCCTCGTCCGGCACATCGAGGCCGCCTTTCACCGCCCGCACCGTCACGGTGCCGTGCGGCAGGCTCTTCCGCACGGTCTCGACGTCGACCGCGTCCGGCTTCTGCACGCCGATCGTCACTTCGACCTGCATCTGCTTGGCGTCGAGCTTGAGCGTGCGGATCAAAGTGAGCGAGGAATGGTGCAGCGCGTCCTGCACGGCGCGCAGCGCCGCCTTGGTGTAGTCGCCGCCATGCAGGTCGTTGCCGCTGCCCATTTCGAGGATGACGCGCTTCGAGGCCATGGCGCGCTCCCTCAGATATCGAGCCGCACGACGGCGGCGGCATTGGCGATCACCGTCCTGTCGGTGCCGGCCTGGTTCGGAATCTCGAGCCCGCCTTCCACCACCGTCACCGTGCCGGTGCCGTGCGGCAGCACGGCGA
The DNA here is from genome assembly GCA_003576705.1 of Desertibaculum subflavum. Lineage (GTDB taxonomy): Bacteria > Pseudomonadota > Alphaproteobacteria > Ferrovibrionales > Ferrovibrionaceae > Desertibaculum > Desertibaculum subflavum. Next base: position 15,147 of record QOZS01000031.1, read on the forward strand.
GCACCGCCTGCTTGTCGACCTTGTCCGGCCGCGGCACGCCGATGGTCACGTCCACCCGCATGGCATCCGCCGACTGCCCGAGGGCCGAGGCAATGGTGAGCGAGTTGTGCCACAGCGCATCCTTCAGCGCCCGGACCGCCGCCTTGGTGTAGTCCGCCCCGCGGATATCGGTACCCATGCCGATCTGCAGCACCATGCGCCGATAGGCCATCGTTGCTTCTCCTGGAATATGGTCTCGGCTATCGGCCTGCTCTATTCGAGCTTCTGCCCCTGCAGCCCGTCGCCGAGGAAGATGTTCGGCCTGAGGAACATGGCGAGCAGCAGCGCGCCGTTCGGCGAGCGGGCGACATGGCGGTTGCCCTTCGGCCGCCAGACGAAATTGCCGGCGGTGCACACGCCCTCCTCGTCCTCGATCGAGCCTTCCAGCACATAGGATTGCTCGATCTCGACATGCTCGTGCAGGCCGAGCGCCGAGCCCGGCGCCCAGCGGAACAGGGCCGTCATCAGCCCGCTCCGCTCGTCCTTCAGCAGGATCTTCATGTCGATGCCGGGATAGGGCGTCGGCTTCCAGGGGATCTCGGCCACGTCGACATAGCGCGAGGCGAGGTCGCCGGGCTTCATGTCGGTGGCGTCCCATGCGGCACGGCCCGGCTCGCGGGTCGCCGCCATGTCCTGGCTCTTCGGCTTGGGAACGGCGCTCATCGGCCTCTCTCCTGACGAGGGATTCCATTCTGACGAGACACGCGGCTATGCGCCGCACCATAGACGGCCCATGAACACACGACAATCAGGCCTGCCGGCGGCGGCGAATCGCCGTGTCCACGCGACGGCGCTTGCGCACCCCAGGTCCAATGCGTATCTGCCACTCCCTCGATGGCCGAACGCCCCCCGCAAGAACGCCCCAATTCCACAACCGCCGCCGCCGCGGAGCTGAACCGATGTCGCTGTTCGAACGCTATCTGACGCTTTGGGTCGGGCTCTGCATCCTGGCCGGCATCGCCCTGGGCGAGACCGCACCGGCGCTGGTGGGTGCGCTTGCCGCGCTCGAATACGCGAACGTCAATTTCGCCGTTGCCGTGCTCATCTGGGCGATGGTCTATCCGATGATGATCGCGGTCGACTTCGCCGGCTTGCGGCGGATCGGCGAGCGGCCGAAGGGGCTGGTCATCACGCTGGTGGTCAACTGGCTGATCAAGCCCTTCACCATGGCGCTGCTCGGCGTCGCCTTCTTCAAATGGATCTTCGCCGGCCTGATTCCGCCCGCCGATGCCGACGGCTATATCGCCGGCCTGATCCTGCTCGGCGCCGCGCCCTGCACCGCCATGGTCTTCGTCTGGTCGCAGCTCACCCAGGGCGACGCGAACTACACGCTGGCGCAGGTCAGCGTGAACGACGCCGTCATGGTCTTCGCCTATGCGCCGATCGTCGCGCTGCTGCTCGGCGTCACCGACATCGCGGTGCCCTGGCAGACCCTGGTGCTTTCGGTGGTCCTCTACGTCGTGATCCCGCTGCTGGCCGGCATCGCGACGCGCTCGGCGCTGGCGCGCCGGGACGGCGATGCGGCGGTGGCGCGGTTCACCGCGGCGCTCAAGCCATGGTCGGTGCTCGGCCTGCTGGCGACCGTCATCCTGCTGTTCGCCTTCCAGGGCCGCGTCATTCTGGAACAGCCCTTCGTCATCCTGCTGATCGCGGTGCCGCTGGTCATCCAGAGTTACGGCATCTTCGCATTGGCCTATGGCGCCGCCTGGGCCTGGCGGGTGCCGTTCAGCGTCGCCGCGCCCTGCGCCATGATCGGCACCTCCAACTTTTTCGAGCTGGCGGTCGCCGTGGCGATCAGCCTGTTCGGCCTGACCTCGGGCGCCGCGCTGGCGACGGTGGTCGGCGTTCTGGTGGAGGTGCCGGTGATGCTGTCGCTGGTCGCCTTCGCCAACGCGACGAAACGCCACTTCCCTGCCGCCTAGGCTGCCGCCTTCAGCTTCGCCGCCATCTTCTCGGCGATCATGATGGTGGTGAGGTTGGTGTTGGCGCGGCAATCCGACGGCATGATCGAGGCGTCGATCACCCTGACCCCGTCCACCCCGCGCAACACGCATTCCGGATCGACCGCGCCGCGCGGGTCCTCATGCGCCGACATGCGGCAGGAGCCGCTCGCATGCTGCGCATCGGCCGCCTGCGCCATCAGGACATCGTTGATGGTGGCATCGTCGGCCTCGATGAACTCGGTCACCGCCCGATGCGTGCCGGCGAAATCGACCCGTTCCGCGATATCGGTCACCGCCCGGTGCGTCACCAGCTTGAACAGGCGCCGGCAGCCGTCGCGCAGCCGGATCAGGTCGCGCGCATCCGACAGCATGTTGGCCTCGACGATCGGGTCGATGCGCGGATCGGCCGAGCGAAGCCGCACCTCGCCGCGCGAGAAGACCTGGAACAGCGACACCACGAAGCCGCCGGCATGCGGCTTCTCGGGATCGTTGTCCTCGAAGCCGCGGTGGTTCATGCCCATGAAGATCATGTCGTTGAAGCCGCCGCCGGCGAGCCCGGACGAATACCGCACGCAGGAATTGGTATGGCGGAAATCGATGTCGCGCACCCGGTGCTCCGGCTTGACCTTGATATAGGCACGGGTCGCCGGATGCTCGATGAAGTTGCGGCCGATGGCGCGGTTCGCCGCCACCACCTCGATCCCGTGCGGCTTCAGCCAATCCGGATCGCCGATGCCCGAGCGCATCAGGATGGCCGGCGAGTGGCAGGCGCCGGCGCAGACCAGGATCTCGCTCGCCTTGTGCACCTGTCCGGCGACCTGCACGCCGACGGCGCGGCGGCCCTCGAACACGATCTTCTCGACCAGCGCGTTGCCGAGGATCCGCAGGTTGGCGCGGCCGCGCGCCGGCTCCAGGTAGGCTTCGTTGGTGGAGACGCGCTTGCCGTCCCGGTTGTTGATCGGATAGACGGCGACGCCGGTCGAATCCGGCGCGTTGAGATCCGGGTTCCATGGATAGCCGAGGTCGAGCGCGGCGGTGATCAGCGCCCGGTCGATCGGACCCCACTCGTTCTCCGGCGCGCGGTGTACCGGGACCGGGCCCGCCTTGCCGTGGAACTCGCCTTCGGCCGGGTCATCCTCCAGCGCGGCGAAGAAGGGCAGGACGTGTTCCGGCGCCCAGCCCTCGCAGCCCTGCTCGACCCAGTCCTCGAACGCCGCCATCACGCCGCGGATGGCGATCTGGCCGTTCATCATCGAGGTGCCGCCCATGCCGCGGCCACGCCAGTAAAAGGCCGGCTCCTGCCGCGCCGTGCGCCGGCACATCAGGCCCGGCCATTGCCAGATCTGCTGCAGCGCCGGATCGGCGATGATCCGGTGCGGGTTCGGGCTCAGCATCTCGGGCAGAACTTCGGCCGCCCGCCAGTCCCGCCCGGCCTCCAGCAGCAGCACCCGCGTGCCGGGCTTCTCCGTCAGCCGCGCGGCCAGCACCGCGCCGGCCGAGCCGGCGCCAACGACAATGTAATCCCAAGCGTCGCTCATCGCTCTCCCCTCGCCCGCAGCGATGATATCGGAAGCCGCGGCCCCGCGTGCTAGGTTCCGTTCGACACCTTTCACGGGATGCGGCCATGACCAGGAACATCATTGCGGAGCTGAAGCCGTTCGAGACCGATATCGCCGCCATCCGGCGCGACATCCACAAGCATCCCGAGACCGCCTTCGAGGAAGTGCGCACCGCCGACATCGTCGCCGAGAAGCTTTCTGCCTGGGGCATCGAGGTCAGCCGCGGTCTGGCCAAGACCGGCGTGGTCGGCACGCTCAAGGGCAAACGTCCGGGCCAGAAGGTGGTGGGGCTGCGCGCCGACATGGACGCGCTGAACCTGCAGGAGAAGAACGATTTCGCGCACCGCTCGGTGCATGACGGCAAGATGCATGCCTGCGGCCATGACGGCCACACCGCGATGCTGCTCGGCGCCGCGCGCTATCTGGCGGCCAGGCCGGACTTCGGCGGCACGCTGCACTTCATCTTCCAGCCGGCCGAGGAAGGCCTTGGCGGTGCCCGGGTGATGATCGAGGAAGGTCTCTTCACCAAGCATCCCTGCGACACCGTCTACGGCATGCACAACATGCCGGGCCTTGGCGTCGGCAAGTTCGCCATCCGCACCGGCGCCATGCTCGCCTCCTCCGACAGCTGGACGGTGACCTTCAAGGGCACCGGCGGGCACGGCGCCATGCCGTCCCGCGGTACCGATCCGACCATGCCGGCCGCCGCCTTCATCCAGGCGACGCAGACCATCGTCGGCCGCAACGTGCCCTCCTACGAGGCGGTGGTGGTCAGCGTCGGCCACATCGCCGCCGGCGCCTGGGGCTCGCCCAACGTGATCCCATCCGACGTGGTGGTGCGCGGCACGGCGCGCAGCTTCTCGCCTGCGATGCGCGACCTGGTGGAGCGGCGCCTCGGCGAGCTCGGCCGGAGCCTCGCCGAAGCGCATGGTTGCAGCGCCGAGCTGCACTACGAGCGGCGCTATCCAGTGCTGGTCAACGCCGCCGAGCAGACCAGCCTTGCCGTGAAGGCCGCGGCGATGACGGTCGGCGCCGACAACGTCAACCCGAACGTCATCCCGCTCGCCGGGGCGGAGGATTTCGCCTTCATGCTGGAGAAGAAGCCCGGCGCCTACATCATGATCGGCAATGGCGGGACGGAGGAAAGCGGCGGCTGCCACAACGTCCACACGCCGCTCTACGACTTCAACGACGACATCCTGACGCTCGGCGCCGCCTACTGGGTCAACCTGGTGCAGCTCGAGCTCGGCGACGCCGCCGCGGATTGATCGTACCGCGGCATCGATGCGCGCCACCGGCTGGCTCGATGACGACCTGCTCCAGCCGGTGCGCCGACATCTGGCGCGCGGTATCCGTCGCCACCTGACGGAAGGCGCGCCGCTGCTGATCGCCGGCCAGCCGGCCGCGGCATTCGCCTATATCGAAGCAGGCCTGATCCAATCGACCCTGCTGCGCCCCGACGGCGAGCACCTGATCGTCGAGCGTATCGGGCCGGGCTCGATCTGCGGCGAAGGCCCGCTGCTGCACGGCGAGGCGCCGGCCGTGGAGATGGTCGCGCTCGAGCCGACCGCCGTGATCCTGTTCGACCGCGCCTTGACGCAACAGCTGTTCCGCGAGGACGCCGAATTCGCGCTCGCCATCGCGCGGATCCTCAGCGTCAAATACCGTCGCCTGCTCGACCGATTCGGTGCCATCGCCGACCGCCGGCCGGCAGAACGCCTGCTGGAGCTGCTGTCGCGCCTGGCCCGGCTCTGGGGCGAGCCGCATCCGCGCGGCCTGCTGATCCGCACCAGCCTCACGCACGAGGACATGGCGGCCATGACCGGCCTGTCGCGTGTCACCGTTACCCGTGGCCTCACCGGTCTGAGGCGCTCGGAGCAGATCGACATCGTGGACGGGAGCTACCTGCTGATCGGCGGCTGAGCGTCGATCCCGTCGATCAGCAGCACGGTGCCGTCGGTGGCGGCGACGCGGTCCTTGGCGATTTCCTGGTATTCGGGCGACATCGCCCAGCGGCGCCAGCTCTCGCGGTCCTTGAAGCTCATGAGAATGATCTTGTCGAACGGCCAGTCGCCCTGCAGCGGCTCCGGCTGCTCCTGGGCGGCGAGCAGCCGGCCGCCATACTGGATCAGGATCGGCATGAAGCCGGCGACGTAGCGCTCGTAGCGCGCGCGGTCGTGGATACGGATCTGCGCCAGGGCATAGACGGTCATGCTGGCTCTCCTGCCGACACGTGAGGATGCGCGGCAAAGCAGTCGAGCCCGCCCTTGAACTCCTTCTGCGCCATGATCTCCGGCAGCCATTGCCTGAGCCAGGCATCGGACAGATCGAGCCCGTTGGCGCGCAGATAAGGCTGCGCCTCGGCGATCATCATGTCGAGATCAGCCGCCAGCCTGAGATGCTTGTTGCGGTCCTCGTAGGGCTCGAGGCCGAGCGCCTCGACCAGCAGGTCGGTGAAGTTCAGCACCTGGTGCCGCCCGCCCGCCTCGCTCGCCGCGAAGGCACCGTGGCAGCCGTGATAGAGCGTCACCAGCGCATCGGCACCGGTCGCCGCGACGCGGTCGAGCAGGTGCCCATGCTCCTTGGCCTGCAGCGCGGGCGCCCGGCCGCAGCCGGAGCCGCCGCAGGTATAGCCGGACTCGTAGACCGTCTCGACCAGGTCGAGGCCCGGGATCGCCTGCAGCAGGCGTGCGACTGCCTCGCCCACATTGCGATAGCCGGTATGGGCATGCAGCACGACGCGCCGCGGGATCGGGCGGACGAACTTCCCGGCCAGGCCCTCCAGCCGCGCGACCAGGAACTCGGTGACATGGTTCATGTCGAACGAGCTCGCATGGAAATTCGCCAGGCTCTCGGTCAGGTGCAGCTGGCAGGTCGGGCACCAGTTCAGCACCTTCTCCGGCGTGAAGTCGGCGAAGCGGGCCAGCGTGTTGCGCGCCACGCGCCCGCCGGTCTCGATCTCACCCTGCCACTTGGTATGGATCACGCCACAGCAGGCAGACGGCCCGCCGACCACCTCGTAGTCGACGGCCAGCGCGTCCAGCACCGCCATCGTGTTGAACAGAAGGTGCGGCGTGCGCAGCGCGTTGCAGCCGGTATAGAACACGACCGGCGCCTGCCGCGCCGCGCGCGGGGCGGCGAGCCGGCGCAGTTCCTCCGGCTCGAGCTGCATCGCCAGCATCATCTTGATGGCGCGCGACATGCGGCGGAACAGCTGCGGCGTCTCGCTCTTCGCCCGCGCGCCCTGCGTCAGCGCCAGGATCAGCATCTGGCGCGGGTTGACGGCTTCGGGACAGGCCGGGATGCAGTCGCCGCAGCCATTGCAGCTCTCGGTCCAGCGCGCCGCCGCCGCCGATAGCGGCGTCGCATCCGCAAGGTAGCACCGCACCGAGCCGGCGAGCTCGGCCGAGCTTGCCCCGCCGGGATCGGCGAAGGGCGCCACCGGACAGGCCGCGTGGCAGGCGCCGCAGGCGGTGCAGCGGCCCGCGATCGCCTCGGCTTCCGCCGCGAAATATTCCTTCAGCGAGGTCGACATCGCCGCCTCCCTCAATCCAGCACAGCCACGGCCTCGATGTCGAACATCATATCCGGATGGATCAGCCTGCTCACCCCTACGGCGGTCGCCGCCGGCCGGCCGCGCAGATAGCGCGCGCGGATATCGCGCGTGCCTTCGAAGGCGTCGAAATCGGTGACGTACATCGTCACCTTGACCACCTGCTCCCACCGCGCGCCGGCGGCGCGCAGCACGTCGCCGATGTTCTCGAAGCATTGCTCGACCTGGCGGCGCATGTCGCCCGCGCCGACCACCCGCCCCTCCGGGTCGCGCGCCGTCATCCCAGCGGTGAACAACAGCTTCCCCTCGACCCCGACGCCGAGCGAGAACAGCGCCGACGCTTCCCAAGGCTTGCCGCAGGTGATCAGATCGCGCGTCATAAGCTGCCTCCGCCCATGGACCGATGGCAGGATGCGGCAATCGAGAATCCGGCGCTGTATCGCGCGATACAGCGCCGCGCCATGCAGGGGAGGAAGCCGGCACATGGACATGATGCTGGTGGGTACGCATATCGCCCGCTGGGGCCGGCGCCAGCCGGGCAAGACCGCGCTGATCGACGGCGAGCGCCGTCTCAATTGGGGTGAGCTCGACCGGCGCTCGGATCGCGTCACCGCGGCGCTACAGGCGCGCGGCATCCGCCGCGGCGACAAGATCGGCTTCATCGCCGAAGCCTGCCTCGAATGGGTGATCGCCTATCTCGGCATCGTCAAGCTCGGCGCCGTGGCGGTGCCGCTCAACTACCGTCTTACGCCGGCCGAGCTCGCCGACAGCTATGGCGACGCGGAATGCCGCCTGCTGTTCACCACGCGCGAGTTCAACGGCGCGGTACAGGCCGAATCCGTCTCGCTCGAGGAGCTTGCCGCCTTCGAGACGGATCGGATCGACGACGCCCCGCCGGCGGAAGTCCATGCCGAGGATCCGAACGTCATCCTGTTCACCGGCGGCACCACCGGCCGCTCCAAGGGCGTGGTGCTGACCCATGCCAACCTGTTCTGGAACTCGGTCAACATGGTGACCGATACCCATATGCGGCAGGACGACAACACCATCCTGGCGACGCCCTTGCACCATTCGGCGGCGTTGAACTGCTGGCTCTTGCCGCATCTCTATCTCGGCGCCACGGCGACGATCCTGCGCAAGTACTCGGCCGAGGCGATGCTGCGCGCCATCGCGGGCGCCCGCGCGACCAACGGCTTCACCCCGCCCTCGATGGCGCGCGAGCTGTTCCTGCATCCGCTGGCCCGCGAGCTCGATATCGCGTGCTTCAAGCGCTGGTATATCGGCGGCGGCATCCTGCCGCGCCAGGACCGCGAGAAGATCCACGCCCTGCTGCCGGATGCGCGCATCTACTACCAGTACGGCATCACCGAGGCCGGCCCGATCGCCACCGTGCTGCGCGAGGAGGATTACGAGGCCGCGCCGGATTCGATCGGCCGCGCCTTCACCAATATCGAGGCCTGCATCCTGCGCGAGGACCTGTCGCCGGCCGATGCCGACGAGGTGGGCGAACTCTGCCTGAGAGGCCCGAGCGTCACGCCCGGCTACTACAAGCGCCCGGAGGCGAACAAAGCCGCGTTCCATCGCGGCTGGCTCCGCACCGGCGACATGGCGCGGATGGACGCGGCCGGCTTTATCTATTTTCACGACCGGCTGAAGGACATGATCAAGACCGGCGGCCTCAACGTGTTCAGCCAGGAGGTCGAGTATGTCCTCGCCAGGCACCCCGCGGTGCGCGAGGTCGCGGTGCTCGGCCTGCCGTCGGAGAAATGGGGCGAGGAGGTCACCGCCATCGTCGCGCTGCGCGACGGCGCGGCGGCGAGCCCGGAAGAGCTCGCCGCCCACGCGCGCGCCACGCTCGCCGGGTTCAAAGTGCCGAAGAGCTTCCGCTTCATCCCCTATGCGGAGATGCCGATCAACTATTCCGGCAAGATCCTGAAACGCGAGCTGCGCGCGCGGCTCATTCCGAAATGACTATGCCGGCTCGGCGTCGCGCTTCGCCCACATCGCCTTGAAGGCCGGGCGCGACTGGCAGGCAGCGATCCACTTCTTCACGTTCGGTGCCGCCTCGAACAGCTCCGGCGCCGCCTGCGCGTAGCGGCAGATCTCCGCCGTGTTGAGATCGGCGACGGTGAAGCGCCCGCCGACCAGGAAGCCGGTCCTGGCCAGCGCCGCGTCCAGCACCGCGAACGGCGCCTTGAGCTGCGCATAGGCTGCCGCGGCCGCCTTCTCGTCCTTCGCCACCGTGGGGCTGCCGAGGCGGAGATACATGGCGTTGAGCGCCCGGCCCTCGACCTCGGTCGCCGCCCACAGCGCCCACATGGCCATCTCGCCGTCCTCGCGCACATCCTTCGGGGCCAGCGGCCCGCCATGCTTCTTGGCGAGGTAGAGGTTGATGGCGAGGCTCTCGTGCAGGATCACGCCGTCATCGTCGATCGAGGGGATGTGGCCGTTCGGGTTGATCCGCATGAACTCGGCCGAGCGCGTCGACAGCCATGATGGATCGGCGGCGGCGCTCTTGCGGTAATCCTGGATCACCGGCACGTGCTTGAACCCTACGCCGAGTTCCCCGGCGAGCCAGAGATTGCGCGAGGCGCGCGAGCGATAGACGCCGTAGATGGTGAGCATGTGGTCGACCCCCTGAAATGCCGCCTGACACTGCCGTGCAAGGGTGCCGGGCGGTAGCGCAAATTCGGCGCAGCAGCGAGGCCGCGAAGGCCGAACGACCCGGATTCGCGTAAATTCGCGCAACTTGGCCCCGCATGAGGTGCGGTTTTGACGGGAAAGTGGCATTAACCGTCAACTTCTCTTACATTCTGCTTGTAATGATTGTGCCATTGTCGAAGTATTGCAGTAAAATCAGTTAGATAACATCGCGGCATCCGATTTGCATTGCAACCATGAGCCACAAGGGGAAGGTGGGCGTGTCATGCGTTTCATGTCGATATCGGGTCTTGCGGCTTTAAGTATGGTCGCCATGTCGAGCGCGGCCGGCGCCGCTGTCCTCGATCAGAACAACTGGCCGGCGACGGCAAACTTCTTCGGCTCCAACTGGCAGCAGGAAGTGCGGTCCGGGATTGCGGGCCAGTTGACGCGGATCGAGATCTCGATCCTCGGCGAGCCGAACGGGCTCTCCTTCTCGCTCAACCGCGGCCAGGCCTGGCAGGCCGATGCGAATGACGTCGAGCTGAGCAATCTGGCCCCGGTCGGCGGCGTGCTGACGATCGACCTGACGGCCGCGAACATCCAACTCGATATCGGCGACTATTTCGTGTTCTCGGTCTTCGTGCCGCCCCCGGCTCCGATCGAGCCGCCGCCCGGCGGCATTTGCGCCTGCGTGATCATCCTGCCCTCGCCGCCGAGCTTGGGCGCCACCGACGACATCTATGACGACGGCGAACTCTATGTTGCCGGCCTGCCCTTCAGCGATCTCGACATCGCTTTCCGCACCTATGTCGAGCCGGCGAGCACGACGGATCCGGTGACGGTCGGCGAACCCGCAGGCCTGCTGCCGCTCGCCGCCGGCCTCGCCGCGCTGGCCGCCTTCCGCCGCCGCAAGGCCGGTTGAGCGGCTGCGCGCCGCCCACGGCCGAGGCACAGTGACGTCGCAGGGAGCGCGCTAGACTGCCGCCCGTGTCGAAAGCGGGGGGTGAGCCATGCAACAGCCGACGGCCGGCTTCGCCGTGCCGGTCACCGGCGCGCTGAAGCGCCGCGGCATTCGGCGGCGCGAGGCGCGCGTGACGCTCGCCGGCACCGCCTTGCAGATCGTCGGCGACGAGGGCGGCGTGCTGGCGGTTACGCCCGATCGCCTGCGCCGGCTGCGCAGCGGATGGGAGGAGACGAAGCGCGGGCCGAGCTATGAGACGCGGCTGTGGCTGGTCGGCGAAGCGAAGCCGGTGACCCTCTTCCTGAAGGACCGCGCCTATGCCGACTATGCCCGGGTGATCCGCGGCTTCGCCGGCGGCCTGCCGCTCGACCGGCTGGAAACCGGGACGACGCCGGCGGGTGCCCTGTTCCTGCCGGTTGCCATGGGCCTGCTGAGCCTCGCCGCGATCGGCATCAGCCTGTTCGTCATCACCGAGGAGCCGTGGTGGGGCCGGATGCTGGTGCCGATCATCCCGGTCGGCGTGTTCCTCTACGGGCTGCACACATTGCGCCGGATGTGGCCGAAGCCGGCGGCCGACCGCGCCGCCTTCGACCGCGCCGTCATGCGCTGAGCATGGCACGGCGCTTCCCACCGATGCGCGCAATGGTTGTCTCGGCGCAAGAGACGGCCTAGGGTCATGTCGGCGCCTGCCGCGTGCAGGCCCGCAGGGGAGGCAGGGACAAGGGGGACACGCCCATGAACGGCGATGCTCCATCTGCGAACCAGGCCGGCGGATCCGCGCCCGAACCCGGTGCCGCAAACGGCCGGCATGGCCGGTCGAGCGGCGTTCTTCTCGACCAGTTCTACGTGACCTTGCGCGCCGTCCAGCGCGGTATCGACCGGGCGGCCTTGCCGCCGGTCCAGGCCGGCAGCGCGGCGGGCGAGTCCATCGCGGCCATCCGCAAGGATATCGATGCCCTCCTCGCCCAGCCGCAGAGCTGGCGCAGCGCCTACGAGATCGAGCAGCTGCAATGCCAGCTCATGACCGGCGGCCAGTTGGATACCGAGCTCGGCCGCCGCCTCGACGAGGCGGAGGCGCGTAAGCTCGCCAGCGTGCCGGCGTTGAAGGCCCTGCTGGCAAAGCCGGAGGAAGGAACCGAGACGGAGCAGGCGGAACGAAAGCGTGCCGTGCTGCATCGCCTGGTGAACGACCTGCAATGGTTCTACACCCAGCGCTATCAGCGGCGCCGCACCGCGCGCGTGCTGAACGATCGGGTCAGCCTGGTCTTCCTCGCCGCCTTCGCCCTGGTGATCACCATGCTGCTCAGCCAACTCGTCTCGCTGCCGGCCAAGCAGTGGACCCCGCCCCGGCAACAGCCGACGGCACAGAGCCAACCGAGCGGAGGGCAATGACCATGCGCGGCGCCTGGAATCTCATCGTCTTCGGCCTCGTCTGCCTCGGGTTGATGGTGACGTTTCTGCTCTGGCATGCCCAGGCCGGCGAGCAGTCCTGGCTGATCTTCCGCTCCTATACCGGCTTGCTGGTCGGGATGAGCGCCGGACTGTTCGGCGCCGCGTTCAGCATGCTGACCCAATCGCAGCGGCGCGCCTCGCTGGGCACGCTGGAAGATGTCGATGTCGCGGTGGAATGGCATACGCTCGTCATCCGCGGCGCCTTCGGCATCGGCGCGGCGACCATCCTGTATTTCTTCTTCGAGAGCGGCCTGCTGGAGGGCAGCCTTTGGCCGAAGCTCTACCAGCTCGGCGCGTATTATGTGGGCGAGAGGGACTGGCTGCGGGTGCCGAACCGCGATCTGGCGCTGCTGGTGATCTGGTGCTTCATCGCCGGGTTCTCGGAGAATTTCGTGCCGAACGTGCTGGTCGGCGCCGAGAACCGGACCAGCGAGAAATAGCCGGGCTGGCGCCTGGCACGCCGCTTGCCTAACCTGGGCCAGCCGCAAGCACCGGAGTGCCGCCCATGTCCGCCGCCCCCGCCATCAAGCTTCCCATCAATGATGTCCGCGCCCGCGTATCGCCGGAGGAATGGCAGGTGCGCGTCGACCTCGCCGCCGCCTACCGGCTGGTCGCGCTGCATGGCTGGGACGACCTGATCTACACCCATCTCTCGGCCCGGGTGCCGGGGCCGGAGCACCACTTCCTGATCAACCCCTTCGGCATGATGTTCGAGGAGGTGACGGCCTCCAGCCTCGTCAAGATCGACAGCCAGGGCGAGATCGTCCTCGACATCGGCTGGAAGATCAACAAGGCCGGCTTCGTCATCCACGGCGCGGTGCACGCGGCGCGCGACGACGCGCATGCCGTGCTGCACACCCACACCGAGGCCGGCATGGCCGTCTCGGCGCAGAAATTCGGCCTCTTGCCGCTCGACCAGACCGCGCTCTTCCTGACCCACGATATCGCCTATCACGACTTCGAAGGCATCGCCCTCGACATGGACGAGCGGGTGCGCCTGGTCGGCGACCTGGGCACCAAGAACAACATGATCCTGCGCAACCACGGCCTGCTCACCTGCGGCCGAACGGTCGCCGACGCGTTCAGCCGCATGTTCTTCCTGGAGAAGTCCTGCGCCGCGCAGATCAAGGCGCTCACCGCCGGCTACGAGAACCTGCACTTCCCGAGCGCGGAATCGCAGGCGACGGTGGAGGCGCAGGTGAAGGCGTTCAGCGGCGGCGGCAACGCGCTGGAATGGCCCGCGCTCCTCCGCAAGCTCGACCGCATCGACCCGAGCTATCGGGAGTAGAGCGTCAAGCATCTCTCTACGGGTTACCTCTGTGAGCAGGCCCTGGCCAAACATCGTCGGCTTCTTCCGCGATCTGGCTCCCGCCTGTCATGCCGCACCCGGATTTCAGCGCGCAGTTTGCGGAATTGCAGATGTCGCAGAGCACATCGAGCGATCGCCACTGCGGGAAATGCTGTACGGCTGGACGTCGATACATGACCTCTGCATCCAGCCCGCAGATCGGGAACCGTATTCGGGCCCGTTCCTTTGTATCTCACCGCTCCACTCCGGCGACATCGAGTTTCGCTATGTCGATACCGGGATCAAGGCTCGCCAATGGCACCGGAAAGTCCCGCCGACAGGCTCGGTCCCACGCCTCGAGCGCTTTCTCGACCAAGTCAGATGGGTTGCGCGGACGTCGTCGCCATGAATCAAGCCCGCCGCTTTCTTGGATTTGGCTTACGGGGAATTGATGCCTGACCTTTTCGCTTTCCCAATCACCACGCGCTGGAAGCCGCAGCACCCCGATCGCATCCAGATCTATTCGCTGCCGACGCCGAACGGCGTGAAGGTGTCGATCATGCTGGAGGAGAGCGGCCTGCCCTACGAGCCGCATCTCGTCGACATCGGCAAGAACGAGAGCCACTTGGCCGAGTTCAAGAGCCTGAACCCGAACGCCAAGATCCCGGCGATCATCGATCCCGATGGCCCGGGCGGAAAGCCGATCGGCATGTTCGAGTCCGGCGCCATCCTGATCTATCTCGCCGACAAGACCGGGAAGTTCATGCCGCAAGACCCGGCGCGCCGGTGGGAGACCATCCAGTGGGTGTTCTTCCAGATGGCGTCGATCGGCCCGATGTTCGGCCAGGTCGGCTTCTTCCACAAATTCGCTGGCAAGGACTACGAGGACAAGCGCCCGCTCGAGCGCTACGTGACGGAGACGAAGCGCCTGCTCGCCGTGCTCGACGAGCGCCTCGAGGGCCGCGCCTGGATCATGGGAGAGGATTACGGCATCGCCGATATCGCGAGCCTCGGCTGGGTGCGCAACCTGATCGGCTTCTACGAGGCGCGCGACCTCGTCGCCTATGACAGCCTAAAGCACGTGCCGGGCTGGCTCGACCGCGCCCTGGCGCGGCCGGCGGTGCAGCGGGGGCTGACGATTCCGAAGAGGGGGTAGCGCAAACGCTATGCTCGTGGCGACGGGGCAACAATGAGCGTTGGGACTGGCGTCGCGTTGGGCCTGGTAGTCATACAGGTAACGCTGGCGGAAGTTATTCGTCGCCGACTCAAGAGACACCACAGCAAGATATGGAACGAACTCGGGGAGCCGCATATCGGGGGCTCCTTTACATCTGAATGGAATTTCCTCTGGTTCGTGCTTCTTGGAAAGTCGCTTCGGCTTCAGGATCGCACCATCGCGGCGTGCACTATGGGGATCTATGTTTGCACCAGTGCCTTCCTGTACCTGATGTACTTTGCGCAATGGACGCACACTACGACGCTCGTGGATCTGCTTGCACCATTCGGATGAAACGCGGTGCATGTCGGCGCGCTCGGGAACTTGGGAGCGCCGGACTTCGATCAATGCCGTGGGATTACATTCTTCCAATCCTGCTCGCGGATGCTGACCAAGGATGCCGCACATCGAATGTGGGAGCTCACGATGAGCGAAGCAAAGCCGCGCGCGCCGCTCTTCCTCCCGCCCGGCAAGGGGCGCGCCTACGAGATGGGCCGCATCCAGGCGGTGTTCAAAGCCGATGGGGCCGAGAGCGCCGAGCGCTACTCGATCTCGGAATGGTGGCTGGAGCCGCATACCAAGGGGCCGGGCCCGCATGCGCATGACGAGGACGACGTGTTCTACGTGCTCGAAGGCACCATGAGCTTCCTGATCGGCGAAACCTGGCGCGACGCGCCGAAAGGCAGCTTCGTGCTGGCGCCGGGAGGCGTGACGCATGACTTCGAGAATCGCGGGCCGGTGCGTGCCGGCGTGCTGAACTTCTCCGTGCCCGGCGCCTTCGAGGCGGCGATGCCGGGCATCGTCGCCTGGTTCGCCGAGCATCCGCCGGGCGATACGCGTTTGGTTTCCGCGGACTTGCTTTGATATCTAATTTTGATATCATGCCACCATGAACTCGCAGCAGCGGCGGACGCTGGCCCGCATCTTTGCCGAGCCGACGGCCGCCGATCTGAGGTGGAGCGAGATCGAAGGTCTGTTCCGGGCGCTGGGTGCCGAGATCAGCGAGGGGTCCGGCAGCCGCGTCCGCGTTGCGCTGATGGGCGTGCGCGCCGTGTTTCATCGGCCGCATCCGAGCCCGGAAACGAAGCGCGGCGCCGTGCGCGCGGTGCGGGACTTCCTGATGGCGGCCGGCGTCGCGCCGGACCCGGAGTGACGAGTATGCTGGAATACAAAGGCTATGTCGGAACCGTCGAAGCGGACGAAGGCACCTTCGCCGGGCGCGTCATCGGCCTGCGCGACGTGATCACCTTCGAAGGCGCGAGCTTCGCCGAGGTCGAGCAGGCGTTCCGCGACAGCATCGACGACTACCTCGCCTTCTGCGCCGAGCGCGGCGAGGCGCCGGACCGGCCCTATAGCGGCAAGATTCCACTCCGCATCGATCCTGAACTGCATCGACGCGCGGCGACGCGCGCCGAGGCGGAGGGGTTGAGCCTCAACCAGTGGATCGCGCGGAAGATCGAGACGGCGGCGTGAGTCAACCCGGCCCGCGCAGCGGGTAGAGCTCCCGCGGCGCCAAGCGGAACGGGAACTGCGCGATGTCGAGCGCGGCCGGGCCCGGCGCGTCGATGTCGATCAGCTGCTTGAACGTGCCGCCGAAGGCGGCGCGGAAGTGGTTCTTCGCCTTGACGCAGAGGATGGCGGCGCGGGTGACGTCGAGCCCGTGCAGCGCGTAGAAGCCGGGATCGTGCGCCGAGCCGCAGATCGAGGTGACGACGATGCTGACCTGCCCCGCCTCGATCACCGCGGTGGGGCCGAGATCCATCGGCAGGCCGCGCATCAGCGGGCCCAGGTTGACATAGCGCCCGTCGGTCAGGCGCGCGACCTTGGCCCGCACCGGCACCGGCGGGCCGAAATCGGGCGTGAGCCGGCCGCCGAGCGTGGCTTCCACCGTGCCGCCGATGCCGGCCTCGCGGCAGCGCGCGACCAGGCCGGGATCGACGAAGAAGGCGAAGATCACCGGCACCTCCGGCGCGGCGGCGAGCAGCGCGCGCAGCATCTCCGGCGTGTCGGCGATGCCGCCGGAAAGCGGGTTGTCGCCGGCATCGATCACCGCGACGGGGCGCTCGGGTGCCGCCAGCGCCTGCGCGATCCCCTCCGCCGCGCTCGGCAGCGCGATGTAGAAGCGGTGCAGCCGCTCCCGCATCTCGGCCACCACGGCCTCGGCCGCGCCGCGCGCCAGCGCGGCATCGCCATCGGCGAAGACCATCGCGCCGGCGCCGGCCGCCGCGCTGTCGCCATAGGAGAAGCCGCCATAGACCGAGGCATCGAGGATGCGCGGGTCGAATTCCAGCCCGCGCGCGAAGGCCTCCAGCTCCGCCATCGGGCCTTCGGCGGTGCGCATGTTGATGCTGGGCAGGATGGCGTCGAGCTTGGCGATGTGGCCGACCGGGCGGATCTCGCCGCGGAGCGTGCGCCGCAGCGCTTCGAGCACGCGGAGCGCCGTCTCCTTCTGGTCGATATGCGGATGTTCCTTGTAGCCGGCGGCGAAATCAACCAGGGAGGCCACGCGCGGATCGAGATTGGCGTGCAGGTCGAACGACACGCCGAGCAGCCTTTCCGGCCCGATCGCCACGCGCACGCGGCGGATGATCTCGTAATCGGCGAGGTCCATCCCCTCCACGACCATGGCGCCGTGCAGCGAGAGGTAGAAGGCATCGGCCGGCGTGTCGCGGCAGCCTTGCGCGATCTCGTCGGCGATGGCCTCGAAGGCGTCGCGCGTCACCGGCCCGGCGGGTGTCGAGCCGGCCATGCGGAGGAAGGTGCCCGCCCAGTCGGGATGCGCGTCGAGGAAGGCGACCGCGCCGCCGCCCTCGGTCGCGGTGCCGCGATAGACGGCGCCGGCCTCCTGGCCGATGTACCACTCGTCGCGGCGGAACGCGGCTGCGTCGGTCAGCACCGGCGAGAACGAGTTGCCCTCGTGCGAGAAGCGGGCGACAGCGAGGCGGGGCATGTCACTCAGCCGTCATGCGGTTCGAGCGAATCGAAAGATTGTGCATGCCGATGTCAGGATCGGCTTTCTCCCGCTTCCCGCCTGAATCCTTAGCTGTCCGATGCATTTTTAATCGCGGCAAGCTCGCGTCGACATACCTCATTCAACGCGTCGAGTTCGTCCCGCGCCACCTTCCACAAGATGTCGGCCGCGATCCGCTCGTATTCATGCCGAAGCTTGTTGCCGATATCGGCGACCTTGCGCCAGGGAATCTCCGTATGGCGCGCTTTCAGTTCCTCCGGCAGGTGGCGGCTTGCTTCGGAGATGATCTCGATGCCGCGCGTGACCAGCCACTGCGCCTGCCAATCCGCTTCGAAGGCGTCGAGCGTGAGCCCTTCGGTCACGCTCCGAACACGCTCGATCGCCTCCAGCATGTCGGCGAGTCTCGGAGCGATGGAGCGGCCGGCCATTCAAAAGACGCGAAGCGCGCTTGCCTCGATGCCGGGCCGCAGCATGGGATGCAGGCTGTCCTTGGTCAGAAGGTCGACGGGCCGGCCGAGGATCTCGCGGATGCGCTCTTGCAGATCCATGAGGTCGAACAGACCGATGGCACCCTTCTGGTGCTCGAAATAGAGATCGACATCGGAAGCCGGCTGCGCCTGCTCTCGCGCGACCGATCCGAACAGGTAGAGGTGCTCGACGCCGGCCCGTTTGAGGGCAGCCTCCTCGGCACGCAGTCTGGCAATGACGTCCTCGCGTAGCATGCGCGCACGATAGCAAGATTTCGGGGAACGGCGAGAAACACGGGGCGACGCTCCCTTTTGCTTCCCTTTTAGTACAAATTCCGCTATA
Organism: Desertibaculum subflavum; assembly: GCA_003576705.1. Classification (GTDB taxonomy): domain Bacteria; phylum Pseudomonadota; class Alphaproteobacteria; order Ferrovibrionales; family Ferrovibrionaceae; genus Desertibaculum; species Desertibaculum subflavum. The sequence continues at coordinate 33,582 of QOZS01000031.1, forward strand.
CTGGATACTGTTCTTTTACATCGTGGATCAGGAAGATAAACGGCGGCGCAGGGCGTCAGGGCGAAGGTTGTCGTTGTCGGACCGCATCGACGCGGAACAGATATGCCGCTGGGAGGAAGGCCGTTCTCGTCCGACTTGATTAAGAGGAACAGATGCGCCGCCCGGCGGGTCGGAGACGCACCGGACCGGATAAATGGCAGACAGTTTTCAGGTTTATTCCGTCGAAATCACGCGCCGAGGAACAGACGCGCCGCTTTCCGCTGTAACGCGGGCGGCGGCCGCCCCCACTTGCCCTTCCCCACACCGCTTCGCGGCGCGAGGGAGGGTTCGAGGCGCGGAACGGATGCGCCGCGGAACAAATACGCCGTCGCGGGCGGCGACGGCCCCTCCCGGACTCCCGCGCGGCCGTCGGCAATGCAAAAAGGAATAGATGCGCCGCTACTTCACCCGCGCCACGAGCGTCGCCACCCGGTCGGCCTCGTTCGCCGGCTTGTCCCAGCGGATGCGGGCGATGCGGGGGAAGCGGAGCGCCAGGCCGGATTTGTGGCGGGTCGAGCGGCTCACGCTGTCGAAGGCGAGTTCGCAGACGAGCTTGGGCTCCACCTGCGCCACCGGGCCGAAGCGCTGCACGGTGTGGTGCCGCACCCATTTGTCGAGCTCGGCCAGCTCGGCATCGGTGAAGCCGAAATAGGCCTTGCCGACCGGCACCAGCTCGGTGGCTTGGCCTTCGAGGTCCTCGAGCCAGCAGCCGAAGGTGAAGTCGGAGAAGAAGGAGGAGCGCTTCCCGTGCCCGCGCTGGGCATACATCATGACAGCGTCCACCGTGTCGGGGTCGCGCTTCCACTTGTACCAGTGGCCCTTGGGCCGGCCGGCGAGATAGGGGCTCGAGCGCCGCTTCAACATGATGCCTTCGGAGCCGAGCGCGGCGGAGCCGGCGCGCACCTCGGCGAGCTCCGCCCAGCTCGCGAAGGTGACCAGCGGCGAGAGGTCGAAGCGGTCGGGCGGCGGCGTGGCGCGCGCATACCAGGTTTCGAGCCGGGCGCGCCGCTCGTCGAAGGAGAGCGAGCGCAGGTCCTCCGTGCCCTCGAACAGGATGTCGTAAATGCGTACCGCCGCCGGAAATTTCTCCAGCAGGCGGCGGTCGACGGTCTTGCGGTTCAGGCGCTGCTGCAGGTCGTTGAACGGCGCCACTTCCGCACCAAAGCGCACCAGCAGCTCGCCATCGACCACCACATGCAGGCCCGCCGCGGCTTCCAGGATGTCGGGGAAGGTGGCGCCGATCTCCTCGCCGGTGCGGGTGAACAGCCGCACGATGCCGGGCCCGGCGACCAGCTGCACGCGGATGCCGTCCCATTTCCACTCGGCGCGGAAATCGGAGGGCTCGAGGGCGGCGATCTCGCTCTCCTCCAGCGGGTGCGCCAGCATGGCCGAGCGATAGGCGGCCATGGTGTCCGGCGCCGGCACCGGCCCGCCTTCCCCAAGCCAGGCGAACAGCTCCGGATAGGGCGGTGCGAGGCCGTGCCAGACCTCCTCGATCTGCTCGACCGGCACCTTGCCCCATTCGGCCAGCGCGGTTTTCGCGAGCCGCGCCGAAACGCCGACCCGGAGCCCGCCGGTGACCAGCTTGATCAGCGCCCAGCGCCCCTGCGCGTCGAGCCGGTCGAGCCAGGTCTCGAACAGCCTGGGCACTTCGGCGCGGCCGGCGCCCTGCAGCGCCTCGACGATGGCGGCGAGATGCAGCGGCTCGTTATGGCCGCGCGTCTGCGGCTCCCAGATCAACGCCACCGTCTCGGCCAGGTCGCCGACGAAGTCGTAGGAGAGGTCGAACAGCAGCGGATCGAGCCGCTCGGCGGCGAGGCCGCGCACCATCGCCGGCTTGGCATTGGTGAAGCCGAGATTGCCGGTCAGCGCGGCGAGCGCCCAGCCGCGATCCGGGTCCGGCGTGGTGGCGAAATAGTCCGACAGGAGCCGCAGCTTGGTGTTGCGCGCCGGCGCGAAGACCAGCGCGTCGAGCAGATGGGCGAAGCGGTTCACGCCTCGTCGTCCTCGAAGCCGACCAGCGACAGCGCCCGCGCCTTGCGGCCCTTGAGGGCGGCGTGATGCACCAGCGCCTCCTCGCGGCCATGCGTCACCCAGACCTCGCCGGCGTTCACGTCCTCGAGCGTCTGGCAGAGCTCGTCCCAGTCGGCATGGTCGGAGATCACGAGCGGCAGCTCGACGCCGCGCTGCTTGGCGCGCTGGCGCACCCGCATCCAGCCGGAGGCCATGGCCGAGACCGGATCCGGCAGCCGGCGCGACCAGCGGTCGGCCAGCGCGCCGGGCGGCGCGAGCACGATTGAGCCTGCGAGCTCCTCCTTCTTCGCCTCGGTCGCATGGCGCAGCTCGCCGAGATCGACGCCGAGCGATTGGTAGAGCTGGCAGAGCTCCATCAGCGCGCCATGCAGCCAAAGCGGCTTGTCCCAGCCGGCGCGGCGGAGCAGCGCGATCACCCGCTGCGCCTTGCCGAGCGCGTAGACGCCGACCACATGGCAGCGCTCGGGAAACAGCGCGACGGAATGCAGCAGGCGGCCGATCTCCTCCTCGTCCGGCGGATGGCGGAACACCGGCAGCGCGAAGGTCGCCTCGGTGATGAAGACGTCGCAGGGGATGGGCTCAAACAGGGCGCAGGTGGGGTCGGGCCGCCGCTTGTAGTCGCCGGAGACGACGACGCGGCTGCCCTGCCACTCGAGCAGCACCTGGGCCGAGCCCAGCACATGCCCGGCCGGATGCAGCGTGACGCCGACGCCGTTGATGTCGATCCGCTCGCCATAGGCCGCGGCCTGCAGGCTCTTACCCGCGCCCTCGCCGAGCCGGCTCCGCATGATGGCGATGGTGCCCGCGGTCGCCAGCACCGCGCCGTTGCCGGGCCGCGCATGGTCGCCATGGCCATGCGTGACCACCGCCCGGTCGGCCGCGCGGACGGGATCGACGAAGAAGCCGCCCGGCTCCACAAAGAGCCCCTGCGGCAGCGGCTTGATCCAGCTCTCGGGTTTCGGCGCCATGGCTCGGCTAAGGTAGGTCGGCCAAGCCTGCTCGGCCAGGAGGTGTGGTCCATGGAGTGGAGCGCCGAGGCGATCGTCCTCTCGCTCAGGAAGCACGGGGAGAACGCGGTCGTGGCCGGGTTGTTCACCCGCGAGCACGGCCGCCATGCCGGCTATCTGCGCGCGCGCCCGGCCAAGGGCGGCGGCTGGCCGCTGGTCGGCAACCGCGTGCGGGCGACCTGGCGGGCGCGGCTCTCGGAGCATCTCGGCCACCTGACGGCGGAGCCGCTCGGCGACCGCGCCGGCGAGATTCTGGACGATCCGCTTCGCCTGGCGGTACTGCGAACCCTCGCCGCGTTGACCGAGCTCTGCCTGCCGGAGCGCGAGGCGCACCCGGCTTTGTTCGATGCGACCGACGTGGTGCTCGATGCCCTGGCGCGCGATGCGGCGGACTGGCCGCAGGCCTATATCCGCTGGGAGCTCGGCTTGCTGGCCGAGCTTGGCTATGGGCTCGACCTCTCCCACTGCGCCTCGACCGGCGCGACCGAGGACCTGACCCATGTCTCGCCGCGCTCCGGCCGCGCCGTCTCGGCCGCTGCCGCCGAGCCCTATCTCGACAAGCTGCTGCGGCTTCCCGCCTTCCTCGCCGCCGGCCGCGGCGGGCCGGCGGCCAACGACCCGGCCGAGGACCTCAAGGCCGGCCTCGCCCTCACCGGCTTCTTCCTGGAGCGCCGCGTCCTTCTGCCGCACAACCAGCGCCTGCCGCCCGACCGCGACCGCCTGGCCGAACGGCTGGCGCGGGCCAACGAGAACACAGTGAGAACTATTTGATTGCCCTCGCGCGAATAACTGATAAAATAATTCCACTTATGCGAGCTAGCGTCCTCATGTTGATCAAAGATACTGTGTCCGCCGTGGCCCATAGGACTACATGTTGAGAACATGAAGGTAGCAGGTCTTTTCGCCGGTATCGGTGGATTCGAGCTTGGCCTCTCACGGTCCGGCCACGAAGCCCAATTGTTGTGTGAGATCTGGAGTCCGGCACAGTCGGTGTTGAGAGCGCGGTATCCGGGAATCCCCCTGGTGTCCGACGTGACGACGCTGAACTCCCTTCCCTGCAGTACCGACGCCATCGTTGCCGGCTTTCCCTGCCAGGATCTCAGTCAGGCCGGCCACACACTCGGAATCGACGGCTCGCGCTCGGGCCTCGTCGGACACGTTTTTCGCCTCCTCGACAGTCACAAAGTGCCCGTCGTGGTGCTCGAGAACGTGTCGTTCATGCTGCATCTCGGACGCGGCAAAGCGCTGAGCACCATCATCGATGCCTTCGAAGAGCGAGGCTATCGATGGGCGTATCGAGTGGTGAACTCGTTAGCCTTCCTGCCACAAAGAAGAGAGCGCGTGTTGTTCGTCGCCACGCGCCGTGATGTGGAGATCGATCCCGCAGATATCATCCTGGCCGACGAGCGCTCGCCTCCGAAAATCGAAACATCGTTGGACACGCACGGCCACGGCTTCTACTGGACGGAGGGCATCCGAGGGCTCGGCTGGGCCCCCGATGCCATACCGACACTGAAGAACGGCTCGACCGTGGGCATCGCTTCGCCGCCCGCGATCCTGCTGCCGGACGGTCGAGTGATATTGCCCGACATTCGAGACGCTGAACGCCTGCAAGGTTTCGAGCCGAATTGGACGGAACCGGCGGAGACGGTTGCGAGGCCGTCCATGCGTTGGTCGCTGGCGGGAAACGCGGTGACGGTACCGATCGCCGAGTGGCTCGGCGGCAGACTCGCCCAGCCCGGCCACTACGATCGAAGCCGGGATGATCACCGGCTGCAGGAAACAAAGTGGCCCCGGGCAGCGCGACTCAACGGTGCACAGCGCGTAGCGGTTCGTATTTCCGCATTCCCCGATTGGCGGCCGAGGCCCGCCATTCATCACTTCCTTCAGCATCCCGGCCGTCCGCTGTCGGCGCGCGCGACGCGGGGCTTCCTATCGCGGACCGAGCGCAGCACGTTGCGATTTGCGGACGGATTTCTCGAACGGCTGCGCGTGCACCTTTCACGGATGGAAGCAGTGGCCGAGTCACCCCGACCGTTGGAAAAGCAGCGCGCTGCGGCATGAATCGAAAGATTCCGACCGACCCTCAGCGTAGCGCGCTGATGGCACGTGTACGTCAAAGAGAGACCCCGGCGGAAAGAACGGTGGGTCGGTTACTAAGAGAGCTCGGCATGGGCTATCGGAAGAATGTTCGGGCGCTCCGCGGCTCTCCCGATTTCGCCAACCGAAGCCGCTACTGGGCCGTCTTCGTCCATGGATGTTTCTGGCACCAGCATCCGGGCTGCCCGCGCGCAACCATTCCGACTCGCAACCGGGCGTTCTGGGAAGCGAAGTTCGCGGCCAATCGCGACAGAGACGCCCGCGCTACATCAGCCCTCCGCCGAAAGGGGTTTCGCGTGGTCACGGTCTGGGAGTGTCAGGTCGCCGACGCCCCCGCGGTCAAGTCGCGCCTGTCAAAGCTGCTGAAATCGGGTGGCGTAGATGTGCGATAACCGATCGATCATGGATGCGTAGTGATAGATTTCCCCCGGAAGCGGCGCCGGAGAAGACGTGACGAGGCGGACAGGAGACCCGTTGTTGGCACAATCGACGACGGCGATCGCGAGAGCGTCGTAGCCGACGTCTCCCAACTTCGAACGCCTTGGCAGCTGCTTAACCTTCTCGATCGCGAGTTGCGCGTCACGGGGTTGCTGATGCGTGCTCCACACCAATTCACCTCGCCGAGGTCCTTTGTTCAGATCCGGGCTCAGATACCTCGATGCAACGTTGACCATGACGAACCCGGCGGCGATCGCCTGATCGGTGGCGCCATGGACGGTGAGATGAGACGAATTCAGCTCGTCGTAGAGCCGTGGCAACGCCCGCTGATGTGCGGTCATGCACGCCTTCGCTTCCAGGGCGAGCAGCACGCTTCCGACCGGGGTCGCGGACAATTCGGGCAAGGCCGCGAGCTCCGCGCGCTCGCCACTCGTCAAATCCAGATCATATTCCTTGCCCATCGAGGCGAGCGTGCGCGACTTCACCGCGCGCCGGCCGGTCGCTGGTGTGCAAAGCACCAGGTCCAGATTCTTCTTCCGGTCATGCGCGAAATCCCGCATCTCGTGGTTGATCCCAAATCCGACCATTCCGACCTCGACCTGCCGGCGCAACACCGGACAGTGCCTCAGCAGGTCGAACACGATTCCCCAGCAGGCGATCTTCGAATGGCGATCGCTGCGGGAGTGGTACTGCCACCGACCGCCATGACGATCCTGCAGGGTCGTCGCGGAAAGCGTCTTCGTCAGAATGGTAAGTCCGAGCATTTCAGCGGCTTCCGCAACCAACTCGAATCGAGGTGCATCATATTCTCATCCGATCCGGGATTTTGGAACTCCGGCTCTCCGGAGTGGCGCGGGTCGGTGCGACCCGCTAAGAACCCGGCAACCATTCTGGTCGATCATCACCGCCCCCTCCCAACGGTCCGGAATCCCGCGTGCTGAGACGTCTCTACGACTGGGTGATGCAGCAGGCCGAGCACCCGCGCGCCATGTGGATGCTGCAGGTCATCACCTTCCTGGAAAGCTCGCTGTTCCCGATTCCGCCGGATCCGCTGATGATCCCGCTGATGCTGGCCAGGCGGGCGCAGGCCTTCCGCATCGCCGCGATCTGCACGGTGGTCTCGGTCGCCGGCGGGTTCCTCGGTTACGCGATCGGCCTCTTCCTGTTCGAGACGGTCGGCAAGTGGGTGTTCGAGACCTACCACCTGATGGACACGTTCAGCTCGATGAAGGACGGCTTCGACGAGTGGGGCGCCTGGATCATCATCGCCAAGGGCATGACGCCGATCCCCTACAAGCTGCTCACCATCTCGGCCGGCGTCTTCAAGTTCAACCTGCTCACCTTCACCATCGCCAGCGTCATCTCCCGCTCGATGCGGTTCTTCCTGCTGGCGGCGCTGCTCTACTATTTCGGCCCGCCGATCCGCGAGTTCATCGAGAAGCGGTTGGAAATGCTGACCCTCGCCTTCCTGGTCGCCCTGGTCGGCGGCTTCTTCGCCTTCAAGTACATCTGACGCCAGCGGCGGTTCTGCTATAGAGCCGCCATGGCTGACGACACCACCCTGCCCGATTCGATTCGCGGCGCGCCGCTGAAGGATGCCCTCGGCGAGCGCTATCTCGCCTATGCGCTCTCCACCATCATCTCCCGCTCGCTGCCCGATGTGCGCGACGGGTTGAAGCCGGTGCAGCGCCGCCTGCTCTACGCCATGCGCGAGCTGAAGCTCGACCCCAATGGCGGCTACAAGAAATGCGCCCGCGTGGTCGGCGACGTGATCGGCAAGTACCACCCGCATGGCGAGCTGTCGGTCTACGAGGCGATGGTGCGGCTCGCGCAGGAATTCTCGCAGCGCTATCCGCTGGTCGACGGCCAGGGCAATTTCGGCAATGTCGACGGCGATAGCCCGGCGGCCATGCGCTACACCGAGGCGCGGCTGACCCAGGTCGCCGAGCTGCTGCTGCGCGACATCGACAAGGACACGGTCGATTTCCGCCCGAACTACGACGGCGAGGACAACGAGCCGGTGGTGCTGCCGGCGGCCTTCCCGAACCTGCTCGCCAACGGCGCCGCCGGCATCGCGGTCGGCATGGCGACCTCGATCCCGCCGCACAACGCCGCCGAACTGTGCGACGGCCTGTTGCACCTGATCAAGACGCCGAACGCCCGCATCGAGACCCTGGTCGACATCGTCAAGGGGCCGGACTTCCCGACCGGCGGCATCCTGGTCGAGCCGCGCGAGGCGATCGTCGAGGCCTATGCCACGGGCCGCGGCAGCTTCCGCCTGCGGGCGCGCTGGGAGAAGGAGGAGCTGGCGCGCGGCACCTGGCAGGTCGTCGTCACCGAGATCCCGTTCCAGGTACAGAAGGGCAAGCTGATCGAGCGCATCGCCGACCTGCTGAGCGAGAAGAAGCTGGCGCTGCTGGGCGACGTGCGCGACGAATCGGCCGAGGACGTGCGTCTCGTGCTGGAGCCGAAGAGCCGCAATGTCGAGCCCGAGCACCTGATGGAGCAGATGTTCCGCGCCACCGACCTGGAAGTGCGGATCCCGCTCAACATGAACGTGCTCGAAGGCGGCAAGGTGCCGCGGGTGATGAACCTGCGCGCGGTGCTGAAGGCCTTCCTCGACCACCGGCGCGAGGTGCTGATCCGGCGCAGCAACTATCGCCTGGCCGAGATCGACCGCCGCCTCGAAGTCCTCGGCGGCTATCTGATCGCCTATCTCAACCTCGACGAGGTGATCCGTATCATCCGCACCGAGGACGAGCCGAAGCCGGTCCTGATCAAGAGCTTCGACCTGACCGACAACCAGGCCGAGGCCATCCTCAACATGCGGCTGCGCTCCCTTCGCAAGCTCGAGGAGATGGAGATCCGCAAGGAGCACAAGGAACTCACCGCCGAGAAGAAGGGCCTGAAGGGCCTGGTCGGCAGCGAGGACCAGCAGTGGAAGGCGATCGCGGACGAGATCGCCGAGACGAAGAAGCTGTTCGGCCCGAAAACGGCGCTCGGCCGGCGCCGCACCAGCTTCGGCGAGGCGGCAGAGCTGCCGGAAGAGGCGCTGGAAGCCGCGGTCGAGCGCGAGCCGGTGACGGTGGTGATGTCGGAGAAGGGCTGGATCCGCACGCTCAAGGGCCACCAGCCGGATGACGGCAAAGCCACCTACAAGGAAGGCGACAAGGGCCGCTTCTGGCTGCATTGCGAGACCACCGACCGGATCATGCTGTTCGGCACCGACGGCCGCTTCTACACGTTGCCGGTCGACAAGCTGCCGGGCGGCCGCGGCCATGGCGAGCCGGTGCGGCTGATGATCGATCTCGGCAACGACCGCGAGGTGGTGACCCTGTTCGCCCACAAACCCGGGCGGAAGCTGCTGGTCGCCGCCTCGGACGGCCGCGGATTCGTGGTGCCGGAGGACGAGGCGGTGGCCTCGACCCGCGGCGGCAAGCAGGTGCTGAACGTCTCAGGCGATGTCGAGGCCTGCGTCTGCGTGCCCGCCGAGGGCGACCATGTGGCGAGCCTCGGCGAGAACCGCAAGCTGCTCATCTTCAAGCTCGCCGAAGTGCCGGAGATGGGCCGCGGCCGCGGCGTGATCCTGCAGAAGTTCAAGGATGGCGGGCTGGCCGACGCCAAGGTCTTCGTATTGAAAGAAGGCCTGACCTGGATCACCTCGGACGGCCGCGAGCGCACCGAGACCGACATCCGCGACTGGATCGGCGAGCGCGCCCAGGCCGGCCGCCTGCCGCCCAAGGGCTTCAACAAGTCGAACCGGTTCGGCAGCCGATGACTGGACGGCCCCGGCGGATCGACTAGATTCGGGTCGATGACGGCAAGGTCACTCGCCCGATATGCGCCGGCGCGGCTGTGGGATCGGCTCGATGCCCCCACCCGGGTCGTCATCGGGCTCGGGCTGCTGGCGCTGATCGGGCCGTTCGGCGAGTTCCTCGACGTCGCCGTCTTCGCCGAAATCGAGGCCGATTTCATCACCTTCGATCTCGGCCTCGAAGCGGTCGTCACGCTGCTGCTGCCGTTCTACTACCTGGCCTTGCTGCTCCTGCTGATCGCCGCCATGCGCGGCATCGCGGAATACGGCTGCGCCGGCCGCCAGGTTGCCGCGCATCTCGCCTCGCGCCGTCCCGGCCCGCCGCAGCACGTCCCGATCGCCTGATCTCGAAAGCACGCAACTGAACCGCGTCCCGTCGCCGAACGGGCCGCATCGCGTCTGTTCGAGATCGGACTACTGCCATGGACCTGTTCTCCGCGGAATCGCTCTCCGCGCTTCTCACCATCATCCTGATCGACCTCGTTCTGGCCGGCGACAATGCGCTGGTGATCGGCCTGGTCGCCCGCCAGCTGCCGAAGGAGCGGCAATGGACGGTCATTCTCTGGGGCACCGCTGGCGCCATCGTCGCCCGCGTGCTGATGGCGATCATCGTCGTCTACATCCTGAAGATTCCCGGCTTCCTGCTGATCGGCGGCCTGGCATTGGTCTGGATCGCCCGCAAGCTGGTGGCGCCGCAGCCAGGCGGTGGAGAGGCGCATGGCCACGGCCATGCCGCCGCCACCAGCATGGCCGCCGCCATCCGCACCATCGTGGTCGCCGATGCCGTGATGGGCATCGACAACGTACTGGCGATCGGCGGGGTGGCGCGCGACAGCATCCTGCTGCTGATCATCGGTCTTGCGATCTCGATCCCGATCGTGGTCTGGGGCTCGCGCCTCGTCATCCTGCTGGTCGACCGCTTCCCCTCGATCATCCTGATCGGCGGCGCCGTGCTGGCCTGGACCGCGGCCAAGATGATCCTGGACGAGCCGCTGCTGAAGGAATTCGCGGCCGGCAGCCAGGTGGTGAGCGTGCTGGTCCTTCTCGCCGTCGTCGCCGCCTCGCTCGAGCCCTGGATCCGCGAGCGGCTGACGCCGGAGCTCAAGCCGCTCGCCATCATCCTGCCCGGCATCGTCATCTGGCTGCTGGCGGTGCAGTTCGGCGCGAGCTGGTTCGGCTATCAGGCCGGCTATCTCGGTGTGCGCAGCATGGGCGACGCGCTGGTGCAGGCGGTGAAATGGGCCGGCTGGCTGCCGTTCGCGCTGTTCTACCTGTACCTCCGCCGCCGCTTCGCCCGTGTCTCGGAGTAGCCCCGGGCGGCGCGGACCGGGTATGCCGTCTTCGGCGTTGAAGCGGCGCCCGATCGGCGCGACGATGCCGGCATAAAGCCAAGGCCGCGCGGCCGGGAGGAAACGAAATGGTCGAGAACTCGACGCCGGTCCTGATCGGATGCGGCGATGTCACCGACATGACGACGCCGGTGGAGCAGGGCCGCTCGCCCTTCGATCTGATCGCGCAGGCGGGCCGCAAGGCGCTGGAGGATACCGGCGCCGCCGCGGGCGTCGCCAAGGCGATCGACACCATCGCCATGCTCAGGCTGTTCTCCGATACCTCGCACCGCTTCGCGACCCGGCTCGGCACCTCGGCGAACCCGCCGAAGAGCATCGCCAAGCGGCTCGGCATCGAAGCCTCGCGCCAGCTCTACACCTGGAACGGCGGCAACATGCCGCAATACCTGGTCAACAAGTTCGCCGAGGCGATAGCGCGCGGCGAGATGAAGGCGGCGATGGTCTGCGGCGGCGAGGCGCTGCGCACCCAGCACGGCGTCGAGCGCTCGGGCCTCGACATCTCCTGGAAGGAGGATCCCGGCGGCAAGTACGAGGAGATCGGCGACGCTAGGCGCGGCTGGAGCGACCACGAAGACAAGCACAACATGCGCGCCGCCATCACCATGTACCCGCTGTTCGAGAACGCCATCCGCGGCGCGCGCGGCCGCACGGTCGAGCAGCACCTGAAGGCCATGGGCAAACTGTTCGCCCGCTTCGCCGCGGTCGCCGCCGCGAACCCGCTGGCCAGCCGGCGCGACGGCTTCTCGGCCGAGCGGCTCGCCACCGTCGACGAAAAGAACAAGTGGATCGGCTTTCCCTATCCGCGCCTGATGAACTCCAACGCCTTCATCGACCAGGCGGCGGCTTTCATCATCACCTCGGCCGGCACCGCGCGCGAGCTGGGCGTGCCGGAGGCGAAATGGGTCTACCTGCATGGCTGCGCCGACGGGCACGACCACTGGTATGTGTCCGATCGCATCAACCTGCATTCCTCGCCGGCGATCCGGCGCGGCGCGGCGCAGGCGCTTGCCATGGCCGGCCGGAAGCTGGGCGACATCGGCTTCTTCGACCTTTACAGCTGCTTTCCCTCGGCGGTGGAGATCGGCTGCCAGGAGATCGGCCTGTCGGAAGACGATCCGCGCGGGCTGACCGTCACCGGCGGCCTCCCCTATTTCGGCGGGCCCGGCAACAACTACGTGACGCATTCGATTTCCGAGATGATGCGCCGCGTGCGGTCGAAGCCCGGCAGCTTCGGCCTGGTCACCGCGAACGGCAATTACGTGACCAAGCATTCCTACGGCGTCTATTCCACCGCACCGACGCAAGGGAACTGGCAGCGCGAGGATCCGGCCAGGCTGCAGGCCGAGCTCGACGCGCTGCCCAAGGCGCCGTTCACCGAGACGCCGGAAGGCGCGGCGAAGATCGAAACCTATACCGTGATGCACGGCAAGAACGGGCCGGAATACGGCGTGATCTTCGGCCGGCTGGACGCGACCGGCCAGCGCTTCGTCGCCAATCCGCCGGCCGATCCGGCGACCTTGATGGACCTGCAGAACCGCGAGAGTTTGAACCGGCCAGGTACGGTGCGGCGCGACGGTGAGCGAAACGTGTTCACGCTGGCATAATTCCCCTCCCCCGGCGCCAGACGGGGGAGGCTGGGAGGGGGTTCGATACCGCAATGTCGGCGCAGGAAAACCCCCACCCTGCCTCCCCCGCCTACCGGCGGGGGAGGAGCTAGAAAAGGATGCGCTGGACCACGGCGCTCGGCGTTGCGCTGGCGATCCAGCTGGCGAGCGCGCTGCTCAACGCCAGCGTCATGGTGAGTGCGCCGCTGATCACCGCTTCGGCCGGCGTGCCGGTGGACCGGATCGGCTACTACGCCTCGCTGCAGACCATCGGCACCATGTGGTTCCTGATGAGCGGCGGGGCGCTGCTCAGGCGTTTCGGGCCACTCCGCATGCTGCAGGCAGGGCTGCTGTTCTCGGCCATCGCCATCACCTTCATCACCACGGCCTGGTGGCCGCTGATCCTGCTCGCCGGTTTGCTCAGCGGCATCGGCTATGGCCCGCTGCCGCCGTCGAGCGGCGAGATCCTGGCCCGCTATGCACCGGCCAACCGGCGCGGGCTGGTCTTCTCCGTGAAGCAGGCCGGCGTGCCGGTCGGCCAGGCGCTGGGCGGGTTGATCGTGCCGGCCATCGCGCTCGCCATCGACTGGCGGGCCGGCATCGCCGCCGCGATCCTGTTCCTGATCGCCACCATGGCGGCGACGCAGCGTTGGCGCAGCGAGATCGATTCCGACCGCGATCGCGCGGCACGCATCTCGCCGACCGACATGCTGAGCCTGCGCCATTTCGCGGCGCCGCTGCGCGGCATGCGGCTGGCGCCCGATCTCCCCGGTCTCACCTTCGCCGGCTTCGCCTTCGCCATGGCGCAGACATGCTTCTTCTCCTTCTTCGTCCCCTATCTGACCGCCGACCTGATGCTGGGTGTCGCCGCGGCGGGCTTTGCCTATGCCGTGCTGCAGGTATTCGGGGCGATCGGCCGCGTGGGCGCCGGCTGGTGGGCCGACCGCCGCTCCGGACGGGTGACGCTGGTCTGGCTCGCCGGCGGTGCCACCGCAGCCCTGCTCGTCACCGCCACGCTGGGTCCGGCGACGCCCTGGCCGTTGCTCCTCGCCGCCGCCGCTTTCATCGGCGTCAGCGCGGTCAGCTGGAACGGCGTCTATCTCTCCGAGCTCGCCGCCATCGTGCCGCGCGAAAAGGTGGGCGAGGCCACGGCCGCCTCCACCTTCTTCTCCTTCATCGGCTATGCCGTCGGCCCGGCGAGCTTTGCCGCCATGGTGCAGCTCTCCGGCAGCTACCGGCTCGCCTTCCTGGTCACGGCGATCTTTCCGGCGCTCGGCTGCCTGGTCTTGCTGCGCCAGGCGCGCGGTCGGCTATGATGGACGTCGAAATCGGAGGAAATGTTCCATGAAGGCAGCCGTCATCACCGCGAACGGCCTGCAGGTGCAGGACGTGCCCAAGCCCGCACCGAAGCCGAACGAAGTCCTGGTGCGGGTGCGCGCGGCCGGCCTGAACCGTGCCGATCTCGCCATGGCATCCGGTCACGCCCATGGCCGCGCCGGCGGCCCCGGCGCCGTTGCCGGCCTGGAATGGGCCGGCGAGGTGGCGGAAGTCGGCACTGAGGTGAAGGGCATCAAGCCGGGCGACCGGGTGATGTGCTCCGGCAGCGGCGGCTATGCCGAATACGCGGTGACGGATTGGAGCCGCTGCTCGCCGGTGCCGGCCAACAACATGTCCTGGGAACAGGCGGCGACATTGCCCGTCGCGCTGCAGACCATGCACGACGCCGTGGTCACCAACGGCCGCCTGAAAGCGGGCGAGAGCGTGATGATCCAGGGCGCTTCCTCCGGCGTCGGCCTGATGGCGCTGCAGATCGCCAAGCTGAAGGGCGCCAAATTCGTCATCGGCACGTCGACGCATGAAGGCCGTCGCGCCAAGCTGAAGGAATTCGGCGCCGATCTCGCGATCGATACGAAGGATCCCAGCTGGGCCGACCAGGTGCTGAAGGCGACCGACGGCAAGGGCGTCGACCTGATCGTCGACCAGGTCTCGGGCTCGGTCGCCAACGGCAACCTCAAGGCCTGCGCCATTCTCGGCCGCATCGTCAATGTCGGCCGGCTCGGCGGCATGAAGGGCGAGTTCGATTTCGACCTGCACGCGCTGCGCCGCATCGACTATATCGGCGTCACCTTCCGCACCCGCTCCAACGACGAGGTGCGCGAGATCGTGCAGAAGATGCGGGCCGATCTCTGGCCCGCGATCGAGGCCGGCAAGCTGCATCTGCCGATCGACAAGACCTTCCCGCTCGACGAAGCCGTCGCGGCGCAGGCGCATATGCGCGCCAACGCGCATTTCGGCAAGATCGTCCTCACCGTCTGACAGGAAACGCCCATGCACGACCTGGTCATCCGCGGCGGCACCATCATCGACGGCACCGGCGCACCGCGCCGCACCGGCGATGTCGCGATCGAAGGCGGCATCATCACGGCGGTCGGCGGCAAGCTCGGGCCGGCGAAGCGCGAGATCGACGCGGCGGGCTGCCTGGTCACGCCGGGCTTCGTCGACATCCACACGCATTATGACGGCCAGGCGACCTGGGATCCGGAGCTCGCGCCCTCCTCGCTGCACGGCGTGACCACAGCGGTGTTCGGCAATTGCGGCGTCGGCTTCGCGCCGGTCCGGCCCGGCGCCGCGCCCTATCTGATCAACCTGATGGAGGGCGTCGAGGACATTCCCGGCACCGTCCTCTCCGAAGGCGTGAAGTTCAACTGGGAGAGCTTTCCGGAGTATCTCGATGCTCTCGCCGCGATGCCGCGCGTCATGGATATCGGGACCCAGGCGACGCATGCCTCGCTCCGCTTCTACGTGATGGGCGAGCGCGGCGCCGACCATGCCGAGATCCCAACCGAGGCCGAGATCGTTGAGATGGGCCGCCTGCTCGAGGAGAGTCTCAGGGCCGGCGCGCTCGGCTTCACCACGTCGCGCACGATCAAACACAAGGCCAAGGACGGAAGGCTGACGCCGAGCCTCTCGGCGCGGCAGGCCGAGCTGAACGGCCTCGCCCGCGCCATGCGCCGCGCCGGCAGCGGCGTGCTGGAAGTGAACTCCGATTTCGGGCCGGGCGAGTTCGAGGCGATGCGCGAGGCGGCGGAGATCGCCGGCCGGCCGCTTTCCTGCCTGATCGTGCAGGTCGACGCCAAGCCCGAGCTCTGGCGCGAGACCTTCGGCCAGATCCATGCCGCGCGCCGCGCCGGGATCGAGGCGACGGGCCAGGTCGGCGTGCGCCCCATCGGCGTCGTCATGGGCCTCGAGACGACGATGCATCCTTTCGCCAACCATCCGGCCTGGACATCGCTCGCCAACCTGTCGCCCAAGGAACGCTACGAGCGCCTGCAATCCGACGACGCATTGCGCCGCCGCCTGGTGGAGGAGCGCCCGAACGACGGCGCGACGCGCTTCATGGCGACCGCGCTGACCAGGGCGAACATCCTCGACGGCGCGCTGAACTACGAGCCGGACCCGTTGATCGACAGCGTGCAGGCACGCGCCGAGAAGGCCGGCCGGGATCCCTGGGCGGTGGCGTTGGAGGCGATGATGGCGGATGGCGGCAAGGGCCTGCTGCTGCTGCCGTTCGAGAATTATTCCTACGGCAATCTCGACGTGGTGCGCGAGATGCTGACCGACGAGGCGAGCGTGATCGGCGTGGCCGATGGCGGCGCCCATGTCGGCGTGATCTGCGATGCCAGCGCGCCGACCTTCCTGCTGACCCATTGGGCGCGCGACCGCAAGCGCGGGCCCGGCCTGCCGCTCGAATTCCTGGTGCGCAAGCACACCCGCGACACCGCGGCCGCCTATGCCTTGCGCGACCGCGGCATCCTCGCGCCCGGCTATCGCGCCGATATCAATGTGATCGATTTCGCGAACCTGCGGCTGCACCGGCCGGAAGTGGTCTACGACCTGCCGACCGGCGGCCGCCGCCTGATGCAGCGCGCGACCGGCTATCGCCACACTTTCGTCGCCGGCATCGAGACGCGGGCGAACGACCAGTTCACCGGCGCGCGGCCGGGCCAGCTGATCCGCCAGCCCGATGGTCGAATACAATGCTAGCGGTTGCTGCATGCCGGATCTACACTGCCCAATCGCGACTGCCGAAACAGGACATGCGGCGGCGCCCTGAACGTAAAACGACACAGTAAATCATGCCAATTGAAAACCCCTCTGAACGCGATTTCGCCTGCTTTCTCTGCGCCAAGGGTAAGGCGAAAAAGCTGTCCGACATATGCCCAGTATGCAATAACCCCCTCAATGTCGGTTCTGTATTTGAGAACCAGGCACTTGACGGTTATTTCCTCAAACAATTCAAGGGCCGAGGGTACTACGGCGCAACGTACTATGGGACAAACAGGATAGGCAAACCCGTCGCGATCAAGATCGTCCCAGTAAAATTATACGAACAACACGAAAAGTCATTCAGCGAAGAAGTGACCAAATATGCCCGGCTAGGATCACATCCAAATATTGCCGAACTTTTCGACGCAGGCGAAGGTACTGTGTTTTATAGAGATTCAAAGATCCCAGTATATTTCGTTATTATGGAATGGGTTGAAGGTGTAACGCTAACCGAATTTTGTACGACTGAGAACATCAATGCGAATGTGGTTTATGGCGCGATACTCGATATAGCCTCAGGCATTCAGAGATTTGAGCAAAAGAATCTTTGGCACAATGATTTAAATTCTGACAATATATTAGTTAAGGAACTCACACCTGAAGAATTACAAGCTAGGCATAGCGGATCCCGCTTTATCCTAAAAATCGTTGACACTGGCTCTGCCCTTTTTCGCCAAGCATTTCGAACTCATGCACTTAACGACCTTGCCTTTCTAGCGCGTCACATTGACACTCTAGTCTTAGCAGCTCGAAAAAGTAGCGCAAGCACACCTAAAGAGGATTTATTTTTTCTTGACAATCTCGCCAAAATTGTAAGCCGTCTTTCAGACGAGAACCCGGCACGCCGCCTGCGCAGTGCAGAGGAAACAATTTCAGCTCTCACTCAACTTCGACGGCAGAGCTACTTACTTTCTGAAGAGACGGTCGCTATTTTGCAGTATCCATTTGAATATTTGAACGCAAATGACTTTCCAAGCGATGCACTTATCTGGAGATTATTTTCCAACCGGTTCCCTTGGGTCCGCGACACTATTATGGTTGCAGCACAGTCAACACTTATAACCGGCCCGCGTGGCTCGGGCAAAACCATGATTCTGAAGTGCATGCGACTTAAGACTCGATTGGCAAGTTTTTCCCCAAGCGAGTCAAATGGTACAGTGTCAGACCAGATTGACAGCGACAGCTTCATAGGCTTTTTCGTCTCCGCTCGCCTAGAAATAGGTAATCATTCACCGATAACCAAGCTACCGCCGTGGATGACGAAGGAAGAAACCGTGCTTTATTTTTTTCATCTCCTCTATCTATACGAGATATGTGACACACTTTTGTATGCGAAAATCAAAAATCTTCTTGTAATTAGCGATATCGCCGAGTTTGACTTCTGCTCTTTTCTCTCATCGTCTCTGGGAACCCGTGTAGACAGTTTAGGGTCCGCAATGTCCGCCATAAAGGACATTCAGTCCCAGATACTACTGCTTCAATTTGACCCACAGGAAAGTTCGCCACTTCTCAGCGCAAAATTCCTTTCGGAGATCTGTGCCAAGTTAAAAGCTGCAGTTCCGGCGTTTTTGGGAAAGAGCATTGTGTTTCTGTTGGATGATTTTTCGTTACCGAAAGTTCCCTCTAGTGTGCAGAAGACACTTCTGCCAGTTATTTGGAATTCCGGCGGTGGATACACGTTCAGAGTTACCGCTCACAGCGAAAGTACGGAATTTGTGGATAGTCGACACAACCGATACAATGCAAATAGAGATTTCCGGGAGGTTAATTTAGGCGCGGAATACGTGAATTCAATTGATCTTGAGAAAAAGAGAACTGTGATTCACGAATGTATTGACGACATTTTCAAAAAGCGCTTCGAAGTAAGCCGTGTGCCTGTTGCACAGACCGCTCAATTATTGCTTGGAGATCGGAAGCGTTGGGACATCGCAAAGGATATACGACAGCGGACGCTAGATGGTCGAATTCACGGCCTGCGATACTATGGGTGGGATACGGTAGTTTCACTTTGCTCCGGAGACATTAGTTATCTGATTGATCTAATCGGAAAAATGATCGACGGGATTGATTCCAGCCATTTTCCATTGTCCAAACCGATCGGAATAGCAAAGCAGAACAAAGTTATCCGAGAATACGCCCGAAAAGAGCTGTACAGCCTTCAAGATTTTTCTGTTCAGACGTGTAATCTCTATGAGATTGCTCTACATTTCGGAAAAATGTCTCTTTTCAAGTTGCAGCGTGATAACGTGGGGAGTGAGAAACGGCCCGCCGAATACCTTCGACTTGAAATTCAGTGGGCCAATGCGACAGATGAAGTGCGCAATGCAACCGCAGAGCTTCTTCGTAATGGCGTATTTGTCGATGGCGGTTTTAGCACTTCATCCCAGGGGATACTCGCGCGCCGGCTGATCTTCCGGAAGCAGTTTACGCCGGCTTTCCCGACCACTTTCCGCAGTCGGGATACGTTTCCGATGTCCGCCAGGCATTTCCTCGACTTCGTGCAGAATCCGCCTTCATTCCTACGCCGAATGCTGAGCGAAGCTGGGATTAGGCCGGACCAGCAGCAGCTGACGCTGGATAGACTCTTCGAACCAAGCGTCTGACCCGGGAGGCCGTATGGTTCCCAACATCGAGCTGCTCAAGAACCAACTCTCTGACATATGCCTCGTTGTGTGTGCCGGCTTCGAAGATCGTGCGCCGAGGGCCGCGGAGCTAATCGAAGGGATGGATGTGCGTGCACGATCCGTCCTGCTTTTGACGTATCCCGGAGAGGAGCATTCAGCTTCTTATGAGCGGTTAATGTCTGCCTGCCATCGGATAGCGCACGGGCCCGGCGCGGTGCGACAAATGCCGCTCGCCGACGCACTGCGGGAGCCTGGGCTCGTTGAAGTCATCAACATGCCCGGCGACCTCGTTGTTTGTGATATAACTGCGCTTTCCCGGATCGCATTGTTTTCCATACTAACGAGAATAGTAAATTCCAATCGCCGACTATGGCTTCTTTATACTGAGGCAGAAGAATATTGGCCAACGAAAGAAGATTACGGCCGAATTAAACTGGATAGAGCATCAGATATGAGCGAAGCTTTCTTTAATCTAACCACATTTGAGCATGCGGAGATTGTGTACTCGGGCCGGTGTCGCGTAGAAGAGATCCCCGGATTTGAAGGGCGTCATCTGCCCAATTACCCCCTCATGCTCATAGCTTTTCTGACGTTCAAAAGATCTCGGCTTGGGGCCATTTTGAGGGAATACGAGACGAATGTAAAAATTCTCGTGCAAGGAAAGCCGGTTCGCAGCGACCTGACTTGGCGAGAAAAGTTAATGGAGACTGTGAATTTCGATCTTATCGATGATAATAAAAATTCCGTTCATTTAGTAGAGACACTGGACTGGAAGGCAACACACACTTTTCTATCCCATATTTACAACCGAGATCACAATAAATATAGATTCAACATTTTGATTGCGCCGCTGGGCAGTAAAATGCAGACGGTAGGGTCATGGGTGTTTGCAGTTGAGAACCCGTCAGTTAAACTCATCACCTCCTCTCCAGAGCGGCTGTTTCCCGAGAAGTACTCACGAGGTTGGCGTGACACGTTTATAATTAAAGACCTTCCGTTCAGATCATGAGTATCTAATCCAAAGGGAGAAATTCAAAGGGAGCCAAGCAGAACTATGCCACCCAGAACGAAGATCCTGCTGTCAATAGGCCTCTGGCATTTGGCGCTTTTCCTAGCAGCTGGTTATGCAATCTACTATGAGAATTTTGTGTCTGTGCAACCAACTGACGCCGGCCTCATTGAACACCGGCTACTTTGGATAAATTGTTCCCTCATCGGGCTCGTAGGAAGTTCGCTGTATTTTTCGCGGAAGGTCTACGTTTACCTTATAACGAATAAACTTGGTCGCCTTGCGATTGCAATCGACGAATCTAAACGAACCGTCGATGAAGATGTATATAATAGTCAAGTCATTGGTTATTATATATACTTGACAACAAGGCCGCTAGGCGGATTGGCGATTGGTCCTGTCATCGCCATGATATTTCTAGGTGGCCTTACATCATTTGGGAAGACGTCGGGGTTCAACACCGGATCACTATCGATTGCCGGCGTGTACGTGATTTATCTTTTGTCTTTTGTCGGTGGATACACGTCTAGCGATCTATTCGACTATCTCTCGACGGTCGGTGAGAAGTTTCGCAAGGGCACGAAATGGCACTGACGTATTCTAAAGTGGGGCGTAAGCGGCAACGGCACCCTCCAATTCTATGCTGATCTTTTGAGCAAAACTCTCCCGGGGCCACTGTCGGAATTCCGGCCTCCGCCGTGCTCTTGCTTCCATCCAGCGATTTACCGCAAGTGCTGAGATTTCGGTGGTTGTCAACAGATCACCATAATTTGGCTCTCCGTGCCCCTGGCTCAAAATCTCAAGTGCATTCTCAGCAAGACAGGAAATGAATATCTCTCTTTGCACGCCGTGCCGAAGAAGCGCTTCGCTCAGCCCGAGAGATTTTAAAGACTCTCTAATGGTTCGCATTCGCCAGTTCGGACCACTTCCGAAGCGATGCTGATCCGGATACGAATGATCACGGACGCGGAGGTACTCTCTCATCATAGAAAAAATCTTATCGGGTATGTGGAAGTGCCCCCACCCTTCACTTGTGCCAATAGGGCGAAAATAAACCCTCCCATTCAATTTCAAGCGATTGTACACAGAGGATCTACCAAGCGCCGAGCTAGTTGTGACAGCCACCAACTGAGCTTTCTTCTGAACCTTGGAGATAATTCCTTCTCTGGACCCATATTTGTTAGCAAAATCAGAAGCGACCTCTCGCGAACGGACTAAACAAGCAACTGCCTTTCCTCCAAGTAGCATGTTGTAAGGTGGTACAGCGCCGAGAACGTAGGCGTCCATCATATTTACTAGGCGATCAGCACGGT
This sequence comes from Desertibaculum subflavum, assembly GCA_003576705.1. GTDB lineage: Bacteria > Pseudomonadota > Alphaproteobacteria > Ferrovibrionales > Ferrovibrionaceae > Desertibaculum > Desertibaculum subflavum. The sequence continues at coordinate 55,020 of QOZS01000031.1, forward strand.
CTTTCGCAGACCAGCAGATAAAATTATCGCGCGACCGAAGATTAAACACGGGATCTCCAAGCGCAATAATTCCGGCCAATTTTTCATTTTGCTCATCGAGCACCAGATATCGAATTCGACGCCCGTAGCCTTGCGAAACTGGAACCGACCAAGACAGTGACGCAAATCGAAACAAATCGGACTCAATTGTTCCTGCATGGATCTGCTTTAACGAAAACCGAATCTTTGTCGGGTCCACGTCCCATCCATTGGCAAAATGCTCAATCAGTCTGCTGAAATTTCCTCTCAGGAACTCTGAATTTGTTGTGATCCGCTCGCGTCGCTGTTCAATGTGCAATTTACGAACATCGTCCTTCTGGCTCCGACTTGCTATTAGTCCCGCGCCCTCTCCCATTCGAAACCCAAGTGATTTCAAATGACTTCTAAGGTTCCGCTTTAATGCAGCTTCCGAAGTAAGCGCGGGAATTATCCGTGATTGGGTCATGCATGTCGGCTCGGCGTGCTATTGCAAATTCTAGTTGAGATTGGATCGCTAATGAAAGCGCCACCTGCATCAAATATGCTCTAATTGAGTGATCCGCAGTACTTTTACCGGCTAGCCCGCCGAATCCCGCGCCGGGGCCTGGATGGTCACGCCGCCATCCACCACCAGGGTCTGGCCGGTGATGTAGCGGGCGTGGTTCGACAGCAGGAAGCGCACGGCGTGGCCGACATCCCAGCCGGTGCCTTCGATGCCGAGCACCGAGGCCTTGGCGCGCTGCGACCGCGCGTTCTCGCTCATGCCGCCGGCATAGACCATCGGCGTATAGACCGGGCCCGGCGCCACGCAGTTGACGCGGATGCCGTCCTTGCCGTGATCCACTGCCATGGCGCGGCTCAGTGCGATCACCGCGCCTTTCGAGGTCGTGTAGGTGGTGAGGTTGCGCGGGCGCAAAGCCGAGATCGACGAGACGTTGACGATGGCGCCGCCCTTGGCCGTCTTGATCATCGCGGGAATCGCGTATTTCGAGCAGAGGAACATGGTCTCGACATTGATCTGCATGACCCGGCGATAGGTCTCCAGCGGCTCGTCCACCACGCTGCCGCGGCTGCCAATGCCGATATTGTTGTCGAGGAAGTCGAGCCGGCTGAAATGGTCGAGCGCCGCCTGCACCATCTGCTCGCACTGCTTGGGAACGGTTGCGTCGGTGGCGTGGGCGATGGCGGTGCCGCCCTCCGCCTTGATCATCTCCGCGGTGCGCTCGGCGAGCTTGAGCTCGCGGTCGACCACCAGAACCCTGGCGCCGGCGCGCGCCAGCAGCATTGCCGCCGCACGGCCATTGCCGATGCCGTCGCCCGCGGCGCCGCCGCCGGCGACGATCGCCGCCTTGCCTTCGAAGCCGTAATCGTTCTCCGGACCCACTGTCATGGCTTCACTCCCCTTCACGGCAGGCCGGCATGCGGCACGTCGACCCGCACGGTCTCGATGCGGCCGTCGGCCTTCTGGCCCATGGCGGGGCCGCTGCCGCTATTGGTCAGGATGAACAAGGTCCGCCCGTCATCGCCGCCCAGCATGCAGGCGTAGCAGCCGCGCGGGCTCGTATCGATGGAATGCGTGACGCGCCCGCCCTCTTCCACGCGGAGCGTACGAAGCGCGCGCGGATCGGCCACCCAGATGCCGCCCGCGGCATCGAGGCAGATGCCGTCCGGGAACATGCCGTCGATGGCCGCGAAGACGCGCCGGTTGCTCAGCCCGCCATCGGCCGCGATGTCGAAGGCGGTCAGCCGGTTGCCGCGCGTCTCGCCGACGATCAGGGTCTTGCCGTCCGGCGTGATCACCGTGCCGTTGGGAAATTCCAGATCGTCGGCGACCTTGGTGATCTTGCCGTCCGGATCGACGCGCACCAGGGCTGCATTGCGCGGCGCCTCGCCGGCATGGTGGTTGGAGCCGAAATTGCCCACATAGGCACGCCCCTTCGCATCCACCACCATGTCGTTGCACGGGCCGGTCGCATGGGCGGAGAGATCTGCCACTTCGGTGAGCGCGCCGCCATCGAGCCTGAGCAGCTTCCGGTCCAGCATGGAGACGATGAGCAGCCGCCCGTCCGGCAGAAAGCCGAGGCCGGAAGGCTGCTGGGGCACCTTCACCACTTCCTCGACCTTGCCGGCGAGATCCACCGTCACTACGCGGTGCGCGTAGAAATCGGAGAGCCACAGCTTGCCGTCGCGCCAGCGTGGCCCCTCCGGAAAGGTGAAGCCGCCGGCAAGGACTTGCGGTGTCATGGCGCCCTCACTTGAGCGGCGAGAACGGCGCCGGCAGCAGCGCGATCGACTGCATCTCCTCCAGCATCGGGCCCGACTTGCCGAGGAATTCCTGCCATTTCGGGTCCTTCATCGACGCGGCGCGCGCCTCGGCGCGGGCGTTCAGGTCCTTGTAGGCCCAGATATGCATCACCTCGTTCGGCTGCGGCGCCTCGGTGTAGAACAGGCCGACGATCTTGGAATACTGCTCGCGCGCCGGCAGGTGCTCGCAGAACACCTCGGTCCAGGCCTTGGCCATGCCGATCTTGGTGCGATAGATGCGGAACTCGTAGATGTTGCCTTCGGTGGCCGGCGCGCGCGGCTCGATCACCGGGTTCAGCAGGCGGATGTCCTGGCGCTGCAGGAGCGGGCGCACGCCCGGAATGAACTCCTTCACCCAGCGTTCCTGCTTGCCGAGCTCGGCGCGCAGCCGCGTGCGCTCGTCGAGCGAGGCGAAACTCCAGAGATGCCAGACCTGGTTCAACGGCCCGAACTCGGCCGACCAGTAGCCGTGATTGCGGCCGAAATTGTCGCCGCGGATCGGCTTGCCGACATCGCGCACGAGGTTGAGGTATTTCGGCGCCTGGCCCGGCCCGAATGTGTAGGTGCGGAACTCGTAGATCATCTGCTTTCTCCCCTTGAATCGCTTTCGGGTCAGATCGGCCCATTGGGCGCGACCAGGATCTTGCCGGCGCGCTCGCCCTGATCGGCGCGGGTCAGCGCCGCCCTGATGTCCTCGATCGGATAGACCTTCTCGACCGGCGCGCTCAGATTGCCGTTCATGATCTGAGCCGCGAGATCGGCGTAGAGAGCGCGGATCTGCTCCAGGCTGCGCTTCGCCAGGAAGCGGCCGAGCATGAAGCCGGTCAGGCTGACGCCGCGATAGATCGGCGCCGCGCGCGGCACCAACGGGTCCTCGCCCGACATCGAGCCATAGGTGCAGACGGTGCCGCCGTCGGCGAGGCAGTCGCTGATCCGCCCCGTCGCCGCGCCCGACACGGCATCGAGGCCGAGCCGGATCGCCGCGCCGCCGGTCGCCGTCCTTACCCGTTCGCCGAGATCCGGCGCATCGACCACGCATTGATCGGCGCCGAGCGCCTTCAGCTCGCCGAACAGCGCCTCGCGTCGCACGACGTTGACGGTTTTCAGCCCGCGCGTCCTGGCCAGACGGATGACGAGCCGGCCGACCGCCGAATTGGCGACGTTCTGCACCACCCACTCGCCAGGCTTGAGATCGACGATATCGGACAGCATCAGGAGCGCGGTCGGCGGATTAATGCGCAGCATGGCGCCCTGCTTCAGGTCGATGCCGGCCGGCACGGGGATCACGTCCTCGGCCTTGACGCGCCGACGCTGCGCCCAGTTCTCGCGCTGCAGGTTGATGACGAGATCGCCAGGCGTCACCGCGGTGACGCCGGCGCCGGCCGCGGCGACCCGGCCGATGCATTCGGCCCCCGGAATCGCCGGCAGCGGCGGCTTCAGGCGGTAGCTGCCGCGGCAGAACCACATATCGGCGGGGTTGATCGGAAAGGCGAGCACGTCGAACACGACCTCGCCCGGCCCGGGCGCGCCGACATCCGCCACCTCGACGCAGGCCGCCACTTCCGCCGGCACGCCATAGGCACCGATCTCGACGCGCTTCATCGTTCCCTCCCTACTGGTCTTGAACGGAGTGTAGCGGGATCGGGAGGCACAAAAAAAGCGGCGGCCCGTAGGCCGCCGCCCTTAGCATCAGACTGGAACTTTGGTTAGGCCCGGCGACGACGGCGGCCGAGGGCGCCGAGCCCTACCAGCATCGCACCGAACATGGCGAGCGCCGCCGGCTCCGGCACGTCCTGGCCGGTCTCGCGCAGCAGCTTGGTCCGCAGCGTCGCCTCGAAGTCGGCGAACGAGTCGGCCAGCAGGCTGAACGACCCAGGTCCATGCGCGAAGTTGGGGGCCGTGCCGGTCCCGATGCCGAGCGCGTTGACCACGTCCGCATCATTCGCAACGGCCCATTCAGCCGTTCCTGACGTTCCCGCGGGCCCGTTCGGATCCACGCCGGTATTCCACTCACCGTCCGTGGAAACGTCGATGACACCCTTGGTCAGCGGATCGGAATCGAGCGTCCCCTCGCCGGAAAAGATGCCGCAGGAGATGCAGGTGCTGTTGCCGTTGCCGCTCTGGCTAAGCGTCAGGAAGAAGTCCGCCAAGGCGTCACGATCACCGGCACTGTTGATCTGCGTCATGCTGCGAACAACCGACGCGTTCGTCGCAAAGCGAATGACCGACACCGCAACAGATCCGTCCGTCGGCAATACCGACGTCAGCGCGTTGTGATAGCCCGTCATCTGCAGATTCCAGTTACTGGAGCTGATACTCCCCGAAGCATCGACAACCAGAGCCAGCTCAAGAGCGACCGGAACAGCGGATGCGGTTCCGCTGAAGCTCACCGCGGCAATGCCAGCCGCCGCGGCCCCCATAAGCCATTTCTTCATGTGCATCTCCCTCTGTAATTTACTCGTATGGCCTCAAGGGCCCTCGCAGCCATATGTAACGCAACGTTTATGCCATCTTTGGAAAACGTCGATAATTCAATAGATTAGCCAAACAATGCCGATGCGATTGCGGGGCTGTGTAATGGTAGGTTGCGATTTATCCCCTCGCTGTGGAGGCCGCTTTCGGCGTGGCTTTTCCAGACATCTCATTGATTCTACTGTTATTTTTATCAGATGGGACAGCGCGGCAGCGCGAGGATCGAAACAGCCGGCCGTAAAGAAAGCTGACATTCCGCCGCCATTACTGATCGCTGGTCAAAAGGCGTTCGACTTCTTCTCGGATGGCAGGAAGGATGCGGGGTCAATTCGCGCCCACGCTAAAAAACTGCATTATTTTCAGATATTTACCTGCGGCGTGGAGAGTGACCCGATTGAACTTGCAGGGTGCATTCGACAGCAGATCGCGGGTAAAGCCGCCTCTCTCCCCGTCTGCTCTTGTTAAGCACTCAACGTTTCGGCGCATATAAGCGTGTAAGGAAAGTTGACTCAGCCGAGCCTTGCAGCCTGACCGATCAGATTCACTTTCCAGCGACAACCGCGTGACATGCCGTCCTTCTCGGTCACGGAAAAGATCGCGTGATTTGAATTGTTTAGCTTCGAGATCCGGTCGCCAACGGCGAGTTGGAAAGCTGATTGACAGGCAAGCTGCCGCCCGAAATGCAAACGGCGGCCCGAAGGCCGCCGTCGCAATTGCCCCGCAGCCGGATCAGGCGCGGCGCCGGCGCGCCACCAGGCCGAAACCGGCGAGCATGGCGCCAAACAGGCCGAGGGCGGCCGGCTCCGGCACATCCTGTCCGGTCTCGCGCCGCAGCTTCTCGATCAGCGCCGCCTCGAACTCGGCAAAGCTGGCGGCCAGGATGCTGAACGAGTCGTCGCCATGGGCGAAGTCGGGCGCGGTGCCCGTGCCGATGCCCAGCGCGTTGACGACATCGGCATCGTTCAGCACCGCCCACTCGGCCGAACCGACGACCGTCTCGTCGCTGTTCGGGTTGAAGCCGGCGGTGAACACGCCGTCGGTCGAGACGTCGATCACCCCCTTGGTCAGCGCATCGCCGTCCAGCGTGCCTTCGGCCGCCTCGATGGCGCAGGTGATGCAGGTCAGATCGCCGTTGCCGTCCTGGCTCAGGCCGAGGAAGAAGTTCGCCAGGTCGGTGCGGTCCGAAACGCTGGTGATCTCGGTCATGCCCATGACGACCGAGGCGCTGGTGGCGAAGCGGATCACCGAGACCGCCACCGTGCTGTCGGTCGGCAGCACGGCATTGATGGCGTTGGCATAGCCCTGCATCTGCAGAGCCCATTCGGTATCGCTGATGCTGCTCGATGCATCGACCGCGAGGGCGAGCTCGATCACCGCTGCCGAGGCGGTCGCCATCCCGCCCAGCGCCAGCGAGGCACCCAAGGCGGTTCCCAAGAGCCATCTTTTCATCTGAACATTCCCTTCCGGAACAGATCCAACCCCCGCGATCAAGGCCCGGAGCAAGTGCTGTACCAGCGGGCATTTCTTCTTTTGTATCAGTAAGTTGCGACGACAGGACGGGCGGCGTCCCGGGGCAAATGGCGGCAGATTCGCGAAATTGCGGCCGCAACTGTCTCGGCAGCCGCGGGAAGCCAATCGGCGAATCCCGCCTATCCTTTTAAAATATTTAGTATTTTAGCCCGAGCGCCGGCCGGCCCAGGGAATGTCTCAACTATGTCTGTAAGGAAACCTGACAGCCTCGATTCCTACAGAACACTACGCGGCCGGATCGTCGCCATCAGCTCTGCCGACTTCATTCGACCCGCCGCCAAGTCTGTGTCTTGCCGAGCAGCGGCAGGCCGACATAGCCGCGCACGTCGAGCATGCCGTCCTGTCCGAGCGTCATCGTGCACTTGTAGGTCTCGCCATCCTCCGGATTGTAGATCCGGCCGTCGATCCAGCGGTCCGTGCGCTCCGGATCGGGCAGGAAGCCGTTCAGGATGGGCAGGCCGAGAATGGGGCGCGCGCGCTGCGCGATGTCGCTATTGCGGCGATCGGTCTTCGGCTGCCCCTTCTTGTCGTCCGGCTGTTCCAGCCAGACGATGCGGCCGCACAGCTTGCCGGCGCAGGGCTCGATCCGGATATGCGCCTTGCCGCCTTTGCCTTCCGGCGTCTCCCAGGTGCCGACCGGGGTCATCGGCGGCGCGCCGACGCCAATCGCCGGCCAGGTCAGCAGCGCGAGCAGCAGGATCCATCGACGCATGTCATTCCTCCATCTCCCCCCGCAAAACCGCACTGGCCAGCGCCAGGTTCACTTCGCGATGCGCCGCCAGCGCCGCGCGGTCGATCGCCGCCACCAGGCCCCGGGCGGCCGCATAGGATCGCTCCATCCGCGTCGGCAGATAGGCCAGCACGCGGTCGTCGACCTTCAGCTGGCGATCGGCGAACAGCTTGGCCAGCACGGCGCGCAGCAACGTGTCATCGGGCGCCGCCACCGCGGCGGTCGGCAGCGCCAGGAGCCGCGAGCGGAGATCGGGCAGGCGGATCGGCCAGGCCGCCGGCGGCATCCGGCCGGTCAGGACCAGGCCCGTGCCCGCCTCCATGGCGCGATTGTAGAGATGCAGGAGCGCCGCTTCGTCGACCCCGCGATCCACATCCTCGACCGCCAAAGGACGCGCCGCCGGTGCCGCCGCCTCGCTGCCGGCCAGCGCCGCGGCATCGACACGCTCGCCGCCGGCGCGCGTCAGCCAGAGATGCACCAGATGGGTCTTGCCGGCGCCTTCCGGCCCATGCAGCACGAGGCCCGGTCGCGGCCAGTCCGGCCAGCGGTCGAGCATCGCCAGGGCCAAGCGGTTGGCCTCGCCGACGACGAAATCGGCGCGCGTCAGCGACGGCGCGATCGTCAGGTCGAGCGCCAGCTGGCGGGCCGTCATGGTTCGTCGCCGAGATAGAGCGGGCTCAGCCGGTAGCGGCCGAGCCCGAAGCGCACCAGCACGCCGATCACCGCCGCCGCCGGCACAGCCAGGAAGACGCCGACGAAGCCGAACAGGCTGCCGAAGGCGAGCAGCGCGAACATCAGCCAGACCGGGTGCAGGCCAACCTTGTCGCCGACCAGCTTGGGCGAGATCACGTTGCCTTCCAGGAACTGGCCGATGCCGAAGATCGCCAGCGCGGCGGCAATCCACCAGGGCTCGCTCCAGAACTGGATCACCGCGATCACGGCGGTGGCAACGAACCCGATCATCGTGCCGATGAAGGGAATGAACGACAGCGCGCCGCTAAGGAGGCCGATCACCAGCCCGAATTCGAGGCCGATCAGGCTGAGCCCCAGGGCGTAGAACGTGCCGAGAATGGCGCAGACCGTCAGTTGGCCGCGCACGAAGCCGGCCAGCACGCGGTCGATCTCACGGATCTGCTGGCGCAGCACGTCATAGTGTCGGCGCGGCAGCCAGTCGTCGACCAGCTGCACCAGCCGGTCCCAGTCGCGGATCAGATAGAACGCCACCACCGGGGTGATGACGATCAGCGACAGCGCATCGACAATCGCCGCGCCGCTGGTGATGAGGCCGCCCAGGAATCCGACCGCGAGCTCCACCGCCTTTTCCGCGTGTCCGGTCGCCGCTTCCTGCACCTTGGCGACGCTGCCCTCCGGCGCGCGGGCGAGCAGCGAGTCGATCAGCGGCATCAGCCTGTCGCGCGCCTGGTCGATCAGTTCCGGCAACCGTCGCACCAGCCCGGCGATCTGCCGCGCCAGAACCGGATAGAGCAGCAGCACCGCCAGCAGCAGAGCGCCGAAGAACGCCGCCAGGATCACGGTGGTTGCGAGCGTGCGCGACAGGCCGAGGCGCTCGAGCCGGTCGGCCACCGGATCGAGCAGATAGGCGAGCGCCATGCCGGCGACGAAGGGCAGCAGCATGCCGCTGAGCAGCCAGAGCAGCAGGAACAGGATGACGCCGCCGCCGAGCCAGAACACCGCCTCGCGTGAGATTCGCATCAGGGCTCCGCTATCCGCTGGTTGCGCCACCACTGGGCGAGATAGCCCGCACCGGAAATCACCGTCGTGGCGCCGACCAGCCAGATCATCGCCAGCACCACAAGCTCCCCGAGCCAGCCGAAGGCGAGCTCGGCCAGGATGGCGGCGGCGAGCGCAATCTGCGCCACCGTGTTCAGCTTGCTGACGAAGATCGGCCGCACCGCAAGGCCCGAGCCCATGGCGAAGGAGAGCAGCGCGCCGCCGACGATCAGGATGTCGCGACTGACCACCAGGATGACCAGCCAGTCCGGCAGGTGGCCGAGCCAGCCGAGCACCAGATAGATCGCGACCAGCAGCGCCTTGTCGGCCAGAGGGTCGAGATAGCCGCCGAGCTCGGTCTGCATGCCGAAGCGCCGTGCCAGCAGCCCGTCCACCGCGTCGGAAATGCCGGCGAGCACGAACAGGGCGAAGGCCAGCGTCCATTCCCGCTTCAGCAGCAGCCAGACGATCGCCGGCACCGAGAGCAGGCGCGCGATCGAGATCGCATTGGCGAGATTCACGCGGCCATCACCTCGTCGGCGGTACAACGCCCGCATCGAGGCGCTCGAGCCGCCAGGCGCCGGCCGTCTCGACCAGCGCGAGGTTGCGCTGGCGCAGTGCCAGTCGCAACGTGTCCGTATCGCCGCGCAGGCTGAGCACCAGCTCCGCCGACTGCGCCGTCAACAATGCGATCTCGATCTTGCCGATCTCCGATGTCTCGGCGAGCCGCTGACGGATCTTCACCCAATCCGCCATCGACTGGATCGGCACCTCGACCCTGAGGCTGCCGGTGGCGTCGAAGCGCAGAATGGTTTTCGCCTTCCAGGCCTCGTCCCATTCGCGGACCAGGCTTTCCACCGCCGGCGCCAGCCCCGGGAAGCTTGCCGTGGCGACCTGCGGCGGGCCGGCACCGTGCCGCGTCGTCGTCACTTCGACCGTGCCGCCGCTCTGGCGCGCCTCGGCCGCCACCACGTCGCCGGCGCCGAGCCGGGCGGCGAGCTGGCGCAGCTGCGCCGGGTCGCCCGC
>QOZS01000032.1 GCA_003576705.1 Desertibaculum subflavum
CTCGCCGGCGGAGCGGCCGGCGGCCGGGGTCGGGGCCGCGCCGGTCAGCGCCGTCTGTGCGGCGTCGCGCGGGCGCTGCTCCTGGGGACGGGGGGCGCCGGGCTCCGGCGGGCGCAGCTGGAAGTCGGGCGGCACGGAGAGTGGCGCCCGGGTCACCACCTCGAACTCGTTCGGCGCCTGCCTTGCGGTGCCGAAGGTGTCGCGGATGGTGTCGCAGCCGCCGAGCAGGGGAGCCGCGGCCAGGCCGGCCAGGAGGAGTGCCTTCGAAGCGCGCATCGTGCCTATTCTAAACTCCGTGACCTTGTCGGCAATATGGCGCCGAGGATCAGCCCGACCGCCCCGCAGGTGATCGCCGCGTCGGCGATGTTGAAGGCCGGCCAGTGCCATCCGCCCAGGTGGAAATCGAAGAAATCCGCCACCGCGCCATAGACGACCCGGTCGATCGCATTGCCGAGCGCGCCCCCGATGACGAGGCCGAGCGCCAGCCGGTCGATGCCCCGCTCCGCCTTGCGCAGCCAGAAGCCGAGCAGGACGGAAACCGCGATCGAGAGCACCACCAGAATCCAGCGCTGGTTGTCGCCGAACCACTCGCCGCCCAGCATCCCGAAGCTGACGCCCCGGTTCCAGACCTGGACCAGGTTGAAGAACGGGGCGATCTCAAGGCCGCCGGGATTGGCCCGCATCAGGTCGACCAGGACGAATTTGGAGGCCTGGTCCAGGACCAGCACGACGGCCACGACCATCAGGCCGAAGCGGAGTTCACCCTGGGATATCGTCATGGCCGGGCTTGACCCGGCCATCCACGCCTCCGGACGGCGCGGCGTAAACCGTGGATGCCCGGGTCAAGCCCGGGCATGACGAAACAGCGTGATTGCGGCTGCCATTGCCGCATCATGCCACCGCGTCGTCGCAGCGGCGGCAGAGGTCGGGCTTCCTCTGCTTGCCGACCTCGGGCAGGACCTGCCAGCAGCGCTGGCATTTGTGGCCCGCCGCCGCCTTCGACACGACGGCGACGCCGCTCACATCCGGCAGACGGAACGCATCGGCCGGTCCGTCGCCCTCGATGGTCTCGATGCCGGAGGTGATGCAGGTTTCGGCGAAGTCGATGCCTTCCAGCGCCGCGCGGCGCTCGCCGCTCAGGTACACCACCGGCCCCGCCTGCAGCGAGGAGCCGATGCGCTTCTCCTTGCGCTCGATCTCCAGCGCGCCGGTGACGACGCGGCGGATGTCGCGGATCTCGTCCCATGTCGCGGCCAGCGCCGGGTCCAACCATTCCGCCGGCACGTCGGGGAAGGTGCGCAGATGCACGCTCGACTTTTCGCCGGGGAAGCGCGCGAGCCAGGCCTCCTCCGCCGTGAAGCAGATGAACGGCGCGAGCCAGGCCGTCAGGTGCATGAACAGCGCGTCCAGCACCGTGCGCGCGGCGCGGCGGCGGGTGCTGGTGGGCGCGTCGCAATAGACCGCGTCCTTGCGGATGTCGAAATAGAAGCTGGAGAGATCGACGGCGCAGAAGTTGTAGAGCGCGACGTACATGCGGTGGAAGTCGTAGGCCTGGCAGCTCTCCTTCACCACGCGGTCGAGCTCGGCGAGCCGGTGCAGCACCCAGCGTTCCAGCGGCGGCATCTCGGCATGCGGCAACCGCTCGCTTTCCTGGAAGCCGGCGAGATTGCCGAGCAGGTAGCGCATGGTGTTGCGCAGGCGGCGATAGGCGTCCGCGTTCGCCTGGATGATGGCGGGGCCGACGCTCTGGTCCTCGGTGTAGTCGGTCGAGACGACCCAGAGCCTGAGGATGTCGGCACCGGACTGCTTGATGACATCCGCCGGCTCGACCGCATTGCCGAGCGACTTCGACATCTTGCGGCCCTTCTCGTCGAGCGTGAAGCCATGCGTCAGCACGGCGTCGTAGGGCGCCCGCCCGCGGGTGCCGCAGCTCTCCAGCAGCGAGGAGTGGAACCAGCCGCGATGCTGGTCGGAGCCTTCGAGATAGAGCGAGGCCGGCCATTTCAGGTCCGGCCGCTGCTCCAGCACGAAGGCATGGGTGGAGCCTGAATCGAACCAGACATCCAGGATGTCGGTCACCATCTTCCACTCGGCCGGATTGTACTGGTTGCCGAGGAAGTCCTCCGGCTTCGCCGTGAACCACGCATCGGCGCCGCCCTTGAGACAGGCCTGCACCACGCGCTCGTTCACCGCCTCGTCGCGCAGCAGCTCGCCGGTCTCCTTGTGCTCGAACACGGTGATCGGCACGCCCCAGGCGCGCTGGCGGCTGATCACCCAGTCAGGCCGCTGCTCGATCATCGAGTAGAGCCGGTTGCGGCCCTGGGCGGGGAAGAACTCGGTCGCCTCGATCGCGGCCAGCGCCTTCTTGCGCAGGTCGTTGGTCGCCATCGAGATGAACCATTGCGGCGTGTTGCGGAAGATCAGCGGCGCCTTCGACCGCCAGGAATGCGGATACTGGTGGCGCAGCCGCCCGCGCCCGACCAGCGCGCCGGCCTGCGCCATCGCCTCCATCACGCGGCGGTTGGCGTCGACCGGCTTGCCGGCATCGTCGAACACACGGGCCGGTTTGTCGCCGCCGAACAGCGGCACGTGGCGGAAATAGCGGCCGTCCTCGTCCACCGTATGCGGCACCTCGATGCCGTTGGCGGTGCCGAGATTGTAGTCGTCGGCGCCGTGACCCGGCGCGATGTGCACGAAGCCGGTGCCGGCATCCATGGTGACGAAATCGCCGGCCAGGACCGGCACGTCGAAATCGTAGCCCTGGCCACGCAGCGGATGCGCGCAGACGGTGCCGACCAGATCGGCGCCCTTGAACCGCGCGAGCTCGCTCCAGGTCGCGATGCCGCAGGCCCGCGCCGTGCCTTCGGCGAGATCGGCCGCCACGACGATCTCGTCGCCCACCTTGGCGAGCGACTTCTCGCCCAGGCTGTCGATGCGCAGACGCGCGTACTCGGCCTCGGCGGAGAGCGCGATGGCGCGGTTGCCGGGCAAGGTCCAGGGCGTGGTGGTCCAGATCACGATCGCGGCACCGGCCAAAGCCGGCAGAGCGGGCTTCACCACCGGGAACTTCACGAACACGGTGTCGGAGGTGTGCTCGTGATACTCGACCTCGGCCTCGGCCAGCGCCGTCCGCTCGACGATCGACCACAGAACCGGCTTCGAGCCCTTGAACAGGCCGCCGTTCATCAGGAATTTCTGGATCTCGCGGACGATCTGCGCCTCGGCGGCGAAGCTCATCGTCGTATAGGGATTGTCCCAGTCGCCGATCACGCCGAAGCGCTTGAACTCCTCGCGCTGGACGTTGACCCAGTGATCAGCGAAGTCGCGGCATTCCTGGCGGAACTCGGCGATCGGCACGTCGTCCTTGTTCTTGCCCGCCGCGCGGTACTTCTCCTCGATCTTCCACTCGATCGGCAGGCCGTGGCAGTCCCAGCCCGGCACATAATTGGCGTCGAAGCCCATCATCTGCCGCGAGCGGTTGATCACGTCCTTCAGGATCTTGTTGAGCGCGTGCCCGATATGCAGGTTGCCGTTGGCATAGGGCGGGCCGTCATGCAGGACGAAGAGCTCGCGGCCCTTCGACTGCTCTCTGAGCGTCCGATAGAGGTCGAGCCTGGCCCAATGTTTCAGGATCTCCGGCTCCTTGGCCGGCAGGCCCGCCTTCATCGGGAAATCGGTGGTGGGGAGGAAGACGGTGGCGCGGTAGTCGGTGCCGCCTTCCGTCGTCTTCTTGTCTTGCGGGGTGCTCATCGGGCGCTCCCGGCGCGCTGCAACGGAGGAGAATTAGGGGCGAGTGACGGTGTCCCGGACCCTCAGCCGAGGGCCGGGCCGATAATTCGCGCCGCGCCGGGTATGCGGAAGTCGCCCATGGCGGCGGGTTCTACCGGTCGGGGCGCCCTAGAGCAAGGCGCCCTCGCGGCGCAGCAGGTCGAGCTTGGTCGGCAGGCCCTTGCCGCCGGAAAAGCCGCCGAGCCGGCCGCTGGAGCCGAGCACCCGGTGGCAGGGGATCAGGATCGGGATCGGGTTGGCGCCGCAGGCCTGGCCGACGGCGCGCGGCACGCTTTTCAGCCGCCCGGCGAAATCGGCGTAAGTAGCTGTTTCGCTGTAGGGAATCTCGCGCATCAGGCGCCAGACCTGCTTCTGGAAACGGGTGCCGCCGGGATCCAGCGGCAGCTCGCAAGGCCCCGCTCGGCCGGCGAAATAGCGCTCCAGGAAGCGCGCCGCCTGGCGCAGCACCGGCGCGCCGTCGCCCGCCGCCGCCGGCGCCGGCCCGAAGCGGAGCGCAATGATCGCCCCCTCGCGCTCGTAGAGCGAAAGCTTGCCGAGTGGGCTGTCGATATTGAGCGTGTGCATCGCCGCTTTGGCGCCGTCTCCCCGGCGCAGAATAGCAGCGATCGTTCAGGGTTGCGGCAGCTCTTCGGCGAGCGCGGCGGGGTCGGTGACGGGGAGCGAGCAGGTCTCGCCGATGCAGACATAGGCCGTGGCCTTGCCGCCCTGCGCGCGCTTGCCGTGGGCGGGATGGCCCGCGGGCAGGTCCTGGCCGGGCGCCACCACGGCGATGATGCGGTCGGGGCAGGAGACCGATCGGGCGGCGGCGAGCAGAGCTTCGGTTTCCGGTTCGCCACGGCTGCCGACCACGGCGACGTTGACCGGACGAAACAGGGTTTCGGCGTTGTTCAGAAGGGTCGCATAGGCGAAGGCATTGCGGCCGAGTTCGGCCGCGAAGGCGTCGATGAGAGCGAGGGCGCGCTCGCGATACTTCGCCTCGCCGGTCAGCGCCTCGAGCCGCGCCAAGACGCCGACCATGGTGCCGTTGCCCGAGGGCACGGCGTTGTCATGCGCGTGGCGGGTGCGGACGATCAGCGCCTCGGCATCGTCGGCGGTGTAGAAATAGCCGCCGCGTTCTGCGTCCCAGTAGTGCCGGTCGAGCACCGCGACCCACGCGGCGGCCTGGGTCAGGTAGTTCGGCGTGCCGGTCGCTTCATGCAGCGCCAGCGCCGCACGCGCCATGTTGGCGTGGTCGTCAAGGAAGCCATCGCGCGCGAGCTTGCCCGCGCGCCAGGCATGGCGGAGCCGCCCGTCCGACTGCATCGTCGTGGTCACGAAGGCGAAGGCGCGCTCCGCCGCTTCGATCCAGGCCGGGGCGCGGAAGGCGGCGCCGGCATCGGACATGGCCGCGATCATCAGCCCGTTCCAATCGGCCAGCACCTTGTCGTCCCAGCCGGGCTTGATGCGGTGCTCGCGAACAGCGAACAGCTTCGCGCGGCAGTGTGCGAGCTTCGCTTCCGTCGCCGCATCGGCGAGCGCCGGCCGGCCTGAGCGGTTCAGGATGGTATGGCCTTCCCAGTTGCCGTGCGGCGTGACGTCGTAGTGGTGCTTGAACAGCGCCGCATCCGGGCCGAGCGCGGCGTCGATCTCCGCCTCGGTCCAGACGTAGAACTTGCCTTCCGCGCCTTCGGAATCGGCATCCTGGGTCGCCGCGAAGCCGCCGCCTTCGGCGATCATCTCGCGCAGCACCCATTCGATGGTCTCGTGGATGCGCTGCTCGTAGAGCGGCGCGGCGGTCTCCGCATGCACGAGGCGCAGCAGGTCGATCAGCTGCGCGTTGTCGTACAGCATCTTCTCGAAATGCGGCGCCAGCCAGCGAGCATCGGTGGAATAGCGCGAATAGCCGCCGCCGAGATGGTCGTAGATGCCGCCCTGGCTCATCTTGTCGAGCGTCAGGGTCACCGCATCGCGGAACATGGCGCCGCCGGTGCGCAGATAGCCGCGCCACAGAACCTCGATGTTGTAGGTCTGGGGAAACTTGGGCGCGTCGCCGATGCCGCCTTCGACCGGATCGACCTCGCGCAGCAGGCGCGTCGCCACCTTGCCGAGGAAATCCGGCGAGATCTCCGCCTTGTCGCCCTCGGCGCCGCGCGCCGAAAGCTTGCCGAGCCCGTCGAGCAGCGCGGTGCGGTTCTTGGCGATGGTGTCGCTGTCCTCGCGGAACACCTGGGCCACGCGGCGCAGCAAGTCCTTGAAGGCCGGCCGGCCCCAGCGGCTCTCCGGCGGGAAATAGGTGCCGCCCCAGAACGGCTCGCCATCCGGATTGAGGAACATGGTGAGCGGCCAGCCGCCCTGCTCGCCGAGCAGGGCCAGCGCGCTCTGGTAGATGCTGTCGATATCGGGACGCTCCTCGCGGTCGACCTTGATGTTGACGAAGAGCTCGTTCATCACCGCGGCGGTGGCGTCGTCCTCGAAGCTCTCATGCGCCATCACGTGGCACCAGTGGCAGGCCGCGTAGCCGACCGAAAGCAGGATCGGCTTGCCTGTCGCACGGGCATGCGCCAGGACCTCCGGCGCCCAGGCCTGCCAGTGCACCGGATTGTCGTGGTGCTGCAGCAGATAGGGGCTCGATTCGCGGTCGAGGTTGTTGCGCGCGAAGTCGCTCGGAGCGGTGCTCATCCCGGCAACCTATGGCGCCGCCGGTGGGGCGGCAACCGCGGAACCTTCGCCGCCACCTTCCGTTGCCTTGGCAGGCCCTTTCCGGATCAGGAGACCCCGCCATGGCCGTCTGCGACCAATGCGGCAACGACTACGACAAGGCCTTCCGCGTGCTGCAGAAGGACAAGACCTGGACCTTCGACAGTTTCGAATGCGCGATCGAGGCGCTGGCACCGCGCTGCGCCCATTGCCAGTGCCGGGTGATCGGCCATGGTGTAGAAAAGAGCGGCGCGATCTTCTGCTGTGCCCATTGCGCCGGCCGCAGCGGCGCCACGGAGCTCAGGGACCGCGCCTGAAGAAAGGCCGGTGAGCCCATGCCGAAGCTCGACGCCGTGCTGGAGACTTCGCTCTATTTCGACGACCTCGACGCCGCCAAGCGCTTCTACGGCGAGGTGATGGGCCTTAAGCCCATGTTCGAGGACGACCGGCTCGCCGCCTGCCCGATCGGCGCCGGCAGCGTGCTGCTGATGTTCAAGCGCGGCCACACCGCGGACGACACGCAGATCCCCGGCGGCACCGTGCCGGGCCATGACGGCCAGGGCAAAGGCCACGTTGCCTTCGCCATCGATGCCGGCGCACTCGCCGACTGGGAAGCGCATCTCGAGCGCCACAAGGTCGCAATCGAAAGCCGGGTCGCGTGGGCGAAGGGCGGCAAGAGCCTGTTCTTCCGCGATCCCGAGGGCAATCTGCTGGAGGTCGCGACGCCCGGGCTGTGGCGCAACTACTGACTGCTACAGGCTCTTGCGCATCAGCGGCCGGTTGGGCGTCCGGCGCGCCGCTTCCTTGAAGCCGGCGCCCGTGAAGCAGGAAGCCACGCCCACGAAGGCGCCGCCCCAGGCGGTGCTGCCGACCTTTTCCATCGGATAGGCCTCGACCAGGCGGGCCCCGGCCTGCTTCGCATGCGCCGTCGCCGCCTTGACCAGCGCCGCCATCACGCCACGGCCGCGATATTCCTTGTCGATGTAGAAGCAGGTGATCGCCCAGGCCGGCTTGTCGTCGATCGGCTTGGCCACGCGCGAAGTGGCAATCCGCGGCGTCGCCTCCCGCGGCGCGATGGCGCACCAGCCGACGGCGCGCCGCCCGTCATAGGCGAGGATGCCGGGCGGCGGGCCCTTCTCGACCAGGCGCTTGAAGGCGCGCTTGCGGCCGTCGCGGCCATGCCCGGTCCATTCGCCGCGGGTCAGCCGGAACCACATGCACCAGCAGCCGGAGACGGCGCCGCGGGTCGGGCCGAACAGCGCCTCGAGATCGGCCCAGCGATCCGGCGCCAGCGGATGGAAGGCGAGCTTCACGCTGCCCGCGCAGGTGTCGAGGCGACGCCTGCGGCAGCGAGATGCGGGCCGAGCCGGCCGGTGAGCCAGAGCCCGTACATGCGAAAGTCGCTGCCGAGCGACCAGAAGGGGTAGGTGAACGTCGCCGGCCGGTTGTGCTCGACGAAGAAATGCGCGGTCCAGGCCGGGCCGTAGCCGGCCACCAACGCGGCCAGGAACCACCACCAGATGCCGGTCAGCCCCAGCGCGACCAGGCAGAGGATGGCGAGCGTCGAGCCGACATAGTGCAGCGCACGCGCCGACGGCTTGCTGTGCTCGCGCAGGTAATAGGGCCAGAACTCGGCATAGGTCGAAATCCGCGCCTGGGCCATGGCAGATCCTCCCGGTCCGGATATTAGCGTTTATTTATATCGGGATAGACGAAAAACCAGAAGGCGGACGCGGGCGCGACGTTTGCGGCCCAGCCTTGACAGCGCGCCCCCCCGCCCTTAGGAAACGCGCCTTCGCGGCGGGCCCTTCCCGCCGCGCTACGTGTTCGGTGCCCTGCTGGAAGGGCGGAGGAGCGTCATGTCCCGTCGTTGCGAACTCACCGGCAAGGGCGTCCAGTCCGGCAACAACGTGAGCCACGCCAACAACAAGACGCGGCGCAAGTTCAAGCCGAACCTGCGGGTGGTCACGGTGATGAGCGACAAGCTCAACCGGTCGATCCGGCTGCGCCTCTCGGCCCACGGCATGAAGTCGATGGAGCATGCCGGCGGCCTCGACGCCTGGCTGCTGAAGACCGACAGCGAGCTGCTGTCGCCGACCGCGCTGCGCCTGAAGCGCGACCTGAAGAAGAAGCTCGCCGCCGCGGCCTGAGGCTTCCCGGCCTTCAGTCCAGCCGGAACTGCAGCAGCAAGGTCCGCTGCAGCATGTTCGTGTTGTCGTCCGAGATCAGGTAGACCAAGGTCTCGCCGCGCGGCCCGCGGCCGATCGCGATCCCCTCGAAATTGTCGACCGTCAGCGGCGAGGCGAGCTCGGCCAGCGGCTCGGGCACGAGCGCCGCGCCGGGGCGGATCGTCCCCGCCGGTATGCGCGAGAGCCGGGCGGCCACGCCGCCGATCAGGGTGAAGCGCCGTTCCAGCAGCAAAACATCGCCGCCGGGCAGCAGTGCCGCCGCCGTGGGGCGGAACAACAGGCTGCGCCTGACAGTGAGGCGATGCCAGCCGGCCGCATCCTGCAGCCATGCGGCGCCCTCGGTTTCGCCTTCCAGCGGATCCTCGGCAAGCGCCAGCAACCGGCTTTGCGGCAAGGCCGCCAGCGCCTCGATGCCGCCATTCGGCGGCAGGCGGGACAGGCGGCCGGGCGCGGGGAACGGCACCGGCCGCGTCGCGGTCGGCGGCTGGCCCGGCGGATAGCGCACGAGGCGGTGGCGCTGCTCGAAGGCAATCACCAGCGAGCCGTCGTCGAGCCGCGCCGTCGCCTCGGCATCGGCGCCGCGCTTGCCGCCCAACGGCTGACCATCGAGCCCGATCAGGCGCGCGAGATCCGCTCGATCCGGCGCCAGAAGCCGGCCCTCTGCGTCAAGCGCAATCGCCAGGCTGAGATAGAAACCCTGGTCCGCAACGGCGCGCAGCTCGGCACCGTCCGCCGCCAGCTCGAGATCGGAGAACCCGCCCCAGCCCTCGTGCACGGCCTTGAGCTCATACCCCGCGAGGTAGGTCAGGCGACCGACGCCCTGCCGTTCCGGCCGGTCGCCGTCGAGCGGCACCGGAACGGAGGTAATGGCAACACGCTCGGCCACCGCCGGCATGCCGGCCAGGGCCGCCAGCGCCACGAGCAGCACGAAACGCATCACTGGGCGGCAACCCGGCGCAGGAAATGCAGCGCGGCGCGGCCATAGCGGCGGCGGTCGACCAGCTCGAATCCATCCGGCGCCTCGAAGGCCTCGCGATCCTCGGTCTCGACCACCGCCGCGGCCTCGGGCGCGAGCCAGCCGCCCTCGGCCAGCTCGACCAGCGCGAGCGCGGCGAGACCCGATCGATAGGGTGGGTCGAGCAGCACGAGATCGGCGGCGCGGCTGGCGCGGCCGGGATGGGTGGCGTCGCGCTCGACGACCTGGCCTTGCTGCTCGGCGCCGAGCTGGCGCAGGTTGCGCCGGATCAGCGCCGCCGCCTCGGCATCCCGCTCCAGGAAGATGGCGGCACGGGCGCCGCGCGACAGCGCCTCGATGCCGGCGGCACCGGTGCCGGCGAAGGCATCGAGCACCACGGCGTCGAGGGGCAGCGGGCCGGCCGGGCGTCGCCAGGCCGGCGCATGGGCGAGAATGCCGAACAGCGCCTCGCGCACGCGGTCCGAGGTCGGCCTGACGGCAGCGCCCTCGGGCGCCATCAGGCGCCGCCCGCGCCAGGTTCCGGCAATGATCCGCATGGCCCGCTTTGTGGCGGGCTATGTTTGCGAGTTCAAGCGCCGATGATCGGCAGCAGCACGGTCACCGTGGTGCCGCGGTTGAGCTCACTCTCGATCTCGAGCTTGCCGCCATGCAGTTCGATCAGCCGCTTGCTGATGGAAAGGCCGAGGCCGGTGCCCTGGATCGGCTGGGTCATGACGTTGCCGGCACGTTCGAACGGCCGCGCAAGACGGCCGATATCCTGCTTGGCGATCCCGATGCCCTGGTCGGCGATGCGATAGCGGAGCATGCCCTCCACCACACCCGCACTGAGCGTCACCGTATCGCCTGCCTTGGAGAACTTGATCGCGTTGGAGAGCAGGTTGAGCAGCACCTGGCGTACCGCGCGGCGGTCGAGGGCGACGCGCGGCATGCCGGCCTCGATCTCGGCCCCGAGGGCGACGCCCGCCTTGTCGGCCTGCACCCCGATCACGCCGATCGCCTCGTGCGCCAGGTCGTCGGGCTTCACCGTCTCCCGGCGCAGCTCGTAGCGGCCGGCCTCGATGCGCGACATGTCGAGCATGTCGTTGATCAGGTCGAGCAGCAGCATGCCGCTCGAATGGATATCGGCCGCGTAGTCGAGATAGCGCGGCGTGCCGAGCGGACCCAGCATCTCCTTCGCCATGGTCTCGGAAAAGCCGAGGATGGCGTTGAGCGGCGTGCGCAGCTCGTGACTCATGGTGGCGAGGAAGGTCGACTTGGCGCGGCTCGCCTGCTCCGCCGCCTCCTTCGCGTCGACCAGCTGAGTCTCCTGGTGCTTGCGCGCGGTGATGTCGATATCGAGGCGGACCGTGCCGCCTTCAGGGAGGCGCTGCTCGCGCACCAGCAGGGTACGCCCGTCGGTGAAGGTGATCTCGCGCACGCCGAAGGCCCGATGCGCCTGGTTGCGCTGCGCGATGAACTCGTCGGCGGAGAGCTTGCCGGTATCGACCTTGCCCGAGCGGACATGCCGTTCGACCCACTCACGGAACGGCATGCCGCGCATGACCGGCACCCCGGTGACGCTGAAGAGCTCCTCCAGCGGCCGATTCCACAGGAGCAGGCGATCCTGCGCGTCCCACAAGCTGAAACCGTCGTCGAGCGTCTCGATGGCAGTGCGCAATTGCTGCTCCGCCTCGTGCACCAGCCGCTCCTGGCGCTTGCGCTCGGTGATGTCGGTGTCGAGCCGGACGATGCCGCCATCGGGCAGGGCGCGCTCGCGGACCAGGATGGTCGAGCCGTCGCGATAGATCGCTTCGCGGGTTTCCAGGCGGCGATGGCGCTGCGCCGCCGTCTCGGCATAGTCGGACGGCTGCAGGCCGCCGGTATCGACCGCCCCCTCCTGCGCCCTGAGCAGGATGAAATCGCGATAGGTGATGCCGCGGATCGGACCCGAGCCGGTCGCACTGAGCCGACGCTCGAACGGCTGGTTCCACAGCAGCAGGCGATCGTTCCTGTCCCACAGGCTGAAGCTGTCGTCGATCGAATCGATCGCGGTGCGCAGCAACAGCTCGGCCTCGCGTTCGCGCCGGTCGCGCTCGCGTTCCGCGGTGACGTCGGCAAAGATCGTGACCATGCCGCCCGCTTCGGTGGCACGCGTGCGGATATTGAGAATGCGACCGTCGGCCAGCCGCACATCCACGGCATCCGGCCCCTTCTTGGGGGCGAGCCAGCCCGAGAACCATTGCTCCGGGTTGGTGTCGAGGATGGGATCGGCGAAGAAGCCGCGGAGGAACAGCAGGCGGCGCACATCGTCCGACGTCTTGCCGGCCAGATCCTCCGCCGCGAAGCCGAACATCTGCAGATAGCGGCGATTGCACATCACTGGCAGATCTTTCGCATCGCGCAGAATGAAGCCGTCGGACAGGCTTTCGATGGCATCGCGCAACTGCGCCTCGGCGCGTAGCGCGCGCGTCTCGCGCTCGCGGTCGGCGGTGACGTCGCTGAGAATGGTCACCATGGCGCCGCCCGCCGTGCGCCGGGTGCGCACGTTGAGAACCCGACCGTCGGCCAGACGGCTATCCACCGCCTCGGCCTCGCCCGCTGCACCCAGGCGGTGCGCGCGCCGCTCGGCAAGCCAGGCTTCCGGATCCTGCAACGCCATGGGCTCGGCGAAGAACTTGCGCGCCAGCAGATGCCGGCGGACCTCTTCGGATGTCATCTGCGCCAGCGCGGCGGGATCATCAAAGCCGAGCAGGTCGAGGTAGCGGCGGTTGTACATCACCGGCCGGTCATCGCCGTCGCGCAGGATGAAGGCGTCCGACAGGCTTTCGATCGCGTCGCGCAGCTGCTCTTCGGCCCGGCGCGCGCGCGTCTCGCGATCGCGGTCACGGGTGATGTCACTGGTCACCTGCAGCAGCATGCCATCGGGCATGCGCCGCGCGCGAACATGCAGGGTGCGGCCGTCGCGCAGCTTGACCTCGCGGTCATGCAGGCCGGCGGTGACGCCCGCCTTCTGCCGGTCGCGCCAGCTTTCCACGTCGAAGGGCGTGATGGCCGCGTCGTAGAATCCGCGCTGGTGCAACACGCGCGCGACCTCGGTCCAGGTCTTGCCGGTCAGCTCCGCCTCGGCGAGGCCGAAGATCTCCAGGTGCCGGCTGTTGGACAGAATCAGCCTGTCGTCGGGGCCCCAGAGCGAGAAGCCGTCGCTCATGCTCTCGATCGCTTCGCGCAAGCGAAGCTCCGCCGCCACCGCACGGGCCTCGCGGGCCCGGTCCTCGGTGACGTCGCTCATGATCGAGACCAGGCCGCCGTCGCGCGTGCGCTGGGTGCGTACGCGATTGATGCGCCCGTCGGCCAGCGTGATGTCGCGGCCGAAGTCGTCGTGCCAGCGCGCGGTCAGGCGATCGGCAATCCATTTCTCGGGATCGGCCTTCGCCAGCGGGTCGTCGAAGAAGCCGCGCGCCAACAGGCGCCGCATGTTTTCGGCATAGGTGCGTCCCTGCACCTCTTCCACCGAGCCGAATCCGATCTGGTCGACATAGCGCTGATTGCAGACGACGACGCGATCGTCGGCGTCATAGAGCACGAAGGTATCGGCCATCGCCTCAATGGCGTCGCGCAGGCGCTGCTCCGCGGCCACCGCCCGCGCCTCGCGGCGCGCGAGCTCCGCCTCGCGGCGACGCATGTCGGTGACATCGGTCCGGATGCCGACCAGGCCGCCCTCGCGCGTCGGATGCACGCGGTACTGGAAGATGCGTCCGTCGGAGGTTTCGATCTGCGCGCCTTCGGTTCGGCGCGAGCTGCTCTTGCGACGCTCGCGAAGCCTGGTCACCCACCCGGCCGGGTCGGCCTGCGCCGCCGGATCGGCGAAATAGCCGCTCGCGGCCGCTTTCCGCATCAGATCGTCGTAGGTCTGCCCGACGATGGCCTCCGTTGAACCGTAGATCGGGCTTTGCCGGATCAGCGCCTCGTTGCCGATGACGACGCGATCCTCGGCGTCGTAGAGGATGAAGCCGTCGGCCAGCGCGTCGATGGCGTCGCGCAGGCGGTGCTCGGCCGCAACGGCGCGCGCCTCCCGCGCGGCAAGCTCCTGCTCGCGCCGCTTGGTCTCGGTGATATCGACCCGGATGCCGACGGTGCCGCCGTCGCTGGTGCGCCGGTCGCGACAGGCGAACCAGCGGCCGCGGCGCGTCTGCACCTCGTAATCGGCAAAGCCCGGCGCGCGCAGCGCCAGCACATAGTCGATCCAGCCCTGGTCGGTGGCGAATTCCGGCGGCCGCAGGATCAGGCCCCGCTGCAGGATATCGGTCAGCAGCTCGCGATAGGTGCGGCCGATCGCGCCGTCGCCGAAGGTTGCCGCGAAGCCCGGCAGCGAGTTGTTGAACTTGACCAGGCGGTCGTCCTTGTCGAACAGGACGAAGCCGTCGGAGAGGCTCTCGATCGCGTCGGTAAGGCGGACTTCCGCCGCCCGGGCCCGCGCTTCCGCCTCGACCTCGGCGGTGATCTCCCGGCCCACGCCGCGATAGCCGGCGAAGCGGCCTTCGGCGTCATGGATCGGCTTGCCGCCGGTAAAGAACCAGCGCGTGCGGCCTTCGCTGTCCTGGCGGGCGAAACGGAAGTCGCGAAACGGCCGGTGGTTCAGCAGATCGTCGAGGTGGCGGGACCAGGCCTCGGGGCTGACCCCGAGCGGGCGGGTCTCGCCGCGGGTCTTGCCGAGGAAGTCGCCGGCCGGAAACCCCGATGCGGCCTCGACATTGGACGAGAAATAGGTGAAGCGGAGATCAGCGTCCTGTTCCCAGAACCATTCGAAGGCGGCGTCGGCGAAATCGCGCAGTCGGTCCTCGGCAGACGCGTCCATGCGGCTGCCGTCAGCGGAAGACATGGCTCTGCCGGCGCGGGCGGGAACCGACATAAAGGGGACAACCTCGAATACTGCCGCTCAATCAAATGTAAAGTTGTTTAAGGATCAGATAATCGAACCTGGTTTCGCTAACCGTTCGCGGCCAGGATCGCCCCTGCCAAATATAATGATCCTGTGATCAACAGGCGCGCCGAGGCGGCCCTCGCGGCGACGATCGCCATGGCGGCGGCCGGGTCGGCCGCCGGCGCCGCGGCCATGCCGAGACCGGCGGCGGCGGCGACAATGGCCTCCGGCGGGTGACAGTTCGGATCGCCTGGAATGGCGATGCCGACCACGCCGGCGGCGAGGCCGACAAAGGGCGCCAGCAGGTCGGCCGCATCGCGGTTCGCCTTCGCCGCGACGATCAGATGCGTGGGCCGCGACGGCAGGCTGCGGAGAAACGCCGCGGCGGCCCGGGCGCCGTGCGGGTTGTGGCCGCCGTCGAGCCAGATCTCGCCCTCAGGCAGGGCATCGACCAGCGGCCCGCGGCGCAGCCGCTGCAGCCGCGCCGGCCAGTCGGCGGCGGTGAGCCCGGCCGCAATGGCGGCGGCATCCAGCCGGAAACCGTCGAGCCGCCGGGCGCAGGCGACCGCGGTCGCCGCATTGTCGATCTGGTGGTCGCCCGGCAGGACCGGCGCCGGCAGGTCCAGCGCGCCTGCGGCGTCGCGGTAGCGAAAGCCCTCTGCCAGCCGCTCGACTTGGAACTCCCCGTCGCGCCGAAACAGCGGGGCGCCGATGCGGGCGGCGGCGGCGGCGATCACCGCCGCGGCCTCCGGGCGTTGCGGCCCGATCACGCCGATGACGCCGGGCTTCAGGATGCCGGCCTTGGCGGTGGCGATCTCCGGCAGGGTCCGCCCCAGAAACTCCATGTGGTCGAAATCGATCGGCGTGATCGCGGTCAGCGCCGGCCGGTCGACCACGTTGGTCGAATCGAAATTGCCACCGAGCCCGGTCTCGAGCAGCAGAACGTCGCCCGGGTGGCGGGCGAAGGCGAGCAAGGCCGCCGCGGTGACGATCTCGAACTCGGTGATGGCCAAGCCGGCATTGGCGGTTTCCGCCGCCTCCAGCACGGCTTCGAGCTCGGCATCCTCGATCAGCCGGCCGGCCAGCCGGATGCGCTCGTTGAAGCGCACGAGATGCGGCGAGGTGAAGGCATGCACGCGATATCCGGCGGCCTCCAGCATCGCGCGCAGATAGGCGATCAGCGAGCCCTTGCCGTTGGTGCCGGCGACGTGGATCACCGGCGGCAGCTGGCGCTCGGGATGTCCAAGCGTCGCCAGGATGCGATGCATGCGGCCGAGCGAGAGATCGATCAGGCGCGGATGCAGCTTGCGCAGCCGCGCCAGGATCAGATCGTGGCGGGGCGGCGGCATATCAGCTCGCATGTCAGTTGGCGGTGGGCGCCGCTTCCGGGATGTCGATCTCGGCCACCGCCTGGACCTGCTCGCGCACCGTCAGCAGACCGATGAGACGGGCCAGCGCTTCCTTCAGCCGGTGGCGATGCACCACCATGTCGAGCATGCCGTGCTCCAGCAGATACTCGGCGCGCTGGAAGCCCTGGGGCAGCGTCTCGCGGATGGTCTGCTCGATCACGCGCGGACCGGCGAAGCCGATCAGCGCCCCCGGCTCGGCAATGTGGATGTCGCCCAGCATGGCATAGGAGGCGGTGACGCCGCCGGTGGTGGGGTCGGTCAGCACGACGATATAGGGCAGGCCGGCCTCGCGCAGGCGCTGCACCGCCACGGTCGAGCGCGGCATCTGCATCAGCGACAGGATGCCTTCCTGCATGCGGGCGCCGCCGGAAGCGGTGACGACGACCAGGGGGCAGCGCTCGCTCACGGCCTTCAGCGCCGCGGTGACGAAGGCCTCGCCGACGGCGAGCCCCATGGAGCCGCCCATGAAGGCGAAGTCCTGCACCGTCACCACCGCCGGATGGCCGCCGATGCGCCCCAGGCCCACGGTCATCGCATCCGGCGATTCGGATCTGGCCCGCGCTTCCTTCATGCGATCCGAATAGCGCTTGGAATCGCGGAACTTGAGCGGGTCCATCGGGACGTCGGGCACCGGCACCCGAGTCCACTGCGCGTCGTCGAACAGCATTTCGAGCCGCGCCTTGGCGCCGAGGCGCATGTGATGGCCGCAATGCGGGCAGACGCGTTGCGCCGCGTCGAGGTCGCGCTGGAACACCATCTGGGCGCAGGCCGGGCACTTGGTCCAGAGGTTGTCCTTGACCTCCTTCTTGGCGCCGAGGGCGCGGATCTTCGGCAGGACGGTGTTGGTGAGCCAATTCATCTTGCGCTCCTCACCCCCTCCGCCAGGCGTTGCACCAAGCCGTGCACGCGCGTGACCGCTTCGTCCGGCGTCTTCGCCGCGCCGACCTCGTTGACCAGGGCGGAGCCGACCACCGCCGCATCGGCGACGCGGGCGATGGCCGCGGCCTGCTCCGGCGTGCGGATGCCGAACCCGACCGCGACCGGCAGCTTGCAGGTCTGCTTGATGCGGCCCACCGCCTTCGCCACCACGTCGGCATCCGGCGCCGCCGCGCCGGTGATGCCGGTGATGGAGACGTAGTAGAGGAAGCCCGAGGCGCCTTCGAGCACCGCCGGCAGCCGCGCCGCATCCGTCGTCGGCGTGGCGAGGCGGATGATGTCGATGCCGGCCTTTACGGCCGGGCCGCGCAGCGCGCCGTCTTCCTCCGGCGGCAGGTCGACGATGATCAGCCCGTCGACGCCGGCCTGCTTGGCGGCGGCGATGAACGCCTCCAGCCCCTTGTTGTGGATCGGGTTGTAGTAGCCCATCAGGACGATCGGCGTGGTCTGGTCCTTGGCGCGGAACCGCGCGACGAGTTCCAGCGTCTTGTTCAGCGTGGCACCGGACTTCAGCGCGCGCAGCGACGACAACTGGACCGCCGGGCCATCCGCCATCGGATCGGTGAACGGCATGCCGAGCTCGATCAGGTCGGCGCCGGCGGCCGGCAGGCCCTCGACGATGCGCGCCGCCGTCGCCATGTCCGGATCGCCGGCGGTGACGAAGGCGACCAGCCCGGCGCGGCCTTCTTTCTTGAGCTGCGCGAAGCGCGCCTCGATACGGCTCATCGAACCGCCCTCGCCGCTATCGTCATGGCCGGGCTTGTCCCGGCCATGACGGGCGGAGGGAGGATGTCGCCCATCACAGCTTGCTCCCCATCGCATCGGCCACGGTGAAGACGTCCTTGTCGCCGCGGCCCGACATGTTCATCAGCATGATGTGGTCGCGCGGCCGGTTCGGCGCGTCGCGCATGATATGCGCCAGCGCATGCGACGGCTCCAGCGCCGGCAGGATGCCTTCGAGCCGGGCGCAGAGCTGGAACGCGGCCAGCGCCTCCTTGTCGGTGACGGAGACGTAGTTCACCCGGCCCGAATCATTAAGCCAAGCATGTTCGGGCCCGATGCCGGGATAGTCGAGCCCGGCCGAGATCGAATGCGCCTCGGTAATCTGGCCGTCATCGTCCTGCAGCAGATAGGTGCGGTTGCCGTGCAGCACGCCGGGCCGGCCGGCGGAAAGCGAGGCGGCATGCTGGCCGGTCTCGATGCCGTGGCCGGCCGCCTCGACGCCGATGATCTCGACCGAAGGATCATCGAGGAAGGGATGGAACAGGCCGATGGCATTGGAGCCGCCGCCGATGCAGGCGACCAGGCTGTCGGGCAGGCGGCCCTCGGCCTCTTGCATCTGCGCCTTCGCCTCGTTGCCGATCACCGCCTGGAAGTCGCGCACCAGCATCGGATAGGGATGCGGGCCGGCTGCCGTGCCGATGATGTAGTAGGTGTCGTGCACGTTGGTGACCCAGTCGCGCAGCGCTTCGTTCATCGCGTCCTTCAGGGTGCGCGAGCCGGACTTGACCGCGCGCACCTCGGCGCCGAGCAGCTCCATGCGGAACACGTTCGGCTTCTGGCGCTCGATATCGACCTCGCCCATGTAGATCACGCAGGGGAAGCCGAAGCGCGCCGCCACCGTCGCCGTCGCCACGCCGTGCTGGCCGGCGCCGGTCTCGGCGATGATGCGGGTCTTGCCCATGCGCTTGGCGAGCAGGATCTGGCCGACGCAATTGTTGATCTTGTGCGCGCCGGTGTGGTTCAGCTCCTCGCGCTTGAAGTAGATCTTGGCGCCGCCGAGATGCTGGGTCAGCCGCTCGGCGTAGTAGAGCGCGCTGGGCCGGCCGACATAGTGCTTGAGATAGCCGCCGAGCTCGGCCTGGAAAGCCGCGTCGTCCTTCGCCGCGAGATAGTGCTTCTCGAGGTCGAGGATCAGCGGCATCAGCGTCTCGGCGACATAGCGGCCGCCATAGCCGCCGAAATGGCCGGTCGGATCAGGACCGATACGGAAGGAATTGGGGCGTTGGGTGACGTTCATCGGGGAAGCTCTGTCGGCTGGGGCGCGACCGGCGCCTAGAGCGCGCGCGCCGCGCGGAGGAAGGCCTGGATGCGCTTCGGGTCCTTTACGCCCAGGCGCTGTTCGACGCCGGATGAGACGTCCACCGCCATCGCTCCGCTCTGCCGGACCGCTTCCGCGAGGTTGTCGGCATCGAGCCCGCCGGCGAGCAGCCACGGCCGCTTGAACCGGCGGCCTTGGAGCAAGGTCCAGTCGAAGCTGACGCGATTTCCGCCGGGCAGAGCATTGGTCATGGTTTTAGGCGGTTTGGCGTCGAACAGCAACCAATCGGCCACGCCGTCGAAGGCCGAGGCGGCGTCGAGATCGGCGGCATTTTCGACCTTGATCGCCTTGATCACCGGGCGCTTGAAGGTGGCACGCACCTCCTTCACCCGCGCGGGCGTTTCCGAGCCGTGCAGCTGGATCAGGTCGAGCGGCGCCTCGGCCAGAACGGCGCCGAGCTCGCTGTCCTTCGGATCGACGAACAGGCCGACCCGGTCGATGCCGCTCGGCACGCCGGCGACCAGGCGCCCGGCGGCTTCCGGCGTCAGATTGCGCGGCGAGGGCGGATAGAACACGAAGCCGACCATGGCGGCGCCTTCCACCACCGCCATGGCGACGCTGTCCGGCGCATCGAGGCCGCAGATCTTGACGAACAGGCTCATGCCGCGATCTCGGCGGCGATCGCCGCCACCGCCTTGGCGGGGTCCGGCGCCGCATTGATCGGCCGGCCGATGACGAGCCAGTCGGCCCCGGCTTCCAGCGCCTCGCGCGGGGTCATCACTCGCTTCTGGTCGTCGGCCTTGCTGCCGGCCGGGCGGATGCCGGGCACCACCAGCTGCACCTTGGGCCCGAAGGCGGCGCGCAGCGGCATGATCTCCTGCGGCGCGCAGATCAGCCCGTCCAGGCCGCAATCGACCGCCAGCCGGGCGAGGCGCAGCACCTGCTGCTCCACCGAGCCAGTGACGCCGGTCGCCGCGAGGTCGCCGGCATCGAGCGAGGTCAGCACGGTGACGCCGAGCAGCTTCGGCCGCACCTGGCCGAACTCGGCAGCCGCCGCAGCGGCGGCGCGCAGCATGGCCGGGCCGCCGGCCGCGTGGATGGTGATGAAGGTCGGCGCCAGCACCGCCGCCGAGCGGATCGCGCCGGCCACCGTGTTCGGGATGTCGTGGAACTTGACGTCGAGGAAGAGCGGCGTGCCGGGCTCGCGCACGTCGCGCACGCCCTGCGGGCCGTTGGCGGCGAAGAACTCCTTGCCGAGCTTGATGCCGAAGCCGGCCGCGGCGGCGATATCGGCCAGCGCCTTGGCATTGGCCAGGTCGGGCGTGTCGATGGCGCAGAAGACGGGGTGGCGACGGCGGGTCATGAGGCCTCTCGGCAGCGGCGCCGCGTCTTAACGCAATCGCGCCCGGGAGGGAACGCCGGCGGCTCGAAACCCGACTCGATTTATCAAACTGTGCGGTCTAGTTTGCCTTCCGGAAGCGCCTCGGAATCCCATGATACGCAAAATCCTGCTGTCGATCCTGCTGGTCGCCGCGCTGGCGGCGGGCAGCTATTGGGGCTGGGGCTGGTGGCAGCATGGCCGTTTCGTGGAAAGCACCGACAACGCCTATGTCGAGGCCAACCTGACCGTCATCGCGCCCAAGGTCGCGGGCTACGTCGCCGAGGTGGCGGTGGCCGAGAACCAGGGCGTGAAGGCGGGCGACGTGCTGGCGGTGATCGACGACAGCGACTACCGCATCCGGCTGGCCCAGGCCGAGGCCAAGCTCGCCACCGCCCGCGCCGGCATCCAGAGCGCGGAGACCCGGCTCACCCTCAACGTCAACCTGGTCGCCGAGGCGCAGGCGGTGGTCGCGGCCGCCGAGGCCGACCTCGCCCATGCGCTGCTCGAGGTCAACCGCTACAGGTCGCTGTCGGAACAGAACATCGCCTCGCGCCAGCGCTACGACACGGCGCAGACCGATCACCGCAAGGCGGTCGCCGCGCGCGACCGCGTCCGCGCCGCGCTCGCTTCCCAGGTCGGCCAGGTGCAGCTGCTCACCGCGCAGCGCCGCGAGGCGGAGGCGCAGGCGATGGAGGCGCAGGCCGCGCTCGCCGCCGCCAAGCTCGATCTCGACAACACGACGATCCGCGCGCCGGCCGACGGCATCGTCGGCAACCGCTCGGTGCAGACCGGGCAGTATGTGCGGCCCGGCGCGCAGATGATGGTGCTGGTGCCGACCGGCTCCACCTACGTGGTCGCCAATTTCAAGGAGACGCAGCTCGCCCGCATGCGGCCGGGTCAGGCGGTGGCGGTGACGGTCGACGCGTTCCGCGGCGCCCGGCTCGCCGGCCATATCGAGAGCTTCGCGCCGGCGAGCGGCGCCAAGTTCAGCCTGCTGCCGCCGGAGAACGCGACCGGCAATTTCACCAAGATCGTGCAGCGCGTGCCGGTGCGCATCCGCCTCGCCGACGACGACCCGCTGGTGCGCCGCCTGGTGCCGGGCCTCTCCGTCGAGGTCGCCGTCGACACCCGCGCCGAAGCGGCCAAGGTCGCGACGCCGAATTTCGGCATCGGCGCGCCGGCGGGAGCGGGGCGGTGACAGCGCCCTTGTCCTTCGAGACGCACGCTGCGCGTGCTCCTCAGGGCGAGGGCGGCCGCGATGTCATGTCGGTCGACTACCTCATCCTGAGGAGCGCTCCGCAAGGAGCGCGTCTCGAAGGACGAGGTAGACGCCGCACGGCGCCATGACCGCCCCGCATCCCTCCACCCTGCCGCCGGCGCCGCAGAGCGGGCGCTATGGCGTGCTGACGCCGGCCTTCGGCGGCGGGCGGATGCTGGCCGGCTATATCGCCATGGTGTTCGGGTTGTTCATGGCGATCCTGGACATCCAGATCGTCTCTTCCTCGCTGGCCGAGATCCAGGCCGGCCTCTCCGCCACGCCGGACGAGATCAGCTGGGTGCAGTCGTCCTACCTGATCGCCGAAGTGATCATGATCCCACTGTCGGGCTACCTGTCGCGGCTGCTCTCGACGCGGATCCTGTTCGTGCTCTCGGCCGCGAGCTTCACCATTGCCTCGGTCGCCTGCGCCTTCGCCACCTCGCTGGAAGCGATGATCGTGGCGCGCGCGGCGCAGGGCTTCCTCGGCGGCGCCATGATCCCGACCGTGTTCGCCGCAAGCTTCATGCTCTATCCCGGCGAGCGGCGGGTGCGCGCCTCGGTGATCGTCGGCCTGGTCGCCACCTTGGCGCCGACCATCGGACCGACCTTGGGCGGCTGGATCACCGATTGGCTCTCCTGGCACTGGTTGTTCCTGATCAACGTGGTGCCGGGGATCTGTATCTGCATCGCGGTCTGGCTGTTCGCCGATCTCGACCGGCCGGACTGGTCGCTGCTCAGGAACATCGATTTCGCCGGCCTGGTCGGCATGGCGCTGTTCCTCGGCAGCCTGGAATACGTGCTGGAGGAGGGGCCCCGGAACGACTGGCTGGAGGACCCGTCGATCTTCGACTTCACCGTCGTCGCGGTGGTGGGCGGCCTGATCTTCTTCTGGCGCACCTTCACGGCGAAGAATCCGATCGTCGACCTGCGCCCCTTCACCGACCGCAACTTCGCCACCGGCACCATCTTCGGCTTCACCTTGGGCGTCGCGCTCTACGGTCTCGTCTACGTGCTGCCGCTCTACCTCGCCCAGGTGCGCCATCTCACAGCGGCGCAGATCGGCGAGATCCTGTTCGTCACCGGCGCCTGCCAGTTCATCGTCGCGCCGCTAGCCGGCCGGCTGACCCAGGCGATCGATGCGCGGCTGATCCTCACCCTCGGCT
The DNA here is from genome assembly GCA_003576705.1 of Desertibaculum subflavum. Taxonomy (GTDB): domain Bacteria; phylum Pseudomonadota; class Alphaproteobacteria; order Ferrovibrionales; family Ferrovibrionaceae; genus Desertibaculum; species Desertibaculum subflavum. The sequence continues at coordinate 22,719 of QOZS01000032.1, forward strand.
TCGCGCTGCTCGGGATCTCGACCTGGCAGATGACGCATGTGACCAACGAGTGGGAATTCCACGAGCTGCTCTGGCCGCAGGTCTGGCGCGGTATCGGGCTGATGCTCTGCATCGTGCCGATCAACTTTCTCGCTCTCGGCACGCTTCCGCCGCCGCTGCTCAAGAGCGCGGCCGGGCTCTACAACCTGACGCGCAATCTGGGCGGCGCCTTCGGCATCGCCATCATCAACTCGCTGTTGATCGATGCGCGGGCCGAGCACTGGACCACGCTCTCGGCCAAGGTGACGCCCGGCGCGCCGGAAGTGCAGGCCTTCCTCGACCGCGTCACCGCCCGGATGGGCGACATGATTCCGGGCGATGCCGAGCTCGCGGCCATGAAGCGGCTGGTCGGCCTGGCGCAGCAGCAGGTGCTGGTGATGAGCTTCGCCGACACCTTCGCCGCGCTGACGGCGGCGTTCTTCGGCGTCGCCGCCGCGGTCTGGCTGATGCGCAAACCCGCACCGGCGCCGGGAGGGGCGTGAGATGACAGCACATCTCGATCCACCCGAATTCCCCGCGCGCCGCGGCCGCAAGCCCGACCAGAAGAAGCGCGAAGCGATTTTCGACGCGGCGCATCGCCTGTTCATGACCCGCGGCTATGCCGCCAGCGTGGATGCGATCGCGGCCGAAGCCGGCGTCTCCAAGCAGACCGTCTACAAGGCCTTCCCGGCCAAGGTGGAGCTGTTCGCCGCCATCGCGGGGCGCATCTCCGACGGCATCGTGGCGCCGCTCGACCAGGCGCATGCCGACGCGCTGAGCCCGGCCGAGGTGCTGACCGAGCTGTCGCGCCACATCTTCGAAGTGGTCTATGCCGACAGCTCGATCGCCCTGCACCGCGTGCTGATCGCCGAGCGGGCGCAGTTCCCGGAACTGGCCGAGACCTTCTACCGCGTCGGCCCCGGCGCGACGCGCGTGCGCCTCGCCGAATACCTCGCCCGCGAAACCGCGCGCGGCCGGCTCAGGACACCCGAGCCCGACGTCGCCGCCGAGCACTTCCTCGGCATGCTGACCGGCCACAGCTACATGCGCCGCCTGCTCGGGCTGGAGGCCGCGCTGACCGATACGGAGAAGGCGCGACGGATCGAGGCGGCGGTGAGGGGATTCCTGCGGGCTTATAGGGCGCAGGATACTGCCATCGATCGTTGATATTCACCGCGTAGCATCGTACGTTTTTGCCGTGATCCGGTCGTGGCGCAACGCGGCGAGCCGCAAGGTCTGGGAAGGCGAGCGGCCGAACCAATTCCGCGGGCTCGACCACGCCGCCGCGGTCGATCTATTGCTGGCCTTGAATGTGGCTACTGCATTGCGTGATCTAAACCCTTTGAGCAGCGTGGGTCTGCACAAGCTGAAGGGCAATCGCAAGGGTCAGTGGGCCATGACGGTGAACGGTCCGTGGCGCATCTGTTTCGAGTTTCGCGCCGGCGATGCCTGCGAGGTCGAGATAGTCGATTATCACAAAGGATGATACCGATGCCTCCTGCCGTACACCCCGGTCGCCTGCTGAGGCGCGAGCTGGCAGCCCGCGGCTTGAGCGCCAATCGACTCGCCATTGCGCTCGGCGTGCCATCGGGCCGAATCACCGACATCCTGAACGGGCGGCGCGCTATCAGCGCCGACACTGCCGTGCGGCTCGGGCGGTTCTTCGGCAACCGGCCGCAATTCTGGCTCGATCTGCAGAGCCAGTACGAGATTGCCCAGGTCGAGCGCGACCACGGCCCGGCGATCCGGAAGCGCGTGCAGCCGGCCGACGCGGCCTGAGCGGCGCCTTCGCCCTCCCGCTGACAAATGCTAACCTTCCGCTTCGGCGGGAGGTTCTTGCATGGCGACAGCGCGCGACACGGGCGAGGCGGTCGACTGGGCCGGCGGGGTGGCGCTGGGGTTGCTGCTCGGGCTGCTGATCGGCCTGTCCGTCACGCCCGTTGTTTCCATCGTCGTCACCGCGCTGGTCGGGCTGCTCGCGGGCTTGTTCGGGCTGGGTGAGAAGAGCGCGCTCGGGATCTCCGCCGCCGGCGCGCGGCGGCTGGCGGCGTTCGGCTTCGCTGCGGTCATCGCCACGCCGATCGCGATCTGGCTGCGCACGCATGATGTGCTGGCGCCGTCGCTGGCCGATCAGCGCGCGACGCTGCGCGAGATCGGCTATGCCGATGGCTCGCCCGAGCAGAAGGAGATGCTGCGCTTCCTGCGCTATGGCATCGCGCCGGCCGGCAGCACCGTCACCGCGGAGGCCTCGCGCGGCGCGACGGCGCGCGGCGGCGTGCTCTATGCCGGCAATCCGGCCGCGCTCTGCGGGCGGCTGATGCAGGCCGGCGCGACGCCGGACCTGCTGCTGCAGCTCGACAACGCCGGCGATGCGAAGCTGCGTGACATGGCCACGCGCATCCGTGCCCTGCCGCCCGAGAAGCAGACGCCGGCGCTGGATTTTGCCCGCATCTTCCTCTGCGAGGGCGGCTGAGATGCGTGGGGCCGCGCTGATCGCCGCGCTGGCGCTGCTCGCCGGCAGCGCGGCGGCGCAGCAGCAAGAAGGCCCGAGCTTCGCCGCGCGCGAGGCGGCGCTGAAATCGCTGGTGCATGTGGCGGCCGAGGATTGCGCCGACGGCTCCGCCCGGGCCGGCAGCGGCTTTGCCTTCGAGCAGCCGGGCCGCGTCGTGACCGCGCATCATGTGGTCGGCGGCTGCCGCCGCGTCACCGTCACCTATGAAGGCGCGCCACAAGGCACGGCGCGGCAGAAGCCGGCGCAGATCGCGCGTGTGCTGGCGGTGAGCGACCTCGCCCTGCTGGAAGTGAGCGGCGCGCCGCCTGTGCCGGTGCTGCGGCTCGCGCCGCCGCCGCCCGACCGGGCGAAATCCTATGCCGGCTTCGGCTATCAGAACGGTCAGCTCACCGCCGGCGACCAGCTGGTCACCTTCTCCACCGGGCAGAGCCGGCTCGCCGACATCCTGCCGCCGGAGGCGCAGCAGGAGCTGGCCCGCGCCGGCTCGCGCATCGACACGCGGCGCGACGTGCTGCGCTTCAACGTGGCGCTGCAGCCCGGCATGTCGGGCGGTCCGATCATCAACGGGCAAGGCCAGGTCGTCGGCATCGTCGCCGGCGGGCTGAAGGCGGGCGCGGCGCCGGCGAGCTGGGGCTGGCCGGCGGAATGGGTGGCCGATCTGCTGCGCTCCAACGACGCGCGCGAGCAGCCGGTGCGGGTCGCCGGCACCTACTACTCGCTGAGCGACATGCGCGCGGTGGCGCAGGCCGAGGCGAGCGGGCGGCGCATGCGCTGCGGCCAGCTCGATTTCGAGTTCCGCGGCACGCGGCGCTTCGCCGATGTGGCGCGCGGGTCGGACGATCATCCGCGCCTGGAATACCTGCTGCAGATCGGCGGCCAGCCGCGCGCGGCGATCGATGCGCTCGCCTTCGACATCTGGGTGCATCGCGAGAGCGGCGCCACCGCCGTGGTGCCGTCGGGCTATCCGATGCAGAACCAGGGCGAGGTCTGTGTGGTGCGGTCGGCCACCGGGCCGTTCCTGCAGGTGGTCTGGGGCGTGCCGGCCTTCACCCAGCTGCAGGCCTCGCAGGCCTCGATCTTCTTCGAGCAGCGGGTGATGTATCCGCTGGCGCCGTATAATTTCGGCTTCGAGATCGATCCGGCGCTGACCACCCAAGGCCCGCAATTCCGCGACAACGGCATGGTGTTCAACCGCAAGGGCTTCACCCAGCCCAAGGTCTATTGGGTGCCCGGCATGCCGTTCCCGCCGCTGGCCCATTCGTTCGAGACGCTGATCGCGAAATCCGGCTCGTTCCTCGGCGTCGGCACGCTGAACAACGACATGCCGCAGGGCCAGCTGCAGCGCTTCTGCCTGCAGGGCGGCCAGATGCCGGCTTGCCCGGCGGTGCTCGCCAATATCGTGGAATGGACCCGCTTCATCCTGGCGACCCAGCTCTCAACCTATCCGGCTACCTGAGGCGGATCCGTCCGCGGCGGGTCAGTCGCCTTCGCCGCCGGCTTGCCCATCGCCGTCGCCGGCCAGCATGCCGAAATCCTTCGACCGTGCGTCCTCGTCGGCGATGACGAACCCCTCGCCCGCGAGGCCGCGCTTCAGCAGCTCCCGGACGGCGGCGGCCCGGCTCGGCATGCGGCGGGCGAAACGCCAGTCGTCCAAGGCCCGCAGCTCTTCACGGGTCAGCATGATCTGCAGGCGCTCGCCCCTCGACAAGCCGTTCACGTCCAGCCCCTTGCTTCCCTTCACGATCCTCAACCCCCGCTCCGCGCGAGGCCGTGTCGGATCGCCTCGCCGGCCAAGCTAACGCGCATCCCGTGAAAGGGTTGCACTTTGCGCCTTTTACTCATTTTTGTCAAATTACTACGATGACTCATCCTCTTCCAAAGTAGTGAGCAGCCCCATTTTAATAATTTCCGCTACAGACTGCAAAGGCGAGCTAAACACTTGGTAAATCATTGTTTAGATCGAGTTATTTCACAGGAATCTCCGAGTCCTGACCTTGCCGGGTTTGGTCGACCGGCCTAATGTTGTCTTGTGGGGTCGGAGAAAGGACGGGGAGATGACAGCCTCGATTCCGCTCGGCGACTTGATCGGGTCGGTCGCATCCGCCCAAGCAGTTGAAGCAGCGAACGTCTTCCTTATGCGGCCCGACCGGCGCGGCATCAGGGAAGGCGTGCCGCCCGCACTTTCCCTCGGCGCCGAGCTGTTGGCCATTGCGCGCGAGGTCGCGGCCGCGACCCGCTTTGCCGGTCGGATCGATCTGGCCGATGCGCGGGCCGTGCCACCCGCCCGCCCCGACGCGCTGCCCTCGCTGACCCTGCTGGTGGCCGAGGCGGTGCGGAATGCCGTCCGGCATGCCCACCCTTCCGGTGTTGCCGGCATCATCCGCCTGGGCTGTCGGCGCGTCCCCACCGGTGAGATGGTGGTGGAGATCCAGGACGACGGCGTCGGCCTGCCCGAGGGTTTCGACGAGGCGCGGCATGGCGGCGGCTTCCGGCTGATGCGCGCCGCGGCGGCGCGGCTCGGCGCGGCGATGACCTATCGCTCCTCGCCGCTCGGATTGCGGCTGCGCTTCCGGCTGCCGGCATCGGTGCTCTCTCGACCGGAAGCAACGGCGGCCGACGCCCTGCTCGAAGCCTTGCCGACCGGCATCTATCTCACCGACGCGGCCGGCGGCATCACCTGGTTCAATCGCGCTGCCGCCACGATCTGGGGCCGCCGTCCGGCGCCGGGCGAGAAGTGGTGCGGATCGTGGAAGCTGCACGATGCGGAAGGTCGGCCGCTGGCGCATGCCGATTGCCCGATGGCGGTGGCGTTGCGCGAGCGCCGCGAGCTCAGCGGCGCCGAAGCGACGGTCGAGCGCCCGGATGGCAGCCGCGTGCCGTTGATGGTGTTCCCCACGCTGCTGCGCAATGCCGCCGGCGAGGTCACCGGCGCGGCGAACCTGATGGTCGAGATCGGCGAGCGCAAGCGCGTCGAGCAGCGCCAGCAGCTGCTCAGCGGCGAGCTGCAGCATCGGGTGAAGAACCTGTTCGCAATCACCCGCGCGGTCGTGGCGCAGAGCCTGCGCGGCGCCGGCGCCGACATCGCGCGCGGCACGGTGCTCGGCCGGCTGCAGGCGCTGGCGGCGAACTACGACCGGCTGAGCGCCAGCGGCTGGAGCGGTGCCGCGCTGGGCGATGTGGTGCGCGACGCGCTCGAAGCGTTCGGCGATCGCGTCGCGATCGATGGGCCGGAGGTCACGCTCAATCCGCGCGCGGCGCAGAGCTTCGCACTGGCCGTGCACGAGCTTGCCACCAACGCGGCGAAGCACGGCGCGCTGTCGGCGCAGGGCGGTCGCGTCATCGTCACCTGGGGCATCGACGGCGAGGGCAGCGCGCTGCGCTTTCGGTGGGTCGAGGTCGGCGGGCCCGCGGTCACGCCGCCGGTACAGAAGGGCTTCGGCAGCGTGATGCTGGAGCAGGTGATGGCACAGGATTTCGGCCGCGCACCGGAAATACGGTTCGCCCCGGCCGGCCTGACCTACGAGCTGGTCGCCGGCCTCGACCACATCTCGCCGGCGCCGGCTTGACCGCGCGCGCGGGACGGCTAAGACCTGGGCCAAGCGAACAAGCTCCGGAGATCCGCGCCATGATCGGCCGCCTGAACCATGTCGGCGTCGCCACGCCGTCGATCGACGAATCGGTGAAGCTCTATCGCGACGTGCTGGGCGCCACCAGCATCACCGAGAAATGGGCCATGCCCGAACAGGGCGTGTGGGTCTGCTTCGTCAACCTGCCGAATTCGCAGATCGAGCTGATCGAGCCCTATGGCGACAGCTCGCCGATCACGGGCTTCCTGGCCAAGAACCCGCTCGGCGGCCAGCACCATGTCTGCTTCGAGGTGGACGACATCATCGCCGCGCGCGACGAGATGCGGGCCAAGGGCGCGACGGTGCTCGGCACCGGCGAGCCCCGCATCGGCGCGCATGGCGTGCCGGTCATCTTCGTGCATCCGAAGAATATGGGCGGCGTGCTGGTCGAGCTGATGCTGAAGCCGCCCGCCCAGGCCGCCCATTGACCGCGGCAGACCGAGCGCGGCCATAGGGTTACCGCGCCGCAACCTCGCTTCTTAAGAAAACCTTCACGCCGCCTCTGCAATCTCTTGCATTGTTGGAGATTGTAAGAGCAACGCTGGTCGGATGACCTCCCACCACGACCCGATGTCGCGCCAGCTGCGCCGGGCATTGGCCGCGCTGTTCGGGCGCCTGCAGACCGCCGTGGCGCCGCCCGCGCCGCGATCGGCCGCGCGCGCCGCCAAGCCGATCGAACCCGACGCCTTCCCCCAGGCCTTGTTGGAGCAGCTGCGCAAGAGCGGCTCCGTGCTGGCCGGCCGGGTGCAGCTGATCGGGCTGGAGAAGGTCCGCGACAGTCTGGGTAATCGCTGGGAGGAGAAGCGCGACCACGTGCTCTCCATCGCCACCCAGATCATCAAAGAGCAGATGGCGAGCCCGGATTACTGGCGCGCGGTCGGCGAAGCCAGCTTCCTGCTGGTCTTCGCCCGGGCCAGCCGGGCCGAGGCCGAGCTCCGCACCGCCACCATGCTGGACCGCATCCATCGCCGCCTGCTCGGCGAAGGCGCACCGTTCGACCAGATCGAGGTCAAGACGCTGGTGGTCGAGGTCGACGGCCGGGTTGCCTTCCGCGAGGTCGACGCGGTCGAGATCCTGACCCGGGCGCTGGCCGAGGAAGAGCGCGCCGCCCAGGTGGTGCCGGCGCCTACCGGCGCCGATCCGCTGATGCCGCCGTCGCTGCGCTTCCGCTACCGGCCGATCTGGCAGGTGCGGCAGGGCGTGGTCGACACCTATCAATGCGTCGCCGAGGCGGTGCTGCCGGATGGCCGGCTGCTGCGCGACTATCGCGTCCTGCCGGGCGGTCTGCGCTCCTCGCTGGTCAGCGAACTGGACGAGCGCGGCCTGAAGCGCGCCGTCGCCGATCTGACCGAACTTGCGCGCGCCGCGCCGGATGGCCTGCCCACCGTGGCGGTGACCGTGCATTGCCGAACGCTGGAGACGCCGGCGGCCCGGCAGGCCTATCTCAAGCTCTGCAACGAGATCCCGGAGAAGCTCCGGCAGCACCTGGTGTTCGAAGTGGCGGCGCTGCCCGCCTTCGCGCCGGAGAGCCGGGTGCACAACTTCGCCTTCCTGCTGCGCGCCTTCAGCCGGGCGCTGGTGCTGCGCGTGCAGGAGCCGAACCAGTACCCGGCCTCGCTGCGCGCGCTCGGCATTCACGCGCTTTGCCTCGCCCTCGACGAGGTGCCGGGGGTCGCGGAAACCGATCCGGACGGCTTCGATACCCTGGTCCGGTTCCACAGCGCGTCGCGGCGTTCCGGCTGCGCCACCGTCGCGCGGGGGCTGGGCTCGACGCGGCTCGCCGCGGCCGCGCTCGCCGCCGGCTTCGATTTCCTGGCCGGCGAAGCGCTGCTGGGGATGCACGAAAAACCCGGCGCGGTCGAGAAGTACACTTTGAACGACTTCGAAATGCTGGCCGCCACCGCGATGGACGCCAAAAAGCTGATCGCTGCCGGAAATTGGAAGAAATCCCAGTAGCGTCGCGTGGAACCGCGCGACAGCTGGCTGCGCAGCTTGTTTGGGAAACGAAACGATCAGCTGTTAGAGCGGGTCCTCGGGCGGTCGATTGTCGTTCGTTACAGTGACGGATTGAGTCAGCCGCTCGCATAGCGCCTGCAGCTGGTCGAGTGACTGATAGCTGATCTGCACCGTCCCGCGGCCGTTACGGTCGTGAACCGACACTTTGAATCCCAGGCTTTCCGTCAGGGATCGCTCCAGCGCGGCGGTGTTCGGGTCCGGTGCCTTCGGCGCCCGGGCGGCGTGCGGCCCTTTGGCCGGCGCCGCCGCCTCGGCTTCGCGCACGCTCATCTCGCCTTCGATCATGCGCTCGGCGAAGCGCTCCGGATCGGCCGTGCGGAGCGCCGCCCGGGCATGGCCGGCGGTCAGCTTGCCCTCGCGGATCCATTCCCGCACCCGCGACGGCAGTCCGAGCAGGCGGAGCGTGTTCGCCACATGGCTGCGGCTCTTGCCGACCACATCGGCCACCGCGTCCTGGGTATAGCCGAATTCCTCCATCAGGCGTTTATAGGCCTCGCCCTCCTCCACCGCGTTCAGGTCCTTGCGCTGGACGTTCTCGACGATGGCGATCTCGAGCGTCTCGCGGTCGGTCAGGTCGCGCAGCAGCACCGGCACTTCGTGCAGCGGCACCCGCTGCGCCGCACGCCAGCGCCGTTCGCCGGCCACGATCTCGTAGACATTGGGCTCCGCCGTCGGCCGCACCACGATCGGCTGCACGATCCCCACTTCGCGGATGGAGTTCGACAGCTCTTCCAGTGATTCCGGGGAGAAATCCCGCCGCGGCTGCAGTCGGCTGGGCCGCAGGAACTCGATCGGCAGGGTGCCGGTCGGCTTCGGCCGCGGCGCCGCCGCAGGTGCCGCTTCCACATTGTCGCCGAGCAGCGCCGAGAGGCCGCGGCCGAGCCCCTTCCTGCGCGCGCTGTCATCGGCCATGGCTGCCTCGCTCACTGTCGCTGCCTCAAGCTGCCTGTTCGGTCGTCCGCGCCCGCTCCTGGCGCAGCAGCTCGCCGGCCAGCCGCATATAGGCTTCGCTGCCAGGGCAGCGATAGTCGTAGATCAGCGCCGGCTTGCCATGGCTCGGCGCCTCCGAGATGCGCACGTTGCGCGGGATCACCGTCTGATAGACCTTGGCCCCGAGATGGGCACGCACATCGCGCGCGACCTGGTCGCAGAGGTTGTTGCGCCGGTCGAACATGGTCAGCACCACGCCCTGGATGTCGAGGCCGGGATTGAGCGTGTGGCGCACCCGCTCGATCGTCTTCAGCAGCAGCGACAGGCCTTCGAGGGCAAAGAACTCGCATTGCAACGGCACCAGCACCGCATCCGCCGCCACCATCGCGTTGAGGCTGAGCAGGTTCAGCGAGGGCGGGCAATCGACCAGGATATAGGCATAGTCCAGCGGCTTCTTGGTCGGCCCGACCTGCCGGTCGATGGCGTCGCGCAGACGGTGCGCGCGGCGCTCCATCTCCACCAGCTCGAGTTCGGCGCCGGAGAGGTCGATGGTCGACGGCACGATGTCGAGATTGGGGATCCCGCTCGGCACCGCCGCGTCGACCAGATCCGCCTCGCCCAGCAGCACTTCGTAGATCGACGTGCTGCGCGCGTGCCGGCCGATACCGAGCCCGGTCGAGGCATTGCCCTGCGGGTCCATGTCGAGGATCAGGGTGCGCATGCCCACGGCGGCGAGCGCGGTGGCCAGGTTGATCGCCGTCGTGGTCTTGCCGACGCCGCCCTTCTGGTTGGCCAGCGCCAGCACCCGCGGCTTCTCAATGATCGGCGTCAGCACGCGAAAGTCCTCCCACGCGCAGGACAACCCCCGAGGGGTCCGAGCGGCTCGGCAGCCGCTCCGTGGTGAATCTCCAACATTTCGCGGCTTCCGTCAATTCGGCGTCTATATCTTGGCCTTTGAGGAACAGGCCCAAGGTGTTGGGGGTCCAGAACCGCGCCGCCGCTGCCAGCAGACGGCCGAGCGGCGCGAAGGCGCGCGCGGTCACCACGTCGGCGGCGAGACCCTCCACCGCTTCGATCCGCGCCACATGTACCGTTACGGCGGCGCCGGTGACCCGCGCCGCCTCGCGGAGGAAGGCGGCCTTGCGCGCGTCGGACTCGATCAGATGCACGCCCTGCACGCCCATGATCGCGAGCACGAGCCCGGGAAAGCCGGCGCCGGAGCCGAGATCCACCAGGCATTGCGTGTCGTCCGGCACCAGCGGCCGGAGCTGCGCCGAATCCAGCATGTGGCGGCGCCAGAGATCCGGCAGCGTCTTCGCACCGACGAGATTGATCGCCTTCTGCCAGCGGCGCAGCGATTCCGCATAGGCCTCCAGCCGTTCCCGTGTTTCACGTGAAACACCGGTCGCCGCCTGGAACTCGCCCGCGTCCATCAGGCCGACCGCCGCCGGCCCTCCTTCTTCACGTGGGCGAGCAGCGCGACGAGCGCCGCCGGCGTGATGCCCGGCAGGCGCGCCGCCTGGCCGAGGGTCACCGGCCGGGCGCGACCCAGCCGTTCCTGCATCTCCGCCGAAAGGCCGCCGACCGCGGCATAGTCGAGGCCGGCCGGCAGCTTCAGCTCCTCGTCGCGGCGGAAGGCCAGGATATCAGCCTCCTGGCGGTCGAGATAGCCGGCGTAGCCGGCATCGATCTCGACCTGCTCCACCACATCGGCCCGGATTCCCTGGAGATCGGGCCAGATGCGGCAGAGATCGGCCCAGGAAACCTGCGGATAGCCGAGCAGGTCGAAAGCCGAGCGGGCGACGCCGTCCTGATTCAACGCCAAGCCGAAGCCCTGCGCCTTGGAGGGTGAGATGGTCAGCTTGGCCAGCTTTTCCCGCGCCGCGGCCAGGGCGGAGCTCTTGGCCGCGAAATGCGTCGCCCGCTCGGTGCCGACGCAGCCCCATTGCAGGCCGAGACCGGTCAGCCGCTGGTCGGCATTGTCCGCCCGCAATTTCAGCCGGTACTCGGCCCGCGAGGTGAACATGCGATAGGGCTCGGTGACGCCGCGCGTCACCAGATCGTCGATCAGCACGCCGATATAGGCGTCGGCCCGGCCCAGCACGAAGCCCTCGCCCGCCGCGCCGGCGCCCGCGGCACGGCGGGCGGCGTTCAGCCCGGCCATCAGGCCCTGTGCCCCGGCCTCCTCGTATCCCGTGGTGCCGTTGATCTGCCCGGCCATGAACAGGCCGGCGATCCGCTTGGTCTCGAGCGTCGGATAGAGTTCGCGGGGGTCGACATGGTCGTATTCGATGGCATAGCCGGGCCGGAACATCGCCGCCCGTTCCAGGCCCGGGATGGTCTTCAGGATCTCGGCCTGCACGTCGCGCGGCAGCGAGGTGGAAATGCCGTTCGGGTATACGGTCGGATCGTCCAGCCCTTCCGGCTCCAGGAAGATCTGGTGCCGGTCGCGATGGCCGAAGCGGACGACCTTGTCCTCGACCGAGGGGCAATAGCGCGGCCCCACCCCCTCGATCTGGCCGGAAAACAGCGGCGCCCGGTGCAGGTTGGCCCGGATCAGCTCGGCCGTCGCCGACGTGGTCCAGGTGATGTGGCAATCCACCTGCGGCGTCGATATGCCATCGTTGAGGAAGGAGAACGGCACCGGCGGCCGGTCGCCGGCCTGGCGCTCCAGGGCCGCCCAGTCGATGGTGCGGCCGTCGAGGCGCGGCGGCGTGCCGGTCTTGAGCCGCCCGAGGGCAAAGCCGGCCCGGTCCAATGTCGCGGACAGGCCGATCGCCGGCGCATCGCCGGCCCGGCCGGCCGGAAAGCGCTCCTCGCCGATATGGATCAGCCCGCGCAGGAAGGTGCCGGTGGTCAGCACCACGGCGCCGGCCCGGATCGTATCGCCCTCGCCCGTCACCACCCCGGCGACCCGGCCATTGGCGATCACCAAGTCCTCGGCCGCCGCCGCGCGGATTTCCAGATTGGCCTGCTCCGCCAACAGCTTCTGCATGGCGGCGCGGTACAGCTTGCGGTCCGCCTGGGCCCGCGGCCCGCGCACTGCCGGGCCCTTGGAGCGGTTGAGCAGGCGGAACTGGATGCCGGCGGTATCGGCCGCGCGGCCCATCACGCCGTCCAGGGCGTCGATCTCGCGCACCAGATGGCCCTTGCCGACACCACCGAAGGCCGGGTTGCAGGACATTTCGCCAATCGTCTCGATCTTGTGGGTCAGCAGCAGGGTGCGGGCGCCTAGGCGCGCCGATGCCGCCGCCGCCTCGCAGCCGGCATGCCCGCCGCCGATCACCACCACGTCGTAGCCGCCGCTCATCTTCGTCTCACTCCACTGTTTCACGTGAAACAGCGCCCACTTGCCCAAATCACTTCCCGATACAAAACTCGCGGAACACCACGTCCAGCACGTCCTCGACATCGACCCGGCCGGTAATCCGGCCGATCGCCCGGGCCGCCAGGCGGACATCCTCCGCCACCAGTTCCGGCGCCGCGCCGTTCAGCGCGCGGTCGACCGCGGCCCTGCATTCCTCCAGCGCCGCCCGGTGCCGCGCCCGGGTGATGGCCGGGTGATAGGCGGCGCTCTCCAGCCGCTGTCGGACTTCCGCCGTCAGGCCCTCGATCAGCGCCGGCATGCCGCTGCCGGTCTTGACCGAGACCGGGTAGATCGCCGGCGCGGCGCCGTCAATACCGCGCAGCTTGAGATCGGCCTGTTTGAGGTCAGTCTTGTTGATCACCACCAGGGCGTTGCGATCGATCAGCTGGGCCACGCCCTCCAGACTGCCGCCGGCCTCGACCACGATCAGCTTGAGGTCGGCCGCCGCGCCGCGCGCCTTGGCCCGGCGCACGCCCTCGGCCTCGATCGGGTCGCCGGCCTCGCGCAGGCCCGCCGTGTCGGCCACCACGACAGGGTAGCCGCCGAGATCGAGATGGCATTCCAGCACGTCGCGGGTGGTGCCGGCGATGGCCGAGACGATGGCCGCATCGCGTTTCGCTAAAGCATTGAGAAGACTGGATTTTCCGGCATTCGGCGGGCCCAGTATGGCGATCTGGATGCCGTCGCGAAGGCGTTCGCCGCGGGCGCCGTCGGTCAGGTGGGTGGCGAGCGCGATCTCGAGCCCGGCCAACACCGGCATGACGGAGGCCAGCGCCTTGTCCTGCGGCACATCGCCTTCGTCGGGGAAGTCGAGCTCCGCCTCGAGCCGGGCCAGCACCGCCACCAGCCCGCCGCGCCAGGTCTCGTACAGCCTGCCGAGCGCGCCTTCCATCTGGCGCAGCGCCTGGCGGCGCTGGGCCTCCGTTTCGGCATCGACAAGGTCGGCGAGGCCTTCGGCCTCGGTCAGGTCCATCTTGTTGTTCTGGAAGGCACGCCGGCTGAACTCGCCGGGCTCCGCCGGGCGCAGGCCGGGGATCCGGCCCAGCGCATCGCAAACGGCGCGGATCACCGCCGGCCCGCCATGCACATGCAGCTCGGCCACGTCCTCCCCGGTGAAGCTCGCCGGCGCCGGGAACCAGAGGCAGAGCCCGCGATCGATGCTGCTGTCGCCGTCGTAGAAATCGGCGCGGCGCGCCTTGCGCGGCGGCGGCAGGTCGTCGCGCCCGGCCAGCTGCCGCAAGGCCTGGCCCGCGGCCGGGCCGGAAATCCGGATCACCGCAATGCCGGCGCGCCCCAGTCCGGACGCGAGCGCAAAAATGGTGCCCTGTGACGCCATTCGCCGTAGGTGACGCAAAATGCGACGCAAATCCAGAGACCTTTGCGCCATCTGTACAAAATACAACTTTCTTACCGAGCCGGGGCAGAAATTGCGCTATACTACGGTATGCATCTGATCGTCCTCTTCGGCCTTCCCGGCGTGGGCAAGCTTACGGTGGCGGAGCGTCTGGCCAAAGCGACTGGCTTCAAGCTGTTCCACAATCATCTGGTGGTCGACACCCTGCTCGCCGCCTTCGAGTTCGGCAGCCCGCCCTTCGTCGAGTTGCGCGAGAATTTCTGGCTCTCCGTATTCGACCGTGCGGCACGCGACAGCTCCGCCGGCTTGATCTTCACCTTCGCCCCGGAAGCGACCGTGCGCGACACGTTCATTCCGGAGCTGCAGCGCACGGTTTCCGCCCGCGGCGGCAGAGTGTCGTTCGTCGAACTCACCTGCCCGCTCGACATCCTGCGCGCGCGCATCGACGCGCCGTCGCGCCAGCGCGGCGGCAAGCTCGTCTCCGTCGAACTGTTCGATCAGCTGCGCGCGGCCGGCGCGTTCGATCGGCCGCTCATGCCGAAGCCCGACCTCGTGATCGACACGTCGATCATGGCGCCGGAGCAGGCCGCTTCGACGATCGCGGCCAAACTGCTGGCTGGCTGACCGTCAGCCCTTCGCCGCCAGCTTTTCCTTGGCCAGCTTGGCCGGCGTCTGATCCGGGGTCAGCATCAAGCGCGTGACGCGCCTGCCTTCGACGAGATGCGTCAGCAGCACCTCATCCACATCGGCCTCGGTCTTCACCGCGTACCAGATGCCCTCCGGATAGATCACCATGGTGGGGCCGAGCTCGCAGCGGTCGAGGCAGCCCGACTGATTGATCCGCACCTTGTTGAGCCCGAGCGCTTTCGCGCGGCTCTTCATGTAATCGCGCAGCGCCTCGGACCCACGCGCCTTGCAACAGCCGCGCGGGTGATCGGGCGCGCGCTCGTTGACGCAGACGAAGACGTGGGCGTCGAAATAGGGGCCCGGATCGTCCGGGCGCGTGCGATTGCTGCTCATCTCTGCTGGGCTGTCCTCACTTGTCCTTTTTCTGCTGGCCCCAATCGGCCGCCTGGGCGACCTGGTTCCAGAACAGCTTCTGCATCTCGCCGAGCCCCTGCATGGAGGCCGGCAGCCAGGTCCTCAACATGGTCTCCGGATCGGTGGCGGCAAGCGCCTGCGACATGCGCTGCTTGATCTCGTCCATCAGCGCCGCCTGCATGGGCGCGACGTCCGGCAGGCCGAGAAAGGCGCGCGCCTCGGCCGGTGTGCAGTCGATATCCACCTTGATCTTCATGGCCGGGCTCCGGTCGCGGCTCGCGCTCGCATCGGGCCCACTCTGGCCGCAAGCCGGCCGGACTGGCAAGCGCGGCGGTCAGGCGCCCGATTCTAAGAACGACGGGGACCGATCAGGACAACGCCGGCGGCGAAGCTCATCAGTCCCGCGGCGACCAGATGCGGCAGGGCGTAGGAGCCGTTGAGATCGCGCAGCCAGCCGAGCAAGCCGGGACCGAAGGCGTAGGTGACCTGGTTGATCGCCGTGAGCAGCGAAATGACGCGGGCGAAATCGCGCGGCGCAAACTCGCGCTGCACAATCAGGCTGGGGAAGGTGATCAAGTTGCCGACGCCGAGCCCGAACACGATGCAGGCGCCGAACACCACGGCCGGATCGGAGCTCGCCACCATGGTGGCCAGCGCCGCCACCTGCATGGCGAGGCAGCCCGCCGCGGCGTAGCGCGGCTGCAGGCGGTCGATGAAGAGCCCGGCGACCACACGGCCGACCACGGCGGCGATCGACGCGGCGCTGACGCAGATGCCGGCCATGGCCGGTCCCATCAGCGGCTGAAGATAAGCCAGCATGTGGATGATGAAGCCGACCTGCGCCAACAGGCCGGCGGCGAACGGCACCGTGATGGTCCAGAACTGCCGGTGGCGCATGATCTCCGGCCGGCTCAGTGCCGGCGCCGGCGCGGCGCTGCGGACGGCCGGCGCCGGGGCGCCGTCGGGATGCAGGCCGAGCGCCGCGGGGCCGCGATGCAGCCAGAGCAGGATCAGCGGGTAGAGCAACAACGCCATCGTCGCGACCGCGGCGATGAGCGCCGTCGCGAGGCCCCAGAGCTGGATCATCGCGATCAGCGCCGGGCCTACGACGATGCCGCCGGTGGAAGCGCCGTTCAGCGCGAGGCTCACGGCAAGGCCGCGCTTCCGGTCGAACCACGGCGCGAGGATAGCGTTGACCGCCGCCATGCTCATGCCGCACCAGCCGATCGACATCAGCAGGAAGCCCGGCGCCAGCTGCCAGACCTCATGCGCCAGCAGCAGCGTCAGCACACCCGCGCCCATCGACGCCGCAGTGACACTGACGACGAGGCGCGGGCCGAAACGCTCGATCGCGTCACCGACCATGAAGATGATGCCAGCGCCGGCGACGTAATAGAGCGTGATGAAGGCGGAGACATCGCCGATCGCCCAGCCGTGCTTCTCGACCAGTGCGGCGAGATAGACGCTCGGCCCGTAGAAGCCGAGGCCCCAGCCGAAGGTCGCGATCAGGAAGGCGAGGAGGACGATCTTCCAGCCGTGGTATAGGCCGCTCCGCCGTGCGCGCGCTTGAAGCCGATGCGAAGGTAAATCCACGTTCACAAACACCACGCCGTCCGGTCTAGGCCCCGGTCTAGGCCATGAGCCAATCTAGGCGCGGCCAGCGACCGATCCTATCTTCGCGTGCATTGGGTCGCGGTTATTTTGGTCTGCACCCAATCATTTCAGTCCAGAGTGCATTCTTGCGTACCGACGGGCCGCCTTGCTCCCCCTCCCCCCAAGGCGGCCCGTTTTTATTTTGCGCGACGCTTCCTCCCAACAGACACAGACCGTCATGCCCGTGCTCGTCACGGGCATCCACGACTTGCCGCAGCGCTGCCGATAGACGTGGATGGCCGGGCCAAGCCCGGCCAAGACGAAAGGTTGATGCCTGCTACTCCGCCGCTTGCGGCATCGCGCGGTCGGTGCGGCGGCGGCGCGGCGGGTTCACGGCGATGATGCGGTCGCGTGCGCTGCCGATCTCGCGGTCATATTCGCGGATGAAGGCCTTGATGCGCGGTGCGATCTCGCGCCGCCACTTGCCGCCGTTGAAGACGCCGTAATGGCCGGCATCCTTCTGCATGTAATAGCGCTTGGCGCTGGAGGTCAGGCCGGTGGTCAGCTTCAGTGCCGCCTTGGTCTGGCCGACGCCGCAGATATCGTCGAGCTCGCCTTCGACGCATAGCAGCGCCGTGCGGTCGATCATGCGCGGATCGACCGGATGCCAGCGCGCCACCATCTCGCCCTTCGGCAGCGCGTGGTCCTGGAACACCGTCTTGACCGTCTGCAGATAGAACTCGGCCGGCAGGTCCATGACGGCGAGATACTCGTCGTAGAAGGCGCGCTTCTGTGCCGCCGCCTCCTCGTCGCCCTGCACCAAGTGGTCGAACAGCTGGTGCATGGATTCACGGTGCCGGTCCAGGTTCATCGACACGAAGTTGGTGAGCTGGATGAAGCCCGGATAGACGCGCCGCATCGCGCCCGGATAGGGCGGCGGCACGGTCTGGATCACGTTCTCCTCGAACCAGTCGATGGAATGCTCCTGGGCCAGCTTGTTCACCGCGGTCGGGTTTTCGCGCGTGTCGATCGGCCCGCCGATCATGGTCAAGGTGGCCGGCACGCAGAGATCGCCCCACATCGACATCACCGAGACCGCGGCGAAGACCGGCACCGCCGGCTGGCACACCGCGATGACATGCGTGTTGGGG
Organism: Desertibaculum subflavum; assembly: GCA_003576705.1. Lineage (GTDB taxonomy): Bacteria > Pseudomonadota > Alphaproteobacteria > Ferrovibrionales > Ferrovibrionaceae > Desertibaculum > Desertibaculum subflavum. Next base: position 40,327 of record QOZS01000032.1, read on the forward strand.
CCGAGGAAATGCAGGAAGTCCATCACATAGTCGATGTAGTCGGCCAGGTTGAACCGGTCCGAGGTGACCGGGATCATGCGCGCATCGAGCCAATCGGTGATGTAGACGTCGTGGTCCGGCAGCATCGCCTCCACCGTGCCGCGCAGCAGCGTCGCGTAATGCCCCGACATCGGCGCCACGATCAGCAGCTTCGGGTCCTGCCGCTCGGTCGCGCGGTTGAAATGCAGCAGGTGGCAGTAGGCGCGCTTGATCACCGCCTCTTCGGTCACCGCCACCTTGCGCCCGTCGATCTCGGTCTCGCCGAGGCCCCAGGCCGGCTTGCCATAGCGCCGTGTCAGCTGTTCGAAGATCGAGGCGGCCGAAGCCATGTTGCGGCCAAGCGGCGTGCCGGCGAAGAGGTTGAACGGATTGTTGAGAAGCTTGGTTACCCCGTCATTCATCATACGAGCCGGCAGCAGCGCCAAGTGCTGCATCTCGTGCAGAAAATAGAGCATCCGACACTTCCTTCCCGGCACAGGGCCGGACAATGTCGGATCACGCTACGCGGGCGGGGTTAACGGGCCCGTAGCGGCCTATTCGTCACCACGACTTGTTGCGCCAAGGCCCTCGCCAGCCTCTTCCTGCCGCCGGGCATAGAGGTTGAGAATCGATGCCGCGGTCTCCTCGATCGAGCGTCGCGTCACGTCGATCACCGGCCAGCCATGCTGGCTGAACAGGCGACGCGCGGACGCGACCTCCTCCTTGACCAGCTCGAGATCGACATAGTCCGTGTCATTCTTCTGGTTCAATGCCAGCAGCCGATTCCGCCGCACCTGCACCAAGCGCTCCGGGTTGGTGGTCAGCGCGACGATCAGCGGCTTGCGCAGGCCCGCCAGCTCGGGCGGCGCCGGCATGTTCGGGATTAGCGGGATGTTCGCCGTCTTCAGCCCGCGATTGGCGAGGTAGATGCTGGTCGGCGTCTTCGAAGTCCGCGAGACGCCGACCAGCACGATATCCGCCTCTTCGAGATCGACCAGTCCCTGGCCGTCGTCATGCGCCATGCTGAACTGCATGGCATCGATGCGGCGGAAATATTCGCGGTCCATCACATGCTGGCGCCCGGGCAGCGCGCGGCTCTGCGCGCCGAGATAGTGGCCGAGACCGTCCAGCACCGGCGCCAGCACATCCACCGCCGGCAGATGCTGCTTGCGTGCGCCCTGCACCAGCGTCTTGCGCACCTCCGCGTTCACCACCGTGAACATGACGATGCCGGGATGCGCATGAATGGCCTGCAGCACGCGCTCGGCCTGCGTCTTGGTCCGCACCAGCGCCCAGAGATGCACTTCGGCCTCCGCCGAATCCTCGAACTGCACCAGTGCCGCCTTGGCGATCGCCGAGAGCGTCTCGCCGGTCGCGTCGGAAACCAGATGCAGATGAAAGCGTTTCATCTGCTGTGCCGGTTCGCTGTCGTGCCGCATCGGCATGTCATCCACAGGGAGGCAGGGGAAAAGTCAGGGACGAAGGCGGAATATGCGCTGGGTTAGCCGCTCGCGCGGGTTCGCTCAACCCTGTCGATGATTCTATCCGCTCGGTCGCCGGCCGGGGGATAGAATCTGCAGCCATCCCGCCGACCGGGGACAAGCGCTTCCGCCATACCTACCGGCGCATCTCATCCACGCAATCCACGCTATCCAGAGACGTCGGTTCGACCTCTTGCAGAACGAACAGCTGAGAGCAACGCACAGCCGAAGCTGCAGCGGCATCTCATCCACATGACGCTGTGGAGCGTAGAACCGTGACGGTAATCCCCGATTCCCACCCCTCCTACCACCACCACCACCTTTCTCTTTCTAGAGAGACTCTTTAAGGAAGTAGGAAAGGCAGGCGCTGTGAACGCATCCCCTCTCATTCGCACATTGAAAGGCGAACGTGTCGATCCGGTGCCAGTCTGGCTGATGCGCCAGGCTGGGCGGTATCTGCCGGACTATCGCGCGACGCGGGCGAAGGCCCGCGGCTTTCTGGATTTCTGCCTGACGCCCAAGCTGGCGATCGAGGCGACGCTGCAGCCGGTCGATCGCTTCGGCATGGACGCGGCCATTCTGTTCGCCGATCTGCCGCTGCCGGCATTGGGCCTCGGCCGCGCGCTCGACTACCGCGACGGCGAAGGGCCGGTGCTGGAGCCGTTGACCGACGGCGAGGCGGTGAAGCGCCTCGATATCGCTGGTGTGCGGCGCGTGCTCGCGCCGGTCTTCGAGACGGTGGCCGGCGTGCGCGCGAAGCTTCCACGCGAAGTGGCGCTAATCGGGTTTGCCGGCGCGCCTTGGACCTTGGCCTGCTACATGGTGCAAGGCCGCGGCAGCGCGGAATTCGCCGCGCCGCGGCGCTGGGCTTGGCGCGACCCGGAAAGCTTCGCCGCGCTGATCGACCGTCTGACGGAAGCCACGATCGAGTATCTGTGCGGGCAGATCGAGGCCGGGGCCGACGCGGTGCAGCTGTTCGACAGCTGGGCCGGCCTGCTGCCCGAAGAGGAGTTCCGCCGCTGGTGCGTCGAGCCGGTGTGCAGGATCCGCGCCGCATTGGCGCAGCATCATCCCGGCGTGCCTGTGATCGCGTTTCCGCGGGGTGCCGGCCAGCTCTATCAGGGCTATGCGGCGGCGACGGGCGTGGATGCGGTCGCCATCGATCAGACGGTTCCCGTCGGCTGGGCGGCGGCCTGGATCCAGCCGCAGGCCTGCGTGCAGGGCAATCTCGACCCGCAGCTCGTGGTCGCTGGCGGGCCGGCTCTGCCGGCCGAGGTGCGGCGCATCCGTGCCGGCCTCGCCGGCGGCGCGCACGTGTTCAATCTCGGCCACGGCCTGGTGCCGGACACGCCGCCCGAACATGTCGCTGCGCTGGTCACGGAGCTCCGCCGGTGAGCCGCACCGCCGTCGTACTGTTCAATCTCGGCGGGCCGGACAGCCTGGATGCGGTCAAGCCGTTCCTGGTGAACCTGTTCTCCGACCCTGCCATCCTGCGCGTGCCGGGCCTCGTGCGCGGGTTGCTGGCGCGGCTGATCGCCGGGCGCCGGGCGCCGATCGCGCGCGAGATCTATCGCAAGCTCGGCGGCCGCTCGCCGATCCTGCCGCAGACCGAAGCGCAGGCGGCGGCGCTGAAAGCGGCGCTGGGCGGCGAGGCGGAGGTTGTGATCGCCATGCGTTACTGGCGGCCCTTCGCCGCCGATGCCGCCGCGCGCGTCGCCGCCTTCCGGCCCGACCGCATCGTGCTGCTGCCGCTCTATCCGCAATTCTCTACCACTACGACGGCATCGTCGCTCAGCGACTGGCACCGGGCGGCCAAGGCGGTGGGGATCGGTCACCTGCCACAGCACACGATCTGCTGCTACCCGGGCGAGCCGGGATTCGTCGCCACGCAGGCCGAGGCCATTGGCGCCGCGCTGGACCAGGTGCCGCCCGGCATGCCGGTGCGGGTGCTGTTCTCCGCCCATGGCCTGCCGAAGCGCATCGTCGACGACGGCGACCCCTATCCGCATCTGGTCGAGCGCACCGCGGCTGCCATCGTGGCCCGGCTGGCGCGGCCGGGCCTCGACTGGCTGGTCTCCTACCAGAGCCGGGTCGGGCCGCTGGAATGGATCGGGCCATCGACCGATGCCGAAATCGACCGCGCCGGCCGCGACAAGACGGCCCTGGTGGTGGCGCCGATCGCCTTCGTGTCGGAGCATTCCGAGACGCTGGTCGAGCTCGACATCGAGTACCGGCACCGTGCCGAGGAGGAAGGCGTGCCGCTTTATCTGCGGGTGCCCACCGCCGGCGTCGCGCCCGATTTCATTGCCGGCCTCGCCGGCCTCGTGCGCGAGGCGCTCGGGCGGCCGGGGGTCGCCCCGTATGGCGGCCGGCGCTTCTGCCCGACCGCCTGCGGCCGTTGCCCGGTTCCGGGCTAGGCCATGATCGGCGCTGAATATTACTTATGGATCAAGGCGTTCCACCTGATCGCGGTGATCGCCTGGATGGCCGGCATGCTGTATCTGCCGCGGCTTTACGTCTATCACTGCCAGGCGGCGCCGGGCTCCCCGCAATCGGAAACCTTCAAGGTGATGGAGCGCCGCCTGCTCCGCGCCATCATCGATCCGGCGATGATCGCCGCCTGGGCGCTGGGCCTCTGGCTGGCCTTCCTAGGCGATCACTGGGGCAGCGGCTGGTTTCACGGCAAGCTGTTGCTTCTGCTCGGCATGCAACTGATCCATGCCGCCTATGCCCGCTGGCGAAGACATTTCGCGGCCGACGCGAATACTCTCTCCGAGAAGGTTTTCCGCATCGCCAACGAAGTACCGACCGTGCTGATGATCGGAATCGTCCTTCTCGTCATCGTGAAGCCGTTCTGAATTCCGCCGCGATTTCGTGCGTATTGCGCCGAACTGAATCATCAGTATCTTAACCGGCATCGCCATAAGATTTGCTCGATGAGCAACCAGAAAGTTCTTCTCGTCGTTCACCAGGAGATGTCGGATCCCGGCCGGGTGCGGCAGCATCTCGAGCAGTTGGGCTACGACTGCGATCTCCGGCGCCATGCCTGCGGCGATCCCCTGCCCGGGGACCTCGACGGCCATGCCGGCGTCGTCATCTTCGGCGGGCCGATGAGCGCCAATGACGACCATCTGGACTTCATCCGGAACGAGATCCGCCTGATCGAGCGCACCGTCTCGGCCGGCAAGCCGTTCCTCGGCATCTGCCTCGGTGCCCAGATGCTGGCCCGCGCCTATGGCTCCAAGGTCGCGCCGCATCCAGATGGCTGGCATGAGATCGGCTATTACGAGCTGACGCCGACCGAGGCCGGCCGCCACCTGTTCGAACCGGGCTTCCATGTCTATCAGTGGCACGGCGAGGGCTTCGACATGCCGGGCTGCGGCACCCATCTCGCCGCCACCGAATGGTTCCCGCACCAGGCCTTCCAGGTCGGCGACAACGCCTATGGCGTGCAGTTCCACCCCGACGTGACCGGCCAGATGATGGAGCGCTGGACGGCCCGCGCCCGGCACCGGATGGTGCTGCCCGGCGCCCAGGCGCGCGACAAGCAGCTCCGCCTGCGCGACCGGTACGAGCCGATGATGGAGAAATGGTGCGAGCGTTTCTTCCGCACCTGGCTCGGCCTCGGCAATGCCCGGCCACAGGAAATGGTGCAAGCCGCGGCGGAGTGAACGGCGGCGGAGTAAACGGCGCGATTGCGCTGGCCCGCCGCTCCGGCTAGAGCGGCGCTGACATGCAGCACGTCCTCGTCCTTATCGCCGATCCGGAAGACCGCCCTCTGGAAGCGGCGGATGTCGCCTTGGCCGCCGAGGTGCTGGGCGACGCCGCGGGAGCGCCGCGCTGGCTGTCGCGCGAACGCGCGGTCGAGATCGCCTGCGCCGACTTCGTCGACGAGGCGTTGTTGCGCGACGCCTTCGAGGACGCGCCGATCGACATCGCCATCGTGCCGGCCGCGCAGCGCCGCAAGCGGCTGCTGGTGGCCGACATGGATTCCACCATCATCACCGTCGAGTGCCTGGACGAGCTCGCCGATTTCGCCGGGCTGAAGCCGAAGATCGCCGCCATCACCGAGCGCGCCATGCGGGGCGAGCTCGACTTCAAGGCGGCTTTGCGCGAGCGCGTCGGCATGCTGACCGGGCTCGACGAAAGCGCGCTGGCGCGGGCTTATGGCGAGCGCGTGCATCTGACGCCCGGCGCGCGCGCGCTGGTCGGGACGATGCGCAAGCACGGCGCCTATGCGGCGCTGGTGTCCGGCGGCTTCACCTATTTCACTGCGCGCGTGCGCGAGGCGGCCGGCTTCGACCAGGACAGCGCCAACACGCTGCTCATCGAAGCGGGCCGCCTGACCGGCAAGGTGGCGGAACCGATCCTGGATTCCTCCGCCAAGCTCGCGACCCTGCAGCAGCTGACGCGCGAGCGGGGCCTCGATCCGGCGGAGACGCTGGCCGTCGGCGACGGCGCCAACGATCTGCCGATGCTGCAGGCCGCGGGGCTCGGCGTCGCCTTCCGTGCCAAGCCCAAGGTCGCGGCGGCGGCACAGGTGCGGATCGAGCACGGCGACCTGACGGCGCTGCTTTACCTGCAGGGCTATGCCGACGAGGATTTCGCCGTCTGAACCGCGGCGAAGCGCGGCCCGGAATCGGGGCCCAGCGCGAAGATCGCCGCGCCCACCACCAGCGACAGCGCAAGCAGCAGGAACACCGCCCGATAGGCCTCGACCGGATAAGGCGCGCCGTCCGGCGATATCCACTGCACGATCAGGCCGGACAGATAGGGCAGTGCGAAGGCGCCGGCGACCTGCGCCAAGTTGACGGTGGTGACGCCGCGTCCGAGCAGGGACGGCGGAAACAGGCTGCGGCCATGCGCGACGATGACCACGCTGTAGGCGCCGATCAGGCAGAAAGCGATCAGCAGCGCATAGGAACCGAAGCGCAGATCCGCCGGCAGGAAGGCGAGCGCGACCAAGGCACCCGCCGCCGCGACCGCGCCGGCGATGATGATCGGCTTGCGCCGGCCGATCAGGCGGTCGAGCGGTCCATAGGCGAAGATGCCGGCGATCTGGCCGACCGCCATCGCGAGGATCACGTTGCCGCGGGCGATGGTGTCGAGCCCATGCACATGCTGCAGATAGGGGCCGGCCCATAGGCCGAGCAGGGTCACGATGGCCGCATAGGCGACCGAGTGGATGGCGAAGGTCTGACCGAGCCCGCGCGCACCGAGCACCGAGCCGAGGCCGCGCAGGATCTCGCCCAGGGTCTCGCGCGACGCCGGCAGCGGCGCCGCGCCAGGCGGCGCGTCGCGGGCGCCGAGATAGAAGATCACTCCGACCACGCCCGAGATCGCCGCGATCACCAGGAATGAGTTGCGCCAGCCGACCGCTTCCGTCAACAGCGCCAGCGGCGTGCCGGCCATCAAGGTGCCGAGATTGGACAGCGCAAAAACCCAGGACAGCACCAGCGCATAGCGGTCCGCCGGGGCCCAGCGCGCGGTCAGCACGACAGCGCCCATGAAACTGCCGCCGCAGCCGATGCCGATGACCAGCCGCGCGGCGATCAGCTCCGCCGCGTCGCGCGCCAGGGCATTGCCGATGGCGCCGATCACCGCGACAATCGTCAGCGCCGCGACGGTGCGCCGCACGCCGATCCGGTCGAAAGCCATGCCGACCGGCACCTGGGCCAGGCCGAGGCCAAGGAAGAACGCGCCGCCGGCGAGCGATAACGAGGTGGCCGACAGGCCGAGATCGCGCAGCAGGTCCGGCGCGATGGCGCCATAGGCGACGCGGAAGAACTGGCTGACCAGCGTGAGCAGGACGAGCAGGGCGACGATGCGGAACAGCGGTTTCATGGCGTCATCCTAGCGGCGTCTCGATGCCCCTTGCTGCGGTCGCGACCAATGCGTATCGAGGGGCGATGCGGCTCCGGATCCCGTATCTCGTCATCATCGCTGTGATCGTCGCCGGCATCGCCGGCTGGACGGGCTACTGGTTCTGGCTGCAGGGGCGGGTCGAGCAGGAGGTCGCCGCCTGGGTCGAGGCGCGCCAGGCCGAGGGCTACGAGATCGCCGATGCCGGGCGTCGCATCGGCGGCTTTCCCGCGCGCATGCAGGTGACGGTGGCGCAGCCGACCATCGCCAAGCCGGGCCACTGGCGCTGGCAGGCGGCCGGCCAGGTGGTCGTCTACCTGCAGCCCTGGAATCTCACCCACGTCATCGTCAATCTTGGCCCGAGCCACCAGCTCGAATGGGTCGAGGGCGATACGGTGCGCCGTGCCGGCGTCACCGCCGAGCGCGCGCTGGCCAGCGGGATCTTTTCGGGTACCGGGCGTCTGGAACAGGGCGCGCTCGACATCGCCAGGCCGGTCGTCGTCGACAGCGCGACCGGCACCAGCAGCGCCGACCGTGCGCAGCTGCACAGCCGCGCCAATCACGGCGAGACCGAGCAGCGGCCGGATGACAGCCTCAGCCTGGCGCTGCAGATCGACAATGCCGCCCTGCCGCCGGCGGCCAACACGCCGCTCGGGAATGCGCTGGCCTTGCTCCGCATCAACGCGACCTTGCCGCCGCCGCTGCCGCCGCCCTCCCGCCGCGCCGAGGCGCTGGAGGCCTGGCGCGCGGCCGGCGGCGTCGTCAACCTGGACAGGTTCGAGCTGCGCTGGGGACCGCTCGACGCCGACGGCAGCGGTACGGTCGCCATCGACCGCGAGCTCCGGCCGCTCTTTGCGCTGGCAACCGAGCTGCGCGGCTTCGGCCCGACACTCGATGCCTATGCCGAAGCGGGGCTGCTGAAGCCGAAGCTCGCGCGCAACGCCAAGTTCGCGCTCACCGCCCTCGCCAAGCCCGACAGCAATGGCCGGCCGACAGTGAAGCTGCCGATCTCGGCGCAGGACGGCCGGCTCTATCTGGGCCCGGTCGGGGTTGCCGATCTCGCGCCGATCGTGCCGCGCTAGGGCGCTACCGGTCAGAACCGGAAGCGGGCGTTCAGAATGGCGCCGACGTTGTTGGAATCGTCGTTGATCGTCTCGACCTGCATGGCCACGCCGAACGACACGCTCTGAGTCGGCTGCACGTCCACGCCCAGGGTCAGGTAGAGATAGTGGCGATCGGTGTTGACACCCGGGTCCTGGTGGGTGGCGTCGTATTCGTACTGCGCCATGACGTAGGGAACGAACTCGGCGATCATGTAACCGGCCAGTGCGCCGACATACAGGAAATGGGTGTTCGTCGTGTCGTCGCTGCTGGAGCCGGTGTTGCGCAGGTTGGTGTGATTGAAACGCCACCCGGTCTTGGCGCGGATCACCCAGCTCTCGACCACGTTGCCGTAGTTCATCGACAGGTCGCTGAACAACGTGTCGGCACTGACCCGGGAATCGCTGATGTCGCTGAAGCTGTAGCCGGCGATGGCCAGCGGATAGAGATGGTCGGTCAGCAGATACGAGACGTAGGGCGAAATGGTGTAGGTATCGACGTTGATGCTCTGTGGCGAAATGGCGCCGCCCGACGTGGCCGAAAGGCCGTCGGCGACGGCATGGCCGAGCGAGGCCGAGCCGCCGACCACGAAGCGGTCGAGCTTCAGGTCGCCGCCGATGATCGCCTCGTAGACGTCGAGATCGCCGTCCGGTCCGCCTTTCACCACGGTGTCGATATCGTGATAGCTGGTGGTGAACCAGACCGAGCCCGAGGCCTGATCGGCGCCGCGGCCGCCGCCGACGGTGGCTGCGGCGATGGTGGATTGCTGCACCTGGGTGCCGAGCCGGCGGGCGATGGCATCGGCGATCTGGCGGCTGGTCTGCTTGACCGTCTCGTCCACCGCGTCGGCGGCGAAAGCGGGAGTGCCTGCCGCCGCGACCAGGGTTGCACCGGCGACGCCCGCCGCCAGCGCGAGACGCGACAACACCTTGCTCATGGATGGCCCCACCGACCGCGTGTTTGAAATGTCAATGTTGCGGGCGATAAGATGAGCGCGGATTACTTTTGTCAATTGACTGATCGGGTTGGGAAAATGGTCGCTCGGCGCCGTGATATCCGGGCAACACCTCGTTATCCCGGCATGAAGAGCCTGGTCGCCTGTCTTGCTGTCGGGATGGTCGCGGTCGCCCAGATTCCGCTCGCCCTGGCCCAGGGCGGCGTCACCGGGAACATCAGCCGCAGCATCAGCGAGGCGATCAGCGCCAATGTCGCCCGCGGCATCATCTATCCCAAGCTCGCCTATCGGAATCTGCCCGGCGCCGTGCAGTGGATGACCTTGGCGGCGGATGGCCGGACTTTGGCCGTGGTGCTGTCCGACAACACCGTTCGCCTCTGGGATCTCGAACTCGGCGTGCAGCGCCCGCCGATCGCCGCTTCGTCCGGGGTCGTGGCGGTGGCGCTGTCGGCCGACGGCACCCGGCTGGCGGTGGCGGAGCGCTCCGGAAAAGTCCGGGTCGTGGATGCCTGGGACGGCCGGGAACTGGCGTCGGCCGCGCTCGGTGCCCCGGCGACGGCCCTGGCATGGTGGCCGAAGGGCGACCGCCTGGCGTTGCTGGGTACCGACGGCGCGCTGAGCCTGTGGGCACCGGAAGCCGGCCCACCGCGCAAGCTCGCCAATGCCGGTGCGCCGCCAACCGCCCTTGCCATCGGGCCGGGCGACGAGCTGGCCGTCGGCGACGCCGCTGGCAAAGTGACATTGGTCGATGCCGTCACCGGAACCTTGCGCCCGGGTTTCGCCTTCGGCGCGCCGGTCACGTCGTTGGCCTACGATCCGGCCGGTCGGTCCTGGCTCGTCGGCGGTGACAAGGGCTTGCTCGCCCGCGGCGGCCAGCAACTTGCGGGAACGCGTTCCGGCGATGCCGTGGCCGACATCGATCCGTCGACGTCGACCGCCCTGCTGCGCCGCGGCGACGACCGGCTGATCCTGGTCGACCTGGCGAGCGGTACCATCCGCGCGGAGGCGAAGTTCGACGGCGCCAGGATCGTCGGGGCGAAGATCGGCCAGGGCGCCAAGTTCCTGCTGGCCGGCGAGGCCTCCGGCATCGTGCGGCTGTGGGATGTGAAACAGGCGCGCCCGATCGTGCAGCTCGTCTCCACCACCGCCGGCTGGACGGTGATCGACGTGCAGGGCCGGTTCGATGGCTCGCAGACCGGCATGGAATCGATTTCCTGGTCGGCCAAGGGCTTCGACCTGACATTGGACCGGTTCGCCAAGCGGTTCTTCGAACCGGGCCTGCTCGCGCTCTACTACGCCGAGCAATCCGCCAAGCTCGCCAAGCTGCCGGGCGAGCCGGAGAAGGGCGTCTCGGCCCCGCCGAAGGTGGAGCTCGAGATCGAAAGCCGCGAGGTCGAGGCCGGCAAGGAGATCGCGCCGCTGGTCGTGGCCGAGGATATGGGCGGCGGCATCGGCGATCTCCGCCTCTACCACAACGGCAAGCTGGTCGATCCCGGCGCGCTGATCCAGCAGCAGGAAGTGAAGCAGGGCGGCCGCACGCTCCGCGTCCAGGCCTACCGCGTGACGCCGGTGCCCGGCATCAACACCTTGCGCGCGGTCGGCGCCGGCAAATGGGATGTCGAAGGCGCCTCGCCGCGCGAGACCTTCGTCGCCAAGGGCGAGACGCGGCGCGGCACCCTGCACCTGATCTCGATCGGCATCAGCACCTACGCGGCGCCCGAGCTGAAGCTGGATTACAGCGTGCGCGACGCCGACGCGGTGACCTCGCGGCTGACCGCCGGTGCGCGGGCGCTGGTCGACCGTGTGGAAGTGCGGCGACTGGCGGACCGCCAGGCGACGCGCAAGGGAATACTGGACGAGCTCGCGCGGCTGAAAGGCGCTCGACCGGAAGACATCGTCGTCGTCTACCTCGCCGGCCATGGCGTCGCCACCGAGGAGGACTGGCTGTTCCTGCCCTACGACGTGCCGTACCTGCGGGATGTCCGGCAATATGCGCCGCATGCGCTGAAGGCGACCGATCTGGAGGCGGCGCTGGTCGGGTCGCCGGCACAGCGCGTGCTGCTCGCCATCGATGCCTGCTATTCCGGCGGCGGCCTGATCGCCTTCGAGGAACGGCAGGATTTCCACCGCCGCCTGTTCCGCGACCTATCGAAGAGTGCCGGCATCACCGTGCTGGCGGCGACGCGCTGGGACCAGTCGGCGGCCGAGCTGCATGCGCTCGGCCACGGCGTCTTCACCTATGTCACCTTGTCGGGACTGGATGGCCGGGCCGCCCTGGCGCAGGCGAACCTGGTGACGGCGCACGAGCTGACCGGCTTCGTCGGCCGCAACCTGCCGCCGCTGTCGCGCCGCTATCTGAAGGAGGCGCAGGAAGTCAGCGCCTTCACCCTCGGCGCCGATTTCCCGCTGGTCCAGGCGCGATAGACTTATGCGCCGCGGGTGCGGCGCAGGAGGCGGAATGGGTCCGGCAGGCGCTCGGCCAGCTTTTCGACCCGGCTGCGGGCGCCCTGGATGCGCATGATGTCGGCGAGGCGGCGGTCGAGGAAGGCCCAGCTCGCCTCCTGGCCGGGCGAGCGGTCGTCGAGCCAGAACAGCAGGGTCGTCGAGTAGACGCCGGCCAGCAGGAAGCGCTTCGTGTACCAGCTGAAATCGGTAGAGACATCGCCCACCGCATGCCAGATCGCATCCACCGTGCGATGCAGCTGGCGCAGCGCCAGCGGTGCGCGGTGCGGCAAGGTCATGGCGCCGACCGCCTTGCGCACCGCCTCGCGATGCGGCGCCAGGTGCTCGAGCCGCAGGCGGATGGCGAGCGCCACCTTCTCGCGCAGCTTCAGGTTGGCGAGATCCTGGGCCGCCAGCGCTTCCAGCATGGCGCGGTCGGCCTCGGCGACATGAAACTCGATCAGGTCGACGGCGCCGCCGGGAAAGGCGCGCATGGCCATGCTGCGCTCGAAGCCGGCCGCCTCGGTCGCGCGCAGCAGGGTGGATTCGCTCCAGCCGTCGAACGGCACATCGGGCAGCGCCGCCGCCAGGATGGCGCGCTTCTCGGCGAGCAGGTGCTCGGCTTGCTCGGGCATCAGTCGACATCCTCCGGCAATACGATCTGGCCGAGATGGTGCTTCGCCTCGGTCTCGAAGATCAGATAGCGGAGATCAGGCATGCGCTGGGGATACAGCACGCCGTCGAGATGGTCGCATTCGTGCTGCACCACGCGGGCATGCATGTCCTCGGCCTCGCGCTCGACCTTGCGGCCGTCGAAGTCGAGGCCGGAATAGCGGATGCGGCGCCAGCGCGGCACCACCCCGCGCAGGCCCGGCACCGAGAGACAGCCTTCCCAGCCGAGTGCCATTTCATCGCCCAGCGGCTCGATCACCGGGTTGATCAAGATATCGGGCGTCGCCGTCACCTGCTCGGCATGGAAGATGACCAGGCGCTTGCCGACATGCACCTGCGGCGCCGCCAGGCCGCGGCCGCCGATATCCTCCAGCGTGTCGATCATGTCGCGCACCAGCTGCACGATCTCCGGCGCGCCCGGGTCGGCGACGGGCTCCGCCGGCTTCATCAGCACCGGGTGGCCCATGCGGGCGATCTTCAGAATGGCCATGGCCTGAATATGGGTCGGGGCACGCGGCGGGTCAAAAGGAGTCCTGCGTCCGTGGTGATGTTCCGGTAACCTTTCGCCCATGATCCGCCTGGAAGATTTCCGCTTCGTCACCGGCGCTGGCCGGTTCACCGACGACATCGTGCCGGCCGGCGCAGGCCGCGGCTTCGTGCTGCGCTCGCCGCATGCGCATGCCGAGATCCGAAGCATCGACACCGCGGCCGCTAAGGCCATGCCGGGCGTGCTGGCCGTGCTGACCGGCGTCGACCAGGCGGGCGACGGCATCCGCCCGATCCGCTGCCCGGCCACCGTGGCGAAGCCGGACCGGAGCGATTATGTCGACCCGCCGCGCATGCCGCTGGCGGTCGGCCGTGTGCGCCATGTCGGCGACGCCGTTGCCTTCGTGGTCGCGGAGACGGTCGAGCAGGCGCGCGATGCGGCGGAGGCGATCGAGATCGACTACGACCCGCTGCCGGCCGTGGTCGATGCCGAAGCCGCGGCCGCCCCGGACGCGCCACAGGTCTGGGACCAGGCGCCGGGCAATCTCTGCGTCACCTATGCCAAGGGCGACGTCGCGGCGGTCGATGCCGCCTTTGCCGGCGCGGCGCGCACGGTCAGCCTGCGGGTGGTCAACAACCGCCTCGTGGTGAGCTCGCTGGAGGCGCGTAACGCGCTCGGCCAGTTCGATCCGGCCGGCAACCGCTATACGCTGACCACTACCAGCCAGGGCGTGCACTTCCTGCGCAAGATCCTGTGCGACGCGCTGGGCGTCGCTGCCGATCGGCTTCGCGTGCTGACGCCGGATGTGGGCGGCGGATTCGGCATGAAGTTCCAGGCCTATCCGGAGCAGGCCCTGGTGCTGTGGGCGGCGCGCAAGCTCGGCCGACCGGTGCACTGGACGTCCGAGCGTGCGGAGGCCTTCCTCAGCGACACCCATGCCCGCGCGCATGTCAGCGAGGGCGAGCTCGCGCTGGATGCCGATGGCCGCATCCTCGCCTATCGCGCGCGGAGCCTCGCCGATGCCGGGGCCTATCTCTCGTCCTATGCGCCGGCGATTCCCACGCTCGGCTTCGCCAAGGTGCTGACCGGTCCCTACAAGGTGCCGGCGGCATCGCTCGATGTGCGGGTGTTGTTCACCAACACGGTGCCTGTCGACGCCTATCGCGGCGCCGGGAAGCCGGAGGCGCAATACCTGCTGGAGCGGCTGCTCGACATCGCCGCGGCCGAGCTCGGCCTCGACCGTGCCGAGATCCGCCGCCGCAACATGCTGCGGCCCTCCGACCTGCCTTGGACCAACATGTTCGGCGTGGTCTACGATTCCGGCGATTTCGCCGCGCCGCTCGACCGCGCGCTGACGCTCGCCGATCGCGCCGGCTTCGCTGCGCGCCGCGCGGCTTCGGCCGCGCGCGGGCGACGGCGCGGCTTCGGCCTCGCGGCCTATGTGCACGGTACCGGCGGCGATCCCTCCGAGCGCGGCGTGGTGGAGATCGACACGCAGGGCCGCGTCACCGCCAGGAGCGGCACGCAATCGCAGGGCCAGGGCCATGCCACCGCCTTTGCCGCCGTGGTCGCCGAGGCGCTCGGCATCGCGGCGGCGGATGTGGCCCTGATCCAGGGCGACAGCGACGCGCTCGACCGTGGCGGCGGCACCGGGGGCTCTTCCTCCCTCTTGCTCGGCGCCAGCGCGCTCGCCAAGGCCTCCGCCACCTTGATCGACAAGGGCCGCGCCGTCGCGGCGGAGGCGCTGGAGGCCGCGCCCGGCGATGTCGTGTTCGCAGCGGGCGAGTACCGCATCGCCGGCACCGACCGGCGCATCCATCTCTACGACGCGGCGCGCAAAGCGGGCGGCCTTGCCGCCGATGCGCTGTTCGAATGGAGCCACCTCTCCTGGCCGAACGGCGTGCAGGTCTGTGAGGTGGAGGTCGACCCGGAAACCGGCCGGATCACCTTGGAGCGCTATGTCAGCGTCGACGATTTCGGCCGCGAGATCACGCCCAGGCTGGTCGACGGCCAGGTGGTCGGCGGCATCGTGCAGGGCATCGGCCAGGCCCTGCTCGAAGGCGTGGTCTATGACGGCGACAGCGGCCAGCTGCTGACCGGTTCGTTCACCGACTACGCCTTGCCGCGCGCCGACGATCTCGGGCCCTTCGTGCTGGAACGCCTGCCGACCCCAACGAAGAACAATCCCTCGGGCGCCAAAGGCGTCGGCGAATGCGGCACCATCGGCGCGCCGCCCTGCGCGATCTCTGCCATCTGCGACGCCCTCGGCATCGCCCATATCGACATGCCGGCGACGCCTGAGAAGATCTGGCGCGCCTTGCGCGGAGCCTGACGGCATGGCGGAATCCGCGCTGGTCATTCTGGTGCCCGAGGCGGAGCCGCTGGTCGGCAGCTTTCGGGCGCGGCATGACCCGTCGGCCGCCGAGGGCGTGCCGGCGCATGTCACACTGCTCTATCCGTTTGCGGCGCCGGACCAGATCGACGCGACCGCCCTCGACGCGCTGCGCGCGCTGTTCGCGCCGATCATGCCGTTCGACTTTGCGCTGACCGCGGCACGCCGCCTCGGTGACAGCGTCCTCTATTTGGCGCCGGAGCCGGCGGAGCCGTTTCGACAGCTCACTTTCGCCATCTGGCACCGATTTCCCAAGACGCCGCCCTATGGCGCACAGCACGCCGATATCGCGCCGCACCTGACGGTGGCACAGATCGCCGATGCCGCGACGCTGAACCGTGTCGCGGCCGGGTTCGCCGACGCGGCGCATGAGCGATTGCCGATCGAAGCCTCCGCGACGGAGGTCTCGCTGCTCGACAACCGCACGGGTCGCTGGCAGACGAACACCACGTTCCCGCTCGGAGGCATCTGATCCGTGTTCGATCCGCTGGGCTTCGCCCTCTTCCTCGGTGCCGCGCTGCTGGTCGCGCTGTCGCCCGGGCCTGGAATTTTCTACGTCGCCGCGCGCAGCTTGGCCGGCGGGCGCGGCGAAGGCATCGCGTCGAGCTTGGGCACGGCGCTCGGCGGCCTCGTGCATGTGGTTGCCGGCGCTGTCGGCGTCTCCGCGCTGATGCTGGCCAGCGCCGAGGCCTTCACGGCGCTCAAGCTCGCCGGCGCCGCCTATCTCCTCTGGCTCGGCATCCGCACCTGGCGCCAGGCCGGGGGGCCGATCGGGCCGGTGATCGCGGCGTCGACCGGCGCGCGCCGCGCCTTCGGCGAGGGCATCGTGGTGGAGGCGCTGAACCCGAAGACGGCCGCCTTCTTCCTCGCCTTCATCCCGCAATTCGTCGATCCGGCGGGGCCGGTGGCGGCGCAATTCGTCCTCATGGGCCTGATCTCGGTCGCGCTCAATACCGCGGTCGACATCCTGGTGGCGCAGGCGGCCGGCCATCTGCGCCGCATGCTGGAAATGCGGCCCTGGATCATCGCCCGGCTGCGGCGCGCCTCGGGCGCTGTGCTGTGCGGGCTCGGGGTTTCGCTGGCGCTGGCGCGCCGGCCGGGTTGACCGCCGTCTCCAGCCGCTCCGCCAGCATCCGCGTCACGCCGCGGATCGGTCGCGCCGAGGCCTCGGCCCGGGCCAGCACCATGGCGCCTTCGAGCGAGGCGACGGTCAACAGCGCCAGCTCGCGCGCTCTCGCCGCCGGCACGCCGTCGCGCATCAGCGCCGCCGCGATACGGGCCTGCCAGGCGGCGAAGCCGGCCGCCGCCTCGGCGCGGATCGCCGGCGAGATCGCCGCCATCTCGACCGTCACGGTGGTCGCCGGCGACCCGTCGCGGAATTTCGAGTCTTCCATCCAGCCGGCGAGCGTGGCGCCGATGCGGCGGACGGCTTCGGCGGCGCTGCGGCTGCTGCCCAGCGCTTCGTCGAGCGTGGCAAGGAACAAAGCCGAGCCGCGCGCCAGCGCCTCGACCGCCAGCGCCTCCTTGCCGTCCGGGAAATAGTGATAGAGCGAGCCTTTCGGCGCGCCGCTCTTGTCGACGATCTCGTTCAGGCCGATCGCGGCATAGCCGCGCCGCCCGAACAGCCGCATCGCCGTATCGACCAGCCGCTCCCGGGCGCCGGTGGGTGTCCGCATCAACGCCTCCTGCGTGACTCGCAGCCGAATCAAATTATGATGACTGGTCTATATATCTGGAGAACGAAGATGACCAGTGCGGCAGCGGACATTCCAGCCGGATTCACGTCCTCGCAGCGGTCGAGCGCGCTGCTCGACCTGATCGGGCCGATCTTTGAGAGCGGTGCCGGCCCCGACTATCGCCTGGGCCTGCGCGTGGATCAGCGCCACGTCAACGCCAAGGGCTTCTGCCACGGCGCGCTGCTGGCCATGCTGGCCGACGTGCATCTCGGCCGGCTTTGCGCCTTGTCGGCCGCGCCGCGGCTCAACCTCGTCACTGCCGGTTTGAATCTCAGCTATCTGGCGCCGGCCCGGCTCGGGCAATGGCTGCAGGCCGAAGGCGCGATCGACCGCGTCGGCAAGAGCCTCGCCTGCGCCACCGGCCTCGTGCTGGCCGATGGCAGGCCGGCACTGCGCGCCACCGGCACCTTCCAGGTGATCGCCGAGCGCGCCGCCGCGTGAGCGGTCAGGCGGGCGGCGCGAAGCGCAGCAGATCGAACTTGGCGAGCCAGACCAGGCCGCGGGCGACCCCGGCTTGGCGCGCTTCGGGGAAAAGCTGCACCAGGTCGCCGGCCCGCGCGGGCCCGTATTCCTTCAGGGTGCGGAAGATCACTTCCACATGCTCCTGCGGCGGCTGCTCGTCGGCCGCGACATCGTTCATCGAGGTGGCGCGGAGCCGCGTGACGCGCTCCAGCGAGGCGTCGGGCGCCGGGCTCAGCACCAGATCACGATCGAAGGCGAGGCTCGGATAGGCGGCGAACACGGCAAACGGATCGTCGCGCAGTGGATGCGCCGGCGCCCCGGCCGGGCGTGCCGCGGTCTCCGACGCCTGTACGCGGCGACGCGCCAGCGCCGCCCAGAGCTCCTGATAGCGGCGGATCACCTTCGGCCAGTCGAACTCCGCCTCGGCGCGCGTTCGCGCCGAAGCGCCCATGGCGGCGCGCAGATTCGGATCCGCAAACAGCCGCTCGAACGCCGCGGCCGCGGCGGTGACATCGACAGCGGCAAACTGGCTCGCCACCCCGATATGCCGGTCATAGCTGTCGATGCCGGCCTGGTAGCGCAGCGCGATGCCCTCGCCGGTGCCGGCCGGCGCCATCACGGTTGGCACGCTGAAGCCGTCGGCGCCGTCGCGCAGGGTGTCGCGGTAGCCGTCCCAGTTGCTCACCACCGAGGGCAGGCCCGCCGCCATGGCTTCCACCGGGGTCAGGCCGAAGGTCTCCTGGATGTTGTCCGAGAGCGAGCAGAACACATCCGCCGCCGCCCAGATCTCGCGGCGGATGTCGGGCTTGCGGCCGTCCAGGAAGATCGCGTTGACCGACGGCGCGAAGGCGTCGGCGCCGTCGCGGAGCTGCTTGGCGATGCCGTCATTGGCGAACCAGCCCGCTTGGATCAGATGCACCTTGCCTTTCGCCTTGCGCGCGGCGCGTTCCACCGCGCTGTACATGGCGACCGGATGCGCCTTGGCGTGAAAGCTGAGCCGGCCGAAGAACAGCACCGCGATATCGCCGTCCGCGACGCCGAGCTTGCTGCGCCAGGCCTGCCGCTGCGCCGCGCGCGCCGCGCCGGTGGCGAAGCCGTCGCAATCGACGCCGAGCGGGATGACCGGCAGCTCGATCTCCAATGGCGGCCGCGCGCCGGTGCGCTCCTTCAGATAGTCGCGCCAGTTGTCGAGCAGGCGGGTCACAACCGTCTTCGCGGTCGCCGAGGTGCAGATCAGCGCGTCCCAGGCCTGGACCGGCGCCGTCGCCAGCGCGCTGACATGGTCCATCGCGCCGTGGCTGGACAGCGTGTGGGTCAGGCCGACGATGCTGTGGCCGCGCTGGTCGCCGTGGCGGCGCAGAAACGCCGGCTCGGCGAGCTCGGGCCCGTAGAGCTGCAGGATGCCGGGCCCGCGCAGCTTGTCCGGCTGGTCGGCCGGCAGCCATTGGCATTCGCGGCGGCGCTCGTCGAAACCCTGCACGCGCCGGGCGAAATCCTCGAAGCCGGCGCGGTCGGGCGCCTGGCACAGAAAGCGGTCGGCGCCGGCATGGCGCACATAGGCCCTGAGCAGGCCCTCGCCGGCGGCATGCCGGCCCATCAGGCGCTCGCGGGAGGTGTCGACGGCGTCGGCGGCGTGCTGGAAGGCGGCGTTGGGCAGCACGGGGCGCGGCACAGCACTCATCCCGCGGCTCTCCGACGGGCGCGGGGTGGCGCGGCGGCCCCGCCGGCCAGCCGTTCGATCAGGCCGATCTGGATCGGCAGGCAGTGCTCGAGCGAATAGCGGGCCAGCGCCAGCGCGCGCGCATTGCGGCGGATCGTGGCGGCGAGCGCTCGGTCGTCCAGCGCCCGCTCGACCTGCGCCGCCACCGCCTCGGGCTGGAAGAAATCGGCGAGCAGGCCGGTCACGCCGGGCTCGACCGCTTCCAGAACCGGCGGTGTGGTCGAACCGATGACGACGCAACCCGCTGCCAGCGCCTCGATCATCGACCAGGACAGGACGAAGGGCACCGTCAGGTAGATATGGGCCGACGAAACCTGCAGCACCTTGAGATAGTGCTCATAGGCGAGCTTGCCGAGGAAGCTGACCCGGTTCGGATCGAGCGTCACTTCCTTCAGCGCGACCTCGCGCCAGGTCTGGCCGTCCGGCGGCTGGGTGCCGTAGCTCACCTCGTCGCCGCCGACGATGACGAACTGCGCGTTTGGCCGGCGCTTGCACAGGATCGCGATCGCCCGCATCGCCTGCAGGAAGCCGCGATGCGGCTCGAAATTGCGCGCGACATAGGTCACCACCTCGTCGGCCGGGGTCAGAACGCGTCCATTCGGCAGGGCGAGCCTGGCATCCGGATTCGGCGCCACCTGGTCGGTATCGATGCCGTCGTGCACGACAGCGATCTTGTCATGGAAGGCGGCGGGGAACTGCGCCCGCTGCCAGGCGGTCGGGCTCATGCCGGCATCGCAGGCTTCCAGGCTCAGGAGATGCATCGCGTTCAGGGCGCGGATACGCATGACGCGCTCCGCGGTCGGCGTCTCGCTCGGATCGAAATGCGCGTCGGAGCCGAAGGCGCGGTAATAAAACTCGCAGTAGTTCAACAGCGGCGTCTGCGGCAGCACGTCCTTCAGGAACAGCGCCTCGCCCCAGCCGGGATGCGCCGCGATGACGTCGGGCACGAAGCCTTCGCGCTGCAGCTTCTCCACCAGCCGCGCCACCAGCTCGCCATGCTGCACGCCGTCGTCATAGCGGCGCGCGAAGGGATGCGTGCCGGCATGCGCACCCCGCGGCCGGGCATAGCGCTCCAGCCGCACGCCCGCGAGCGGCTTGGCGTTGTCGCGGCCGATCGCCACCACCTGATGCGCCTTGTCGGCCGCGAAGGCCGCGGCCACGTGCTTGTACTGGCCAGGAAAGTTCTGGTGGATGAACAGGATACGCATGACGCCTGCCGGCCCCGGGGTGACGCCAGATACCCCGGGACCGGCAAACGTTTGCTTAACGGATGGCTAAAATTGCGCGCTTCCGCGTCATTCGAACGGACGGTCCTTCCACCACGGTACGAAGGGCGGCAGGTCGCGCGCCGCGCTGAGCGGGAATTTCGCCGGGCGCTTTTCCAGGAAGGCGGTCACGCCTTCGCGCGCATCCGCCATCTTGCCGAGCTGGGCGATGCCGCGGCTGTCGATCTTGTGCGCCTCCATCGGATGGTCGGCGCCGAGCATGCGCCACAGCATCTGGCGCGACACCGCGACCGAGACGGCCGAGGTGTTGTCGGCGATCTCGCGCGCCAGCGCCCTGGCGCGCGGCATCAGCTGGTCGGGCGCGACGACGTCGCGCACCAGGCCCGCTTCCAGCGCTTCCGCGGCCGGGAACACGCGCCCCGTCGCCACCCATTCCATCGCCCGGCTGATGCCGACCACGCGCGGCAGGAACCAGCTGGAACAGGCTTCCGGCACCAGTCCGCGGCGGGCGAAGACGAAGCCGAACCGCGCTTCGGTCGAGGCGAGGCGGATGTCCATCGGCAGCTGCATGGTGACTCCGACGCCAACCGCCGGCCCGTTCACCGCCGCGATCACCGGCTTCCGGCTCTCGAAGATGCGCAAGGTCAACGTGCCGCCGCCATCGCGCCAGTGCTGCCCCGCCGACTGCGCGCCGCCGGTGATGGTCTGCCGCTTTTCCACATCGAAGGTGTCGCCGCCGCGCGAGAGATCGGCGCCGGCGCAGAAGCCGCGCCCGGCGCCGGTAACGATGACGACGCGCACATTGTCGTCGTCGTCCGTCTTGTCGAAGGCCTCGATCATCTCGCGGCGCATCGTCTCGGTGAAGGCGTTGAGCTTGTCGGGCCTGTTGAGGGTGATCGTCGCGATACCTTCTTCAACGCCATAGAGGATTTCCTGGAACGCCATGTCGCTTCCTCCCACAAATGATGCCGACGATGCCGCGCGAAACCCCTCTGCCGCAAGGCCGGAAACGACATCGATGTCAAGAAGAGCCGATAAAATCGGACGAAGTGGGCTGTTTCGACTCTTGCGCAGAGTCTTGCGTTGTGATCGTCTCGCTGCCGTTCCACTCGATTCGCGCCTAAAGGCGTGGGAGGCAAGGCATGGCAGCAAAGAAGACGGCGTCGCCTGCGACCGTGACGCTGAAGCACATCTCGGCGGCGCTCGCCGAGAAGCACGGGATGCAGAAAAAGTCGACCGAGACGGTTATGGGCGACTTGGTCGGTCTTCTGGTCAAGCACCTGAAGAAGGGCGACCGCATTCGCATCGTCGGGCTCGGCGTGCTCCAGGTCCGCAAGCGCGCCGCGCGCATGGGCCGCAACCCGGCTACCGGTGAGGCCATCAAGATCAAGGCGAGCAAGAAGGTGGCGTTCCGCGCCGCCAAGGAGCTCAAGGAAGCGATCTGAGATCGTCGCGGCTTCTTTTCGCCACGGGCCCGCGCCTTCGATCGCCGACCGAAGGCGCGGCTGTCCGACGCGGTTCCGGGCGCAACTCGTTGAATTGACTCTTTAATCGATACGAACGGCAGGGCGCGCGCGGTGTCGCTGGCGGTGCTGCCCCGGCGACGGCGTCAAACTTTTGTCGCGACCCAGAAGGCCAGCGCCATCAGCCAGAGCAGCAAGGCGCCAGCCGCCGAGATCTCGGCATACCGCCAATAGGTGGCGCGGAGCGCCTCGCTGATCAGGCGCTGGGCCAACGCTTCGGGCGGCCGCCGCTGTTGGCCCAGCATGATCCAGACCTCGGTGCGGCGGCAGCTCTGGCTGCGCGCGAGTTGCGCCCGGAAAGCCAATACCACGACCATCATGGTCAGCAGGATGGCACCGGATTTGAGCGCCAGCAGCGGCGTGCCGGCGAGGCCGGTCATCACGGTGGTAATGGCAAGCAGCGCGAAGGCACATCCGCGCTTGACCGACAAATCGGCAAACCGCTCGATCTCGTCCATCTGTCCTGCCCGGCCGACCTGGCGGCCTTCGTCATCCTGCCGGCGATATCCTAGCAATCCGTATGCCAAGCGCGGCGAATCACAATTCGGGTAGGAAGGGCGAAGTTCCGCGACAGGCCCGCTACTTGTCGGTCAGGGTAATTTCGAACCAGCGGTCCTGCATTGTGCCGTCGGATTTGCGCCGTCGCGGCGTATTGAGCAGCGCCGCCAGCCGCTCGCGATGCATGCGCAGCAGGCCGTCCGTCGCTGCCTCGGGGTGTTCGAGCAGGGCGTCGACGGCGGCGAGCGCTGCTGCCGCGTCGTTGCCGAGTTCGCCGCGGATCATCTGGTATTCGGCGAGATAGCTATGCCGGGGATCGTCCGCCGCCAGGGGTTCGTAGACGTCGAGAAACTCGTTCCTGCCCTTGACCTGCAACGCGCCAATGGAGCGGAAGGTGAAGCCTTCGGCCCGCTCGACGGTGGTGCCGGCGATGCAGACACGGGTGCCGAGATATTTGTTGGCGCCTTCCAGCCGCGCGGCGGTGTTCACCGTATCGCCGATGGCCGTGTAGTCGAACTGCTGCTCGCCGCCGAAATTGCCGATGATGGCGAATCCCGAATTGACGCCGATGCGGGTCTCGCCGAATTCCAGGCCCCGCTCGGACTTCTGGCGCGCGGCGAATTCCGTGGCGAAGCGGTCGAGTGCCAGCGCACAGGCCACCGCCTCCTTCGCGTGATGATCGCCGTCGTCGAAGGCGCCGAACACCGCCACCACGGCGTCGCCGATATATTTGTCGATCGATCCATTGTGGTCGAACACCACCTTGGTCGCACCGTCGAGATACTCGTTCAAAGCCGCGACCAGAACCGCCGGCTCGGTCCGCTCCGACAGGCTGGTGAAGCCGGCGATATCGGTGAAGAGATAGGTGAGCTCGCGCCGTTCGCCGCCGAGCTTCAGGCGCCAGGGCTCGGATTCCAGCTGCTTGACCACGCCTTCCGGAACGTAGCGCGACAGCGCGCCGCGGATGAAGGCACGCTCCTCCATGTGCCGCCGCTGCTGGTAGAAGCTGATGCCGATCACCGCCAGCCCGAAGCCCAGCGTCGGGCTGACCAGCGGCAGCAGATAGCCGGTCAGCGGATAGGCACCGAACAGGACGGCCCAGATGACCACCAGCGCCGCGCCGCTGAGCAGAAGCTTGGTGCCGACCTTGAGGTCGTAGGCCGCGATCATCACGCCGATCAGCACGGCGACGGCGATGATCAGGGCCTCGCCGGCCGGCGTCGCCTCGTGCAGCCGGCGCCCGTCGATCAGCTGGGCCACGGCGTGGGCATGGATGGCGACGCCGGGGATGACGCCGCGGGCGACGCCGAGGCCGGCCGCAAACGGCGTGCGATAACGGTCGACCTCCGGCAGGTCGGCGCCGATGAAGATGATCTTGTTGCGGAAGAAGCTGTCCGGCAGTACCGGCGCCAGATGCGCTTCGTAGGTGGGGATTGCCGGTGCGTATTCCTTGGTATGGTTGTCCCAGGGCCCGACCGCGTAATCGAGCGTCAGGCTGTCGACCGGCGGCACCGGCAGGCCGAGCGCCCGGACCACGGCGGCCGGAAGCCCGGGCCCGAGCGCTTTCGGCCGCGGCCCCTCGCCGAGCCCGAAGGGCGCCGCGACGCGCAGCGCAAACCGGCGCAGCGCCTCGCCCAGTTCGGCCGCCGGCGGTTCCGGCTCGCGATGCATGAGGTTGATCCAGCGCACGGTGGCGTCGTTGTCGTCCCGAATCAGGTTGGCATAGCCGCGCGTCACCCCTTCGGTGTAGCGGCCCATG
>QOZS01000033.1 GCA_003576705.1 Desertibaculum subflavum
ATGATGCTCCACTCCGCATCGCTCAGATCAAACCGGGCCATCGCCAAGCTCCCATCCGTTTGGAAGCTTGAATCACAATCACGCCCTCAAGGGAATCCCTTTATGGGTACAGAACCTAACGACTGTGTGATTTCGAATCGCAGTCGGGAGGCAAATCAAGTCTTCCCATTGTGGGTATTCGGTGCGGACAACGCGAGGCGAGAGAATCTGTCCACCACATTTCGTGCCTATATCGATGAGCGGTACGAGAACCACTACACTGCCGAAGAAATTTTCGGGTATATCTACGCGGTCCTGCACGCCTCTACGTTCCGCGTCCGCTACGCCGAGTTTCTGCGAATCGACTTTCCTCGAGTGCCGTTTCCCGAAGAGGCAGATGAGTTTGAAGCGCTTTCGGAACTGGGTTGGGCACTGGTACAAGCCCATCTCTTGAAGGAGCTTCCGCGCCTTGGATTGGCGTCCTACTCAGGATCTGGTGATCATGTAGTTTCCTCAATTCGTTATGTGCCAAAAGATCTGTGCGTCGCCATTAATGCGTCGCAGGTATTTAAGCCGATCCCGCAGGCAGTTTGGGATTTCAAGGTCGGCAGCTATCCGGTGATTGCGCAGTACCTCAAGGCGCGCAAGGATCGCCGGCTTTCGTTGGGCGAGATCAATCGAGTCGCTGAGATTGCGGAGAGCGTCGCGTTCACGATCGAGCAAATGACAAGAATTGAGAGCGCATATCTGGCTGCCTTTCCGAAGCAGCAGATTTAGGACACGCGGGGCTCGCGTCTCCGAACCGTCACTCGCATAGTCAGCGACCGAATCGAGGAGCGGTAATTTCCAGATGGGTAATGAGGCAGGAGACCTCTTCGGATCGCGAGCGCAGTCGGATCTCTTTGGCGGAACGGCCCCGGAAACGTATCGTCCAGATCCGGACAGGGTGCGTGCTCGATTGCACAAGATTCTGGCTGAGGCGCGTGCCGCTCAAAAGCTACCGTGGAACACGGCGCGCGCATCGCTATATCGGACGATCTTTCCGCAGATGGCCCTGCTGCTCCCGAACGACGAAGCCACTCAGCTACAATTGGAGTTTGAGATGGAGCTCTCGCGCTTAGAGACCGCCTGAGTGGGCAATCCGCGTTTAGCGGGCTCAGGTCTTGCTGCTTGCACCTTGGCCTGGCGTCGGGAGCGCACGGAAGTCCAAGGGCTATGGGCCTTCGGGCAGCCGCTCGATCCTACTTATCAGAACGGATTGACGATCTGCACGCCACCGATCTCGCGACCGTGGCTCAGGTCCTCGGAGTAGAGCTCGCGACAACCGAGAGCGCGGGCGGCGGCGACGATGGCGCTGTCCCAATAGGAGATGCCGTGTCGCGCCTTGATCTCAAGCGCGGCATTGAGAATGGCGAGCGTGACTTCCTGCACCGGGAAGCGCGTCCACGTGGCGATCAGTCTGGTGGCGACATCGTGCGGGAGCGGGGCGGGCCGCGTCGGCCGTGTCGCCTGCACATAGAACTCCTGCAGCACCTGCACCGACAGAGCGCCACCGTCGCGGTCGAGCAGGTCGATGGCCCGTTCCCGCTTGGCCGCTTCGGCCGGATTGCGGCTGATCGAGTAGAGCAGGATGTTGGTGTCGAGAAAGTGCAATCCGGTCACTCGCCGCGCCGATGCACGTCCTCGCGGCTGAGCCGGTCGCCGGCGGTGAAGTCGGTGATGCGCTCGCGCAGCGCGCGCTCCTCCCGCTTGAGCCGTTCGCTCTCGGTTTCGCCGGCGGCGATCTCCGTGAGGAAATGTTTCACCAGGGCTGAAACGGACGTGTCCCGCTGCGCGGCGGCGATGCGCGCCCGGCGATAGGTCTCATCGTCCACAGAAACTGTGATATTTTTCATGCCTCACGGTAACACGGCGATGGGCAATTTTGAAGAGTGGCGTCCCCGGCGGGATTCGAACCCACGACCTTACGCTTAGGAGGCGTACGCTCTATCCGGCTGAGCTACGGGGACGCATGCGGCGGCGGACTATAGCGGCGGGCCGGCGGCCTGCCCACCGGTGGTTAGCGGGCGACTCTTCCCCTCGATTACGCTTGAACATAATTCCCCCTTGATGTAATATTCGCGTCAATCCCGTTCCGGCGGGACCCGGTCTTTGACAGGTGAATAGCGGCCCGTTGGTCCGGCTAGGTCCTAGGATTCTGCGGGCTGGCACGGAATAGGCTTGACTGGCCCGGCCGCCGGCGTTTCTCCCTTTGAGGGAACAGGAGCGCCGCGGAACAGGAGCGCCGCGGAACAGGAGCGCCGCGGAACAGGAGCGCCGCGGAACAGGAGCGCCGCGGAACAGGAGCGCCGCGGAACAGGAGCGCCGCGGAACAGGGCGGCCCACGGAACAGGGCGGCCCACGGAACAGGGCGGCCCACGGAACAGGAGCGCCGCGGAACAGGAGCGCCGCGGAACAGAAGTGCCGCGGCGTTGGGGCGAAAGCCCCCTCTGCCCTCAGGGCGGAGGGGGTTGGGGGAGGTGGGCCCTCCGCAGGATTCGCCGACAGTTCCAGGCGGAATGCGGTGTCCTGTAAGCGCATCCTCCCACCTCACCCAAACCCTCTCCCCCAACAAGTTGGCGGAGAGGGCTTAAGTGGAGCGGAACAGATGCGCCGCCACTCGCTTGGCCGCCGCCGCCCGCTACACTCCTCCCATGCGGGGGAAGCGAGTCGTGGTGGCGCTCTGCGGGGGGCAGCTGTTCGAGCTGCTGCCGCATTCGGTCTATGCCGCGCTGATCCCGCTCTTCATCGCCGAATGGGGCCTCTCCAATGCCGAGGCCGGGTGGATCGGCGGCATGGGCGCCTTCGGCTACATGCTGGCGGTGCCGTTCCTGGGCTCGGCGACCGACCGCGTGGACGCGCGTCTCGTCTATCTCGGCTCCGCCGTGTTGAGCCTCGCCGCCGGGCTCGGCTTCGCCTTCGCGGCGGAGGGGTTCTGGTCGGCGGTCGCTTGGCGCATGCTGGCCGGCATCGGCCATGCCGGCATGTACATGCCAGGGCTGCGCGCGCTGACCGACCGGGTCGACGCCGCGGAGAAATCCCGCGTCGTCGTCTCCTACACGGCGAGCTATTCGGTCGGCGTCGCCGCCTCCTTCGTCATCGCCGGCTGGATCGCGGCCCGCTGGGGCTGGCCCGCGGCCTTCATCGTCTCCGGCATCGGCCCGGCGGTGGCCGGCCTGATCGTCGCGGCTGTGCTGCGCCCGAAATGGCCGCCGCCGCCGGCCAATCCGGCCAATGTGCTGACGCAGTTCGGCCAGGTGGCGAAGAACCGCGCCGCGCTCGGCTACATCCTGGGTTACGGCTGCCATTCCTACGAGCTGATGGGCTACCGCGCCTGGTCGGTCGCCTTCATGGTCTTCGCCGCGGCCAATGCCGGGCCGGGCGCCTTCGTGCTGGAGCCGACCGTGGTCGCCTTCCTGGTCACCCTGTTCGGCCTGCCGGCCAGCATCCTCGGCAACGAGCTGGCGATCCGCCTCGGCCGGCGCCGGCTGATCGGCAGCGTGATGGCGCTCTCCAGCATAGTGGCGCTCTCGGTCGGCGCCGCGGCGGGCGGGCCCTATCTGCTGATCCTGGCGCTGATGATCCTGCACGCGGTGATGATGGCGGCCGATTCCGGCTCGCTCACCGCCGGCACGGTGGCGGCGGCGAAGCCGGAGCAGCAGGGCGCCACCATGGCGCTGCATTCGATGACCGGCTTCGGCTGCTCCTTCCTCGGGCCCCTGATGGTCGGCCTCTCCCTCGACGCCGCCGGCGGCCGCGCCGATCCCGCGGCCTGGTTTTTCGCCTTCGCCGCGATGGGGCTGGGCGGCGTGCTCGGCCTCCTCGTGCTCCGCATCACGCGTTGAGCGCCGGCACCAGCAGGCGGATCGGCAGCGGATCGACGGTGATGTCGAGCGGCAGTTCGGCGACCCAGTCGCCATCCGCCTGCACCGGCGCGCCGGCCGGGGCGGCGAGACGGATGGTCGAGGCGGCGAGGATGCAGATGCCGCGGGCGCGCGGCAGGCGGTCGAACAGCAGCGCCGCGCCATAGCGCAGCACGGCGAGCCGGCCCGCCGCCTCGAACAGCACGACCTGGAAGCCGGCCGTCGCGAGGTCGCCATCCGGTGCGCAGATATAGGGCCCGGCATAGCACCGTCCGTTCAGGATCAGGATCGAGGCGGCGGTCGCGGGCGCGCCGTCGATCTCGAGGCCGAGCGGCGGAAACGGATAGGCCGCCATCTGGCGCAGGCTCTCGATCGCGTAGGCGAGCTTGCCCAGCGCGCGCTTGAGCTTGGGGTCGAGCGCCTTGACCACGGCGGCGTCGAAGCCGGCGCCGGCCATCAGCACGAAGCGCCGCCCGTCGATCCGGCCGCAATGCAGGGATATCTCGCGGCCGCGGGCGATGGTGGCTGCGATCGGCGTCGAGCGCGCCTTCACCCCGATCTCGTGCGCCAGCACATTGGCGGTGCCGAGCGGCAGCAGCGCGAGCGGCGGCGAGTTCGCGTGCAGCCCGTTCGCCACTTCGTGGATGGTGCCGTCGCCGCCGGCGGCGACCAGGGCGTCGAAATCCTGGGCCTGGGTCTCGGCCGCGATGCGCTCGGCATCGCCGCGCCGCGCGGTGGCGCGGAGCGTGAGGTCGCAGCCCATCAGGGTGAGCTTGGCGAGCGTCCGCTGCATGCGGAAGCGCTTCGCCCCGCCGCCGGCGACGGGGTTGAAGACGATCAGGATTCGCCGGCGCATGCGCCCTGATGCGGGCGGCGTGTGACGGCGCGATGACAGCCGAGTGTCACGCAGCCGTAACGCCGTTGCCGCGCGCCTGTCGCCGATCCCCGCCTACACGACGCCCGGGCGGTGGATAACTCCCGCCGCCCGAGTCGGGTGGTGGGCTTGAGCGGCATGAATATCCATAGCGGCCCGGTCCGGTACCGGACCATCTGGATCTCGGACATCCATCTCGGCACGCGCGGCTGCAAGGCGGAGTTCCTGCTCTCCTTCCTGCGCGCCACCGAGAGCGACCATCTGTTCCTGGTCGGCGACATCGTCGACGGCTGGCGGCTCCGGCGCTCCTGGTACTGGCCGCAGGCGCATAACGACGTGGTGCAGAAGCTCTTACGCAAGGCGCGCAAGGGCACCCGCGTGATCTACGTGCCGGGCAATCACGACGAAGCCTTGCGGGATTACGTCGACAACCATTTCGGCGGTGTCGAGGTGGTGACCAACTGGGTGCACCCGCTCGCCGATGGCCGCCGCTTCCTGGTGTTGCACGGCGACGAGTTCGACGGCGTGGTGCGCTATGCCCGCTGGCTCGCCTTCCTCGGCGACCACGCCTACACCTTCGCGCTCAGCCTCAATCACTGGTTCAACGTGGCCCGCCGCCGGCTCGGCTATCCCTACTGGTCGCTCTCCGCCTATCTGAAGGAGAAGGTGAAGAACGCGGTCGAGTACATCTCCAGCTTCGAGAACGCGGTGGCGGACGAGGCGCGGCGGCGCGGCGTCGACGGCGTGGTCTGCGGCCATATCCACAAGGCGGAGATCCGCGATATCGGCGGCATCGCCTATTGCAACGACGGCGACTGGGTGGAGAGCTGCACCGCCCTGGTCGAGACCTTGGAGGGCAGGCTCGAGATCGTGCACTGGGCCCGGGAGCACGACCGTCATCTCGGCCAAAAGGTGCTGGAGCCCGCCTGGTGAAGGTCGCCGTCGTCACCGATGCCTGGCTGCCGCAGCAGAACGGCGTGGTGCGCACCTTGGGTCGCACGCGCGACGAGCTCGCCAGGCTCGGCCACCGGGTCGAGTTCGTGACGCCGCCGGATTTCGTCTCGCTGCCCTGTCCGACCTATCCGGAGATCCGCCTCTCCCTGGTCACGCCGCGCCAGGTCGGCCGGCGCATCGCGGCGCTGTCGCCGGATTCGCTGCACATCTCGACCGAAGGCCCGCTCGGCTATGCCGCGCGGGCCTGGGCCGGGCGCGAGGGCGTGCCGTTCACCACGGCCTATCACACGCGGTTTCCCGAATACGTGCATGCCCGCTTCCGCTGGCCGCTCAGCTGGTCCTATGCCCAGCTCCGCCGCTTCCATGCCCGCGCCGAGCGCACCATGGTGGCGACCCGCACGCTCTACGAGGACCTCACCGCGCGCGGCTTCGGCCATCTCGCCTATTGGAGCCGCGGCGTCGATATCGACCAGTTCCGCCCCGGCCCGAAACAGGCGATCGAGGCGCCGCGCCCGGTCTTCCTCTATGTCGGCCGGGTCGCCATCGAGAAGAACGTCGAGGCCTTCCTGCGGCTCGACCTGCCGGGCAGCAAGGTCGTGGTGGGCGACGGCCCGGCGCGGGCCGATCTGGAGCGCCGGTTCCCCGCCGCGCGCTTCCTCGGCAGCCGGCCGGACAGCGAGCTGCCGGCGCTCTACGCCGCGGCCGATGTCTTCGTTTTCCCGAGCCTGACCGACACCTTCGGCCTGGTCATGCTGGAGGCGCTCGCCTCCGGCATCCCGGTCGCCGCCTTCCCGGTGATGGGCCCGCGCGACGTGCTGGACGATCCGAAGGCCGGCGTGCTCGACACCGATCTCCGCGCCGCCTGCCTGAAGGCGCTGGAGCTCGATCCCGCGGCGGCGCGGGCGCATGCGCTGCGCTATACCTGGGCCGCGGCGGCGAAGCAGTTCCTCGGCAATCTCGCGCCCTTGCGCAAGCACGGTGCGCCCGCCTAACGTCTCCCCAACAAGCCAGGGGAGGGTGCTGCGATGCAGCCGATCAGGTCCGTTCTGTCGACATTGAAAGCGGCCGTCTTGGGCGCGAGCCTGGTGGCGAGCGCGCCGGCCGTTGCCGAGGAGATCTCGGTCACCCATTGGGGCGCGCTGATGTACGGCATCCCCTACGCGGTGGCGATGGACAAGGGCTTCTTCAAGGAGGCGGGCGTCGACATCACCGGCATCCTCACCTCCAAGGGCGGCGGCACGACGATGCGCAACGTGCTGGCGAGCGGCCTGCCCTATGGCGAGGTCGCCATCGCTGCGGTGGTGGCGGCGCAGAAGGAGGGGATCGACGTCAAGATCGTGAACCTCGGCGTGCGGACGATCGCGGACGCGATCTGGGTCACCATGCCCGACAGCAAGCTCAGGACCCCGCAGGACCTGATCGGCAAGAAGATCGCCTATACCAGCCCGAAATCGGTCACCGAGATGCTGACCATCCTGATGCTGAACGGGCAGAAGATCGATCTCGCCAAGGTGACGCGCGTCTCGCTCGGCGGCATCGGCGCCGGGCTGAAGGCGCTGGAGCAGGGCGCGGTCGATGCGGCGCCGATCGTCGAGCCGATCTACAGCCGGACCAAGGACAAGTACCGGGCCTATATCCCCGCCAAGGACGTGCTGCCGCCGATCGCCCAGACTGTCGGCGTGACGACCTCGGAATTCGCCAAGTCGAACGGCCCCAAGCTCAAGGCGATCGTCGCCGGCCGGCGCAAGGGCGTGGAGTTCGTCAAGGCCAACCCGAAGGAAGCCGCCACCATCGCCGCCAAGTACTACAACCTCTCGCCGGAGCT
The DNA here is from genome assembly GCA_003576705.1 of Desertibaculum subflavum. Classification (GTDB taxonomy): domain Bacteria; phylum Pseudomonadota; class Alphaproteobacteria; order Ferrovibrionales; family Ferrovibrionaceae; genus Desertibaculum; species Desertibaculum subflavum. The sequence goes on from QOZS01000033.1 coordinate 7,535, forward strand.
GCTGGAGACGGCGATCAAGAACATGGTCGCGGTCGACTACTGGTCGCTCGGCAAGTTCGAGATCGACGGCATGTCCAACATGGCGGAGGGCCTGCGCGTGATCGGCGAACTCGACGGCCCGGTCAACTGGGACAAGCTGATCGACCGCTCGTTCCTGCCGCAGGATCTGGCCGGCTAGGCAGCGGGCCGCCATGTCGGCGCATGCCGCGCTGGCGGGGGTAAGCCGGGTCTATCCGGGCGGCGATGGCCGGGCGCCGCTGCACGCGCTCGGCCCCATCGACTTGGCGCTCCGGCCGGGCGAGTTCTTTGCCGTGGTCGGGCCGTCCGGCTGCGGCAAGTCGACCCTGCTCGAAGTGCTGGCCGGCCTCGCGCCGGCTTCCGAAGGGACGGTCACTTTCGAGGGCAGCCCGGTCGCCGGCGCCGTGCCGGAAGGCGTCGGCGTCGTGTTCCAGGAGGATGCCAGCTTCCCCTGGGCCAATGTCTACGACAACGTCGCCTTCGGCCTGCAGGGCAGCGGGCTCGACCGGTCTGAGATCGATGCCCGCGTCAGGTCGGCGCTCGCCTTCATGGGGCTCCGGGACTTCGCCTCGGCCTATCCGGCGCAGCTCTCCGGCGGCATGCGGCAGCGCGTCTGCATCGCCCGCACGCTGGTGCTGAAGCCGCGCCTGATTCTGCTCGACGAGCCGTTCGGCGCGCTCGACGCGCAGACGCGGCTGCTGATGGGCGACGAGGTGCTGCGGCTCTGGCGCGAGACCGGCGCCACCGTCCTGCTCATCACCCATGCACTGGACGAGGCGGCCATGCTGGCCGACCGGGTGGGGGTGATGTCGGCCCGGCCCGGCCGCTTCATCGACGTGGTGGAGACCGGATGGCCGCGCGAACGGGATTCGCGCCTCGCCGAGCGGCCGGATTTCGGCGCGCTGGTGGCCCGGCTCTGGTCCTCGCTCCGCGTCGAATCCATCAAGGCGCTGGGCCATACATGACGCGGGTCGGCTGGCTCAGGCTCGGCATCATCGGCGGCGCCATCGGCCTGCTCGAGATCCTGTGCCGCGCCGGCGCGATCAAGAAGGTCACCATGGTGCCGCCGAGCGACATGGTGCTGGCGCTCGGCCAGCTGCTCGCCAAGGGTGAGCTGCTCGACGATATCGGCCGCACCTTGTCGTCGGTCGCCATCGCCGGCGCCATCGCGGTGGCCGGCGGCATCCTGCTCGGCATCGGCCTGCACGCGCTGCCGCGGTTCCGCCGCGCGGTGGAGCCGATGCTGGCCAGCTGGTACGCGGTGCCGTTCTTCATCTTCTACCCGCTGCTGGTCGGCATTTTCGGCCTGTCGGATGCGCCGATCATCGTCGTCGCCGTGCTGTTCGCCATCGTCGCGATGATCGTCAACACCCTGAACGGGCTCGACCGGGTGACGCCGGTGCTGCGCAAGGTGGCGCGGGTGCATCGGCTCAACGCGCCGGATACCGTGCGGCGCATCCTGCTGCCGGCGATCGCGCCGCACCTGCTCACCGGCTTCAAGCTCGCCACCGCCTATTCCTTCATCGGCGTGATCGCATCTGAGTTCATCCTCTCGACCTCCGGCCTCGGCTTCGCCATCGCGCATGCCTACAACAATTTCGAGACGCGGAAGATGTACGCGCTGATGCTGCTGATCATCGTGCTGGTCACCGCGATCAACACGGCGCTGTTCATGTGGGAGCAGCGGCTGCTCCGCCGCCGTTTCAACCGATGAACCCGGCCATCGCCCGCCACCTCGATTTCCTGCTGGTCGGAATCGGCCTGCTGGCGATCTGGCAGGGCCTGTTCCTGTGGATCGGCGAGACCGGGATCTCCTCGCCGCTGCAGACCATCCGCCATCTCGGTGCGCTGGCCGAACGGCAGATGTTCTGGACCCATGCCTGGGCGACGCTCGATGCCTTCCTGCGCTCGCTCCTGATCGCCGCGGTCGGCGGCATCGTGATCGGCCTCTGGCTCGGCATCGGCAAGGTGGCGGGGCAGGTGGCGGAGCCGATCCTGGTCGCCCTCTATTCGCTGCCCAAGGTCACGCTCTATCCGGTGATCCTGCTAATCTTCGGCCTCGGCCTCTCGGCCAAGGTGGCGTTCGGCGCCATCCACGGCATCATCCCGGTCATCCTGTTCACCATGAGCGCGGTCCGCACCATCCGCCCGGTGCTGATCAAGACGGCCAAGGTGATGCGGCTCAGCCCGGCGAAGACCGCGTGGCGGGTGCTGATGCCGGCGGCGCTGCCGGAGATCGTCACCGGGCTCCGCATCGGCTTCTCGCTCACCTTGCTCGGCGTGCTGATCGGCGAGATGTTCGCCTCGCAAGCCGGCTTGGGCTTCATGGTGATCAACGCCATCGGCCTCAACGACACCGAGACCATGATGGCGGTGACCGTGCTGATGATCGTGCTGGCCGGCATCGCCAACGTTCTGCTGCTTGCCCTCGACCACCGTCTGCACCGGCGGGCGGGCTGATTGCCTTCGGCCTATGCCACTTGCGGCCGCATCGCCACGAGGCCCGCCGTCCGCGCCCGCACCTCGGGCGAGGCGAGGCAGGTGGCGACGGCCTCATAGCCGGGCGCTCCCGCATTTGGCGCGACGCGGGTCGGCGGGCTGTGGTTGGCCGGGCAGAGGATGATTGCCTCGTCGTGCCCGACAGCGGCCAGATCGAGAATGGCGCTGGAGCGCGTGAGCAGGAACAGCGACGGCGCCTCCGGCCCGCGCTGGCGCAGATGGGCGATCAGCGCCTCCTGCGTGGCCTGGTCGAGCCCTTGCTCGACCATATCGACGACCAGGGTCGCCGGGGCTTCGGACGCCAAAGCGACAACCAGGGCGACGAGAGCGGGTGAGGTCTCGGCGCCATCGTCGATCAGCCAGGTAAGGGTCTGATCCACGCGTGACCTCAAGGCAGGGTCCGCCGCCATCCGCGCCTGCGCTTTCGCACCGCCGTCGGCCGACCGATCCAGGCCGATGAACTCGGCGCCCGGCAGGTTCTCGGCGATGGCCCGCGCCAGGCGCGTCTTGCCGCTGCCCAGCGGGCCGACGATGTAGTTCACGGGCCGAATCTCGTTGAGCTCGAACCTTTCGCCGCCCCACGGCCAGGGCAGGTCGAAGGCCGTCCCGGCGTCACTCTGGGGTCGCGCCAGCTGCGCGATCTCGTCGACGGTCGGCACGCTCCCCCGCGCGATCTTGGTCCGCAGCGCGCCCACCATCAGGACGGTGTCGGCCAGCTGGCGGATGCGACCTTCGAGCGCCGCCTGATGCGCCGCCAGGGCCGGCTCCAGACCTTGCGGATCGCCCCGCAGCACGCGTTCCACCTGAGCCAGGCTGAAGCCCAGCGCGCGCAGCGCCGCGATCTCGGCGGCGCGGGCCATCTCCGCAGGGCCGTACGCTCGCCAGCCCGCCGCCGTGCGGATCGGCTTTATCAGGCCGCGCCGCTCGTAGAGGCGCAGTGCCTTGGCGGAGACGCCAAGCCGCGCGGCGGCCTCGGATGGGCTCAGGAATTGTGCGGACGTGCTCACGAATCACCTCGTCGGTCATCGGACGCCAGCTTTGTCGGGGTGGCCCCAAGGGCCGAGTCAACCTGTAAAACTATCGACAATGCTTGTTTGCCCACCCCGTGGGCACTAAGTTCCGGCATTCCGTCGGCCGGCGAGGGAGGATGGCATGTTCAAAGGGTCCATTACTGCGCTCGTGACGCCGTTCAAGAACGGCAAGGTCGATGACAAGGCCTTCCAGGCCCTGGTGGACTGGCAGATCAAGGAAGGCACGCATGGGCTGGTCCCCTGCGGCACGACCGGCGAATCGCCGACCCTGACCCATGAGGAGCACGACCGCGTGGTGGCGCTCTGCATCGAGGCGGCGGCGGGGCGGGTGCCGGTGATCGCCGGCACGGGCTCGAACTCGACCGACGAGGCGATCCGGCTGACCAGGCACGCCAAGAAGGCGGGCGCCACCGGCGCGCTGATCGTCTCGCCCTATTACAACAAGCCGACCCAGGCGGGGCTCTACGCGCATTTCGAGGCGATCGCCAAGGCGGTCGACATCCCGATCGTGGTCTACAACATCCCGCCGCGCTGCATCGTCGACATCCAGGTCGAGACCATGGCGAAGCTCGCCAAGCTGCCGAACATCGTCGGCGTCAAGGACGCCACCGGCGACATCGCCCGCATCACCAAGCAGCGCCGCGAATGCGGCAAGGACTTCATCCAGCTCTCCGGCGACGACGCGCTGGCGCTCGGCCAGATGTCGCATGGCGCGGTCGGCTGCATCTCGGTGACGGCCAACGTGGCGCCGCGCCTGCTCTCGGATTTCCAGAATGCCTGGGCGGCCGGCAACCGTGACAAGGCGCTCGAGCTGAACGACCGCCTGGCGCCGCTGCACGAGAGCCTGTTCGTCGAGACCAGCCCGGCCCCCATCAAGTTCGCCATGAGCCTGATCGGCAAGTGCGAGGAGACGGTGCGCCTGCCGCTCGCCCCGATCGGCGAGCAGACCCGCGAGCGCGTGAAGAGCGCCATGCGCGGCGTCGGCCTGATCAACTGAGAGGGCGATGGCGGAGCCCGAGCGACGCATAGCGGCCGACAACCGGCGCGCCCGCCACGACTACTTTCTCGACGAGAAGTACGAAGCCGGTATCCAGCTGCAGGGTACCGAGGTCAAGTCGCTGCGCTCCGGCCGCGCCAACCTCGCGGATGCGCATGCCGGCGAGCGCGAAGGCGAGATCTGGCTCTACAACGCCTATATCCCGGAATATGCCGGCGGCAACCGCTTCAACCACGAGCCGCGCCGGCCGCGCAAGCTGTTGCTGCACAAGCGCGAGATCTCCAAGCTGATCGGCAGCATCAAGCGCGGCGGCTACACGCTGATCCCGCTCTCGATCTATTTCAACCAGCGCGGCATGGCCAAGGTCGAGGTGGCGCTGGCGCGCGGCAAGAAGATGCACGACAAGCGCGCTTCCGAGAAGGAGCGCGACTGGAAGCGCGAGCAGGGCCGGGTGATGCGCGATCGGGGTTGAGCGAGGAGTTTTGCCGATGGCGGACGATGACGGCGTGACGATGTTCGGCCGGATCAAGGACAAGCTGATCGCTTCCAAGCAGCAATGGGCGAAGCAGGGGCGCTTGCTCACCGGCCGTCCGAACAGCGAGCGCCTGCCGCCGGGGCAGCGGCTGGTTCGCGACTGGCCGGTGCTCGATCTCGGCGTGCAGCCGCATGTGCCGCTCGATCTCTGGAAGCTGACCGTCGACGGCGCCGTCGAGAGCCCGGCGGTGTGGGACTGGAACGCCTTCGCGGAGCTGCCGCAGGTCGAGATGGTGAGCGACATTCACTGCGTCACCCAATGGTCGCGCTACGACAACCGCTGGGCCGGCGTCGCCGCGACGCAGATTCTCGAGCTGGTGCAGCCGAAGCCGGAGGCGACGCATATCGTGTTCCACGCGCATGACGGCTACACCACCAACGTCACGCTCGAGATGTTCGCGGCTGCCGACGTGATCGTGGCCCACTCCTGGGAAGGCGAGCCGCTCAGCCGCGAGCATGGCGGCCCGGTGCGCATCGTCATGCCGCAATTCTATTTCTGGAAATCGGCGAAATGGGTGCGGCGGATCGAGTTCCGCGCCGCCGACAAGCCGGGCTTCTGGGAAGTCCGCGGCTACCACAACGAAGGCGATCCCTGGCAGGAACAGCGCTACAGCTGATCGTCTCTGACGTCGTGGCCGGGCTTGACCCGGCCACCCACGCCGATGGGCAGTGCTGCGGCGAGCCGTGGATGCCCGGGACAAGCGCGGGCACGACGAACTGAAGCTACGATCGGAGCCTTGCTCTGATCCGCGCGAACACGGCGCGGAACATCTCCGGCGTCAGCACGCCCGTGTTGGTGTTGTAGCGCGAGCAGTGATAGCTGTCGAAGAGCATGCGGCCGTCGCCGAGATCGTGCTCGGCGCCGTGCCCGAAGGCGAAGCGCGAGAGCTTCAGACCGAGCGCGCGCAGGCTCGCGTCATGCGCGATGCGGCCGAGTGCCAGGATGGCGGCGAGCTTCGGCAGGCCGGCGAGCTCCGCGGCGAGGAAGCGGTTGCAGGTCCTGATCTCCGCCGGCGTCGGCTTGTTCTCCGGCGGCACGCAGCGCACGGCGTTGACGATGCGGCAGCCGACCAGCTGCAAACCGTCATCCGGCCGCTGCGTGTAGGTGCCGCGGGCGAAGCCGAACGCGCCGAGCGTCGCATAGAGCAGGTCGCCGGCGTAGTCGCCGGTGAACGGCCGCCCGGTGCGGTTGGCGCCCTTCAGCCCCGGCGCCAGCCCGACGATCAGAAGCCGCGCATCCTCGCTGCCGAAGGACGGCACCGGCGCATTGTGGAAATCGGGGAAGGCGGCGCGGTTGCGGTGGCGGAACTCGACCAGGCGGGGGCAGTCGGGGCAGTCGTGCCCGGGTGCGTCGATCACGCTCCGCCGCGGCGGAAATTCGGTGGTACGGCCGGGCGCTGCGATCCGTCCCCGCCGGCGGGGGGCTGGCTCGGCCGCGGCGCCGAGGTGTAGCGCGACGGCAGCACCGGCGTCGTATCGACCTCGTCGTCGCCGCTTTGCGGCGCCTCGGCCTGGCGCGCCATGCGCTGCTGCATCGCGGCTTCGCGCAAGGCCGGGTCCCGCATGATCTTCGGCGCCAGCTCCTGCAGCTCGATGAACTGGTCGGCCTGGCGGCGCAGCTCGTCCGCCACCATGGGCGGCTGGCTGCGGATGGTCGACACCACGCTGGCGCGCACGCCCTTGCGCTGCACCGCCTCGACCAGGCGGCGGAAATCCCCGTCGCCGGAGAACAGCACGACATGATCGAGATGCGGCGTCATCTCCAGCATGTCGATCGCCAGCTCGATATCCATATTGCCTTTGATCCGGCGGCGGCCGCTCTCGTCATAATATTCCTTGGTCCGCTTCGTGACCAGGGTGTAACCATTGTAGTCTAGCCAATCCACCAGGGGACGGAGCGGGGAATATTCCTGATCCTCGATGATGGCGGTGTAATAGAAAGCCCGAATCAAGCGCCCTCTATTGGCAAATTCCTGCAGGAGTTTCTTGTAGTCGATGTCGAAGCCCAGACCCCGGGCCGCCGAGTACAAATTGGCCCCGTCGATGAAGAGACCTATGCGCTCTTGCGAATAGAACATGCCCGCCCCTTTGATCGCCGCCATCAGCCGCCCCAGCTACGGGCCGCGAATCGTAAATGTTAAGCTCTGTGTGTTCTTCGATACCATATTGCATTGCCCGCACAAGAGGCCACCGTCACGGAAATGACGATTCTCGTTGCCTTGGGTAGTAACCTGCCAGCCGCCGCGCACGCTTCGCCGCTGGACACCCTCCGCGCGGCCATCGCCCGGCTACCGGCTCATGGCGTAGCGGTCGAGCGCCAGTCGCGATTCTACACCTCTCCCGCCTGGCCGCCATCGGATCAGCCAGACTATGTGAACGCCGTCGTCGCGGTGACGACCGATCTGCCGCCCGCGGCGCTGTTGGCCGCGCTGCTTCGCATCGAACGGGAATTCGGCCGCCAACGATCGGTGCCGAACGCCGCCCGCACCCTGGACCTCGATCTTATCGCCTATGACCACCTCGTGGTGAATACGCCCGACAGGTCGTTGCAGTTGCCGCATCCGCGCGCCGCCGCGCGCCCCTTCGTCCTGCTGCCGCTGCGGGACGTGGCGCCGGACTGGCGGCATCCGGTCACCGGCCGCACCGTGGCGGAACTGCTGGCCGGACTTGACCTTGCGGGCACACATTCGCTCGAAGTCTGACTGGCGCCCCTTGAGCTATTGGCCGAGCGTGCAAATATTGTTGGCATGGCTTGGGTTTACGTTGCGTTCGTCGGCGCCCCGCACTATGAACAGGATCAATCTCGCCTCTCCTAGCAAGGACTTCGCCGCCCCATGGCTCGCGTCACCGTCGAGGATTGCATTCTCCAGGTTCCGAACCGCTTCGAGCTCGTCCTGCTCGCGGCTCAGCGCGGCCGCGCCATCTCGGCCGGTGCCTCGCTCACGGTCGAGCGCGACAACGACAAGAACCCGGTCGTGGCACTGCGCGAGATCGCCGATTGCACGGTGGATCTCGACAGCCTCCGCCTCGGCGTCGTCAGCGGCCTGCAGAAGCGGGTCGAGGTCGACGAGCCCGAGGAAGACGATATGGCGCAGCGCCTCACCGTGGCCGAGGAATGGATCGGCACTGCGGCCGAGGGCAGCAACAAGGACCGCGTCGAGGCCGAGGACGCCGATTACGACGACAGCGAAGGCGCCGACGCCGTCTGATCGCGCGGCCGCGTACCGGGGTGCGCGTTGCCAGGAAAATTGTGAGACATCGCGGCGCCTGGGCCTTGTTGCGGACCGGGCGCGATCGCATGCTTTGCGGCTGAGGGGGCAGGCCGCATGATCCGCCAGGTCGAGCTCGTCGAACGCGTCCTGGCCTACGATCCCGATGCCGACGAGGATCTGCTCAACCGCGCCTATGTCTTCTCGATGAAGGCGCATGGCGCGCAGAAGCGTGCCTCCGGCGATCCCTATTTCTCCCATCCGCTGGAAGTCGCCGCCATCCTGACCGGCTTCAAGCTCGACACCGCGACGATCGCGACCGCGCTGCTGCACGACACGATCGAGGACACGGTCGCCACCTACGAGCAGATCGAGCGCGCCTTCGGCCCCGACATCGCCAAGCTGGTCGACGGCGTGACCAAGCTGTCGCGCCTGGAAGTGCAGTCGGAGCGCAACAAGCAGGCGGAGAACTTCCGCAAGCTCTTGCTGGCGATGTCGAACGACATCCGCGTGCTGCTGGTCAAGCTGGCCGACCGGCTGCACAATATGCGCACGCTCCACCACATCAAGGAGGTGGAGAAGCGCCGCCGCATCGCGCTCGAGACGATGGAGATCTACGCCCCGCTCGCCGAGCGGATCGGCATGCAGGAGATCAAGGACGAGCTGGAAGACCTGTCCTTCGGCGTGCTGCACCCGGAGGCGCGGGATTCCATCATGGGGCGCCTGGAATACCTGCGCGGCACCGACAGCCGCTTCGTCGAGCGCATCGTCGACCACCTGAAGCGCACCCTCGCCAATGCCGGCATCGAGGCCTGGGTCTCCGGCCGGGAGAAGCGCCCGGTCTCGATCTGGCGCAAGATGCAGACCAAGAACGTCGCCTTCGAGCAGCTGTCCGACATCGTCGCCTTCCGCATCGTGGTGAAGGACGTGGAGACCTGCTACCGCACGCTGGGCGTGGTGCATGCGAGCTATCCGACCGTGCCGGGCCGCTTCAAGGACTATATCTCGACGCCGAAGCCGAACGGCTACCGCTCGATCCACACCGCGGTGCTGGGCCCCGAGGGGCATCGCATCGAGGTGCAGATCCGCACCACCGAGATGCACGAGGTGGCCGAGGTCGGCGTTGCCGCGCATTGGAGCTACAAGCAGGGCGAGATCGGCGCCGAGGGCCAGCAATACCGATGGCTGCGCGAGCTGCTGGAGATCCTGGAGCAGGCCGAGGACCCGGAGGAGTTCCTCGAGCACACCAAGCTCACCATGTTCCAGGACCAGGTGTTCTGCTTCACGCCAAAGGGCGACCTGTTCTCGCTGCCGCGCGGCGCGACGCCGGTCGACTTCGCCTACGCGGTGCATTCCGATGTCGGCGATACCTGCGTCGGCGCCAAGGTGAACGGCCGGCTGGTGCCACTCCGCAGCGAGCTGAAGAACGGCGACCAGGTCGAGATCCTTCGCTCCAAGACGCAGACGCCGTCGCCGACCTGGGAAGGCTTCGTCGTCACCGGCAAGGCGCGCTCGCGCATCCGCCGCTTCATCCGCAACCAGCAGCGCGGCGAATATGCCGCGCTCGGCCGCCAGATCGCCCAGAAGGCGTTCAAGGAGGCGGGCGAGAGCTTCACCGAGAAGGCGATCGAGGCGGCGCTGAAGGCGCTGAAAATGAAGGCGGTGGAAGACGTCTATGTCGCGCTCGGCGACGGCAACCTGACCGACCGGGCGATGCTCGCCGCGATCTTCCCCGGCCGCAACATCGAGCAGCAGCCGGGCGCCGAGAAGGTGGTGCCGCTCGCCCGCGCCCGGGCGCGGCAGGCCAAGGGCAGCGGCTCGCCGGTCTCGATCCGCGGCCTGATCCCCGGCATGGCGGTGCATTTCGCCGGCTGCTGCCATCCGCTGCCGGGCGACCGCATCGTCGGCATCGTGGCGACCGGGCGGGGCGTCACCATCCACACCATCGACTGCGACACCCTGGAGCAGTTCGCCGACAACCCGGACCGCTGGCTCGACGTCTCCTGGGACCGCGAGAGCGACGGCACCGACCGCTTCACCGGCCGCATCAACACCGTGGTCAACAACGAGCCGGGCGCGCTGTCGGCGCTCACCACGGTGATCGCGCGCTATGGTGCCAATATCAACAATCTCCGAATCACCAACCGGTCCGGCGATTTCTTCGAGATGGCGCTCGACCTGGAGGTCAAGGACGTGAAACACCTGACCAACATCATCGCCGCGCTGCGGGCGAGCCCGGTAATCTCCTCGGTCGAACGGGCGCGGGGCTGACAATGCGCGCGAACCGCTTGCGCCTCGGCGTCAACATCGATCACGTCGCCACCATCCGCAACGCCCGCGGCGGCCATCTGCCTGACCCGGTGCGGGCGGCCAAGCTCGCCGCGGCGAGCGGCGCCGACGGCATCACCGCGCACTTACGCGAGGATCGCCGCCACATCTCCGACCGCGATATCGAGCGGCTGTCGCAGGAGATCGAGCTGCCGCTCAATCTCGAAATGGCGGCGACGGAGGAGATGCTGGCCATCGCGCTGCGCCACAAGCCGCATGCCTGCTGCCTGGTGCCGGAGAAGCGCGAGGAGCGCACCACCGAGGGCGGGCTCGACGTGGCGGCGCACCATGCCCATCTCGCGCCGTTCATCGCCAAGCTGAACGACGCCGGCATCCGTGTCTCCCTGTTCATCGAGCCGTCCAAGGTGCAGCTCGCCGTCGCCAAGGCGCTGGGCGCCCCGGTGGTCGAGCTGCATACCGGCGCCTATTGCGAGGCGGAGGGGGCGGAGCGCCTCCGCCAGCTCGCGCGCATCCAGGCGGCGGCGCGGGAGGCGGCCAAGCTCGGCCTGGAATGCCATGCCGGCCACGGTCTCGCCTATGACAGCGTCGGCGACATCGCCGCGATCCCGGAGCTGGTCGAGCTCAATATCGGCCACTTCCTGATCGGCGAGGCGATCTTCATCGGCCTGGAACAGGCGATCCGCCGCATGCGCGACCTGATGGACCAGGCCCGGGCCTCGGCGACCGTGACGGCGACATGATCCTCGGCATCGGCAACGACATCATCGACATCCGCCGCATCGAGCGCACCATCGAGCGGTTCGGCGACCGCTTCCTCGACCGCGTTTTCACCGCCGTCGAGCGGCAGAAATCCGACCGCAGGGCCAACCGCGCCGCCTCCTATGCCAAGCGCTTCGCCGCCAAGGAGGCCTGTTCCAAGGCGCTCGGCACCGGGTTCCGCCGCGGCGTGTTCTGGCGCGATCTCGGGGTCGTGAACCTGCCCGGCGGCAAGCCCACCATGCAGCTGACCGGCGGCGCGCTGCGCCGGCTGCAGCAGATTACCCCGCCCGGCATGGCGGCGCAGATCGACGTCTCGATCACCGATGACGACCCGCAGGCCCAGGCCATCGTCATCATTTCGGCGGTGCCGCTGCCGCCGCCGGCCGTATAGGGAGGGCGCGGCTTGACAGCGATGGACATGGTTGGCTTCATGCCCGCCACCCCCAGGCCGGCCCGGCCGGCAATCCGAATCTCTTAATGTCCCAGATGGCTGCCAGAAAGACGAAATCCGGCGGTATCGCCGAAACGATCCGCACGGTCGTCTACGCGGTTCTGATTGCGGTCGGCATCCGCAGCTTCGCCTACGAGCCGTTCAACATCCCCTCCGAATCGATGCTGCCGACCCTGCTGGTCGGCGACTATCTGTTCGTTTCCAAGTTCACCTATGGCTATAGCCGCTATTCGCTGCCTTTCGGCCTGCCACTGATTCCCGGCCGGGTGCTCGAAGGCACGCCCGAACGCGGTGACGTCATCGTCTTCAAGCTGCCGCGCGACAATTCGACCGACTACATCAAGCGCGTGATCGGCCTGCCCGGCGACCGCGTGCAAGTGAAGGGCGGCATTCTGTATCTGAACGGCCAGGCGGTGCCGCGCCGCCAGATCGGCGATTACGAGCACAAGGACGATTACGGCCAGAAGCGGCGTGATCGCCAGTACGTCGAGACGCTGCCGAACGGCAAGAGCTACCGCATCCTGGAGCGCACCGACGAGGCCGATACCGACAACACCATCGAGTATCTGGTGCCCGCCGGCCATTACTTCATGATGGGCGATAACCGCGACAACTCGACCGACAGCCGCGTCCGGCCCGACCATGGCGGCGTCGGCTACGTGCCTTCGGTCAATCTCGTCGGCCGGGCCGACTTCCTGTTCTTCTCCCATAACGGCGAGGCCCGCTTCTGGGAGATTTGGAACTGGCCGTTCGCCATCCGCTACGAGCGGATGTTCAGTACCGTGAAGTGACCGACCAGACCGACCTCGACCGTCTCGCCGAGCGCCTCGGCCACCGATTCGCCGATCCCGACCTCCTCGCCGAGGCGCTGACCCATCCCAGCGCCCTGGAGGGCCGGCCGGGCCGCGATTACGACCGGCTGGAATTCCTCGGCGACCGCGTGCTCGGACTCGTCATCGCGACCGAGCTCAACCGGCGCTTTCCGAACGCGCCGGCGGGCGAGCTCTCCACCCGCTTCAACGCGCTGGTGCGGAGCGAGACCCTGGCCGAGGTCGCCGGCCGGCTCGGGCTCGGCGACCTGCTCAGGCTTTCCAAGGGCGAGCGCCAGGCCGGCGGCGGCGCCCGCCGCGCCAATCTGGAGAATGCCTGCGAGGCGGTGGTGGCGGCGCTCTATCTGGATGGCGGCCTCGCCGTGGCGGAACGTTTCGTCCTGGCCGAGTGGCAGGCTCTGTTCGAGCGCGACCGTGCCGCCGCCAAGGACGCCAAGACCAGCCTGCAGGAATGGGCCCATGTCGCGGGTCGCGGCGTGCCGCGCTACCGCATCGAAGGCCGCGAAGGGCCGGATCACCAGCCGCTGTTCCGCGTCGCTGTCGAGCTGACCGGGCTCGAGCCGGCGATCGGCGAGGGCCGCTCCAAGCGCGAGGCGGAGCAGGCCGCGGCCAGCGCCCTGCTGGCCCGCGAGGCAGGCAGCCGGTGACCCAGCCAGTGACCCGCCGCTGCGGCTATGTCGCCATCGTCGGCGTGCCCAATGCCGGCAAGTCGACTTTGCTCAACGCCCTGGTCGGCTCCAAGGTGGCCATCGTCACGCCCAAGGCGCAGACCACGCGCACGCGCATCCTCGGGATCGCCATCGAGGGCGAGGCCCAGGTCATCCTGGTCGACACGCCGGGCATCTTCGCCCCGAAGCGGCGGCTCGACCGCGCCATGGTGCGCGCCGCCTGGACCGGCGCGGACGAGGCCGATCTCGTCCTGCTGGTGGTCGACAGCCGCACCGGCCTCGATGCCGAGGTCCAGAAGGTGATCCAGGGCCTGAAGCGCGGCGGACGCCGGCTCTGGCTCGCCCTCAACAAGGTCGACACGATCGACAAGACGAAGCTGCTTGCGCTCGCCGCCGCCTTCAACCAGGCGGCGCCGTTCGAGCAGACCTTCATGATCGCAGCGCTCTCCGGCTACGGCGTCGACGACGTGAAGGCGAAGCTCGCCGAGGCGGTGCCGGAGGGGCCCTGGCTCTATCCGGAGGACCAGCTGACGGACATTTCCGAGCGGCTGCTCGCCGCCGAGATCACCCGCGAGCAGGTCTTCCTCAAGCTGCACCAGGAACTGCCCTATGCCTCGACGGTCGAGACCGATGCGTGGAAGGCCGGCAAGCAGAACGACGTCCGCATCGACCAGACCATCTACGTGACGCGCGAGAGCCACAAGCCGATCGTGCTCGGCAAGGGCGGCCGCACCATCAAGGCGATCGGCGCCGCCGCCCGCGCCGAACTGGAGCGCGTGCTCGACCGCCGGGTGCATCTCTTCCTGCACGTGAAGGTGCGCGAAGGCTGGCAGGACGAGCCCGAGCGCTACCGCGCCATCGGGTTGGATTTCGAGAAATAGCTACTCCACCAGCGGCAGGGTCTCGATGTCGTAGGCGTGCTGGATGGTCCGGTTCAGCACCGGGTCGTGCAGCTCGATCTCGAACCGCTCGGCCGGGCGGATGCCGCCGATCGCCGGCACGGTGCCGAGGAACATGGCGGTCCCGGGCGGCGGCAGCAGGCTGGTGCCGAAGCCGCGGTCGAACAGGTCCTGCGGCGGGCGCAGCCCTGCCAGCGGGCCGGCCTGATAGGGATGCCGCTCGCCGTCGACGATGATGTAGGAGGCGAGCTGGAGCCGGTCCCAATGCGGCCGCACGTCGTCGAGCCGCCACAGATCGCCGGCGACGGCCTTTGGACAGAGCTGCTTCGACAGTGCCACCGACCAGGATTCCGCCTTGCGATCGGTATGGTCGGAGCCGACGCCGATCCAGAGCCCGTCGGCGAGCGAGACGATCACCGGCTCGACCTCGCCCGAGGTCTCCTCCCCGACCACCTGGATGTGGTGGCCCTGGTCCAGCAGGCGGGCACTCACCCGGTAGAACAGGGGCACGCTGCTCGGCGCCTTCACCCCGAGCGCCGCGAGCTCGTCGATATGGTGCTTGAGCGCCGCCTCGTCGCGCCCGGTCCAGCCGGCGATGATGACGTTCTCGATCTCGACGATGACGGAATCGACCCCGTTCGGGCCGTGGCGCGTGAAGCGGAGCATGGATTCCTGAATGAATGAGTTGCAGGCAGTGCGAAATGAGAATCTGCGGCTTCGTGTGCCGGTTGGCAAGCGCGCGGTCAGCAGGCAGAGTTCTGCCGGCCCAAAGTTCGGAAATCACTAATGCCAGCCGAAGTCGACAATCACGATGAGGTGCCCGGCGCCGCGCCGGCCGAACTCGCGGCCTTCGGCTGGACGGCGATCGAGGGCGGCGGATTTATCGCCGGGCGGCTTCGGGCTGCGCCGGCCGGCCAGGGCTGGATCGTGGTCGAGCACGCGACCGGCCATCGGCTCGCGGAATTGCCGACCGTCTCGGCCGTGCGCCGCTTCGCCGCCAAGGCGGAGGCGGTCGAGGATCTCGCCGCCACGGCGCCACGGCTTGCCACCGCCACCCTGGAGGAGGAACTCAAGCTTTCCCGCGAGGCGGTGGCGGCGCTGGAGCGCGCGGTCGCCGATCTCGAGGAGCAGATCAACGATCTGATGGCCAAGGACCTGCTGTTCGCCGAGGATCGCTGAGCATCACAATAATCACCCCAAGAATCACTGAAGAGGGAGAGACGCCATGATCGGCGTGGTTGCGACGTTGAAGATCAAAGCGGGCCAGGAAGCGGCCTTCGAAGCCGTGGCCAAGGAGCTGGTGGAGAAGGTCAACGCCAACGAGAAGGGCTGCCTGCTCTACAAGCTGCACAAGTCGGACGATCCGCAGACCTATGTGTTCATGGAGCGCTATGCCGATCAGGCGGCGGTCGAGGCGCATCGCGCCACGCCGTATTTCAAGGAGCTCGGCCGCAAGATGGGCGATTACATGGACGGTAAGGCCCAGGTTCTGCGCCTGAAGGAGGTCTGAGCGTGGCCGGACGCATCCAGGCCAAGGTCGCGCTGATCACCGGCGGCGCCTCGGGCCTGGGCCGCGCGACGGCGAAGCTGTTCGTCGCCGAGGGCGCCAAGGTCGCCATCACCGACATCAACGAAGAAGCGGGCCGCGCGGTCGCCCAGGAGATCGGGCCGAACTGCGCCTTCTTCCGTCACGACGTGACCAGCGAGGCCGAGTGGCAATCGGTGGTCAAGCAGACGGTCGACCGGTTCGGCGGGCTGCACATCCTGGTGCAGTCGGCCGGCATCGGCCTTTCCAAGACGGTGGTGGAGATCGAGTTGGAGGAATGGCGCAAGGTGCACGCGATCGATCTCGACGGCGTGTTCCTCGGCTGCAAACACGCGATCCCGGCGATGGCGAAATCGGGCGGCGGTTCGATCGTCAACATCTCCTCGATCGCCGGCATCATCGCCGGCCACAACATGGCGGCCTACAATTCCGCCAAGGCCGGCGTGCGGCACTTGTCGAAATCGGTGGCGCTCTACTGCGCCAAGGTGAAGAACGGGATCCGTTGCAACACGGTGCACCCGACCTTCATCGACACGCCGATCCTCGACAAGTACAAGCACCGCTTCGGTGCCGAGGAGACGCTCGAGAAGCTCGGCCGCCAGGTGCCGATAGGGCGCGTCGGCAAGCCGATCGAGGTGGCCTATCCGATCCTGTTCCTGGCGTCTGACGAGTCCAGCTTCATCACTGGCGCCGAACTCGCCATCGACGGCGGCATCAGCGCCATGTGAAGGCGGAGAAGGGGAGAGCATGCCGCACGCGGATGTCGGGGGCGTGAAGCTCTACTACGAGGAAGCCGGATCGGGCTTCCCGGTCGTCTTCGTGCACGAATTCGCCGGCGACCTGCGAAGCTGGGAGCCGCAGCTGCGCCGCTTCTCGCGGCGCTATCGCTGCGTCGCCTACAACGCGCGCGGCTATCCGCCGTCGGACGTGCCGTCCAATGTCGAGGATTACGGCCAGAGCCACGCGGCGGACGATATCGCCGGGGTGATGCGGCATCTCGGGATCGACAAGGCGCATATCGTCGGCTGCAGCATGGGCGCCTTCGCCACCCTGCATTTCGGCATTCGCCACGCGGCGATGGCGGCATCACTGGTGGTGGTCGGCGTCGGCTACGGCGCCAAGCCCGATGTGCGCGAGCAGTTCGCCCGCGAGAGCCAGGCGACCGCCGACCGGCTGGACAAGGAAGGCATGGCGGAGGTGGCCAAGAGCTACATGGTGAGCGGCTCGCGCGTGCAGTTCCAGAACAAGGACCCGCGCGGCTTCGAGGAAAGCTACCGCTTCTTCTCGGAGCACTCGGCCAAAGGCTCGGCGCTGACCTTGCGCGGCTACCAGGCGCGGCGGCCGTCGCTCTATGCGCTGGAGGCAGAGCTGAAGCAGATCACGGTGCCGACCCTGCTGGTGCTCGGTGACGAGGACGAGCCGGGCCTTGATGCCAATGTGTTCCTCAAGCGCACCATTGCCAGCTCGGGCCTGGTCGTGCTGCCGCGCACCGGCCACGCCGTGAATCTCGAGGAGCCGGATCACTTCAACGCTCTGGTCGAGGACTTCTTCGCCACGGTCGAGCGCGGCCGCTGGATGCTGCGGGACCCGCGGGCGAATATCGGCGGTCAGATCCTGGGGATGGGCAAGTCGTCATGACCGAAAGAAAAGGGCCGCTCGCGCGCTTCAAGGTGCTGGATCTCACCCGCGTGCGCGCCGGGCCTACGGCGGTGCGCCAGCTCGCCGATTGGGGCGCCGACGTGATCAAGATCGAGGACCCGGCGGCGGAAAAGGGCGGCGAGGGGATGGGCGGCCCCAGGCTCGGCTCCGACTTCCAGAACCTGCACAGGAACAAGCGCTCGCTGACCTTGAACCTGAAAGAGCCCGAGGGGCTCAAGATCTTCAAGCAGCTGGTCGAGTGGACCGACGTGGTGGTCGAGAACTACCGCCCCGACGTGAAGCACCGCCTCGGCATCGATTACGAGAGCCTCAAGAAGATCAACCCGCGCCTCGTCTACGGCTCGATCTCGGGCTACGGCCAGGACGGGCCCTATCGCCTGCGCCCGGGCTTCGACCAGATCGCGCAGGGCATGGGCGGGCTGATGTCGGTCACCGGCGTGCCGGGCCAGGGCCCGATGCGGGCCGGCATTGCCGTCGCCGATTCCTCGGCCGGCATCTACTGCGCCTTCGGCATCCTCGCCGCGCTGCTGGAGCGCGAGACCTCGGGTGAAGGCCAGTGGATCCAGACCTCGCTGCTGCAGGCGCAGATCGCGATGATGGACTTCCAGGCGGCGCGCTGGGTGCAGGATCGCCAGGTGCCGCCGCAGGCCGGCAACAATCACCCGACCTCGATCCCGACCGGCGTGTTCAGGACCCAGGACGGCTATATCAATATTGCGGCCTCGGGCCCGGCGATCTGGGAGCGGTTCTGCCAGGCGGTCGGCGGCGAGGCCTGGCGCAGCAATCCGGATTACGCGACCAGCGCTGCGCGCTCGAAGAACCGCGACAAGCTGAACGCCGAGATCGAGGCCAAGATCAAGACGCGGCCGAGCGCCCAATGGATCGACGCGCTGAACGAGGCAGGCGTGCCCTGCGGCCCGATCTACTCGGTCGACCAGGTGTTCGAGGACCCGCAGGTCAAGCATCTCGGCATGGCGGCGCCCGTCACCCATCCCAAGATCGGGCCGACGCATGTGATCAACCAGCCGGTGGTCATGAGCCGCACGCCGAGCGAGATCCGCACCCCCACCGCCGATGCCGGCGCGCATAACGCGGAGATCCTGGCCACGCTCGGCTATTCGGCCGACGCGATCGCCGGGCTGAAGCAGCGCGGCGTCATCTGAATTTCTGACTGGAGCTAAGAGATGGACACCGGAACGACACGGATGATCGCGCGCAAGGAAGGCGCGGTCGGCTGGATGATCTTCAACAACCCCGAGCGCCACAACGCGGTCAGCTACGACATGTGGCTTGCCGTGCCGAAGATCCTGGACGCCTATGCGGCCGATCCGGAAGTGCGCTGCGTGGTGCTGGAAGGCGCCGGCGACAAGGCCTTCGTCTCCGGCGCCGACATCTCAGAGTTCGGAGACAAGCGGAGCGGCGACGGCGCCCGCCTCTACAACGAGGCGACCGACAAGGCGACGCGCGCCATCAAGCAGTTCGCCAAGCCCACCATCACCAAAATCAAGGGCTATTGCATCGGCGGCGGCCTCGGCATCGCCATCGCGACCGACCTCCGCATCGCCGCCAAGGGCTCGCGCTTCGCGGTGCCGGCGGCCAAGCTCGGCCTCGGCTACCGCTACGAGGGAATCAAGGTGCTGACCGACGTGGTCGGTCCGTCATTCGCCAAGGAGATCTTCTTCACCGCGCGGCAGTTCGACGCCGAGGAAGCGCTGACCATGGGCCTGATCAACCGCCTGGTCGAGCTCGACAAGCTCGACGAGTTGGTGCGCGACTACGCCAAGCGGATCGGCGAGAACGCGCCGATGACCATTGCCGCGGCCAAGTTCTGCGCCAACGAGGCGATGAAGGACGGGTCGGAGCGCGACATCGCCACCGCCGACAAGATGGTGAACGCGTGCTTCGCCTCCGCCGACTACACCGAGGGCCGCACGGCGTTCATGGAAAAGCGCAAACCCCAGTTCAAGGGGCGCTGAGCGGCTTCAGCTCCCGACCTTCAGTGGCGCGACCAGGCCCTTCAGGCAGGCGATCACGCTGAGTGGCGTGAGCCTGCCGGTGCGCGGGTTCTCCTGGCTGGGAATGCCCTCGATCAGTATTGTGAAGCGGGTGCTGTCGGCATCCACCACGATCTTGTGCGTGTTCCGGGTGACGGTTGGGTCGGCCCAGATGTCGAGCCGGGTGCGGTCCGGCCCGATGCCGGCGAGCGAGAGTGCCGCGGCGACGTTCACGTTCGCCGGAAAGCCCTTGGCGCCCTCGCGTGCGCTGCCGCTGAACACCAGCTTCGGCGCGTTCAGGCGGTCGAGAGAGATGCCGTTCTCCACCAGGTGGGGCGCGCCGGCGAGGCCGGCCGGGGGCTTCCGCGTCTCCATGGTGACGCTGTGGATGGTGCCCTCGGCCGCCGCCCGCACCGCGTCGAAGCCGACCAGCGCGCCGGTCGGCACGATGATACGGGCGCCGGTCGCCCGCGCCTTGTCGACCAGATCCATGCGGTCGAGCAGCGCGCCGGCGCTGAGCGGCATGAAGATGCGGCCGTGATTGACTGCCGGCACCGCCACCATGTCGAACACCGCGGCGGGCGCGCATTCGACCACGATATCGGCGACCTCGGCGAGGCCATCCAGCGGCATCACCGGCACCGGCTTGCGGAAGGTGGCAAGCGTCTCGCGGGCGCGGCCCAGGTCGTTGGCGGAAACGGCCGCGAGCTTCAGGCCGTCGATCCCCTGGTCGAGGCGGCTCGCCACCTGAAAGCCGATCGCGCCGAAGCCGCCGATCGCCACCTTGAGCGCGTGCATGAGCGTCATCCCCGAAATTGCGTGCCGCGATCCTAGCCGCTAATGACCCTCTGAGTACCGGTGGTGGGGAAGCGCGATGGATCGGGTCGAGGCCGTGGTGATCGGGGCGGGGGTGGTCGGCCTCGCGGTGGCGCGGCGGCTCGCCATGGCGGGCCTCGAGACCATTATCCTGGAAAGCCAGCCGATCATCGGCTCGGAGACCAGCTCGCGGAACTCGGAAGTCATCCATGCCGGCATCTACTACCCGACCGGCAGCCTCCGGGCCGAGCTCTGCGTCGCCGGCAAGCAGGCGCTCTACGCCTATTGCGCGAGCCACGGCGTGCCGCATGCGCGCATCGGCAAGCTGATCGTCGCCACGTCGGAGGCGGAGATCGCCGGCCTCAAGGGCCTCGCCGCCAAGGCCGAGGCGAACGGCGTGCACGACCTCGTCTGGCTGACCCCGGAAGAGGTGAAGCCGCTCGAGCCTGAGATCTTCTGCGTCGCCGCGCTGCTGTCGCCCTCCACCGGCATCATCGACAGCCACCAGCTGATGCTCGCCTATCAGGGCGATGCCGAGGCGCAGGGCGCCATGCTGGCGGTGCAGGCGCCGGTCGCCGCCGCGGAGGTCACCGGCGAAGGCATCGCGCTCGACGTGGGCGGCGCGGCGCCGATGCAGCTGATGGCGCGCCTCGTCGTCAATTCGGCCGGGCTCGACGCACCGGCCGTGGCGCGCCGCATCCAGGGCCTGTCGCCCGCCACCGTGCCGCAGGAATGGCTGGCCAAGGGCAATTACTACGTACTGCAGGGCCGGGTGCCGTTCCGCCGCCTGATCTACCCGATGCCGGAGCCGGGCGGGCTCGGCGTACATGTCACGCTCGACCTGGGCGGTCAGGCCCGTTTCGGCCCCGACGTGGAATGGGTGACGGTGCGCGACTACACCGTGGACCCGAAGCGGGCGGATTCTTTCTATGCGGCGGTCAGGCGCTACTGGCCCGGTCTGCCGGACGGCGCGATCCAGCCGGGCTATGCCGGCATCCGGCCGAAGCTGCACGGCCCCGGCCAGCCGGCGCCGGATTTCGTCATCCAGGGCCCGGCCGCACACGGCGTCCCCGGCCTGGTCAACCTCTACGGTATCGAAAGCCCGGGCCTCACCTGCTCGCTGCCGATCGCCGACCGGGTGGCACGAGAGCTCGGCGTGAATCAGTAGCCGAGCGCGTCGAGCCTTGCTTCCAGCACCGGCAGCGCTTCTGCCCAGGTATCGGCGCGGTGGTCGCTCGCGTCGGCTGGCGGCAGCAGCCGGGCGAGGCGCGGCTCGCCGACGAAATGCAGGCAGAAGGCATCGGCCACCGCCTCGCGCACCGAGGTGTGCTGGTTCGGGATGTCGTCGATGAACAGCACCGGCGCGTTGACCCGTTCGGCCAGCGCCCGCACCGCGCGGCCCTTGCTCCCCTGGTTGGCGATCAGCGGATAGGCCATGCCGTTGCTGGTGAGCGCCTTCACCCGCGCCTCGCGCTGGCCGTGTGGCACGTTGGACAGGATCACCACCTGGGCGCGGCGGGCGAGCGCGGCTAGGCCCTCGGCAGCGCCCGGGATCGGCGCCAGGTGCTCGGTCCGCGCCACGAAGAACTCGGCCAGCAGGCGCTGCACCTCGGGGCGGTCCACGGCGACTCCGTCGGCGGCGCGGCGGATATTGCCGAGCAGGGCATAGCTGTCCCAGTGGAAGCGGAAACTCTGGGACTGCAGATAGCTCTCGAACCCGGCCATGAAGGCGAACAGCACCTCGTCGGCATCGGAGACCACAATCGGCCGTCCGGGCGTGAGCGCCAGGCCGGCGAGCTGCGCTTCGAGCAGGTCCTCTCCCATGTCGCTCATGGCGTCTCGCTCATGCCGGCGCCGCTCCCGGCAGCAGGGCGCGGGCGCGCGCCGGGAGGGCCGGGTCGATCGCTTGCGACTCGGCGAAGGCGATCAGGGTTGCCTCATCGGCGAGCAGATGGTCGAGCACGCCGCCAAGCAATACCGGGTCCTGCACGTGGGTGCGGATCTCGTCCGGCGTGAACCCAGTCAAGGCCACGAAGCGGCTCGTGCGATCGGGGTCTTCCAGCAGGAAAAACAAGGCCTTCAATGCTATCGTCTCGGCCTCGGCAAGGCCGAGCCGCAGCGCGCGATGTTCGGGTTTCGGTCGCATCCGGGTGCCTGTCGAAAGCATCATAAATAGTTTGTTAATCCGGCTCGTCTCAAATGCAACGCATAACGGCGCCGGCCGGGGCGAACGAGGATATCCATGAACAAGACGGTGCTCATCGTCGAGGATAACGAGCTCAACATGAAGCTCTTCCACGACCTGCTGGACGCGCATGGATACTCCACCTTGCAGACCAAGGACGGCATGGAGGCGCTAGCGCTCGCGCGCAAGCACCGCCCTGACCTGATCCTGATGGACATCCAGCTGCCGGAAGTGTCCGGCCTGGAAGTCACCAAGTGGCTGAAGGAGGACGACGACCTCCGGGCCATTCCGGTGGTCGCGGTCACCGCCTTCGCCATGAAGGGCGACGAGGAGAAGATGCGCGAGGGCGGCTGCGAGGCCTATATCGCCAAGCCCATTTCGGTTGGCAAATTCATCGAAACCGTGCGACGATTCCTCGGCTAGCAGGGTTTTCTGGAGCAGATGGCGAGCGTTACCTCGAGATCGCTCTATCGGCAGGCGTCTGGTTCCGGGCGTAGGGGGCGGCGCGACTGCCGGCCTATTGTGTCATGACTGCCCGCATACTCGTCGTCGACGACATGCTGCCGAACGTGAAGGTGCTCGAGGCCAAGCTCTCGAGCGAGTACTACGACGTGCTCACCGCCTTCAACGGCCTCGACGCCATCGAGAAGGCGCGCACCGATAAGCCCGACCTGATCCTGCTCGACGTGATGATGCCGGGGCTGGACGGCTTCGAGGTGTGCCGGCGGCTCAAATCGGACACTGCGACAGCGCATATTCCGGTTGTGATGGTGACCGCGCTCAGCGATGTGCGCGACCGCGTCACCGGCATCGAGGCGGGTGCCGACGACTTCCTGACCAAGCCGGTCGACGATGTCGCACTGTTCGCCCGCGTCCGCTCGCTGATTCGCCTCAAGCTGCTGATGGACGAGCTCAGGCTGCGGCAGGAGACCTCCAACACCTTCGGCGTCTCGGCGCCGATCGAGATCGACTTCAACAGCGAGCCCACGGATGCCCGCATCCTGGCGGTCGAGGACGCGCCCTACGAGGCTGAGCTGATCGCCAAGACGCTCGGCCAGGCGCATCAGGTGACCGTGCAGGCCGACCCCAAGGAAGCGCTCATCCTGGCCCGCGGCGGCGATTTCGACCTTGTGGTGGTCAGCCTGGGCCTGGAACAGCACGACGGGCTCCGCCTCTGCTCGCAGCTCCGCAGCATGGAGGAGACCCGCCAGGTCCCGATCCTCACCCTGGTCGACGACGGCGACAAGAAACGCCTGGTCAAGGGGCTGGAGATCGGCGTCAACGACTATCTGCTGCGCCCGATCGACAGGAACGAGCTGCTCGCCCGCAGCCGCACCCAGATCCGCCGCAAGCGCTTCCAGGACAAGCTGCGCGCCAGCTTCTACCGCAGCATGGCGCAGGCGGTGACCGACGACCTGACCGGCCTGCACAACCGCCGCTACCTGATGAGCCATATCGAGACCCAGCTCGGCAACGAGGCGGGTGGCGCGCTCCGTTCCTTCGCCGTGCTGCTGCTCGATATCGACCACTTCAAGTCGATCAACGACACGTTTGGCCACGATGCCGGCGACCAGGTGCTGAAGGAATTCGCCCAGCGCATCGCCCGCAACGTGCGCGGCGTCGATCTCGCCGCCCGCTTCGGCGGCGAGGAATTCGTCGTGGTGATGCCCGAGACCGACATGCCGAATGCGCATGTGGTGGCGGAGCGCCTGCGCCAGGCCTTCTCCGACGCGCCCTTCGCCGTGCAGGGCATCGACCGGCCGATCCCGGTCACCTGCTCCATCGGTGTCGCCGTGGCCGAGGGCCGCGAGACCCCGGACCAGATCCTCAAACGCGCCGACGAAGCGCTCTACGCCGCCAAGCGCGACGGCCGCAACCGCGTGGTGGCGGCGGCAGCCTGACGGCGCGAGAACCCCCCGAACTCGGGAAGGGCCGCCGCGGCCTTCGGGCTGCCGGTTTTGAGCGTCAACCATATTGACAAAGTGGCTTAACCCGCTCCCCCCGCAGAGCGGGATTTCAATGCGTTATCCGCTTGGCGCGGGTATTGCAAGCTGCCTGGGGCCGTCTCAGGGGGACGCCGATCGGCGGCGTCACGCGGCCGCCAAAGGGGACAACATGAGGGGAATCAGAAGTGCAGCTATTGCGACGCTCGTCGCCAGCACGTTGGCACTGGGCACGGCCTCCACTTCGTTGGCGGGTGTATTGAACGGCCATGGCGATGCATTCAACGCGATTGCCGGCACTGTCCCGTTCAACAACGGCACCGGGCTGTCGGGGACGGTCGATTATGCCGTGTTCACCTCTGCCGCTTTCAACTCGAACTTTGCCGGGCTTGGATACGTTCCCGGCGATTCTTTGGTCTATACGTTTCAGGTCTTCAGCCAAGGCAGCGTGGCCGTCACCGGTTTCGAATTGCTGGCTCTAAGTGACGCCAACACGATCGGTAGTTTCGACATCGGGGACGTCCCGCCGACCAGCAGCGCGTTCGTCGGATTGGACGCGCAGTGGCTGTTTGCCGCCGGAATTCCCGGCGGCCAATCCAGCTGGGGCCTTGCCTTCTCGTCGTCGGTCGAACCGATCGTGGCCTTCTTCGAAATCCTCGGGGCTCCGGAGGCGCTCCTAGCAGCTGGCCTACCGAAACCCTTCGGGGTAGCGGACGTTCCGGAGCCGAACGCAGTTGGCGCGATACTGGCCGCAGCGCTCGCCGGCCTCGGCTGGTCGCGCCGCCGGCGACGGGCAAGCTGACGGCCGCGCCGATATCGTCTCTTAAGCGACAAGGGCCGCCCAATCGGGCGGCCCTTTGCGTCTGAGTGGACGGTGGCGGTCCGCTACTTGATCTTGGATTCCTTGAACTCGACGTGCTTGCGCGCGATCGGGTCGTACTTGGTCAGGCTCATCTTCTCGGTCTTGGTGCGCGGGTTCTTCTTGGTGACGTAGAAGTATCCGGTGTCGGCGCTGGACACGAGCTTGATCTTGAGCGTGGCGGGCTTGGCCATGGGGCCCTCTGGCGAGTTCGCGGGTCGATTGAGCGGCGCACCATAGCCTGCGATCCGGTCAAGTCAAGCCGCGGGCTTGGTGAGCCTAATCCCTTGCTATTCCCGGCGAATCCGCATCTTGCCGGCGAAATAGCCGAAGATCGGTAACTGTCGCCGGGCACTGTCGGGGCCGAGATGGGCGGCCACTTCGCTCAGCATGAACTCGGTCACGTCGACGATCGGCAGCTTCAGCGCTGCCGCCATCGGATACCAGTCGAGGTCGAGCAGCTCGCCGCTGCCGCCGAGCCTGGCGGCGCCGTTGCCGACGCGCGTGAGGAAGAACCGGGCATGGAAGCGGATCGGGTTGCGTGATGGCGTGATGGCGCGGCCGAGATACTCGATGGCGCCGAGATCGGGGCGGAAGGCGCCGGCCTCCGCCTGGCCGAGCGCGAGCCCGGTTTCCTCGAAGGTCTCGCGCACCGCGGCCACGGCCAGCGCCCGCGCGGTGACCGCGTCGGTGTGGCGGGTCACCTGCGCCAGGGTCGCGGCGGGCAGCGGGCGCACCGGGTCGATGGCGCGGTCGTTGGCATCCAGCCGGCCGCCCGGGAAAACGAACACGTCCGGCATGAAGCGGTGCCGGCCGGCGCGGCGGCCGAGCAGAATTTCCGGTCCCCCGGCGGCCTCGCGCACCACCACCAGGCTGCCGGCGGAACGTGGCGTTACCGGGCGCTTGGGCGCCTCGGCCACAGCCGCACTTCCGGGTTCACTCCTGTTCGACAAGATGCTGCCCCCGGAGATAGCGAAACAGGGCGACCGGATGGTCCTGCCCCGGATAGCGCTCGACGATCTCGGCCAGCCGCTCCAGCACGATCTCGGTGATGCGCGGCAGGTCCAGCTTCATCGCGTCCTCGACCGGCAGCCAGCGCAGGTCGAGCAGCTCGCCCGAGCCCTTGATCTGGCCCTGGGCATGGCTCGCATCGGCAATGAAGAACCGCGCGTTGAACCGGCGCGGCCGGTAGGGCGGGGTGATCGCGCGCAGCACATAGTCCAGCACATCGAGCGCCGGCGCGTGGCCGGTGGCGAAGAAATGCTTCCAGCCCTCCGGCACCGGCCGGTCGGGCATCGGGTCGGGCTTGCCGATGATCAGGCCGGTCTCCTCGAAAGTCTCGCGGATCGCCGCCGCCGCCAGCGCGCGGGCGCGGCTGAGCGGGCAGGCCTTGGCGAGCCGGGCGGCGACATGCGGCTTCAAGGCACCGGCATCGCGCACCTTCCAGTCGTCCGGATCGACCCGGCCGCCGGGGAAGACGTAGCGGTTCGGCATGAAGGCATGGCCGCCATGGCGCTCGCCCATCAGCACCTCGATGGCGCGGCCGTTGTGGCGGTACAGGATCAGCGTGGCGGCGTCGCGCGGGCGAAGCGCCGGCTTCGGCCAGTCCTTGCGGTCTGGGATATCGGGGTCTTTGGCCATGTCCGGGGATTAGATTCGAGCGTCGCGGGGAGCCTGCCAAAGCGCGAGGGTGCGGTAAAGAACGGTGCTTGCATGGATCAGTTGTGCCGGGTGGGATGCTCCCCATGACAGCGGACGGGCCGTGGGGAAGGCGGGAGCCAGAGCAGGGCGGTGGGCCAGGGCCCCGAGGGTCCCGGGGGTGGATCTGGCTGCTCGTCGCCCTGGCCGTCGCGGGCGGCCTCGCGCTGCTGACCGGCCTGGACCGGATATTCGATCCGGACGTGGTGTACCGCGTCCTGCTGGTCGTCGTGGTCGGCGGTTCGGCGGCCCTGTTCGTTGCCCACCGGCTGCGCGGGCGGCTCACCCAGGGGCTGTTCTTCACCGCGCTCTGGCTCGGCATCGCGCTGGCCCTGGCGCTGGGTTATGCCTATCGCGGCGCCCTGCGCGATGCGCGCGACCGGCTGGCCATGGAGCTGTGGCCCGGTGCTGTGGACTGGAGCCCCGGAATCGTCCGGGTGCCGGCGGACCGTTCCGGCCACTATTTCGTCGATGCCCGGGTGAACGGCGTGACGGTCCGCTTCCTGGTCGATACCGGCGCTACCACCGTCTCGCTCGGCCTGCGCGACGCACGGCGCATCGGGCTCGCGCCGGACGGCCTGCAATTCACCCGGCGGGTCGAGACGGCGGCGGGCACCGTGCGGGTGGCGCCGGTGCGGCTCGACCGTGTCGCGGTCGGCCAGATCGAGCTCGCCGACGTCGCCGCCGCGGTCAATCCGGCCAACGAGGGGGTCTCGCTGCTCGGCATGAGCTTCCTTGCGCGCCTCACCGGCTTCGCGGTGGAGGAGGGCTTTCTTGTGCTGCGGCGGTGACCAAAGGCGGCCGCCGCGACGATCGGGCAAGGACGGCGAAAATCCAAACTGTTCATTGTTAATCCAAATTACACCTGCCTCGATTTTAATCGAGGGCCGGAAACCTCCACGACTACAAATGTTTGCAGGGACTCGATTGTGATGACGTCGGCCACGCCTGCGGCGCGCCCGCAACCGGTCAGCCATGAAGAGCTTCTGGCCGACTACGCGCGCCGTCTGCAGCACCACCTGCCGGGCCGTCGCGCCGTCCATCTGCATCTCTCCCGGCTTTCCGCCGTCAACCGGCGCGAGCATCACCTGCGCATTGCTGCCACCGCCTGGGAATTGCTGCTGAAGAAATTCGACGGCCAGCTGTTCCAGCTCGGCAACAACGACATCGTGGTGGTGACCAAGGGCGCCTCGGTCGCGGAGATCGACCAGATCGTGCTGAAGCTGCGTTTCCTGTTCAGCGAGGACCCGCTGGCCGAAGGCTCGGGCGAGAGCGCCGACCGTACCTTCTGCACCTGGTACGAGCTGGCCCGGGAATATCCCCGTTTCGTGGCCATGGCCCAGGACATGCTGAAGCGGAAGCAGGCCGGCTATGTTCAGGACATCGCGCGCGAAGCCGCCGCCCAGCTCGACAAGGGACCGGCCTACGAGGCGCCCAGGCAGCCGATCGACCCGACCCGGCTCGCCCGGCTGGAGCAGGGTCTCGGCTCCATGGACCTGACCACCATGGTGCGCCGCCAGCCGGTCTGCCTGGTGCTGCCGAACGCGCCGCCGACGCCGGTCTTCCAGGAGATCTTCGTCGCCATCGCCGAGCTGACCAAGCGGCTGATGCCGGATGTCGACCTCGCCTCGGACCGCTGGCTGTTCCAGCGCCTGACCCAGTCGCTCGACTACCGCGTGCTGAGCGTGCTGCCGGATCTCGAGGCGAAGGAGCGGCTCTCCAGCTCGATCAATCTCAACGTCGCGACCACGCTGTCGCAGCAGTTCCAGGCCTTCGAGAAGAAGCTGCGCTTCGCCACCCAGAAGACCATGGTGGCCGAGTTCCAGGTGGTCGACGTGTTCGGCGATGTCGGCACCTTCATCTTCGCCCGCGACTTCCTGCGCGACCGCGGCTGGCGGCTTTGCCTCGACGGGCTGAACTACCTGACCTTCCCGCTGTTGGCGAAGAGCGAGCTCGGCTTCGACCTGCACAAGGTGATCTGGTCGCCCGAGCTCGACGGCGAGGTGCAGGAGCAGCGCCGGCGCAAGTTCCAGCAGACCGTCGAGGCGGTCGGCGCCGACAAGGTGGTGCTGTGCCGCTGCGACACCCAGCGCGCCATCGAGTTCGGTCAGTCCATGGGCATCCGCCTGTTCCAGGGCCGCCTGCTCGACGCCATGCTGCAGGTGGCGCCCAAGGCGGTCTGAGCTATTGCGGCGAGCGCTTGGCGAGAATGCGCTGCAGGGTGCGGCGGTGCATGTTGAGCCGGCGGGCGGTCTCCGAGACGTTGCGCTCGCACAGCTCGTAGACCCGCTGGATGTGCTCCCAGCGCACGCGGTCGGCCGACATCGGCCGCTCCGGCGGCTTGGGCATCTGGCTTTCCGAGGCCATCAAGGCCGCCTCGATCATGTCGGCATCGGCCGGCTTCGCGAGGTAGTCGACCGCGCCCGCCTTCACTGCCGCGACCGCCGAGGCGATGTTGCCGTAGCCGGTCAGCATGACGACGCGGCAGCCGGGCCTTGCCTGGCGCAGCACCGGCACCACGTCGAGGCCGTTGCCGTCGCCGAGCCTGAGGTCGACCACCGCGTAGGCCGGCGCGCTCTCGCGGAT
Organism: Desertibaculum subflavum; assembly: GCA_003576705.1. GTDB lineage: Bacteria > Pseudomonadota > Alphaproteobacteria > Ferrovibrionales > Ferrovibrionaceae > Desertibaculum > Desertibaculum subflavum. The sequence goes on from QOZS01000033.1 coordinate 37,005, forward strand.
CTTCGACTTCGCCTCGCCGATCGACGCCGCCATGGTGACGGTGAAGCCGCGCTTCTCCATGGCGCGGCCGAGGCGGGTGCGGAACGGCTCGTCGTCATCGGCGATGAACAGCGTCCGCTCCTCGGTCTGGGGGATGTTCATGCGGTTTCGGTCTCCTTTTTCTCCCCCTTTTCCAGCATGCCGCGGGCCCAGCTGACGGTGGCCTCGCAGCCGCCGCCCGGCCGGTTGCCGAACGCCACCTGCGCGCCGGTATGGCCGAGCAGCGTCTTGGCGATGAACACGCCGAGCCCCATGCCGCCGTCCTCGGGGCGGGACGTCACATAGGGCTCGCCGAGCGCGCCCAGCATGTCGCTGCTGAGGCCCGGGCCATCGTCGGCGATGGTAACGGCGACCCGCTCGTCGTCCCAGTCGATCGCGACGTCGATCCGGGCGCGGGCGAAGTCGAAGGCATTCTCGGCCAGGTTGCCGATGCCGTGCAGGATCTCCGGCAGGCGCGGCGCCAGCGGCTGCGGCCCGCTGCCGTGGATGCGGATGGCGAGCTCGATACTGCCGCGATGGTGCGGCCCAAAGGCCTCCTCGACCAGCGCCCCGATCGGCAGTTCCGGGAACGGGTCCTCGGGATCCGGCCGGCGCGCCAGGTTGGCGAGGATGTCGCGGCAGCGCTGCGCCTCGCTGACCAGGAGCCGCACGTCGTCGCTGATCGGATCGCCGGCCGGAACCTCCCGCGCCAGTTCGTTGGCGACCAGTGTGATGGTGCCGAGCGGCGTGCCGAGTTCATGCGCCGCGGCGGCGGCGAGGCCGCCGAGGGCCGAGAGACGCTGCTCGCGCGCCAGCGCGATCTGGGTGCTGGCGAGCGCGTCCGACATGCGGCGCGCCTCGGCGGCGACCCGCCACGTATAGACCGAGATGAAGCCGAGGCCGAGCAGCAGCGCCGCGGCGACGCCCGCCAGATAGAGCCCGGGCAGCGCGAGCCCACCTTCGCCCCACGGCAGCGGCAGATGGAACTCGGCCAGGAGCAAGGTGGCGAGCACGGCGAGGGCGCCGAGCACGACCGTGCTGGCCAGCGACAGGATGGTGGCGGAGATCGTCACCGGCACCAGCATCAGGAGGGAGAAAGGATTGCCGAGCCCGCCCGTGAGGTAGAGCAGCACGGCGAGCTGCACGATATCCAGCGCCAGGAAGGCCGCCGCGCCGCGATCGGTCAGCCGGTGCGAGGTCGGGAACAGCGTGAAGCTGACCAGGTTGACGGCGACCAGCACGCCGACGGTGGCGAGGCAGAGGCCGAGCGGCAGGCGGAAATCGAGGCCGAAATGCACGAACAGGATCGCCAGCGTCTGCCCGATGATGGCGAGCCAGCGCAGCACGATCAGCGTATGCAGCCGCGCGCCCGGCGGCCGGGTGGCCACGAGCCGCGCCCGGCGCAGGCCGAAACGGCGGGCGAGCGCCGCGCTCACCATCCCTGCAGCACCTCGGGCACCGCGCGGATGACGCGGTCCGGGCGCACCGTCGTGCCGGCGGGCAGGCCGTCGCCCTCGCTGTCGTGCCAGACAGCGAAGATGCCGTGGCGCTGCGGCGCGGCGACTTCCCATTCGAGGTTGTCGCCGACGATCCAGGCCTCGCCGGGTGCCACGTCGAGCGCCTTGAGCAGGGCGTGATAGGCGGCGTCCTCCGGCTTGCCGTAGCCGACCTCGCCCTCGATCTGGATATGGTCGAAATGCCGCTCCAGGGCGAAGCGGCGCACCTTGGCGCGCTGCGGCGCGGCGGCGCCGTTGGTGACCAGCGCCAGGCGGATGCCGCGCGCCCTGAGCGCTTCCAAGGTGTCGACCGCACCGGGAAACAGCTCGATCGCCGCTTCGCGTTCGGCGGTGAATCCGTCGGCGATGCGGTGGATGACTGCCTCCTCGGTGATGCCGAGGCTGGCCAGCCCCTCGCGCACGCAGTGCCGCCGCGCCTCGGAGAGCTTCTGCCGCCATTCCTTGTGCCGTCCTCCGTCGGACCAGAAGGCACGGGAATAGGTGAGGATCGCGTCGCGCGCGGTCTCCACCGGGTGGCCGGACAGGATCTCGGTGAGCGGCGTGAGGAATCGGGTCCATGCCTCGACCGGGCGGCCGTAGGCGCGGATCAGAGTGTCGTCGAGGTCGAAGAAGATGGCTTTCGGCGGGCGCATGATGAGGGGCGCGAGCGCGCCTTGTTGCTTCGCCTTGATGTAGCCCCCAGGGTCGCCCGGCTCAAGCCTCCCGGCCGCATGGCCGGGCTGCTTGCGCGACAGGTTAACGCGAGAGCTCCCGCATTGCCCGCTCCAGCCCGTCCAGGGTCAGCGGGAACATGCGGTTCTGCATCAGGGTGCGGATGTGCTGCACCGAGGGGGTGTAGTCCCAGTACTTTTCCGCCACCGGGTTGAGCCAGACCGTCTTCGGATAGGTCGCCATCAGGCGGTGGAGCCAGACCTCGCCCGATTCCTCGTTCCAGTGCTCGACGCTGCCGCCGGGATAGACGATCTCGTAGGGGCTCATGGTGGCATCGCCGACCAGGATCAGCTTGTAGTCGTGGCCGTAGGTGTTCAGCACTTCCTGCGTCGGTCGGAAATCGTGGTGGCGGCGCTTGTTGTCGCGCCACAGCTTCTCGTAGACGCAGTTGTGGAAGTAGAAGAACTCCATGTGCTTGAACTCGGTGCGTGCCGCCGAGAACAGCTCCTCGCAGACCCGGATGTGGTCGTCCATCGAGCCGCCGATATCGAACAGCGCCAGGACCTTCACCTTGTTGCGCCGCTCCGGCACCAGCTTGAGGTCGAGATAGCCCGCATTGTTGGCGGTCGACTTGATGGTGTCCGGCAGGTCGAGCTCGAGGTTGGCCCCGTCGCGCGCCCATTGGCGCAGGCGCCGCAGCGCCATCTTGATGTTGCGGGTGCCGATCTCGACGGTGTCGTCGAGGTTCTTGTACTCGCGCTTGTCCCACACCTTCACGGCGCGGCGGTGGCGTGACTTCTCCTGGCCGATGCGCACGCCTTCGGGATTGTAGCCATGCGCGCCGAAGGGCGAGGTGCCGCCGGTGCCGATCCATTTCGAGCCGCCCTGGTGGCGGCCCTTCTGCTCCTCGAGACGCTTCTTCAGCGTCTCCATCAGCTTCTCCCAGCCGCCCAGCGCCTCGATCTGCTTCATCTCCTCGGGCGTCAGCACCTTCTCGGCGATCTTGCGCAGCCACTCCTCGGGGATCTCGGCCTTCACCTCCTCGGAGGCGAATTCGAGCCCGTTGAACGTCTGCGCGAAGACGCGGTCGAACTTGTCGAGATTCTTCTCGTCCTTCACCAGGCAGGAGCGGGAGAGATAGTAGAAATCCTCGACGCTGAAATTCGCGGTGCCGGCCTGCACCGCCTCGATCAGGGTCAGGTACTCGCGCAGGCTCGCCGGCACCTTGGCCTTGCGCAGATCCAGGAAGAAGTTGACGAACATGGCCGGACCTCTCGGCTCAGCTTGAGTGTCGTCGTCAGCCGCGGCCCTCGCGGCGGGCGAGGAAGGCGAGGCGCTCGAACAGGTGCACGTCCTGCTCGTTCTTGAGCAGCGCGCCGTGCAGCGGCGGGATCAGCTTGCTCGGATCCTTCGAACGCAAGGTCTCCGCCGGCAGGTCCTCGGCCATCAAGAGCTTCAGCCAGTCGAGCAGCTCCGAGGTCGAAGGCTTCTTCTTCAGGCCGGGCGTCTCGCGAATGTCGTAGAAGATGTTGAGCGCTTCGCGCACCAGGTCCTTCTGAACGCCGGGATAGTGCACGTCGACGATCTCCAGCATCGTCTCGCGCTCGGGGAAGCGGATGTAGTGGAAGAAGCAGCGGCGCAGGAAGGCGTCCGGCAGCTCCTTCTCGTTGTTCGATGTGATGACGACGATCGGCCGCTGCACCGCCTTCACCGTCTCGCGCGTCTCGTAGACGTAGAACTCCATGCGGTCGAGCTCGAGCAGCAGGTCGTTGGGGAACTCGATATCGGCCTTGTCGACCTCGTCGATCAGCAGCACCGGGCGCTGGTCGGCGGTGAACGCCTCCCACAGCTTGCCCTTGATGATGTAGTTCTTGATGTCGTGGACCTTCTGCTCGCCGAGTTGGCTGTCGCGCAGGCGCGACACCGCATCGTATTCGTAGAGGCCCATCTGCGCCTTTGTGGTCGACTTGATGTGCCAGGTGATCAGCGGCGCCTTGATCGCGTTGGCGATCTCATGCGCCAGGATGGTCTTGCCGGTGCCGGGCTCGCCCTTTACGAGCAGTGGCCGCTCGAGCGTGATCGCCGCATTGACCGCGACCTTCAGATCCTGGGTCGCAACGTAGTTTTCCGTCCCTTCGAACCGCATCGGGCGCCTTGCCTTGATTTATTGAGCGATAAACCCGCCGAGCGTAGGGGGGGCAACCCGCACGGTCAATCCGGATGGCCGCCGAATCCGTGCATGCCGGCATGCCATTGCAGGCCGATCAGCGCCCCCTTGATCCTGGGCAGCAACCAGAGCGAGAGCAGCAGGATCACCGGCAGCCAGACCACCATATGCACCCAGGTCGGCGGCGCCGCGCGCTGCTCCAGCATAAGCAGCAGCGGCACCACGATATGGCCGACGATCAGGATGGTGAAATAGGGCGGCGCATCGTCGGCCCGCTGGTGATGCAGTTCCAGGCCGCAGCTCGGGCATGCGGAATTGACCGTGACGAAGCGGGTGAACATGGCCCCGGTGCCGCAGCGCGGACAGCGGCGGAAGAACCCCCGCAGCATCGCGCCGTAAAGGCCCGGCCGCATCACAGCCACCCCTTGCGCTTGAAGTAGAGGTAGGGCAAGGCGGCCGACAGCACCATCAATCCGATGGCGAAAGGGTAGCCGAGATCCCATTTCAGCTCCGGCATGATGTCGAAATTCATGCCGTAGATAGATGCGACCAGGGTCGGCGGCAGGAACACCACGGCGGCGACCGAGAAGATCTTGATGATGGCGGTCTGCTGGATGTTGATGAGACCGAGCGTCGCGTCGAGCAGGAAGCTGCCCTTGTGGGCGAGGAAGGCGGATTGCTCGGTGATCGATTGCAGGTCGCGCTGCAGGATCTTCACGCGGTTGCGGAAGTCCTTGCTGGGCTTGGTCTCGCTCAGGCCCCCGGTGCCGAGATAGGTCATCATGCGGAGCAGCGTGTGCGCGCTCTCGCGCACGCGGGAATTCAGGTCCTCGACCTGGCCGAGCCGGCGCACCGCCTCCTCGAGGTCGGCCGAGGCGACGTCGGCCTTGGAGGCCTTGGTGGCGAAGATCGCCTTGGAGATGCCGTCCAGCTCGGCACCCATGCGCTCCAGCAGGTCGGCCTCGCGATCGATGATCGCATCGAACACGCCGATCAGCGCGAGGTCCGGCGTCGTGACGCCGCTGTTGGACCGGACCGAGCGGCTGATGAAATTCTTGAACGGCTGCGGGTCGGCATAGCGCAGCGTCACCACGGGCCCTGGCGTGCGGATGAAAGTGATCGCCGTGGAGCCGGGCGTCGAAGTATCCGCGTTGACCGGGATCAGCGCGGTCAGGAAGGTCGCATTGCCCTCCTGGTAGATCCGGCTCGACAGCTCGATCTCCTGCATCTCCTCGCGGGTCGGCATTTCGATTTGCAAGGCCGACTGGACCCGCTGCAGGTCGTCGCCCTGCGGCTCGCGCACGTCGATCCACACGGTATCGCGCGGCAGGCCGCCTTGCGGCAGATCGACCCGCTGCAGGCCGCCGTTCTCATGCACATAGACATTGATCACCGGTCACCTCCGGCCGCCGCGGATGGGGCGGGTTCTAGCCCGGCAATCCTGCGAAAGGAAGGCGCAAGAGGGCTCTCCCTGCTTCAACGACGCCGGCGATCCGGCCGCCGCGGGGCCCGCCCGCGGGCGCCGGCCCCGGCCAGCGAGAAGAGCAGGCCGCCGGCCACCGGATTGGCCTCGGCAAGCTCCGCCTCCACCGCGTCGCCGAGACGGAACGAGCGCTTGCTGGCACGGCCCTGGATGCGCTGGGAGCGCTCGTCGAACACGAAATAGTCGTCGCCCAGGCTGGACATCGGGGCAAGGCCGGTGGCACCGGTCGTGTCATCGGTCAGAAACAAGCCGGCCCGCGTCACGCCGGTGATCCGCATGGCCAGGGTCTCGCCGACCCGCGCCTCCATGAAGGCCGCCACATAGCGGTCCAGCGCGTCGCGCTCGGCCTGCATGGCGCGCCGCTCGGTGCGGGTGATGTGCTCGGCGGTGGCCTCGAAGCCGTCGACATCCTCCGCGCTCAACCCGCCTTCGCCCAGACGGCCCGCGTCGACCAGCGCGCGGTGCACCTGCAGGTCGGCATAGCGGCGGATCGGCGAGGTGAAATGCGCGTAGCGCGCGAGGTTCAGGCCGAAATGGCCGATATTCTCGGCCGCATAGATCGCCTGCGCCTGGGACCGGAGCACGACTTCGTTGACCAGCCGCTCGTGCGGCGTGCCGGCGACGCGCTCCAGCACGCGGTTGAAGATCGCGGGACGGATCACCTGTCCCTTGGCCAGGCGGATGTCGAGCGTGTCGAGGAAGTCGCGCAGCGCGTCGAGCTTCTCCTTCGTCGGCTGGTCGTGCACGCGGTACATGCAGGGCCGCCGCGCGCGCTCCAGGGTCTCCGCCGCGGCGACGTTGGCGAGGATCATGAACTCCTCGATCAGCCGGTGGCTGTCGAAACGCTCGCGCAGACCGATCGATTGGATGTGGCCGCCGGCGTCGAGCGTCACCTTGCGCTCCGGCATGTCGATGGCGAGCGGTGCGCGCCGGTCGCGGGCGGCGGCCGCCAGGGCATAAGCCGCATAGAGCGGCGTGACGACCTTGGTAGTGAGCTCCGGCGATACGGCCTTGGCGTCCCCGTCGCGGGCGCGCTGCACCTGGCCATAGGTGAGGCTGGCGGCGGAGCGCATCATCGCCCGCACGAAGCTGTGCCGCACGACGTTGCCTTCGGCATCGAGCCAGAGCGTGGCGGCGAGGCAGGGCCGCGGCTTGCCCTCGACCAGCGAGCAGAGATCGGCCGAGAGCCGCTCCGGCAGCATCGGCACCACCATGTCGGGAAAATAGGCCGAGTTGCCGCGCTCGCGCGCGGCGCGGTCGAGCGCGCTGCCCGGCCGGACGTACCAGGAGACGTCGGCGATCGCGACGATCACCTTGAAGCCGCCGGGATTGCGCGGGTCGCCGTCCGGCTCGGCAAAGACCGCATCGTCGTGGTCGCGCGCATCCTCGGGATCGATGGTGACGAGCGGCACTTCGGTCAGGTCGGTCCGGTCGCCGAGCGGCGCTTGCCTGGCATGTTTCGCCTCGGCCAGCGCGTCGGGCGGGAAGGCGACCGGAATATCGTTCTGCGCGATGGCGATGCGGCTGAAGGTGCGGGGATCGCCGGCGCTGCCGAGCCGGCGCACGACGCGGCCCTGGGCCAAGCCGAACATGCGCCCGGCGACCAGCTCGGCGACCACCACCTCGCCATGCTCGGCGCCGCCGAGATCGGCCTTGTCGACCAGCACCTCGTGCCGGGCGCGACGGTCGGCCGGGACGATGCGGCCGTGATTGGCTTCGAGCTTGAGCGTGCCGACCACCTCGCCGGGGCCGCTTTCCAGCACGCGGATGACGCGGCCGCGATAGAGGCCGGGGCCGATCGGCTCGACCCGCGCCAGCACGCGGTCGCCGTCGCCCGGCGAGCGTCCGCGGCCGCCCGATACAAGCGTCACCTTCGGCGCCGGGCTGTCATCCGACCATTTGACCGGCACGGCGCTGGCCTCGCCGTCGCGCCGCACGGACACGATCCTCAGGACGCTGACCTCGGGCAGGCGCCCCGGCGGCAGCAGCGCCTTGCCGCGGCCACGCTCGACCGCGCCCTGGTCCTTCAGGCCGCGCAGCGCCTCCTTCAGCCAGTCGCGCTCGGCGCCCTTCAGATTGAAGGCGCGGGCGATCTCGCGCTTGCCGACCTTGCCGGGCCGGCTCGCGATGAAGTCCAGCAGCTCTTGTCGGGTCGGGCGGGGCGCCGGCGGCTTCACGCCTTGCCGCCGGCGGCGCGCTTGCGCGGCGGCGGCTCGGCGTCGTCATTGTCGGCCGCCGGCTTGGTCGTGGCCTTCTTGCCGGATTTGACGGCCGCGGACTTGACGGTGGCGGTCTTGGCGGCCGTCTTCTTCGCGCCGCGCCGGCCCTTGGGCTTGGATGGGCCGCGTTCGGCGCGGGCCCGCAGCAGCGCCATCGCCGAGGTCATGTCGATATCCTCGACCGTCGAGCCGCGCGGGATCGTCGCGTTGATGCCGCCATGGGCGACATAGGCGCCGAAACGGCCGTCCAGGATGCGCACCGGCGCGCCGTCATCGGGATGGGCGCCCAGCTCGCGCAGCACCTTCGGTTCGGCGCGACGCGGGCCCTTCTTGGCGCTGCCCTCGGCGATCAGCGCGACGGCGCGGTTGAGGCCGATATCGAGGATCTCCTCCGGCGGCTGCACCCGGGTATAGGCCTTGGCGTGCTTGAGATAGGCGCCGTAGGGGCCGAGGCCGGCGATGATCTCCGCGCCCGTCTCCGGATGGGTGCCGACGAGGCGCGGCAGGGCGAGCAGCTTGATCGCCGTTTCGAAGGTCAGCTCGGCCGGCTTCCACTCGCGCGGAATCGAGGCGCGCTTCGGCTTCTCCTCGCCGCCATCCTCGCCGAGCTGCACATAGGGCCCGAACCGCCCGTCGCGCACCGTGACCATCAAGCCGCTTTCGGGATCCAGGCCCAGTTCGCGCGGGCCGCCGACCAGGGCGCCCTCGGTCTGGTTGTCGTTGGCGACCGAGAGCGGGCGGGTGTGGCGGCATTCCGGATAGCGCGAACAGCCGATGAAGGCGCCGTTCTTGCCGAGCCGGATGCCGAGACGGCCTTCGCCGCAAGCCGGGCAGGCACGCGGATCGCGGCCCGATCCGTCGTCGGGGAAGAAATGCGGCCCGAGCGAGGCATCGATCGCCTCGATCACCACGCCGCGCTGGCCGATGAGCTCGTCCAGGTTCTTCACCGCCGCCTGTAGGGCGAGCAGGCCGGCATCCTCTTCAGGCGCGCGGCTGAACTGCAGCCAGAACTCGCGCAGCACTTCCTTCCAGTCGACCTGGTGAGCCGTGATCTCGTCCAGCCGCTCTTCCAGATTGGCGGTGAAGTCGTAGGCGAAGAAACGCTCGAAGAAATTCACGAGGAAGGCGGTGACGATGCGGCCCTTGTCCTCCGGCACGAAGCGCTTGCTGTCGAGCCGGACGTAGTCGCGCTCCTGCAGCACGTCGATGATGGAGGCATAGGTCGAGGGGCGGCCGATGCCGAGCTCTTCCAGCTTCTTCACCAGGGTCGCCTCGGTGTAGCGCGGCGGCGGCTCGGTGAAATGCTGCTCCGGCTTCACGTCGAGAAGCTGCAATGCCTCCTTGGCGGCGAGCTTGGGGAGCCGGGCGCCGTCCTCGTCGTCCTCGCCGGCCGCGCTGCCATTGGCCGGCTTGTCGTCGCGGCCTTCCTCGTAGACCTTGAGGAAGCCGGGGAAGAGCAGGACCGAGCCGCTGGCGCGGAAGCCGATCTGCTCGTCGGACGAGCGGATCTCGACCGTCGTGCGCTCGAGTTGGGCTGCTTCCATCTGGCTCGCGATGGCGCGCTTCCAGACCAGCTCGTAGAGCCGGAGCTGGGCGGCATCGAGATGTTGCGTGACGTCTTCCGGCCGGCGGCTGAAATCGGTCGGCCGGATCGCCTCGTGGGCTTCCTGCGCGTTCTTTGCCTTGGTTTCGTACACGCGGGGCTGCGGCGGCACGTAGTCGCGGCCGAACTGCTTGCCGATCTGGTCGCGGGCGGCCTCGATCGCCTCGGCCGCCATCTGCACGCCGTCGGTCCGCATATAAGTAATGAGGCCGACGGTCTCGCCGCCGATATCGACGCCTTCATAAAGGCGCTGGGCCAGCTGCATGGTGCGGGTCGCGCTGAAGCCGAGCTTGCGCGCAGCCTCCTGCTGCAGGGTCGAGGTCATGAACGGCGCCGAAGGCTGGCGCCGGTGCGGGCGCACGGTGACGTCGCTGATCCGGTAGCTGCCGGCGCGGATCTTGCCGACCGCCGCCTGGGCCGCCGCCTCGCCGGGCAGGTCGAACTTCTCGAGCTTGCGGCCGTCCAACATGGTCAGCCGGGCCGGGAAGCGGCCGGAAGGCGCCTGGAAATCGCCCTCGATGGTCCAGTATTCGCGCGGCTTGAACGCCTCGATCTCGATCTCCCGCTCGCAGATCAGCCTCAGGGCGACGGATTGCACGCGGCCGGCCGATTTGGCGCCGGGGAGCTTGCGCCAGAGCAGCGGCGAGAGGGTGAAGCCGACCAGGTAATCGAGCGCGCGGCGGGCCTGCTGGGCGTTGATCAGGTCCATGTCGAGGTCGCGCGGATTGCGCATCGCCTCGGTCACCGCCCGCTTGGTGATCTCGTTGAACACCACGCGCTGGACATTGATGCCCTTGATCGCCTTCTTCTCCTGCAAAGCTTGCAGGACATGCCAGGAAATCGCCTCGCCTTCGCGGTCCGGGTCGGTGGCCAGATAGAGATTCTTCGCGCCTTTCAAGGCACTAGCGATCGCCGCCAGGTTCTTGCTCGACTTCGGATCGGTGACATAGGTCATCTCGAAGTCTTGCTCAGGACGCACGGAGCCGTCCTTGGGCGGCAGGTCGCGGACATGCCCGTAGGAGGGCAGGACGACGACGTTCGAGCCCAGATACTTGTTGATCGTCTTGGCCTTGGCCGGGGATTCGACGACGACGACGTCCATCGGCGGAATTGGCCTCCTTGGGCAAGGGACGGCGCTCGGGCGGCGGAACATGGGGAAAACCCCACCCCCTGTCAAATCGGGTCGGCGTTAAGAAATTGCTACCCTCCCGCCGGGATAGCGCTGCAGCCGGCCGGCCAGTTCCAGCTCCAGCAGCACCATCAGCACCTCGCCGGGGGTGCCGCCGGACTGGCGGATCAGCTCGTCGACCTCCACCGGCGTCGGGGAGAGACGCTCCGTAATCGTGGCGCGCAACCGAGCGAGGTCGGCATCGGCTGGCGCCTCGTCGGTGACGGGCGAGCCGAAGGGGACCGCTTCGGCGGCCAGCATGCTCTGCGCCGGTCCGAGGGCCTGCAGCACGTCGTCGATGCCTTCCACCAGGGTGGCGCCCTGGCGGATCAGGTCGTTGCTGCCGCGGGCGCGCGGATCGAGCGGCGAGCCCGGCACCGCCATCACCTCGCGGCCCTGGTCGAGCGCGAAGCGGGCGGTGATCAACGAGCCCGATTTCAGCGCCGCCTCGACGACGACGACGCCGAGCGAAAGCCCGGAGATCAGCCGGTTGCGGCGCGGGAAATGGCGGGCGAGCGGCCGGGTCCCGATCGGCATTTCGCCTACAACCGCGCCGATTTCCGCGATCTGCGCCTGCAGCGCTTCGTGCTCGGGCGGGAACACCACGTCGACGCCGCCGGCGACCACGGCGACGGTGCCGGTCGCCAGCGCGCCCTGATGCGCTGCCGCGTCGATGCCGCGTGCCAGCCCCGAGACCACGACGATGCCGGCATTGCCGAGCGCGCCGGCGAGGTCGCGGGCGATGCGGATGCCGGCGGCGGAGGCGTTGCGGGCGCCGACCATGCCGACCATGCGGCGGGCGAACAGTGCCGCGTCGCCGCGCGTGACCAATAGCGGCGGGCTGTCGTCCAGCGCGGCAAGGGCGGGCGGATAGTCGGGTTCCGCCAGCGCGATCAGGCGTGCGCCGGCCGCGGCGGTGGCCGCCAGCTCGCGCTCGGCCTCTGCCCGCGGCGGAATCGCGATGCTGCGACCGAGACCGCCGCGACGGGCCAGGTCGGGCAGGGCGCCGATCGCCCGCGCGGCGGTGCCGAAGCGGCGCAGCAACTGGCGGAAAGTGACCGGGCCGACATTCTCGGTCCGGATCAGCCGGAGCCAGTCGAGCCGTTCGGCATCGCTGAGCGGGCGGCGGGAAATTCCATGCATGCGCGAAAAATGCGAAAGAATGCCAGGAAGATCAACTGCGGATCGGCAGCGACGCCGCTTGACGGCGGCATATGGGCAAAGCTTTGCTCGCCGGCCCGGGTGTTCGACCCGGGGAGGGGGGCGGCCATGGCGCAGATCGTACTGGTGCACGGGGCTTGGCACGGCGGCTGGTGCTGGCGCGACGTAGCGCGCGACCTCAGCCGGCGCGGCCACGAGGTCTTCACGCCCACCTTGACCGGGATCGGCGAGCGGACCCACCTGCTCAGCCCCGAAATCGGCCTCAACACCCATATCGAGGATATCTGCGCCGTCCTGACCTTCGAGAACCTGAAGGACATCGTCCTCTGCGGGCACAGCTATGGCGGCATGGTGATCACCGGCGTCGCCGACCGCATGGCGGAGCGGGTGAGCTCGCTGGTCTATCTCGACGCCTTCGTGCCGGAGAACGGCAAGGCGGTGTTCGACCTCATGGACCCGGCCCGGGTGCCGACCATCCGCGCCGGCGCGGTGGAGCAGAACGGCGTGCGCACGCTGAAGCCGACTTCCGCCAGCTTCTTCGGCGTGCTGGATGCCGCGCGGGCCGATTGGGTCGACCGCACCTGCCGCAACCACCCGATGCTCGCCTTCGAGGAGCGCATCGAGTTGAGCGGCCGGTGGCGCACGGTGCCGAAGAAGACCTACATCATCGCGGCGCGCTACACTCCGAGCTCGTTCCAGCGCTATCGGGCGCTGGCGGAGGATCCCGCCTGGGCGTTCCTGGAAGCCGATTGCGGGCATGAGGTGATGGTCGATCTGCCGGACTGGCTGGCGGCGCGGCTCGACGAAGCGGCCGAGTGAGGGAGGAGAACGAATATGGGTGTGCTTGACGGTGTGCGCGTGCTGGATTTCGGCCGCTATATCGCGGGGCCTTACTGCGCCGCGCTGCTCGGCGATCTCGGCGCCGAGGTGATCCGGGTCGAGAAACGCGAGGGCAGCGAGGACCGTTTCGTCGCGCCGCTTTCCGAGACCGGCGAAGGCGCGATGTTCTTCCAGATGAATCGCGGCAAGCGCTCGATGACGCTCGACCCGATGCGCGACGAGGGTCGCGAGATCGTTCGCAAGCTGGTGCAGACCGCCGATGTCGTGGTCGCGAACCTGCCGCCGCCGACCCTGAAGCAGATGGGCCTCGACTACGACAGCCTCGCCGCCTCCAAGGCAGACATCATCCTGACCACGGCTTCCGCCTTCGGCGATGGCGGGCCGTACAGCTCGCGCGTCGGCTTCGACGGCATCGGCCAGGTGATGGCCGGCGGCACCTACATGACCGGCACCGAGGACCAGCCCTATCGCGCCGCGGTGCCGTTCATCGACTTCACCACGGCGGTGCATTGCGCCTTCGGCACGATGGCCGCGCTGATGCACCGCGCCAAGGGCGGCGGCGGGCAGATCGTCGAAGGCCAGCTGCTCGGCTCCGCGCTCACCTTGAACAACGCGCTGCTGATGGAACAGGCGGTGCTGACCCGCGACCGCGTGCCGACCGGCAATCGCGGCCAGACCTCGGCGCCGAACGACCTGTTCCAGGCCAAGGACGGCTGGATGCTGGTGCAGATCGTCGGCCAGCCGCTCTACGAGCGCTGGGCGAAATTGATGGGTGAGCCCAGTTGGCTGACCGATCCGCGGTTCAAGGACGATCTCGCGCGCGGCGACCATGGCCACCTGATCAGCGCGCGCACCCAGGAATGGTGCCGGAACCTGACCCGCGCCGAGGCGCTGGCGGCGCTGGAGAAGGCGCGCATCCCGGCGGCGCCGGTGCTGAAGCCGCAGGAGACGCTGGACGATCCGCATGTGAAGGCGATGGGCTATCTGCACCCGGTGGAGTTCCCCGGCCTGCCCAGGCCGGCGCCGGTAGCCAAGCCGCCGGTCAGGCTCGGCCGCACCCCGGCCCGGGTGCCGCCGCCGCCGCCCCGGCTCGGCGCCGATACCGACGCGATCCTGGGCGATCTCGGCTATGGCAAGCCCGATATCGACCGGCTGCGCCAGAACGGAGTGGTCTGATGCCCCGCATCGCCATCCTCGACGACTATCAGAACGTCGCCCGCGGCTTCGCCGACTGGGGCCGGCTGCCGGCCGGCTGGAGCCTCGACGTGTTCAACCGTCAGATCGTCGGCGAGGCGGCGGTGGCGGAGGCGCTGGCGGATCACGACGCGGTGGTCATCATGCGCGAGCGGACGCCGTTCCCGGCCAGCCTCATCAACCGGCTGCCGAAGCTCCGGCTGCTCGTCACCTCCGGCCCGCGCAATGCATCGATCGACCTGAAGGCGGCGGCGGCCAAGGGCGTCACCGTCTGCGGCACCGATTCGATGGCGCATCCGCCGATGGAGATCGCCTGGGCGCTGATCTTCGCGCTGATGCGCCAGGTGCCGCGCGAGGACCGCGCCATGCGCGAGGGCCGCTGGCAACTCAGCGTCGGCCGCTGCCTGAAGGGGCGCATTCTCGGTCTCGCCGGTCTCGGCAAGCTCGGCGGCGCCATGGTGCCGGTGGCCAAGGCGCTCGGCATGCGGGTGATCGCCTGGAGCGAGAACCTGACCGCCGAACGCGCCGCCGAAGCGGGCGCCGAGCGCGTGGAGAAGGACGCGCTGTTCCGCGATTCCGACATCGTGTCGGTGCATCTGCTGCTCAGCCCGCGCACCCGCGGCCTGATTGGCGCCCGCGAGATCGGGCTGATGCGGAAGGATGCCTATCTGGTCAACACCTCGCGCGGGCCGATCGTCGACGAGGCGGCGATGATCGACGCACTGCGCGCAGGGCGCATCGCCGGCGCCGGGCTCGACGTGTTCGATCTGGAGCCACTGCCGAAGGACCATCCGCTGCTGAAGCTGGAGAACACCGTTCTCACGCCGCATCTCGGCTATGTCTCGGAAGAGAACTACCGGAACTATTACGGGCAGGGGTTGGAGGACATCCTCGCCTGGATCGGCGGCCAGCCGATCCGGACCATCCCGCCGCCGGCCTGATCGGCTCAGGCGATCGGAAATACGACGGAGAAGCGCGAGCCGCGCTCGGTCGAGCTTTCGAGCACGATGTCGCCGCCCATCTGGCGCGCCAGCGCCCGGGCGATGGTGAGGCCGAGGCCGAGACCTTCCTGGCCGCGAGCCAGCGCCCCGGAATGCGCCTGCTCGAACATCTCGAAGATCGCCACCTGCTTTTCCAGCGGCACGCCCTTGCCGGTGTCCCAGATCGAGATGCGGACGCGCCCGTCCTCGGGCTGGGCGATCTCGATGCCGATGGTGCCGCCGGCCGGGGTGAACTTCAGCGCGTTGGAGAGCAGGTTCTCGATGATCTGCAACGCGCGGGTACGGTCGACCTTGACCCGCGCATCGAGGTGCAGGCTCGGCCGCACCAGGGTCAGGCCCTTCTCGGCCGCCTTGATCTCGACCAGGGTCAGCGCATCGCCGATGAACTCGCGCACCGGCACCGGCTCGGTCTGCAGGCGCAGCGTCCGATTCTCGATGCGGGCGAAGTCGAGGATGTCGTTGATCAGGTTCAGCAGGTGCCGCCCCGACCGCAGAATGTCGTTGACGTAGTCCAGATAACGGGCGTTGAGCGGCCCGAACAACGCGTGGCTCATGATCTCGGAGAAGCCGATGATCGCGTTGAGCGGCGTGCGCAGCTCGTGGCTCATCACCGCCAGGAATTCGCTCTTGGCCCGCGTCGCCGCCTGGGCGTCCTGCAGCGCGTGGTCGAGCTCCTCGTTGCGCTGGCGCAGCTGGCCGAGCGCCTTTTCGAGCTCGCCGCGGTAGCGGCGCGCCTGGCTGTCGGCCGCAACCCGTTCCGTCACGTCGGTGCCGGTGCCGCGGAAGCCGCGGAAGGTGCCGGTCTCGTCGAAGGTCGGCACGCCCGAGAGCGCGAACTGCCTGACGAGGCCGCGCGCGTCGCGCGCGTGCACGGCGAGATCGCGGAACGGCTGCAAGGTGGCGAGCGGCCCGGTCGCCAGCACCGAGCCGTTCGGGCCATCGACCACCTCGTCCAGCCGCCGGCCCTGCAGCAGCATGGCCGGCAAAGCGAGCGAATGGACGATGCGGTCGGAGACATAGGTCAGCCGGCCGTCGCGGTCGGTTTCCCACACCCAATCGGACGAGGCGCGGATGATGTCGTCGGCGCGCTGATGCTCGCGCTGCGCCTTGGCCAGAGCCAGGGTCTCGGCCGTGACGTCGTGCACCACGATGGCGGCGAGGCCGTTGACCGGGAACACGTCGATGCGGGCGAAGCGCCGATCCGATCCGATGCCGAGTGCATCGCGCCGGGCCGCGCGGCGGCCGCTGCCGATCGCCTCGACCACCAGGGGAAGCGCGTTCGGCAATACGTTGTCGCCGGCGAGCAGGCGGTAGGCGCTGTTCGCCGTGGTGACGCGGCCGGCGGCATCGACCAGCGCGAACGGAGGCAGCCGTTCGAACAGCGCGGAAAGACGCGGGTCGGCCAGCATGGCCGATAGAAGGTCCATGCTGCCCGTGGCTTCCGCCGTGGCAGGCGGGTTTGGACGCGTTGCGGAATCCCCCGGCCAAAGGGGCGCGTCGGTAGTGACGGCCTCCACCCTCATGCGATCCCCGGCTCCTCTCCAGTCCCCCGACCGGTGCCGTAACCGTTAATCTTTTACTGTCCCGGCCGCATTATTCCGCGAACTATCCAGCTTGGCAATTGCCCGCAGATATTCCGCATCCAGCGACCAATACCTCAACACATTTCGGGCTTGCTTTCGATCCAGCCCGTCATGGAACTGCAACGCGGCCTCCAACCGCGATGGAGACTGTGCGCGGCCGGCGGTGCGGGCCTCCTCGCGCAGCATGAAGATCGCGGCGAAGGTCTGCCGGTCCAGCCCGGCGCCGCGGCTTGCCGCCGCCAGCGCCTCGTAGCCCTGACAATGCACGATGCGGCCCGCGGTTTCCGGGTCGATGCCGGCCATCTCGGCCAAAGCGCTGCTGAAGGCGGCGATGTGCCCCGAACGCAGCAGCCGCAGGAGATTGGCGTCGGTGAGTTCGCCGCGTTCCCTCAACCCGCGCGCGAGCGAGGCCGCCGCCGTCGGGCCGCGATCGATCCTGGCCGCGCTGTCCTGGACGGTCAGCTGTATCATCGCGTCCAGGTTGCCCTCGTCGATGCTGAAATGTGCCAGGATGTGCCGGCGCAGCGCGGCCGAGACCCACCAGAACATCCGGAAGGCCAGTGCCGGCGGCAGGTCGCGGCGGCGCAGCAACGGCTCGCGGAAGCGATCGACACGGCGGCTCTCCTCGACCAGATAGTTGACCGCCTGCAGCGCCAGCTCCGCATCGTCGTTGCGGATCAGCGCCTCGATCACGTCCTCTTCGCCGGCTTCGATCAGGGCCTGCGACACCGTGGCGCTGATGCCGGCGCGCATGGCGACGCAGAGCCGATGCTCGTGGGTGCGCTGGCGCACCAACTCGATCAGGTCGTCGTCGCGCAGCACCGGGCTGTTCAGGATCAACGGGCGGGCGATATCGGCCTCGTCCTCGGCGAGCTTCAACACCAGCTCGCGCGGCGCGTTGGGCAGCGCGCTCAGTCGCTCGGCGAGGCCGGCGCGCACTTCGCGCTCCACGTCGTGGACGAGGCGGTCGATGATGCCGAGCATCAGCCGCCGCTCCTCGTCGCTCAGCCGCGCTTCGGCGTCGAGGAAGAGATCGGTCGTGGTGTCAAGCAGACGGTCGTGCTGGGCCTGGGCGCTGCGTCTCGCCTGTTCCAGCAGGGCGAGCGCCTGGTCTCTGACCGAATCGGTCACCGGCGCATGGCGCGCGGAATCCGCATTGCGCACTCCCAGGGCGAAACGGAATGGGCGGCCGTCACCTCACGCATCGACCGCAAGCACGCCATTGTCCCCCTGGCGTGCTGAAGAAAACATTAAATGATTCAGTAAGTTAAAAGCAATTTCTCAATCTTCATCAAGATTTGGTGGATGAGGGCCCGGCAGGGCCACAATTAGTCGCGGGCGGCAGGCTCGGTGCTCTTCGCGCCCCGGCCGATCTTGGGTTCGGTGCCGGTCAGCAACCGGCGGATGTTCTCATGGTGGCGGAAGAAGACCAGCACCACGAGGACAAGAGCAAGCTCGGCCCGTTGGCGGTCGGCAAGCCAGAGCGAGAAGACCGGCGTGAGGCCGGCGGCGACCAGAGCGGCGAGCGAAGACATGCGGAAGAGGGCAGCGGTGGCGAGCCAGGTCAGGCAGGCAGCGATGCCGACCGGCCACGCGATGGCAAGCTGCACGCCGAGAAACGTCGCCATGCCCTTGCCGCCCTTGAAGCGCAGCCAGACCGGGAACAGGTGGCCGAGAAGAGCGCCGAGCGCGGCGCAGACCGCCATGTCGGGCCCGTAGCGGCCGGCGATCAGAACCGCGACCGCGCCCTTGGCAGCGTCGAGCAGCAGCGTGAGCGCCGCCAGGTCCTTCCGACCGGTGCGCAGCACGTTGGTGGCGCCGATATTGCCGGAGCCGATGCGGCGGACATCGCCAAGGCCTGCGAGCTTGGTCAGCACGAGGCCGAAGGGAATCGAGCCGAGGAGATAGCCGCCGGCGAGGGCGAGCAGGAAGTAGGGCAGCGCAAGCTGCCAGTCGATCGGATCAGGCATGCCGGGTTTCCTCCGCCGTCCGATCATAGACGGTGCGCCCGGCAACGACGGTCCGCTCCACCCGCCCCTGGACCAGCCGCCCTTCATAGGGCGTGTTCTTCGATTTCGAGCGCAACCGCCGTTCGTCGACCCGCCACGGCGCTTCGAGATCCACCAGGATCAGGTCGGCCGGCGCGCCGGCGGCGAGCCGGCCTTGCGGCAGCTTGAGGATGCGGGCCGGACCGGCCGTCATCGTTTCCAGGACACGGAGCAACGGCACGTTGCCCGCCTGCCAGAGGCCGAGCGCGAGCGGCAACATGGTCTCGAGCGCCACGGCGCCGAAGGCCGCCTGGACGAAGGGCAGGCGCTTGCTCTCGGCATCGCGCGGGGCATGGCGCGAGGCGATGACGTCGATGGTGCCGTCGGCGATGCCGGCGACCACCGCCTGGCGATCGGCCTCGCCGCGCAGCGGCGGCCGCACCTTGGCGAAGGTGCGGTACTCGCCGACATCGCCGTCGTTGAGCGCGAAATTGTGCGGCGCCGCGCCGCAGGAGATGCTGAGCCCCGACCGCTTGGCCTGGCGCACGGCGTCGATGGCGGCGGCAGTCGAAAGGCTTGCCGCGTGCCAGCGCCCGCCGGTCAGCGCGACGAGGCGCAGGTCGCGCTCCACCATGATGGTCTCGGCCGCCGCCGGCATGCCGGGCAGGCCGAGGCGCATGGCGACCTCGCCCTCGTTCATGGCGCCGTCGCGCACCAGCGAAGGCTCCTCCACATGCTGCACGATCAGCAGGTCGAAGGCGGTGGCGTAGCTGAGCGCGCGGCGCATCACCAGCGCGTCGGCGACCGGGCGGTCGCCGTCGGTGAAGGCGACCGCGCCGGCCTCGGCCATGAGGCCCATCTCGGTCATCCGTTCGCCGTCGCGGCCGGTGGTGGTGCAGCCCATGGGCAGGATGCGGACCGCCGCCGTCTCGCGGGCGCGGCGGGCGACGAACTCGACCAGGGCGACGTTGTCGATGGCGGGATCGGTATCCGGCGTGGCGACGATGGTGGTGACGCCGCCGGCGGCGGCGGCGCGCGCCGCGGTGGCGATGGTCTCCTGGTGCTCGAAGCCCGGCTCGCGCAGGCTCGCATGCATGTCGATCAGGCCGGGCGCCAGCGCGAGCCCATGCCCGTCGACCACCTCGTCGATCCCGCTCGGCATGCCGCCGGCGAACAGGCGCGGCCCGAGCTCGGCGATGGCGTCGCCCTCGGTCAGCAGGGCACCCCTGGCGTCCAGGCCGCTCGCCGGATCGAGCAGGCGGACATTGGTATAGGCGGTGCGGCGGCCGGTCATCGCGCGCCCGTGTCGTTGCGCAGGCGCCCGGTCAGGATCTCCAGGCAGGCCATGCGCACGGCGACGCCCATCTCCACCTGCTCGGCAATCAGGCTGCGGTGGATGTCGTCCGCCACCTCGCTGTCGATCTCGACGCCGCGGTTCATCGGCCCGGGATGCATGATGAAGGCTTCCGGATGCGCCAACGCCAGCTTCTCGGCGTCCAGCCCGTAGAAGTGGAAATACTCCCGCGTCGAGGGCAGGAAGGCGCCCTGCATGCGTTCCTGCTGCAATCGCAGCATCATCACGATGTCGCAGCCAGCTAGGCCGCGCCGCATGTCGTGGAAGACTTCGACGCCGAGCCGCTCGGCCTCGCGCGGCAGCAAAGTGGGCGGCGCGATCAGCCGCACCCGCGCGCCCATGGCATTCAGCAGGTAGATGTTGGAGCGGGCGACGCGCGAATGCAGGAAGTCGCCGCAGATCGCCACCAGCAGGCCCTGCAGCCGGCCCTTGCGGCGGCGGATGGTGAGCGCGTCGAGCAGCGCCTGGGTCGGGTGCTCGTGGCTGCCGTCGCCGGCGTTGATCACCGCGCCGGTCACCTTCTGCGCCAGCAGCTGCACCGCGCCGGAATTGGGATGCCGCACCACCAGCACGTCCGGGCTCATGGCGTTGAGCGTCATCGCGGTGTCGAGCAGCGTCTCGCCCTTCTTGATCGAAGAATGCTGCACCGACATGTTGATCACGTCGGCGCCGAGCCGCTTGCCCGCCAGCTCGAACGATGTCCGCGTGCGGGTCGAGTCCTCGAAGAACAGGTTGATCTGGGTCAGGCCGCGCAGATGCGACTGCTTCTTGTCGACGCGCCGGTTCTGCTCGACGCAGGCATCCGCCGTGTTGAGCAGCAGCGTGATCTCGTCGGGCGACAGGCCTTCGATGCCGAGCAGGTGCTTGTGCCCGAATCGGCCGGGGAGGGGGGAGGTCATTAAACGGCGACTCATAGGCACGTGGTGCCGGCCCTGCAAGCGGCCAGGCCCGGCGAGCCGCGCCTCGCCTTGTCTTGACTCGGTCGGTCGACCGAATTAATTTCAACGAATTCGGTCGGTCGACCGAAATGCGCCGGATG
This sequence comes from Desertibaculum subflavum, assembly GCA_003576705.1. GTDB lineage: Bacteria > Pseudomonadota > Alphaproteobacteria > Ferrovibrionales > Ferrovibrionaceae > Desertibaculum > Desertibaculum subflavum. The sequence goes on from QOZS01000033.1 coordinate 57,991, forward strand.
CAGCCTGCGGCGTGGCGCCAACTCAACCCCCGAACCTGGGAGGCTCGTCATGGGTGGGATCATCGCGGTTCTCTACGGTGCAATGGCCTACATGGTGTTCCTCGGCGCCTTCCTGTACGCCATCGCCTTCGTCGGCAACCTGGCCGTGCCGAAGACGATCGACAGCGGCGAGGCCGGCGCGCTGCTGCCGTCGCTGTTGATCGACGTCGCCCTGCTGGGCGCCTTCGCCGTGCAGCACAGCGTGATGGCGCGGCCGGAGTTCAAGCGGCTGTGGACGAAGATCGTGCCGGAAGCGGTCGAGCGCACCACTTTCGTGCTGTTCGCCAGCCTCGTGCTGATCCTGCTCTATTGGCTGTGGCAGCCGCTGCCGGGCACCGTCTGGCTGGTCGAGCATCCGCTCGGCGTCACGGCGCTGTGGGCGGTGTTCTGGATCGGCTGGGGCCTGGTTCTGGTCGCCACCTTCCTGATCAACCATTTCGAGCTGTTCGGCCTGCGCCAGGTCTGGGCCCGATTGACCGGCCAAGCGCTGCCCGCGCCGAAATTTAAGACGCCGGGGCTCTACAAGCGAGTACGGCACCCGATCTATCTCGGCTTCCTGCTCGCCTTCTGGGCGACGCCGGAAATGACCCAGGGCCATTTGCTGTTCGCGGTGGCGACAACGGGCTACATCCTGATCGGCATCCAGCTGGAGGAGCGTGACCTGATGCGGCTGTTCGGCGAGCAATACCGCCGTTACCGCGCCGAAGTCGCCATGCTGATCCCCTGGCCCGGGCGCAAGGTAAGCCCGGCGCCGGCGGAGGACTGGCCGCCGCTCGAGTTGCGGGAGCCGAAGCGCGAGGCATGATCTGAAGACCGCGGCGCCGGCGCGTCGTAGCGCCGGCGACCGGTCGTCGTAGCGAGGACGCGAGGGGGAACGATGGCGCGGGCAGCGGCGAAGGCGGTGGAGGCGAAGCCGGAGACCAAGAGCATGCTGCTGGAAGCGGCGAAGCAGGTGCTGCACCAGAACGGCCTGAGCGGCCTCTCGACCCGCGACGTTGCGCTCTCCGCCGGCGTGCCGCTGAGCCAGATCCACTATCACTTCGGCTCCAAGCAGGGGATGGTGCTGGCCCTGTTCGAATACATGAACGATCAGCTGCTCGACCGGCAGAACGCCCTATTCAGCGACCCGCTGCTGAAGTTGTCGGAGCAATGGGACCGGGCCTGCGATTATCTGGAGGACGACCTCAAGTCGGGCTATGTGCGGGTGCTGCAGGAGCTGATCGCGGCCGGCTTCGCCGATCAGACAGTGGCCAAGGTGATCCGCGCCGGCATCGCCGGCTGGGTCGACCTGATCGCCGGGCTCGCGCGCAAGGCGGAGCGCGAGTTCGGGCCGCTCGGCCCGTTCGCGGCTGAGGAGGTGGCGGCGCTGATCGCCAATGCCTTCATCGGAGCGGAGAGCCTCTATCTGCTCGGACTGGAGAAGAAGGGGCCACCGGTGCGCCGTTCGCTCCGCCGCATCGGCGATCTGATCCGAGTGGCGGAGGGCCAGAAAGCGAAGCGGTGAGGCATCGAAGAGGTGATGTCATGCGCGCCAAGCTGCCTTCGGAGGAAGGCTTCGTCGAACGCGACGGCGTGAAAATCCACTTCGAGGTGTATGGCGGGGAAGTCGGGCCTGCCTGCCCGACCGTGCTGTTCCTGCCGCCCTGGGCGATCGTGCATTCGCGCGTCTACAAGGCGCAGATTCCGTGGTTCAGCGAGCGCTTCCGCTGCATCGCCTATGACGGACGCGGCAACGGCAAATCGGACCGGCCGGAAGCGGTCGAAGCCTATTCGCTCGACCACTACGTCGCCGACGCGCTGGCGGTGCTGGACGCGACCGGCACCGACAGCGCCATCCTGGTCGGGCTGTCCTTCGGCGGCTTCCTGGCCACCATCCTGGCGGCGCACCATTCGGCGCGCGTGCGCGCCGTCGTGTTGGCCGGAACCTCGGCGCTGATCGGGCCAGGCTACGAGCGCATGTCCGTGCCGCATTTCCTCTGCAAGCGCGACCGGTTCGAGGGCTGGGACAAGTACAGCCAGGATTACTGGGAACGCGACTATCCCGGTTTCGCCGACCACTTCATGCGCCAGATGTTCATAGAGCCGCATTCGACCAAGCAGATCGAGGATTCGCTCGGCTGGGCCGGCGAAACGGACGGTGCCGTGCTGGCGAAGACAGTGCTGGCGCGGCAGATTGCGCCGGCCATCGAGGTGGGCGAGGCGATGTACGGCAAGATCGCCTGCCCGGTCCTCGTCATCCATGGCGAGGCGGACCAGATCCAGCCCTATCGGCGCGGCAAGCTGGTGGCGGAGCTCTGCGGCGCCGAGTTCGTCGCCGTGCCGGAGGGCGGGCACAACCCCCTCGGCCGCTTCCCGGCCAAGTGCAACACGCTGATCGACGACTTCCTGGCGCGGCGCCTCGGTCTCGGGGCGATTAGCGCGCCGGCACGACGGCGTGGAGACGGCAAACGGGCACTCTATCTCTCCTCGCCGATCGGGCTCGGGCATGGGCGGCGCGACATTGCTGTGGCGCAGGCGCTGCGCAAGCTGCGTCCGGGCATCGAGATCGACTGGCTGGCGCAGGACCCGGTGACGCGGCTGCTTGCCGCCAGCGGCGAGCGCGTGCATCCGGCGAGCGCCCGGCTCGCCAGCGAGTCACGGCATTTCGAGCTGGAATCCGGGGAGCACGACCTCAACGCCTTCCAGGCGATCCGCCGCATGGACGAGGTGCTGGTCGCCAATTTCATGCTGTTCCAGCAGGCGGTGACGGAAGGCGGGTACGACCTGGTGATCGCCGACGAGGCCTGGGAGATCGATCATTTCTGGCACGAGCATCCGGACCTGAAGAAATCGGCGCTGGTCTGGTTCACCGATTTCGTCGGCTTCCTGCCGATGCCGGAGGGCGGCGCGCGCGAGGCGCTGCTGACCGCCGACTACAATGCCGAGATGATCGGGCATGTCGACCGCCATCCGCATCTGCGCGACCGGGCGATCTTCGTCGGCGAGCCGGAGGACATCGTGCCGCTCAGTTTCGGCCCCGACCTGCCGGAGATGCGCGACTGGATCCCGCGGCATTTCGACTTCGCGGGCTATATCCTCGGCACCCATCCCGCCGGCTTCGGCCCGCGCGAGGAACTGCGCCGGGCGCTGGGCTATCGGCCGGACGAACGGGTGGTTGTGGTCACTGTCGGCGGATCCGGCGTCGGCGCGCCGCTGATCCGCCGCATCCTGCAGGCCTGGCCGCTGGTGCGCGAGCGGGCACCGGATCTGCGTATGATCGTGGTGGCCGGGCCGCGTATCGATCCGGTCTCGCTGGCCGCGCCGGCAGGCGTTGAGATGCGCGCCTTCGTGCCCGATCTCGACCGTCACTTGGCCGTCTGCGACCTCGCGCTGGTGCAGGGCGGGCTCACCACCTGCATGGAGCTCACCGCGGCAGGCACGCCGTTCCTCTACTTCCCGCTCCGCAACCACTTCGAGCAGAACTTCCACGTGGCGCATCGGCTGGACCGCTACCGCGCCGGCCGCCGCATGGACTATGCGACCGCGACGCCGGACTCGATCGCCGATGCGATGCTGGACGCGCTCGCCCGGCCGACCGCGTTCCACCCCGTCGCGGCCGATGGCGCGGCGCGCGCCGCCCGCCTGATCGCCGACCTGCTCTGAGCGTCAGGCGAGTCCGCTCGCCTGCGCGATCAGGAACAGGCCGGCGCCGATGAGGATTGCTCCGACCGCTTGGGCGACATGCTCGCCGGCCGGCGCGAGGCGCTCAGCGGCGATGGCCGCCGTCACCATCACCATGACATGGAGGTCCATGACGCCGAGCGCGATCAGGATCGCCATCAGATTGGCGCAGCAAGAGCTGCATTGCAGGCCGAGCTTGACGCCGTGCCGCCAGGCCCCGCCGGGCGTTGCCCGCAGGCTCCGGTCGCATGCCGGTGCCGCGCTGCATTCGGCGAGACACCGCGCTTTCCACGCGGCGAACTGCAGCACGCCGGCGAGCAGCACGACGATGCCGACGACGTACGGGACAGCGCCGGCCAGCGTCGGAACCTGCATTTGGGCTGCCGCCAGCGTGACGCCGAGCGGATAGATGACGATCCCGATCAGGACCCAGACGGAGAAGTAGCCCGCGCCGGCCAGGGCGGTCAGCCGGCCGAGACGCGGGCCACCGACGGCCCGGCGGTAGCGCCGCAGCATCGGCACCAGCGGCGGCAGCATCATTGCCACCATCATCACCACCCACATGCCGAGGAACGAGGCGGCGGCGGCGAGCCAGCTCTGGTCGCACATCCGCATCCAGGCCATCGACAGGGTCCAGCCGCCAGCCATCGGCATGCCGCCCATGGCCGACATGGCGTCGCACCAGGCGACGGTCACTGCCGCGCTGCCGGCGAAGAGCAGCGCGGCGATGCCGAGGAAGCCGCGGTCCGAGCCGCCCATGCGTTCCAGGCTCCTCGGAAGGATGGTTCAGCGCCGGTCGTATTCGTCGTGCAGCTTCAGCCAGCTCATCACGCCCTCGCCCTCGTTGCGCCCCTTCGGCGTGAGATCGAGCCAGGCGAAGGCGCCCATCAACACCTCGTCGCCGCGGTGATAGGTCGAGTAGGTGTGGAACACGTCGCCCCGCTCGTCCTTGGCGAAGATGCTGGTGCCGTGCATGTCCTCGCTCTGCTTGATCGGCGTGCCGTAGTTGTAGAGGGCGCGCCCGGCGGCGATGTCTTCCTTCCTGAACGACACGCCGAAATCGTAGTTGAAGTCGGTGCCGTGCGAGGAGAGCCAGGGAAAGCTCCAGCCCATCCGCTGCCGGACCTGCTCGATGCGGTCGAGCGGCGCGCGCGAGATCGCGGCGAAGGCGAGATCGGCCTGCTCGAAATGCTGCCGCGCCGCGTCGACATGATCGGCGATAAAGGAGCAGCCCTTGCAGATATGGTCGGAATCCGGCGCCAGCATGTAGTGGTAGACGGCGAGCTGGCTCTTGCCGCCGAACAGGTCGGCGAGCGTGCATCGGCCCTGCGGCCCGATGAAGGTGTACGGCTTCTCGACCTTGACCCAGGGCAGCCGGCGGCGCTCGGCGCGCAGCGCGTCGAGCTCGTGGGTCATGGCGCGTTCCTTGGCGAGCAGCGCCTTGCGCGCGGCGAGCCATTCTTCGCGGGTGGCGATGGTATGTGCGGTCATCGGTCCTCTCCGTTTGCGCGACGCCGTGCGGACGGTCGTCATGCGACAGAGTTAGGGCCGGAGCCGCCGGTGGCGTGAGTTACATGTGTGGCGGGATTCCCTCAGCCGTCCGGCAGGGTGAACACGGGGCAGGGGGCAGCAATGCCGCGCAGATTGTGCTCGCCAAGCGGGATCAGCGGCATGGCGGTCTCGGCGGCGAGCGCGCCGGAGATCAGCACCGAGCGCCCGAGCGGCCGGCACAATCCCTCCAGCCGGCTGACCAGGTTGACTGCCGGGCCCACGGCGGTGAAGTCCAGCCGGTCGGCAGCGCCGATATTGCCCCACAGCATCTCGCCGAGATGCAGCGCCGCGCCGAACGGCAGCGGCGGCAGGCCCTGCTGCCCGCGCGCCGCGTCGAGATGGGCCATGCCGGCGCGGGCGGCGACGATCGCGCGCAATGCCGCCTCGCAGGCCGCGGCCGGTGCGCCGGTGACCGGGAAGATCGCCAGCACCCCGTCGCCGATGAACTTCAGCACCTCGCCGCCGAAGGCGTGCACGGCGCCGGCGACACGGTCGAACCAGGCGTCGAGCGCGGCGATCATCGCATCCGGCTCGGCCGCCTCGGAAAGCGCGGTGAAATCGCGGAGATCGGCATAGAGCAGTGCGGCGCGGATGGTCTCGCCGGTGCCGCGGCCGAGCTGGCCGGCCTGCACCCGGGCGGCGCTGCGCCGGCCGAGATAGGCTTCGAGCAACGTCGTCAGCGCCGCCCGCGCGGCCAGCGCCGCGAGCGGCGCCGCGGCGAAGCGCGCGGCCTGGTGCAAGCGGTCGATCTCGCTCGTC
>QOZS01000034.1 GCA_003576705.1 Desertibaculum subflavum
TCTGGGCCGCTCGCACCGTATGCGAAGGCTTGTCAAGCCTCGCCGGGTGCGGATGGGCTGCGGTCGAAGCGTCCATATTTCCACCCTTCGACGCATCTAATTGATATTCAATATACTTCTCTACCCGCGTCGCCGCGAGGCGACGGGATGAGGGATCTGATGCAGCTTCACTATGCAAAAGAGCAGGCGCCCAAATAGTCTGAGACGCGGTCAAATATTACACGAAAAGCAAATATAGCGCCAGAGCATTCTGCATCGGCCGATGCCAGAAGCTCCCCGGCCCCGGTCGCCGAAGGGCTGCCGGCAAAGCCGCTTTCGGTTGACCGCCGGCGTCCCCTGCATGGTATCGGTTGCGAAGCCGCAATGAGACCGAGATTTCATGCTGCGCCGTTGCCTGCTTCTTCTGGCCGTCTGGTTCGTCGCCGGCTGCGCGGCGCAGACCGTGCCGCCGGCCGCCAAATCGTCGATCCGGAACGTCGCCGTGATCTCGCTGATCGGCGACACGGTGAGCTTCGAGAAGTTCGGCCTCACCATCTTCAACAACTCATACAAGGAGGCGGTGCTGGAGCTGGGGCTCGACCGGCTGGCGACGGAGGCGGTGCAGAGCGCGCTGCGCCGGCGCAATCCCGCGATCAGCCTTGTCGCCCTCGCCTACGACCGGGCAGCGTTGAACCCGGTCTACCTGCAGAAGACGGTCAATCTCGCCTTTGAGGACTATGTGGATCCGGCGAGGATCGCCGCGCCGCTGCGCCAGCTTACGGCGGGGACAGCGGTCGACACGCTGATCCTGATCACCCGCGCGCGGCTCCAGCACGCTCTCGATGCCCCCGGCACGCATGAAGGGCCGGGCGTGATGATGACCAGCGCGGCGGTGGGCCCGCCGATGCGCGTCCTGCCCTATGCCGTGCTGCGGATCTATGTGCTCGACGCCCGCAGCCTGCAGCCGATCGCGCAGCACACCGACGTCGCCAAGGAGACCCGCTACTACGAAGGCTCCATCTTCAACCTGCCGCCGCCGACCCCGATCACCAAGGAAGTCTCCGTGCCGCTCGCGCCGGCCGAGGAAGCTTTCGTGCGCGCGGAGCTGCAGCGCATCATCCCGGCGACGCTGGACGGCATGGTGGTCAGGATCGGATTGTAGAGGCTGCCGCACGGCATCTATCGCGGGGCACGGGGGCGCGGCGTAAGATGGCAGCCTGACCGTCATGAAGGAATCCAGCGTCCATACACCGACCCATGCCGGCACCGTGGTGTTCCGGAAGGCAGAGCATGGCCTGGAATTTCTGCTGGTCCGGCCCAAGCGCGGCGGCGCGGAATGGGTGCTGCCGAAAGGACATATCGAAGCGGGCGAAGGCCCGGAGCAGGCTGCGCTGCGCGAGACCGCGGAGGAGACCGGCTTCGCGGTCGCGCTGGTGACCGCTCTTGGCCGCGCGTGCTTCTCCGTGGGGGGCACGCAGGTGCGCGCCGATTTCTTCCTGGCCCGAGCGACCGGCGCGGCGACCGGCGAGGACGACCGCGCCAAGACATGGCTGCCGGTCGAAGCCGCGATCGCCACCGCCTCGCATCCCGAAAGCCGCGATCTGTTGCAACGGGCGGCGGCATGGCTCAACGCCGGGAGCCGCACCGGGTAAACCTGCTCCGGCGAGCGAGGGGGGAGCCGCGATGAACACGACCGCTCTCTATGTCGAGCCGCTCTTTATCGGTGCCTTGTTTCTGCTTGTGCTCGGCCTGCCGTTCGCACCCGAGGTGATCCAGCTGATGCCGAGGCCTGAGGCGACTCCGCCCTGGCTCGCCGTCGGCACCGTGCTGGCCGGCATCGCCTACTTCGCGGGCATCCTGTTCGACCGTTATCTGGATTCCTGCCTGGCACCGCTCGAAGGACATATCCGTCTGAGCTTTGCCCGCGGCACATTCGAGCGCTGGCAGAAGCGGAAGCGGTCCGGCTGGCGGGATCCGTTTCCCGAGGATGTTTTCCGCACCGCCGTGATGACCGGCAATGACAAGGCCGCCGAATTTCTCGACTACGTGCGAACCCGTCTGCGACTCATGCGGGCACTTGCCTTCGCCCTTCCCTTGATCGCCTTCGGCGGCGTGGTCGGCTGGCAACGTCTCGCGTGTCGGGAGCCAACTTGCTTTGTCGCCATCGACCCACCCGCCTGGTGCGCTGCCGCCTGGGTGCCCAGCGCCCTCGGCTGGGCCTGCTTCCTTGTTCCGGCTCTGCTGATCGTCCAGCTTCTTGCCCTGGAAGCATCGGGACGGTGGTCCCCGTTCTGCCGCGATGCCTGGAAACCGGCCGACACCCGTAAAGCGGCCGAGACGACAGCCTATTTCCAGATACGGGCGAAGGGCGCTGCCTGGAGGCGAAACTGCCGCTCGGCCCGAGACGTGCTGGTGCAGCCCTGCGTGCTGATCGCCATCGCCCTCTTCCTGCTGGCGTCAGCGTTCGCCTGTCAATCACCCTCACCCGCTTCCGATTGGCTGCTCGCCGGCGTGCTCGCCGGCAATGTACTGGCGATCGGTGCCGGCTGGGCGTGGTGGCGGATCACCTGCACCTTCCTGCGCTATCTCAAGCTGTACGGAGGCGGCCCCGATTGGGGTAAGGACGACATCGGGCCGCACCGATCGTGACGACGGCGCGCGCCCGGCTCATAATGCGCGGCGTGACAGACTGGGACCCGGCTGCATGCTGTTCATGGTGATCGAGCGCTTCCGCGACCGCGATGCCAAGGCGGTGTACCGCCGGTTCCGCGACCAGGGCCGCGGCGCGCCGGACGGGCTCAACTATGTCGGGAGCTGGATCGAGGCGAATTTCGACCGCTGCTTCCAGCTGATGGAATGCGACGACGCCCGCCTGCTGCAGCAATGGGTGGCGTTCTGGGGCGACCTCGTCGAATTCGAGATCGTGCCGGTGGTGCCCTCGGCCGAGACGCGCGAAACCATCGAGCCGCTGCTGTGAGGCCGCCATGCGTGTGACCTTGAGCTTCGACAACGGCCCGACGCCGGGCATCACCGAGCGCGTGCTCGACGAGCTGAAGGCGCGCGGCATCAAGGCGACGTTCTTCACCGTCGGCGCGCGCCTGCTCTCGGCCGAAGGCCAGGCGCTGGCCAGGCGCGCCAAGGCGGAAGGCCACCGCATAGGCAACCACACCTACAGCCACACCGTGCCGCTCGGCCGCTGCGTCTCCGGCGAAGCCGCGGTGAACGAGATCCGCATGACCGAGGCGCTGATCGGCGATCTCGCCGAGCCGGTGCCGCTGTTCCGCCCGTTCGGCGGCGGCGGCAACATTACGCCGGACCTGCTGCACCGCGACGCCGCCGGCCATCTGGCCGAGACGGGCTATAGCTGCGTGCTGTGGAACTCGATCCCGCGCGACTTCAACGATCCGCAAGGCTGGGTCGAGCGCGGCCTGGACCAGTGCCGGGGGCAGGACTGGACCTTGACCGTGCTGCACGATCTGCCGGTCGGCTGCGCCGACCGCCTGGGCGAGTTCCTCGACCGCCTGGGCGCCGAAGGCGCCGAGTTCGTGCAGGATTTCCCGCCGAATTGCCTGCCGCTGCAGCGCGGCAAGGCGCAGCCGATGTTTGCCGCTATCGTGCGCAACGGAGACCTGGGGGACAGGCCATGCCGCAGGCCCTGAGCGAAGCGCAGATCGCCGCGTTCCGCCGTGACGGCTATCTGATGGCGGAGGGCGCGGTCACACCTGGCGAGCTCGCCGCGCTGCGCGCCGAGATGGCAGCGTGGATCGCCGAGAGCGCGCGGCACGAAGCGAGCTTCGGCGCCGAGGACACCCTCGACGGCATGCCGCGCTTCGATGTCGAGCGCGGCCACAGCCGCGACGATCCGAGGCTGCGCCGGGTCAACAACCCCGCGGAGATCGGGCCGGCGCATAAGCAGGTCGCCTTCGCCAGCCGGATGTGCGCCATGGTGGTCGACCTGATCGGCCCGGACGTGAAGTTCCATCACGGCAAGATCAACATCAAGCTGCCGCGCACCGAGAGCCGCGTCGGCTATCACCAGGACTTCTCCTACACGCCGCATACCAACGACGACCTGGTGACCGCGCTGCTGCTGGTCGACGACATGACGGAGGCCAACGGCCCGCTGCGCGTGGTGCCGGGCTCGCATCGCGAGGGGCAGAATACGCTCTGGCATGACGGCAGCTTCACCGGCCAGGTGGCGGAGGAGGTGGTGCAGGCGGCCTCCAACCGGCTGGTCACCCTGACCGGCAAGGCCGGCAGCGTCTGCCTCATGCACACCTCGCTGCTGCACGGCTCGGAGCCGAACCGCTCCGGCGAGCGCCGCGCGCTCTATATCTCCGTCTATGCCGCGGCGGACGCCTTCATGCTGTCGCCCTCGCCGCTGCCGAACCGGTTCGAGAGCCGCGTGGTGGCGGGACAGCCGACCCGCCGCGCGCGCCTCACCGTCGGCGAAGTCGAGCTTCCCTCGCTTGCGCACAAGGGCAGCTTCTTCAACCTTGCCGGCCAGGGCACGAATCAGGGAGCCGGCGCCCGGCCGCCAAGCGACTGAGCCGCCATCCGGCGGCCTCGAAGGCCGGCCTCTTGCCCGACGGTCAGTAGTCGGCCAAGCGCTTCGGCTTGTTCCAGAAGCGATCGACGTCGAGGAAGCGTTTCCAGGCGGCGGCGAAGTTCGCGAGCTCGACGTGTTCGACCGCGGCGAACCAACCTTCCACCGCGCCCTCGGCGCGGGCGCGCCGCGTGCTGCGGCGTGACAGCCCGCCGAGCTTTTCCCATGCCTCGGCGACGCGGGTGCGGCCGACCGCGCCGTCGTTGATGGCGCCGAGGCAATCCTGCACCGCGGCCAGCGCCGCGATATAGCGCCGCACCTTCTTCTTGGCATAGAGCGAGCGGAAGAAATCGGCGGCATAACGCAGCTTCTTGGCGGCGATGCGGAGCTCGTGCAGCTCCTCGACCGTCATCGTCGCATGGCCGTTGCCGATGCGGCGCAGCTGCTTGTGCCGCTTGCGCAAGCTGCGGTCGGCATAGCTTTCCACGGGCGCGGCCCAGGGCGGCGCATTGCGCGTCGGGTCGATCCACGGCGTCAGCAGCCGGTCCTCGTCGTGATCCGCCCAGTCGCCCGAGAGCGTTTCCAGCAGCGTGAGCTTGAGCTCGGTATAGGCGGCGGAGAGCAGCATCTCGCGCAGGTGCCGATGGCCGTCGGCGCGCGCCGCATCGGCGATGCGGCGCAGCCGCTTCAGGCCGGGATCGTCGCTGACCCGCTGGCGCAGCGGGTCCAGCGTCTCGGTCAGCAGCACGTCCCATTCGCGCGCCGGCCCGAACGCGGCCATCGCGTCGCGCAGCTGCGGTTTCAGCCGCGCCACCATGTCCGGCGGCAGCGCGCGGCCGAACAGGCTGAGCGCCGAGCGCAGCCGGCGGATGCCGACGCGCAGCTGGTGCACGCCTTCGGGGTCGCGCCCGGCCAGCGCCGGCACCTCGTTCGCCGCCATCTGGGCGAAGCAGGAGGCGACGACGCGCTTGAACGCCTGCTCGATCGAGAGCTCGCTGTCGAGCTCGACCCAGCCCGCCTTCTGCGGGCGCGGCTCGCCGTCCAGCAGGGCGAAGCCGCGGGCCGATTTGGAGCGGTGCTCCACGCGGAGCGGCATCTCGGCCATCAGGGCGCGGACGAAGTCGAGCAGGCGCAGCGGGTCGCCGGATTTTAGCTCGAGCTCCACCTCGGCCACCGGGACCGAGCGGTCGCCGGCGGCGATGCGGCCGCGATCGACCGCCATCTCGATGCTGCTGCCGTCGATCGCCAACGCGAAGATCTTGCGGTTGATCGCCACCGAGAGTTGCGGTTCAAGCAAATCCGGCGAGATCTCGGCCTCGGCCAGCAGCGCCGGGACCGGCGAGGCATCGGCCGCGGCGAGGTCGGGCCGCTCGCCGGTCACCTCCGCCTCCCACTCGCCGCGCGACAGGGGATTGCCGTTGGCACCGGCTTCCGACTTGATCGTTTGCACGAGCCGCGCACCTTCGCGCCGCAGCCTCAGGGTCAGCCCCGCCTGGCGCAGATGCCCGTCCGGCGTGTCGAAATAAGTTGCGACCAGACGGCGGCGCCGGGGGCGCCCAACCGCGGCACGGCCGACGAGGTCGAGTGTCGCGAGCCTGCTGAGCGACTTTCCGTCGGTCAGCAGCTTGATTTCGGTCTCGATGCTCATCCCCGGGCGTGCGGCCTTCAGCTCCTCTCGAGCAGCGGCCATAGCACGGTCACCACGTTGTCATCTATCGCGCGCACCCGGAATTCGCGGCGGCGCGTAGTGGGGTAAACTGGACCGTCATTTGCGAGGGAACATGCGCATTGCGGTGATGGGGGCCGGCGCCGTCGGCTGCTATTTCGGGGCCTTTCTGCAGAGGGCCGGATACCAGGTGAGCTTTGTCGGCCGGGGCGCGCATCTCAGCGCCATGCGCGAGCGCGGGCTCACGCTGACCGGGCCGCGCGGCGACATCGCGCTCGAGCCCGTCGAGGCGAGCGACGACCCGCGCGCCGTTGCGCCGGCCGATATCGTGCTGCTGGCGGTGAAGCTCTACGACGCCGAAGCGGCCGCGGAAGCGCTGCGGCCGATGCTGAAGCCGGAGGGCATCTGCATCAGCCTGCTGAACGGCGTCGACGGGCCGGAGCGCATCGCGCCGATCCTCGGCCCCGCGCGCGTGATGGGCGGCGCCGCCTTCGTCTCCGCCGTGATCGCCGAGCCCGGCGTGGTCCGCTACACCTCGGCGATGTCGAGCATCGAGTTCGGGCCCTATCAGGGCGCGCCGTCGCCGCTCGCCGAGGCCTTCGTCGAAGCGGCAACGAAATCCGGCTTCGCCGCGCGGCTCGGCGACATGCGGGGCCTGCTCTGGCACAAGTTCGTCGGGCTTGCGACCAACGCGGCGCTGACCTCGATCATCCGCCTGCCCGCCGGCCATCTATACAGCGACGCCGATATCCGCAGCGTGTCGCAGGGCATGATGCGCGAGGTGATGGCGGTTGCCGCCGCTGCCGGCGTGTCGCTGCCCGACGATGTGTTCGATGTGCATGTGAAGCGGCTCGACAGCTTTCCGCCCAGCATGTACGCCTCGATGTATTTCGACCTGGCCAAGGGGCGGCGCATCGAGGCCGAGCATCTTTCCGGCTATGTGGTGCGCAAGGGCCGGGAGCTCGGCGTGCCGACGCCCTTGCACGGCTTCGCCTATGCCTGCCTCAAGCCCTATCTTCAGGGCATGCCGAAGGAGATCGCGTCATGAGCGCCGTGACCAGGCTCAGGAACGACAGCAAGCCCGCCGGCATGTCGGACAGCGAGTGGGAGGCGCGGCAGGAGCTCGCCTGCGCCTACCGGCTGTTCGACCATCTCGGCTGGCACGAGCTGATCTACAACCACATCTCGCTCCGCGTGCCGGAGGAGGACGGCCACTTCCTGATCAACCCGTTCGGGTTGATGTACCGCGAGGTCAAGGCCTCGAACCTGGTCAAGATCGACATCGCCGGCAACGTTATTGGTGACAGCCGTCACCCGGTGAACCCGGCCGGCTTCGTGGTGCATTCGGCGGTGCACGCCAACCGGCCGGACGCGCATTGCGTGATGCACACCCACACGACAGCGGGCATGGCCGTCGCCTGCCAGGAAGACGGCCTCCTGTTCAACAACTTCACCGCGGTCTTCTTCTACGGCCACCTCGCCTATCACGATTACGAGGGCATCACCTTGGAGACCGAGGAATGCGAGCGGCTGGCCGCCGATCTCGGCCCCCACAATGTGATGATCCTGCGCAATCACGGCCTGCTCGCCTGCGGGCCGACGGTGGCGCACGCCTTCACCCAGCTCTACATGCTGCAGCGTGCCTGCGAGGTGCAGATCGCCTCGCAGGCCGGCGGCGCCAGGCCGCGGCTGGTACCGGCGGAAATCGCCGCCAAGGCGGCGCGGCAGTCGCATGAGCAGCACATCAAGGGCGGCGACAGCGAGATGCTGTTCGCCGCCATGCGGCGCTGGATGCTGGACAAGGATCCGAGCTTCCTGGAGTGATCGCCGCCACATTGTGATCAACTTCGCCGTCGGCGTGACGGCGTTCACATCGCGCGGTGATCCAGGGCGCCATAGAAGCATCTCGAACTTGGATCGGGATGCGTTTCGATGATCTTCCATGCCTCCATCCCCGCCGACGACCCGGAACGCGTCGCCGGCGTGATCGCCGAACTCTGGTGCGGCCGCCATGTGCCGTTCCCGCCGTTTCCCGGCAGCTGGATGGCGCTCGCCTTCGATGCCCGCGGCAGCGAGATCGAGGTGACGCCGCGCCGCCTGCACCAGATTCCGGGCAACCTGGAGGTGGAGACGCGCGAAGTGGCGGAGGCGAGCCCCTATGGGGCGACGCATCTCGCCATCGCGAGCCCGCTGACGGCGGAGCAGATCCTGGAAATCGGCCGCCGCGAAGGGTGGCTGGTCCGCCAATGCCGCCGCGGCGAGCCGGGCGAGATGGGCTTCGACCTGATCGAGCTGTGGCTCGAGAACGCCTTCCTGGTCGAGGTGCTGACCCCCGAGATGCAGGGCCAATACCTTGATTTCATGACTGGAACGCCGGCCCGGCGGATGTTCGGCCTGGAACTGGCGGCTTAAGGCCCGGGCGGAGATTGACGGCGGCGGGAGCCGCCACTACATCGCTGGCCCATGGCCGATATTGAAACCGAGATCGGCCGGCGCCGGACGTTTGCGATCATCTCGCATCCCGACGCCGGCAAGACGACCTTGACCGAAAAGCTGCTGCTGTTCGGCGGCGCCATCCAGCTCGCCGGCGCGGTGAAGGCGCGCGGCGAGCGCCGGCGCGCCCGCTCCGACTGGATGGAGATCGAGAAGCAGCGCGGCATCTCGGTCACCGCCTCGGTGATGAGCTTCGAGAACGCGGGCATCGCCTACAACCTGCTGGATACGCCGGGCCACGAGGATTTCAGTGAGGACACCTACCGCACCCTGACCGCGGTGGAATCTGCCGTCATGGTGCTGGATGCCGCCAAGGGCATCGAGACGCAGACGCGCAAGCTGTTCGAGGTGTGCCGCCTGCGCGACCTGCCGATCATCACCTTCGTCAACAAGCTCGACCGCGAGGCGAAGGAGCCGTTCGCCCTGCTCGACGAGATCGAGAAGACGCTCGCGCTCGACGTGGCGCCGGCGACTTGGCCGATCGGCTCCGGCTCGGATTTCAAGGGCGTCTACGACCTGCTGCACGACCGGCTGTTCCTGTTCGAGACCGCTTTGCGCGACCGTCTCGGCCCGATGCTGCAGGTCGAAGGCCTCGCCGACCCGAAGCTCGACGAACATCTGCCGGCGCATCTGCTCGCCAAGCTGCGCGAGGAGGTCGAGCTGGTGCGGGCCGCCTGCAAACCGTTCGACCTCGAGAGCTACCGCGAGGGGCATCTCTCGCCGGTCTTCTTCGGCAGTGCGCTGCGCAATTTCGGCGTCGCCGAGCTGCTCGCGGCGATCGGCGAATATGCGCCCTCGCCCCGCCCGCAGCCGGCCGAGCCGCGCACCATCGATCCGATGGAGGAGAAGGTCGCCGGCTTTGTGTTCAAGGTCCAGGCCAATATGGACCCGAACCACCGCGACCGCATCGCCTTCTACCGCCTCTGCTCCGGCCGGTTCCGGCGCGGCATGAAGCTCTATCATCCACGCAGCCAGAAATGGATCACGGTGTCGAGCCCGATGCTGTTCCTGGCGCAGGACAGGAACGTCGCCGACGAGGCCTTTCCCGGCGACATCATCGGCATCCCGAATCACGGCCAGCTCCGCATCGGCGATGCGCTGACCGAGGGCGAGAAGCTGCGCTTCACCGGCATCCCGAGCTTCGCGCCGGAAGTGCTACGCCGGGCCCGGCTCGACGACCCGCTGCGCGCCAAGCAGCTGCGCAAGGCGCTGCTCGACCTCGGCGAGGAAGGCGTCAGCCAGGTGTTCCGGCCGCTCAACGGCTCGAACTGGATCGTCGGCGTGGTCGGGCCGCTGCAGTTCGACGTGCTGACCTCGCGCATCGGCGCCGAGTACAACGTGCAGGCCGGCTTCGAGGCGGCGCCCTACGAGACCGCGCGCTGGGTCAATGCGCCGGACAAGGCGACGCTCGACCGCTTCACCGAATCCCGCCGCAACGACCTGGCGGAAGACGGCGACGGCCGCCTCGTCTTCCTCGCCCGCAACAACTGGGAGCTCACCCGCACCCAGCAGGATTTCCCGGAGATCCGCTTCACCGCCACGCGCGAGTTCGCCGAGGCGCAGGCGGCCTGAACCTCAATCCGCCAACTCGCCGAGATAGGCGCGGCAGCGATCGTTCTGCGTCAGCGTCGCGAAGCTCGGCGCTGCGGCGACGCGGCCGTCGGCGACGAACAGGTAGCGGTCGCAGATCTCGCGCAGGAGATCGATGTGGTAGCGCGCGGTCGGGTGCAGGCAGACGAAGACCAGCCGGCCCTCAGCCCGCAGCCGGCGGAAGAAATCCAGCATGAAGCCGATATAGCCATCCTGGGTGTTGAATTGCGGCTCGTCGAACAGATGCACCATCGGATAGTCGCTCCCGGCCCGCTCCAGCAGGAAGGACGGCACGCGGCGGCGGAAGCGGCGCACCTGATAGGATTGGTGGTAGTGGATGGCGAGGCGGTCGCGCTCGTCGTAGCGCACCCGATGGATATCGCGGCCGAGGCAGAGCACGCGCCCGTCGCTTGGCTGGTTCGAGCCGGTCATCAGCTCGAACAGGGTGGTCTTGCCGGCGCCGTTCGGGCCCATCATGCCGATGATGGCGGGCTGGTCGAAGGCAAGGTCGGCCTCGATGCGGAAGGTGACGCGGCGCTTCGGCCAGCCCCGCGTATAGACCTTGCTGACGTTTTCGAGGGCGAGCAGCGCGGCGGCCATCGGCGTCAGGCCCCGAGCAGGTTGCGGCGGAGCTCGGCATCGCCAAGCAAGGTGGCCGCCGGGCCGTCCCAGGCGACGCGGCCACGGTCCAGCACATAGACGCGGTCGGCGACGGACAGCGCGGTCTCGGCATTCTGCTCGACGATCACCGCGGCGATGCCCTCCGCCTTCAGCCTCCGGATGGTGGCCAGCACATCCTGCACGATGCGGGGCGCCAGGCCCTGGCTCGGCTCGTCGAACAGCACCAGGCCCGGGCATCCAAGCAGGGCGCGGGCGATCGCCACCATCTGCATCTCGCCGCCCGACAGGTTCTCCGCCTCGCGGTCGAGCAGGTACTCGAGCGCCGAGAAGATGCAGAACATCTCCTTCAGCGACCAGGAACGGAAGCGGGTCTGCTTCATCGCGATCGACAGGTTGCGGGCCACCGTCAGGGTCGGGCAGATGCGGCGGTCGTCCGGCACCCAGCCGATGCCGGCCCGCGCGATCTCGTGCGTGGCGCGCCGCGTCACGTCGCGCCCCTCGAAGCGGATGGCGCCGCGGCGCGGCCGGGTCAGGCCGAGGATCGAACGCAGCATGGTGGTCTTGCCGGCACCGTTCGGCCCGAGCAGGGCGACCGCCTCGCCGGCGCCGACGGTGAGCGAGACGCCGAACAGCGCCTGCGTCTCGCCGTAGAAGGTGTCGATGCCGTCGACCTGCAGCATCACTTGAGGCGCCCCAGATTGGAGTTGCGGACCCAGGGATCGGCGCGCAGCGCGTCCGGCGTGCCGTGCCGAATCACCTGGCCCCAATGGATCACCGCGATGGTATCGGCGAGCCCGAACAGGAATTCCATGTCGTGCTCGATGGCGACGATGGTGACCTCGCCTTTCAACCGGCGCACCAGCTCGGCAAGGCGGCCGATCGCATCGGCGCCAAGGCCGGAGGTCGGCTCGTCCAGAAACAGCACCGCCGGATCGGCCGCGAGCGCCACGCCGATCTCCAGCGCCCGGCGATCGCCGTAAGGGAGCTGGCGCGCCGGGATGCCGCCCTTGGCCCCCAGGCCGACGCGGTCGAGCACCGCCGCCGCGCGGTCGCGCAAGCTGCGGTCGGCCATCACGTCGCGCGCCATGTTCATGCCGTGATCGCGCAAGCCCGGCAGCGCGACCAGCACGTTCTCCTCCGCGGTGAAATCGTTGAACAGGTTGAGCAGCTGGAACGACCGCGACACGCCCAGACGGGCGATCCGGTGCGGCGAGAGACCGGTGATGTCCTGCCCGCGGAACAGGACCTGGCCGCGGGTCGGCCGGTAGCGGCCGGTCAGCACATTGAAGCAGGTGGTCTTGCCGGCGCCGTTCGGGCCCATGATGCCGCTGAGCTGGCCCTCCGGGAATGCCAGGCTGACATTCTCCAGCACCACGCGGTCGCCGAACCGCATGTGCAGGCCCCGGGCCTCGAACAGCGCCGTGGCGTTCATCGCCGGAGCCAGGCCCAGCCGGCGGCGGGCGCGCGCGGCAGGCCGCGCCACTTGCGCAGGGCGTCCTGGCCGATGCCGGCGAGGCCTTCCGGCTTGAACATCACGACGGCCATGAACATCAGGCCGAACCACAGCAGCCAGGCCTCGGTATAGGCGCCGAGCAGGTCGCGGGCGACGAAGTAGAGCACGGTGCCGAGCACCGGGCCCCAGAAGCTGACGAAGCCGCCGCCGATCAGCACCATCAGCACGATGACGCCGGACCATTGCAGGTTCATCACCTGGACGAAGGCGCCGCCCTGGGCCATGGCGAACAGTGCGCCGGCGAAGCCGGCGACGGCGCAGGACAGGATGAAGGCGACCGCCTTGTAGAGCGCCACGCGATAGCCGAGGAAGGCCATGCGCGCCTCGTTCTGCTTGATCGCCTGCACCACCTTGCCGAACGGCGAATTGACCAGCCGCCAGAGCGCCACGACGCAGACGACGAAGCAGGCGAAGACGAACCAGTAGAAATCTGCATTGCCGCGGATCGGATAGTTCCAGAAACCGAGCTCGACCGGCAGCCGGGCGATGTTGAGCAGGCCGTCCTCGCCGTTGGTGACCGAGGTCCACTTGCTGGCGATGAAGAAGAACATCTGCCCGAAGGCGATGGTCATCAGCGCGAAGTAGATGCCGCGGCGATGCGATATGAAGGCGGCGACCACGGCGCCGAACACCGCTGCGGCGACCACGCCCGCCGCCAGGCAGAACCAGAGATTGGCCCAGAGCTCGAACTGCGCCAGGCCGCAGGCATAGGCGCCGATGCCGAAATAGGCGCCGTGGCCGAAGGACGGCAGGCCGGCATAGCCCATCAGCAGGTTGAAGCCGAGCGCGTAGATGCACCAGATCAGGATCTCGACACCGAGATAGCGGTAGAGGCCGATCTCGGTGATCCAGAACGGCAGGGTGCCGAAGATCGCAAAGGCGACCAGCATCGACGGCGTGACGAGACGCGCACCGTGCATCGTCATGCCTCGAGGATGCTTTTCTTGCCGAACAATCCGCGGCCGCGGAAGGTGACCACCAGGATCAGCAGGATGTACATCGAGATCAACGACCAGTCGGTGGCGAAGGCGCCGGTCAGGCCGACCACCATGCCGACCATCAACCCGGCCAGCACGGCGCCCCAGAAGCTGCCGACGCCGCCGAGCACGATGACGACGAAGGCAGGCACCACGGCATCGACGCCGACATGCGGCCGGATGCCCCAGATCGGCGCCATCACGATGCCGGCGATGGCGGCCAGCGCGGTGCCGAAGCCGAAGACGAGCGTGCGCAGCCTGGGCAGGTTGACGCCGAGCGCCCGCACCATCTCGCTGTCATGCGCGCCGGCCTTGATCAGCGCGCCGTAGCGCGTCTTCTCCAGGAACAGCCAGAGCAGGCCGATCATCAGGATCGAGAAGCCGGAGGCGAAGAACCGGTACTTGGAATAGATCAGCTCGCCGATGGCGACGCCGCCGGTGATCGCCGCCGGCACCGGCAGGAAGCGCTCGCTCGGCCCCCAGGCGAGACGGATCAGCTCCTCGATCACCAGCGCCGCGCCGAAGGTAAGCAGCAGGCCGTAGAGCGGGTCCTTGCCGTAGGTGCGGCGCAGGCAGATCTCGAGCCCCATGCCGACCACAGCCACGGCGAGCGGCGCCAGCACCAGCGCCAGCGCGTAGCGGAGCACATTCGGCAGCTGCAGGAACCAGCCGAGCAGCTCCGGCCGCGGCCCGCCCTCGCCCGCGAGCAGCGCCAGCGCCGCATAGGCGCCGAGCGCGAACAACGAGCCATGCGCGAGGTTGATCACCTCCATCACGCCGATGATCAGCATGAAGCCGAGCGCGATCAGCGCGAACAAAAGTCCGAGTGCAATGCCGTTGAGGAGATGCGGCAGGAGATAGCCGACGAGATCCATCCGACCGGCCCCTGCCGCGCCCCGCTCCCCCTCACATCTCGTAGGTCGGCGTCTTGTCGTAGGGCTGCAGCTTGCAGTTCGCCGCCTCGTTGGGATCCTTGGCCTTGTCGGGCTCGACCTGGCTCAGGATCTTGAAGTAGTCGGTCTTGTCGACCGGCTTGTCGTTGCCGCTGGCCAGATAGATCGTCTGCTGCACGTGGTGCGACACCGGGTCGATATAGGCGTCGAAATGCTGCATCCGGTCGCGTGCGGCCATCTTGTGGCCTTCCAGCGCCTTGATGACCTTGATGTTGTTGGTGCTGCCGGCGCGTTCGATGGCCTTGGCGAGCTCGTGCATCGCCATGTAGCCGTTGTAGAACACGTTGCCCGGCACATCGATGCGCGTCTCCGGCCAGCGCGCCTGGTAGCGCTTCACCAGGTCGGCGACGCCGGGCAGGTCGAGCTTGTGGTACCAGGTGGTGCCGAACACGCCGAACACCGATTCGACGCCGAGGCCGTAGACATCCGGCCAGTCGAGCTGGTTCTGCAGCCAGGCCGGCTGGCGGGCCAGCTTCATGTCGACCACCTGCTTCTGCATCACCTTGAGGTCGTCGCCGCCGACCGCCGCCGCCACCACGTCCGGCTTGATCTGCTGCACCTTGAGCAGGATCGGCGAGAAGTCGCGGGTGCCGACCGGCACCAGGATCTCGTCCGCCATTTCGGCGCCGAACTTGCTGGCGGTCTGGCGCGTCGCCTTCGAGGTGTTGTGGCCCCAGACGTAGTCGTTGGTGAGCAAGAGCCATTTCTTGCCGAAGGTGTTGACGACGTTCGCCGCATTGGCATTGGCGAAATTGGCGCCGGTGCCGTCCCACACGAACTTGACCCGCTGGCAGTCCTTGCCCGCCTCGGTCGGCGAGGAGGAATTGGTGTTGAAGTAGACGACGCCGTATTTCTGCGCGACCTGGCCGATCGCGTTGGCGACGCCCGACTGGATGGCGCCGACGATGAAGGCGACTTCGTTGCGGTTGATCATGCGCTCGGCGACGCGCGTCGCGGTCGCCGGCGTCGTCTCGGTATCGGCGGTGATGTAGCTGAGCTTGCGGCCGAGCACGCCGCCCTTGGCGTTGATCTCCTCGATCGCCATCACGGTGCCGCGCTGCTCGTCCTGGCCCGAATTGGCGAACTGTCCGCTCGCGTCATGGGTCAGGCCGATCAGGATCGGCTTGGCGGATTTCTGTGCCCAGACGCGGTTGTGGCGCCAGGGGCCGTTGAACAGGGTCACGCCGGCCGCGCCCGCGGCCAGCATCGAACGCCGAGAAATCGTGGTCATTGCTGCCTCCCCGTTGTTGCCTATCGCCGGCGCCCAAGCCGGCCGCGTCAGGGTGCGACGCTCACGGTCTCGAAATCGGCCGGCACCGTGATCTCGATGACGGTGTAGTCGTCGGAATATTCGAGCACGCGATGGCGGATGCGCGGCTCCTGGTACATGCAGGAGCCGGGTTCGAACCGGACTTCGCCGATGCCCTCGAAATGCACCCGCGCCCAGCCCTTCAGCACGTAGACCATCTGGAATTCGAGCGCGTGGTAGTGCAGATCGCCCGGCTTGTCGCAAGGCTTGGACGGCCGGATCACATGCGCGCGCAGGCGGCCGCCGGTGCGCTCGACCATGCCGAGATCGCGATACTCGAAGTATTCGCGCAGGCCCCCGTCCCAGAAGGCGTCGGCGGCGTGGCTGACATGGAACCGCCCGGTCTTGAATCCGGCAGGACTCCGCGCCCTGGCGATCGCCGCCGCAGGTCGAATTGCCGGGCGCTTGGCCGGCGATGCCTTGCGCGCCGCGCTCGCCTTGGCGTTGGTCCTGCTCCTGGCCTTCTTTGTCTTGACCGCCATTGTCTGCCTCCCCTGGCGACGACACGATGGTACCGGTACCATTTCGGTCTGGCAAGAGGCTATGTCGGGCCGAGGCTCACGGCGGCGCGGTGCTTTCGCGCTCGACGATTTCGTAGCCGAGATCCTGCACGAGCGTGCGCGGCCTGAGGCCGCCGGCCCGCTGCACGATCACCTCCGCAGCGCGTCTGCCGATCTCGTACTGGTTGATGCGGATCGAGGTGAGCGAGGGCACGATCTTGGCCGAGAGCGGCAGGTCGCCGAAGCCGGCGAGCGCGATCCGGCCCGGCACCGCCCATCCCTTCCGCTGGCAGGCGAAGATCGCGAGATGCGCCAGCATGTCGCTGGCGCAGAACACAGCGTCGGTCTCGGGATGCTGCTCGATCTGGCGGATGAACTCGTCGGTCGGGTCGTAGGCGGGATCGAAGCGGGAGGGCAGCGCCTCGAAGGTGGGCTTGAGCTTGTGCTGCGCCAGCGCTTCGCGGAACGCCACCTGACGCTCGCGCGCGCGCTCGTCGCCGACGATCGCCATGAATCCGAGCCGGCGATAGCCACGGCCGAGCAGGTGCCGCATCATGGCGACGGCGGCGGCGTAGTTGTCGAAGCCCACCGCGCAATCGACGATGTGGCCCGGCTGCAGGTCCCAGATCTGCACGACGGTGATGCCGGCACGCAGCAGGGCCTTGCGTATCCGCTCCTCCCGCACCGGGCCGGTGAGCACGATCGCCTCCGGCCGCCGGCCCAGCATTTCCAGCACCAATGCCGATTCGATCTTCGCCGAATAGCGGGTGTCGCCGATGATCAGGTGGTAGTCGGCCGCGCGAAGCGTATCCGCCAGCCCCTGGATCACCTGCGAGAACATCGGATTGCCGAGCGTCGGCACCAGGGCGGAGACGATCCGGCTGCGCTTGGACGATAGCGATGAGGCGACGAGGTCCGGCACATAGCCCAGCCGCTCGATGGCCTTCAGCACCCGCTCACGCGTCTCCGGCCTCACCTTGGTCGGCGTGTTGATCACGCGCGACACGGTCATCGGCGCCACGCCGGCGAGCTCGGCCACCTTGCGGACGCTCATCGCCAGCGCCTCTTATGCTTCACTGCGGCACACATATGGTACCGGTACCAAAAGGCGCAGCGCAAGCGGCGGCTATTCGTTGCCGCCGGAAAGCATCCGGTCGAACGGGCCGGTATAGCCGAACATGCCGACCTGGCCGCCGGTGTGGATGAAGAGGACGTTCTCGGCCCCCTTGAAGTGCCCCTTGCGCACCAGGTCGATCAGGCCGGCGGCCCCCTTGCCGGTATAGACCGGGTCGAGCACCAGGCCTTCGGCGCGGGCGAACAGCTTCATGGCCTCGTACATGCCGTCGGTCGGCACGCCATAGCCGGCGCCGACATAGTCGCTGTTCGCCGCCACCGCGTTCTTCGCCACGGCGCCCTTGAGGCCCATGAAATCGGCTGTCGCCTCGACCAGCTTGTAGACGTTCGCCTCCTGAGCCTCCTTCGGCGCGCGCACGCTGATGCCCAGGACTGGGATGCCGGTGCGCGCCGCCTCCAACCCGACGACCAATCCTGCCTGCGTCCCGGTCGAGCCGGTGGCATGCACGACATGGTCGAGCTTGAGCCCCATCGAATTGGCCTGGTCGAGCAGCTCCAGCGCACAGGCGACATAGCCGAGCGCGCCGACCGGATTGGAGCCGCCCCCCGGGATGATATAGGGCCGCTTGCCCTTGGCCTTCAGTGCCTCGGCACGTTTCGTCATCGCCGCGTTCATGTCGGTGCCGCCGGGAAACTCGGTCAGGCTGGCGCCGAACAGCCGGTCCATCAGCACGTTGCCGGAGGTGGTGTAGTCGCGGTCGGTCGAGCTAGTGCGATTCTCCAGCAGGATGTCGCAGGCGATTCCGAGCTTGGCCGCGATCGCCGCGGTCTGCCGCGCGTGGTTGGATTGCGTGGCACCCTGCGTGATGACGACGTCGGCCTTCTGCGCGACGGCATCGGCCATCAGGAACTCGAGCTTGCGCGTCTTGTTGCCGCCGGTGGCAAGGCCGGTGCAGTCGTCGCGCTTGACCCAGAGGCGCGGGCCGCCGAGCAGGCGCGAGAGATTGTCCATCGGCTCGATCGGCGTCGGCAGATGGGCGAAGCGAAGGCGCGGATAGCGGGCAAGATGCATCATCTAGGCGGCAGGCCTCGTCTGTGTTGGAAGCAAGAGCTCGTGCCGCGCATAGGCGACGGCGCGGCGGGCGAGAAGGTCGGTGGCGTCGAGCAGCGGCCGGCTCAGCGCGTTCGGCGCCAGGACCAGCGGCACCTCGGTGCAGCCGGCGACGATGGCTTCCGCGCCTTGCGCGATCAGCGCCTCGCCGACCTGGCGCATGCCCTCGGCCACCGCGGCGCCGGTATCGCCGGCCTTGATGCGATAGACGAGGTCCATGAACCGTGCGCGCAGATCGCCTTCCGGCACCAGGCAGCGGAGGCCGCGCGCCTTCAGCGCGGCCTGATAGAGCCCGGCATCGACGCAGCCGGCGGCGGCGATCACGCCGATCGCACCGGCGCCGCCGAAGCGGCGCGCCACCTCGTCGGCGGTCTCCTCGATCATGCTGACGAAGGGCACGGGGCAGGCGCTGCGGATCTCGCGCTCGAAGGCATGCGCGGTGTTGCAGGCCATGACGATGAAATCGGCGCCAGCGCGGGCAAGGCCGCGCGCCGCCTCGGCGAGCGCGGGCGCCGGCGACGGGCCCTTGCCGGCGATGGCGTCGTTGCGGTTCGGCACTTTCGGATTGTTGTCGATCAGGATGCGCAGATGCTCCTGGTCGGTCCGGGCCGGCGTCGCCTTGACCAGCTTGGCGAAGAAATCCACCGCGGCCTCGGGCCCGAGGCCGCCGATCACGCCGATCGTGAGGTCGCGTTCGGTCATCCCTCAATCACAGCCGAGCTTGTCGGCAAGCTCAAGGAAGCTTGCGGCGCCGATATCGATGCCGTCCGCCGGCGCGAGGTCGAAATTCTTGACGCCGCGGCCGAACTCGTCGGGCCGCGCGACGAAGGCGGTTTTCATGCCCTGGCGCTTCGCGGCCAGCAAGTCGTTATTGTGCGCCGCCACCATCATGCATTCGTCGGGCGGCAGGCCCAGCATGGCACAGGCCTCCGTATAGGCGGCCGGCGCCGGCTTGTAGTGCCGTACCACCTCGGCGCCCAGGATCGTGTCCCAGGGCAGGCCGGCGCGCTTCGCCATATTGACCATCAGCGCGACGTTGCCGTTCGACTGCGTGGCAATGATGAATTTCGACTTCAGGCGGGTCAGCCCGGCCACCGTGTCGGGCCAGGGATCCAGCCGGTGCCAGGCGCGGTTCAGCTCTTCGAGCTCGGGCCAGGCGACGCCTTCGATGCCGAATTGCTGCAGCACCTTCTCCAGATTCTCCCGGTGCAGCACGTCGAGCTTCACGAACGGCCGCCGCCCGCTGCGGATCTCTTCCATCGCCGGCTGATAGAGGCCGCGCCAGGCATCGGCGAAGGCCTCGCCGTCGATCGCAGAGCCACGCCTCGCCGCGAAGGCGCGCGCCTCGCGCGCGATGCTGCTGCGCCAATCGACCACGGTGCCGAACACGTCGAACAGCAGCGCCTTGACCTCGCCGCGATCCGCTGCCGCCATGGCTCCCTCCCCGCAAGCGCGAAGGGGGCCTCTCCGGCCCCCTTCGTTCACCGATCGAACGCGCCGATCAGAGATTCTTCAGCATGTGCTCGACGCTCGACACCTCGAAGGCGCCCGGCGCCTCGACGAAGAGCTGCTTCACCACGCCGTCGTCGATCAGCATGGCATAGCGCTGCGAGCGCTCGCCCATGCCGAACTTGGAGCCGTCCATCTGCAGGCCGACCTTCTTGGTGAAGTCGGCATTGCCGTCGGCCAGCATCACGACGTTGTCGCCGGCGCTCTGCTGCTTGCCCCAGGCATCCATCACGAAGGCATCGTTGACCGAGAGGCAGGCGATGGTGTCGACGCCCTTGGCCTTGAGCTCGCCGGCCTTCTGCACGAAGCCCGGCAGATGCTTGGCCGAGCAGGTCGGCGTGAAGGCGCCCGGCAGCGCGAACAGCACCGCCTTCTTGCCCTTGAAGAAATCCGGGGTCTTCACCTCGGTGATGCCGCTATCGGTCTTCAGGCGCAGCGAAGCTTCCGGGAGCTTGTCCCCTACCTTGATCGTCATCGTCTTCCCCTGAGTTTGCGGCCCCAGGCACCACGCCGGGCGGCCGGTTGAGCTTTCGTCGGGGCGGACGTTACCACCGGGGCCGGTTGGCGAAAACCCGTCACGGGAAGGGTACCGTCGCCCGCCGCTCGAAGGCGCGGCTGCCGTCTACGAATGTCAGGACCAGCTGGGAGGTTCCCGCCGCCAGGCCTTCGACCGGAATCTCGAACCGGACCTTGTGCCGGTCGGCGCCGAGCATGGCGACCGTCGTCCCGAAGCGGGCCTCGCGCGGCCCCTCGACGAACAGATCCGGCGCCGTCAGCGCTTCGGTACTCTCCGCCTCGACCGTGAGCTTGCCGTCCCGCAGGGCCACCTGGGTCAGGCGCCACGCCGCCTCGCCGCCGCGATCCGGCACCCGGGCGAGCGCGGCGCGGATGCGCTCGGCCGCCCCCGGCGCATGCCAGCCGGCCGGCGGCACTGCGAGCGTCAGCACGGCCTCGTCCGGAATGCAGATCTCGCGGCAGACCCCGTAGGCGACGCGCACGCGCAACATGGTGTTCGCCCGCGGATCGTCGAGCGCGAGTGCCGCCGGAAAGGTCACCTCGCCGCCATACCCGACCGTGTCCACGTTCCAGATACGCGCCCGCTTCGGCCGCGGCCAGCGGGTTTCGGCGGCGCGCAGGTTGGCGGAGCCTGACCAATCGATGGTGGTGGGGACGCCGGCTTCGCCGGGCGAGCGCCAATAGATCTTCCAGCCCGGGTCGAGGCGGAGCTCGACCGCCGCCCAGGGAACCCGTTCGCCCCCCCGCCCCAGCGCCGCCGCGCTGAGCCGCAGCGCGACATGCGGGCGCTGTTGCCAGTCCGCGGCGTCGCCGGCAACTGCCGGCCCGGCGCCGCCGGCCAGCCAGGCCGCCGCGCCAACCGCCGCGATCAGGTACGTCGAAGCCCGCATCCTGCCCACAATAGGGCGGTGACAATGAAGTCCGACTCACAATGTTGTTCTTGCACCGGGGCGCAGCTGACCATATCTCATAGCGCATGGTGGAGACGGAACAGCAGAGCGGCTATTTCGGCGGCCAGTTCCTGATCGCGATGCCGACCATGCCCGACCCGCGTTTCGAGCGGTCGGTGATCTATATGTTGTCCCATTCGGCGCAGAGCGCCATGGGCATCGTGGTGAACAAGCCGTTGCCGAATATCAGCTTCAAGGAGCTGGCCGGGCAGCTCGGCATCGAGAAGATCCGGCGCAAGGCGACCTTGCCGGTGCATTTCGGCGGCCCGGTGGAGCAGGGCCGCGGCTTCGTGCTGCATTCGACGGATTACGTCCGTGAAGCGACCATCAAGTTCGACGACACGCTGGCCTTGACCGCCACCATCGACGTGCTGAAGGCCATCGCCGAGGGCGACGGGCCGCAGCGCTGCATCCTGGCGCTCGGCTATGCCGGCTGGGCACCGGGCCAGCTCGATGCGGAGATCCAGCAGAACAGCTGGCTCACCTGCCCGCTGGACCGCGAGATCCTGTTCGACGGCGACGACGGCAACAAGTGGACGCGCGCCATCGGCAAGCTCGGCATCGATCCGAGCTTCCTCACCGGCCAGGCCGGACACGCCTGAATTTTAGGCGGCGAAGCTAGGCTTCCCCGGCGGGAAGCCACGTATAGCGCTTGGGGTCGAGCAGCACCTCCAGCGCGATGGTCCGCACCGTCACGCTCTGGTCCAGCGCCTGCAGCTCCACATGCGGATGCGGGTCGAGCGCACCTGCCTCGAAGACCCGCCGGATCACCCAGATGGGCCGTTTCGCCGTGGTGCTGATGTAGCGCTGGCCCGGCTCTACGATCGGTTTTCTTTTTGCCATTCTGCCGACTTGCGAACCCCGCCACGCACCGGTTTCCTTGCCCGCCGGCATTCTGTTGACCCTTGCCCGCGGACGGCGCGAGGATAGCGCAAGGTCGCCCAAAGAGCGAGGGGAGGAAATCATGGCCGTCAGGCTGTGCGTCGGCACGGTGGGCCAGTCCGCCTGGTTCAGCGAGGATGGCGGCGAAAGCTGGGAACGTCCCTATATCGAGTCCGGCCTCTACCTCGAGGCGCGAATCTGGGCGCTGTCCGATCACCCGGCCGAACCCGGCCGGCTGCTGGCCGGCACCGATCGCGGCCTCCATGCCTGGGATTGGGGCCGGCATCGCTGGACGCATCTCGCCTCGCCGCTGGACGATCTGCATGTCTGGACCCTGGCCCGGCATCCGCATGACCCGAAGGTGATCTATGCCGGCACGCACCCGGCCGGCGTGTTCCGTTCGCGCGATGGCGGTGCGAGCTGGCAGCGGCTGCCGACCGCCTTCGCCGAGCAATGCATCTTCGTCGGCCAGCCGCGGGTCACGCGGCTGCGCCTCGATCCCGACGATCCGGATGTGGTCTGGGCCGGCGTCGAGATCGACGGGCTGTGGCGCGGCAGCGCCGGCGGCACGCGCTGGGACAAGGTGAGCGAGGGCCTGATCTCGCAGGACGTGCACGATTTCGCCATCCTCAGCCGGGCCAACCGGCGGACCCTGTTCGTGACCACCAACAAGGGCTTCGCAGTCAGCGAGGACGAGGGCGCGAGCTGGCGCCAGCAGGTGCTGGATTCGCCCTGGCAGTACACCCGCGCGGTGGCGCCGCGGGCGGACGGGGCGCGCTGGTTCCTGACCAACGGCAACGGCCCGCCCGGCTCGACCGGCCGGCTGCTGGCCAGCGACAATCTCGGCGCCAGCTGGCGCGATGCCGGCCTGCCCGGCCGGCTCAACTCGACCCCCTGGTGCATTTCCACCAATCCTGCCGATCCGCAGCATATCTACGTCGCCAGCAATCTCGGCCAGCTCTACGAGAGCCGGGATGGCGGCGATCGATGGCGCAAGCTGGAGCGCGAGCTCGGCGAGGTGCGCGCCATGCTCTGGCAGGCCGCCTGACGAGACCTGTCGCCCCCCCCTTGTCATCGCGGCGTGGCTGGTGTCTACCGGGATCGAGGAGACCCGAATCGGTGTCGGCCGCAAGTTGGGGGGCGGATGGGGGTTGCAAGAGCGGGCGTCGTCGCCGCATTGGCGCTGACCCTTCCTTGCGCTGCCGCGGCGCAGGGCATCCAGCCCAATCCCGAGCGCGAACCGGCCCGCACCATCGAGACCCAGCGCGAGAGCGAGGCTGCGGCGCAAGCCGCCGCGCAGGCCGACGATCTCGGCCCGCCGGTCAGCTACGACCAGCTGCTGGCGGCGCCGGACGACGTGGCGCTCAACCTGCGCTATGTCGAACAGCAGCTGCGCGCCGGCAATGTGCGCGGCGCGCTGGCGGCCCTGGAGCGGGTGCTGGCGCTGCAGCCCGACAATGCCCGCGCCCGGCTGCTCTATGCGCTGGTGCTGCTCCGCCTCGACAACCTGGTCGAGGCCGAGCGCGAGCTGCTGGCCGTACGGCCGCTGCCGATGCCGGACAGCCTGCGCGCCGAGATCGACCGCTACCTCGCGCAGATCGAGCAGCGGCGCAAGGTGACGCGCTTTACGGCCAGCCTTTCGCTCGGCGGCCACTACGACACCAATCGCGACGCGGCGCCGGCCAGCGGCCGCATCCGCGCGGTCGGCATCAACAGCGACACATCGAAGGCCGAGGACGACTTCGGCATCCTCGGCATCGGCACCATCGAGGTGCATCACGATCTCGGCCTGCAGGCGAAGCACGACCTGTTCGGCCGCGTCTCCTTCCTGTGGGACGAGCAGATCCAGCTGCCGCAACAGGACCTGCAGGCGCTGTTCCTGGAAGCCGGCGGCACCTGGCGCGACCCCGACGTAACGCTGATCCCGAGCCTGACCTACAGCCGGCTCCGCCTCAACCGCGACGACTACCTGCAGGCGATCGGCGCCAAGCTCCGGGTCGAGCATCGGGTCGACGCGGCTGCCCAGGTCTTTGCCGAGGCGCATCTGCAGCAGCAGGATTTCGACTCGGTCAACAATACGGGCCGCAAGAGCGGCGCCGGCATCGAGACCGCACCGACCGCCTATCTGATGACCGGCCCGCGCTTCGATCTCGATGCCGGCCTTGTCTTCAACCTCGCACCCGAGCACCAGCTGACAGTCTCCGCCGGCTTCATCGCCAAGGGCGCGCGCGAGGCGCTCCATGCCTATGACGGCGGCAAGCTGCAGGCGACCCATCTCTGGCTGCTCGGCCAGGGCCAGTTCATGATCGGCTCGCTCAGCTTCGAGCGGCTGATCTACGACGATGTCGATCCGATCGTCGATCCGGAGATCAAGCGGCGCGACAATACCTGGCGCGCACGCATCACCTACGGCACGCCGCTCGCGGCCATCTTCGGCGACGGCCTGCCGGAAGGGCTCGGCGAACTGGTCTGGACGGCGACGGCGGAGCTCACGGTCGCCGACAGCACGCTGCCGAACTACACCTACCGCAACTTCCGCCTGCAATCGCTGCTCAGCAAGCGCTGGGAATTCTAGCTGCCGAGCCGGCCGATCGAGTAGAGGTCGATCGGGGTCGCCACCAAGTCGACAATCACCTTGGCGGCCACGGCCAACACCATCAGGCCGAGCAGGCCGCGCAGCTGCACCGCCTTCAGCCTGGCCCCCACGCCGGCGCCGAGCTGGGCGCCGATGACGCCCCCGATGGTGAGCAGCAGCGCCAGCGGTATGTCGACCGTCTGGTTCTCCATCGCGTGCAGGAAGGTGGTGTTGGCGGTAACGAACACGATGTGGAACAGCGAGGTGCCGATGGCGAGCAGGGTCGGCATGCCGAGCAGGAAGATCATCGCCGGCACCAGGATGAAGCCGCCGCCGATGCCCATGATGGCGACCAGCACGCCGACGAAGAGGCCGATCAGCAGCGGCAGCGCGACGCTGATATAGAGGCGGGACTTGCGGAACCGGATCTTCAGCGGCAGCCGGTGCAGCAGGTAGTGCTTGTGCAGCTTCTCCCGCTTCGGGTTGGCCCGGCGCGTGTTCAGGATGGTGCGGGTGCTCTCGGCCATCATCAGGCTGCCCATCGCGCCGAGCAGGATGGCGAAGGTGAGGCCGATGACGAGATCGATCTGGCCGACCCGGCGCAGCAGCGCGAACAGCCAGACGCCGATGATCGAGCCGACCAGGCCGCCGAGCGTCAGGATGGCGCCCATGGTCAGATCGACATTGTCGCGCCGGAAATGCGCCAGCATGCCGGAGAAGGACGAGGCCAGGATCTGCGGCGCCTGGGTCGAGACCGCGACCGCCGGCGGCACGCCGAAGAAGATCAGGGTCGGCGTCATCAGGAAGCCGCCGCCCACCCCGAACATGCCCGACAGAAACCCGACCACGAGGCCGAGTCCGAGCAGGATCAGTATGTTCACCGAGACTTCGGCGATCGGCAGGTAAAGCTGGAACATTCGACCATTTCCCGCCGCGCGCGGGGCTTTTCTTGCAACACACTCCGCCTGGGCCATGCTGTCAAGGCAAGCCTGCCTCAGGGGCGACGTGATCCAGATTCTTTGTTAACCGAACGTGGCGAGCGTGGCGGGCATACCGGACAGGCTTATGATTGCAGCGACCTTGAAAGCCGTTCTGAAAAGCATCGCCTTTGCGAGCGGCGCTCTGCCGCTCTGGCACCGGCAGGCCAATGCCGACCGCCTGACGGTGGTGATGTTCCATCGCGTGCTGCGCCGGGAGGATCCGCGCTGGCGCCTCGCCGATCCCGGCTACACGGTCTCCGACGTCACCTTCCGCGCCTGCCTGGACTTCTTCCGGCGCCATTACAGCGTGGTCGACAGCGCCGCGGTGCTGGCCGCCGCCCAGGGCGGCCCACCCCTGCCGCCCCGCCCGCTGCTGATCACCCTCGACGATGGCTGGGCGGACAATGCCTCCGCCGCGCTGCCGATCCTGCGCGAGGCGGGCCTGCCCTCGCTGATGTTCGCGGTCTCAGAAGGGATCGGCCGCCCGCACCCCTTCTGGTGGGAGGTGCTGACCTCGGCCCGGCTGATCGGCCGGCTCGGCGCCGCCGACATGGCAGCGCTCTGGCAGGGTGCCGGCGGCGGCGGCCCGCCGCCCCCACCCGATGCCAGAGGCATCCAGGCGCTGGTCGACCGGCTCTACCGCGTGGACGAGGCGGCCCGCGCCGCCCTGATCGAGCCCTATCGCCAGGCGGTCGCCGCGGCCGGCGAACAGCGCCAGACGGTGACGGCGGAGGAGCTCAAGGCCATGCCGGCCGGCGGCATGGCGATCGGCTCGCACGGTGCCTCGCACACCCCGCTCGACAGCCTGCCCGACCCCGAGGCCGACCTCGCCCTTTCGCGGCGGACCCTCGGCGACTGGCTGGGCGAGCCGCCGGCCACGTTCTCGTTCCCGAACGGACGCTATGACGCCAAGGCGCTGTCGGCGGCGCGCGACGTCGGCTTCAAGCTGATCTTCACCTCCGATGCCTGCCTCAGCCCGCTGACGGCCGGCCGGCCGGGCAGCGACCTGCTCGGCCGCATCTATATCGAGGAAAAGCTGATCACCGATGCAGCGGGGCGCTTCCGGCCCGAGCTGCTGGCGCTCTGGCTGTTCCGCCGCGAGGCACGCAGGCTGCACTAGCCACCGCTTTGCTTCCGGCGCCTGAGCTGCTCGCGATGGGCGATGTAGAGGCCGGAGGCGACGATGATGCCGGCGCCGATCCAGGTCCACAGATCCGGCAGATCGCCGAAGATGACGAAGCCGAGCGCGGCGGCCCAGAGCAGCTGGGTGTAGTTGAACGGCGCGATGATCGCGGCCGGCGCCCGGCTGAAGGCGATGGTCAGGAAGTAGTGGCCAAGCCCGGCCAGCGCGCCGAGGCCAACGAACATCGCCCATTGCCACCAGGCCGTCGGCATGACGAAGTCGAAGGGCAGGAACGGCGTCGCCGCCACCGTGCCGACGATGGTGGCGATGGTGGCCGAGGCCTCCGGCCGCTCCTGCGCGCCGTATTTGCGGGTGACCAGCTGGTAGAACGCGCTGCAGGTCGTCGAGCCGACGATATAGAGGGCATGCCAGTCGAATCCGGCCATGCCGGGGCGCACGATGATCAGCGCGCCGCCGAAGCCGACCAGCACCGCGATCCAGCGGCGCAGGCCCACCGCCTCGGCGAGCAGCGGCGCCGCCATGGCGGTGACGATGATCGGGCTCGATTGCGAGATCGCCGCCGCGGTCGGCAGCGGCAGATGCGCCAGCCCGCGGAAATACAGGAACGACGACATGAAGAGCAGGAAGCCGCGCAGGATCTGGCTCCACGGCCGCTCCACCTTGAAGATGCGGGTGCCGTGCCGCGGCATGAACACAATCAGCATGAAGAAGAAGGAGAAGACGTAGCGCGCCCAGACGATCTGGCTCGCCGCGAACCACTGGGTCAGGTACTTCGCCGAGGCGTTGAGAATCGAAAAGCACAGCACCGAGAGCAGCAGCAGCCCGATCGCCAGCAGGATGCGGTCGCCGGCCCGCGGGCCGGTGAGAGGTGTCACCATCGGGCGGACATGCCGGGCGCATCACGTCGCGTCATCGGACACTTTCTTGTTCTGAACTGATCAAGCAAAGCCCGGCGCGAGGGCGGCCAGCAGCGTCTCGTCCGGACCCACCGCCATGTCGCCTTCGCCGCGTAGCGCCTGGATGCAGACATGGTCGGCGCCGGCACGGAGATGCTCGTCGATCCGGGCGCGGATCGCGCCGGCATCGCCCCAGGCGACCAGCGCATCGACCAGCCGGTCCGACCCGCCGCCTTCGAGCTCGCCCAAGCCGAAGCCGAGGCCGAGCAGGTTGTTGCGGTAATTCTCCAGCGCCAGGTAGCGGGCGAGCGCGGCGCGCGCCGTCTTGCGCGCCGAAGCCGCGTCGGTCGCCAGGATCACCTTCTGCTCCGGATAGAGCAGCTTGCCCGGTCCGAGCGCCGCGCGCGCGCGCGCCGTGTGCGCCGGCGTCACCAGGAATGGATGCGCGCCATCCGCCTTCGCCGCGGCGAGCTCCAGCATCTTCGGCCCCAGCGCGGCGAGCACCGTCTTCGGCGGCTCCGCCGGCATCGGCGCGGCATAGCCGGCCTTGTCCATCGCCTCGAGATAGGCGCGCATGGTGGCGACCGGCTTGCCATAGGCATGGCCGCGCAGGCCCTCCACCATCGGCACATGG
This sequence comes from Desertibaculum subflavum, assembly GCA_003576705.1. Lineage (GTDB taxonomy): Bacteria > Pseudomonadota > Alphaproteobacteria > Ferrovibrionales > Ferrovibrionaceae > Desertibaculum > Desertibaculum subflavum. The sequence continues at coordinate 28,419 of QOZS01000034.1, forward strand.
CTGACGCCGAGGCCGAGCAGGAAGCGCCCGCCGGATTGCTCGGCGAGGCCGAGCTGGGCCGCGCGCGTCGCCTGGGCGTCGCGGGCATAGATGTTGGCGATGCCAGTGGCGATGACGAGCCGCGTGGTCCGCGCCAGCAGGAAGCCCGCCATGGCGAGCGGGTTGCGCCCGCGCGCCTCCGGCATCCACCACGCCGCATAACCCCAGCCCTCCAGACGCTGGGCGAAGGCCGCCGCCTGTTCCGAGGTCATTCCATCCGTCGACTGCCAGACGCCAAGCTTGCCGAGCTTCATGCGCGCACCTCCTGGGTCGGGAATGTTAGAGCAAGCGCGCGGCGCCAGCGTCCCTTTCGCGTCAAACCAGCCCCCCGCGATATGCACATGAGAGCCAGATGGCCGGGATCATTTGCCATCTTTGCAATATTGCTGTGAAGGAGGCCTGCCTGTCGCGGCATCCCGGGCGCCGATTGGGCATTTCCGTCAGGGACCCCCTAAATGGAGGACGCGAATGGACTGGCACGCAATGCTGTTTCAGGGATGGGAGGGCATCATCCGCACGGTGCTGGTCGGCGTTCTGGCCTATGCCACGCTCGTGTTGTTCCTGCGCATCTCCGGCAAGCGGACCCTCGCCAAACTCAACGCCTTCGATCTGGTGGTGACGGTGGCGCTCGGCTCCACCCTGTCGGCGATCCTGCTGCAGGAATCTATCGCCTTGACCGAGGGAGCGACGGCGTTGGTCCTGCTGATCGCGATGCAGTTCCTCGTCACCTTCCTCTCCGTCCGCTCGCGAGCATTCGCCGGCGCTATACGGTCCGAGCCGGCTCTGCTCGCGCGCGGCGGCGCTTATTGCGATGGCGCGATGAAGCGCGAGCGCATCACGCGCGACGAGGCGCTGAGCGCGGTGCGGGCCGCCGGTGGGCATGGCGTCGAGAACGTCGAGACTATGATCCTGGAAAGCGATGGCACGATCAGCGTTTCGCTGGCGGGTTAGGCGCGCGCCTGAGGTACTATCCGCCCGGGAGACGCAGCGGAGGTACGCGTGGAATGACGCAATTGTCCGACCTGATCGAGAAGCGGTTTGGCGAGCGCCTGGCGGAGGTGCCGGCGCTGGAGCGCGGCACCGAGACCATCCGCGGCCTGCTCGACCATCGGGTGATCCGCCGGTTCAGCGACCGCGCGGTGGAGCCCGGGATGATCCGGCTGCTCTGCGCCGCCGCGCTGTCGTCGCCGACCAAGAGCGACCTGCAGCAGGGCGACATCCTGATCGTCGAGGACGCCGGCTTGCGCGGGCGGATGGCGGACCTGCTGCCGGACCAGCCCTGGATCAAGGGCGCGCCGGCGCTGCTGCTCTTCCTCGGCAACAACCGGCGGCAGCGCCAGATCGCCGAATGGCGGGCCACGCCCTTCCCCAACGACCACCTGGACGCCTTCTTCAACGCCGCGGTGGACGGCGCGATCGTGATGGCGACCTTCATCGCGGCGGCGGAGGCCGCGGGCCTCGGCTGCTGCCCGGTCAGCACCATCCGCAACCACGCGCAGACCGTGTCGGATTGGTGCGGGCTGCCGGCGCATGTATTTCCGGTGGCAGCGCTCGGCCTGGGCTGGCCGGCCGATCCCGGCCATATGAGCGCGCGCCTGCCGCTCGCGACACGTGTGCACACCAACCGCTTCGACGACACGCATGTGCGCGACGAGGTCGACGCCTATGACCGCCGCCGCCACGCCATCTTCCCCTACCGCCAGCAGCGCGACGAGGCACGGTTCGGCCGCGCCGATTTCTACGGCTGGTCGGAGGACAAGGCGCGGCAATATGCCAGCCCGGAACGGGCGGATTTCGGCGCCTATGTGAAGCGCCGGGGATTCAGGCTGGAATAGCGCCCGGCATCAATGGGCGCGGTCCGGCGCGGCCGTCACCTGGACGCGGGCCGGGAGGCGAGTTTCGACGGCATGCGGGCGACGAGGCGGGTGCGCTCCCAGACCTCGATGGTGCGGGCCGGCTCGCCGCGCGCCCTCGCCTGCTCGGCGGCATCCTGGTCGTTGTTGGCGGTGATCTTGATGCTGAAGGCCTGCGCCCCGACCGGGAAGATATGCGCGATGTAGTCCGGCATGCGATTGCCCATGGTTGACAAGTGCAGGCGAGAGCATGCTCGGCTCTCTGCCACGGGCGCCCGGATGCATCTGCTCGTGATCGGGCCACCATGCGCCTTTCGGCCGCGCAAGTCGACCGCCAAGTCGCCGGCCCCGTCAGCGCCGCGGCCGGCCCGGCCCAGCCCCGACGACGCGCTGGTTCAGGCCGCCGTTCAGCATCTCGTGGCCCCAGCGCATGATCTGGATCAGCGCCGGCTCCAAGGCCTGTCCCGCCTCGGTCAGGTGGTATTCGAAGCGCGGCGGGCGGTCCTGGTATTGCGCGCGGCGGACCAGGCCCCATTCGGCGAGGCGGCGCAGGCGGTCGGCCAGGATGTTGGTCGGGATGCGCTCGGCACTGTCCTGCAGGGCCTGGAAAGTGTGCCTGCCGTGCCACATCAGGTCGCGGACGATCAGCAGGGTCCATTTGTCGCCCAGCACGTCGAGCGTGCGCGCGATCGAGCATTTCGATCGGAATTCGTGACCCGCCGGACGCAGGGTTCGTGCCATCGCCGCCGCTCCCGCCTCGCCTGTCCCCCCGACAGATAGCATAGTCACTTGCATTTTTAAAGTCGTATGCCAGTATGTCACTTGCATTCCGCAAGTCACTGTCGCGTACCGGAGCCTCGCCGATGAACAAGCTTCTCCTGGCCAATTTCGCCGCCGCCGCGGCGGCGCTCAGCGCCGGCGCCTCGGTGGTGGCGACCCGAATCGCGGTCGGCGAGATCGATCCGGTGACCTTGTCGCTCATGCGCTACGTCATCGCCGGCGCATGCCTCGCGCCGGTGCTCTACCTCACCTGGCCGAAGGAACGGCTGCCGCCCGCGGAGGTGGCCAAGATCGCGGCGCTCGGCGCGCTGTTCTTCGCCTTCTTCCCCTGGGCGTTCAGCGCGGCGCTGCAATACACCACCACCCCGCGCGGCGCGGTCGGGCTCGCCACCATCCCGATCCAGACCCTGATCATCGCCGCGATGTTCGGGCGCGAACTGCTGACGCGCTGGAAGATCGCCTCGGTCGCGCTCGCCTTCGCCGGCATCGCCATCGTGTTCGGTCCGGCGGCTGAGGCCGGCGCCGGGCCCGACATGCTGCTCGGCGACGGGCTGATGCTGCTCGGCGCCTGCAGTGCGGCAATCTATTCGGTGTTCGGCCGCGGCGTGCTCGGGCGGCACGGCGCGCTGTTCGTCACCGCGCTCGGCATGCTGTTCGGCGTCGTGGCGCTGTTGCCGCTTTCGCTCGCGAATGGCGGGCCCGACGCGCTGCCCACGTTCAGCCGCGAGGCCTGGCTTGCGATCCTGTTCCTCGGCACCTTCGGCGGCGCCATCCAGTTCTCGCTCTTCATGTGGGCGCTGCGCTGGCTCGCGCCGACCCGCACGGTGATCTACCTGACCTTGAACCCGCTGACCGCCATGCTGCTGGGCGGCCTGATGCTGGGCGAAGCGGTCACGCTCGCGCTCGCCGCCGGGCTCGCCTGCGTCATCGCCGGCATCCTGGTCGCCAACCTGCCGCGCGAGCGACGCGAACTGGCGCCCGCAGCGACAGTCGTCCGGGAAAGCGCCTGAAGCCGGCCGAAGGGCAGTTCAGGACACATTCCGCGTGACTCGCTCGCCGAGAGCCGCGACCAGCTGATCGAGCGCCGCCATGAAAGCGTCGCCGGAGGATGAAAGCTCCGAACCGCCTGCAGAGACCTCCGAACCAGATTCGGCAATGCCATCTTCGGGAAGCTCGACCCAGAACGTGCTGCCCTGTCCCTCTTCACTGATGAAATCGATCCGCCCCGCCATCATTTCGATCAGCTGCTTGGAAATAGCGAGCCCGATGCCGGTGCCTTCGGTTCCACTCTGTTCCGCGCCGAGCCGGTTGAAGGGTTCAAAGACCTCGCGTCGGCGGCCGGGCGCAATCCCCGACCCGGTATCCGTAACGGAGATACGAACCCAGCCATCCTCCGCGACACGAGCCCGGATCATCACCGAACCGCCTCGGCGATTGTATTTGATCGCATTGGTGCCGAGATTTATCAGCACTTGCAGAAGCCGGGCGCGATCTGCCCGTACGGCCGGGCAGAGGGGCAAAGGTGTGGTCTCGATTCGCACACCGCACTCGTGTGCCATTGGGCCGAGCATCACGGCAAGCGACTCGATCAGACCGGCAACCTCCACCCGACCGATCGATACCGTAAGCTTGCCAGCTTCGATCTTGGCGAGATCGAGCACGTCGTTGATCAAACCAAGCAGCTGGTTGCCGCCGCGCAGAATGTATTCGAGATACTCGCGCTGCCGCGCCGTGAGAGGCTCCCGGTTCCCCTCCAAGAGGAGCTGGCCGAAGCCGATCACCGCATTGAGCGGTGTGCGCAGCTCGTGGCTCATGCTGGCAAGGAACTGGGACTTGGCCCGGTTTGCCGCCTCTGCTGCCGCTGCGGCGCGCTCAGCCTGGGCCTCAGCCTCCTTTCGCTTCGTGATGTCGCGGGCCACGACCATGTAGGAGGCCGGCTTGCCTTCGGGATCGAGCAGAAGCGTCCACGACGATTCATGCCAGACAAAAGCGCCGTCCTTCCGACGGGCCCGGAATGCGCAGGTCATGCGCTCCGCCCCAGGTCGCAGCGCACGTACTGCCTCGGCCACCCGGTCGGCATCGTCCGGATGGATCAGGCCGACCGCCGACTTCCCGATCATCTCGACAGCTTCGAATCCCAACATCCTGCGACAGGACGGCGAGACGTAGCGCCAGACCCGGTTCAGGTCGGCATGCACGATCATGTCGTTCGCATTTTCGGCGAGCATGCGATAGCGCGCCTCGCTCTCCGCCAGCTCGCGAGTGCGCACTTGAACCCGTTGCTCGAGCGAACCGAGCAGAGCCTCGCGCTCTTCGGCACGACGGCGGAGCAATGTGGCAGCCGCTTGCATCTCTTCGGCGACGCGTTGCACTTCCCCGATGGCGAATTCCCGCTTCGCCAGTGGCCTGCCTTCCCCGAGGGAAGTTGCCATAACGGCCAGGGTGCCGATCGGCTCCGCGATCCGGCGGCCATAGAACACTGCGGCACTCGCCCCGGCTGCCAGCAGCAGCACACCACCGGCCCCGAGCCATTGCAGCGAACGGATGAGCGCAGCATTCAGCACCGCCGTGTCGACGGCGACGACCGTGGTCCAGCCGGAGACGGCGGAGCGGGCAAACGCGCCGTGGACCGGAATGCCTTCCTTGGTCACCGATTCTGCCACGCCTTCTTCCGCGGCGCGGATCACTTGGAGATACTCCGGGGTGGCCGATTGCCCGACGAAGGCCTCCGACAGACGATTGCGCGCCAGAATGATGCCGTTGCGGTCAACGACCGCGGCAAGCCAGCCCTGCGGCATCCGCTGGTCGCGCAGAATACGTGAGATGCGATCGGCATCGAGCCCGACCGCCAATACTTGCGCCACCCGACCCTCTTCGAAGATCGGCACGTAAAGCCCGATCACGGGCCGACGGGTAGCGCCGCCGAATACCAGATCGGAGACGATGGGAGCGCCGGTTTTCACGACCTCGCGCACCGGCCGCGGATCGGTGTCGGGGAGATCGCTTCCGTAGGGCAGGAACGTGTTGAGAATCTGCCGCCCCGCGACATCAATCACCAGAACACGGCGTTCCGGATCGTCGCCGAGCAAGGTCTTGGCGCGGCGATGGAAAGTCTCCCAATCACGATTCGCCAGCGCGGCCGAGCCGCTGAGCGCAACCGCGAGTGTCTGTTGCGTCGCGAGTTCGCGGTCGATCCCGACCGAGAGCGCGCGAGCGGTCGCAAGTGTCTGCAGCTGATGACCAGCGCGCTCCGCTTCCGCATACCGAGCCATCATGAATGCTGCGAAGGCAAGCACCGGCAGAATTGCCGCCGTCACCAGCACGACAAGCCGCCAAGCGATGGTGCGGGGCAGTTGCATCGTTAAACTCTGGGCCGGGTTCCCTGTCGGCGGTTTGACTTAGCTCAACATTGTTGTCGGCACCGCTGTCATCCCCATGCTTGGCCTGCCATGCCGCGCAGATCGGATATGGCGGCCCGGAGTCTCCGCGAAGCGGAGTGAGTCCCTATGAATTTCAACCACTGGGAAAGGGCGGGAACAGCGCGTGCGTTAAGTCTGAAAATTCATGACCTCGGCGAAGTAGCGCCGCAGCTCTTCCGTCGACAGCCGCGCGCCGCAGAGCGCCACGTGGCCGTCCGGACGCAGCAGGTAGAAGCACGGCGGCGGCATCCCGGCGCGCGCCAGCGCCGAACGGTTCGCTTCGGTCTCCGGCACGGCGTGCACCGCGAGCAGGTCGCCGAGGCCGAGCGCATCGGCCTCCGGCGCCGGCTGGCCGAAGGCGAGCAGGTGGAAGCGCAGATCGTCGAGCCGGCGGAAGCTGTCCTCCGCCGCTCCGTTCGCGGCGAAGGCGAGCGTGAGCCAGGGGAAGCGGTCGCCGGCCTGTGGCGCAGCCTTCGGCAGGCCAGGCAGACCGCGCGACAACGGTCCCTTGCGATAGTTGATGCCGGTCTGCGACACCGTGCGGAAGGCAAAGCGCTGGATCGCCGGCCGCCGCATGGCGAAGGCGGCGAGCCGCGCCAGCACCTTTGTGCGCAGCAGGCCGGCGATCCAGCTGTCGGAGACGACGAGGCGGAAGGCGCGGTCGGTGGTGGCGAGCAGGCGGCGCGCCACCGGCGAGCGCTCCGCCTCGTAGCTGTCGAGCAATGCCGGATCGGCGCGGCCCTGTACCACCAGCGCCAGCTTCCAGGCGAGGTTGTAGGCGTCCTGCAGGCCCGTGTTCATGCCCTGGGCGCCGACCGGGCTGTGGATATGCGCGGCATCGCCGGCCAGGAAGCAGCGGCGGTCGCGGAACCGCGCGGCGGCGCGGTGATGGATGCGATAGGTCGAGAACCAGGTGCAGTCCTGGAAGGAGAGGTCGGAACCTGCCTCGCCACGCAGCGAGGGAACCACGGCGTCGAAGCCGATCCCGTCGCGGCCGCGCAGATCCTCGGGGAGGATGCCGACGATGCGCCAGTGATTCGCGCCTCGCATCGGGAACAGCAGGTGGAAGCCGTCGCGCCAGAGATAGACGTTGACCTCGTCCGGCACCATGCTGCCCGTCGCCGTCACGTCGGCGACGAAGAAGATGTGCTCGTAGGGCGCGCCGGGAAATCCGATGCCGGAGAGCTCGCGCACCGCGCTGTGCGCGCCGTCGCAGCCGGCGACCCAGGCGGCCTCGACCGTCCGGCGGCTGCCGTCCGGCTGCTGCAACGTCACCACCACCGCATCCTCTTGCTGGGCGAGGCCGACCAGCTCGGTGTTCCACCGCACCGCCCCGCCGATTTCCCGCAGGCGGTCGCCCATGATGCGCTCGTTGTCGTCCTGGCCGAGCACCAGGATGAAGGGATAGGGCGTGAGCGCACGCCCCGCCTCACCGATCGGCACCCGGGCCATGCGGCGACCCTGGGCCCAGATATCGGCACCACCGCCGGGCTTGCCGAGGGCGAGGGCGCGCTCGGCGATGCCGAGCTGGGCGTAGATCTCGAGCGTGCGCGCCTGCACGCCGAGCGCCCTGGTTTCACGCGCCGGGCCGGCATGGCGGTCGACCAGGAGCACTCGCACCCCGCGCCGCACCAGCTGATTGGCCAGCATCAGGCCGGTCGGGCCGGCCCCTACGATCAGGACGTCAGCGTCCATGCCGCACGGCCGGCCAAGGCCGCCGGCGCATCACGCGGCCCTGCTCCCGACCGGGAAGCCGAGGCCTGCCAGCGCCTTCTTGAGTTCGTCGCTGCCATAGGGCTTGCTGACGAAGCCGATGGCGACGGTATCGCCGATCCGGCGCCGGAGCTCGCCGGGATCAGAGCCGCTCGCCACCAGGATCGGCAGCCGCACGTTCATGGCGCGCAGCTCGCGCACCAGCGCATCGCCCTTCATGTCGGGCAGGCCGAAGTCGACGATGGCGCCGTCGATGCGGGCACCCCGCCGACGCAGCGCGTTGAGCGCGTCGGTGCCGGTCGCCGCCGTCTCGACCTCGTAGCCGAGCTCCTTCAAGGTTTCGGCGGTGTCGATGGCGATCATCGGTTCGTCCTCGACCAGCAGCAGGCAGGGCGGCCGATCCAGCGTCTCGGCCACCTCGGCGAGTCTCGTTTCAAGCTCGGCCCGGGTGAAGGGCTTGGCGAGCAATGCCAGGCCGGGATCGAGCCGGCCGCCATGCACGATGGCGTTCTTGGCATAGCCCGTGGTGTACAGCACCTTGAGGCCGGGATGGCGGCGCAGCGCCTCGTCGGCCAGCTGGCGGCCGTTCATGCCGCCCGGCAGGCCGACATCGGTGAACAGCAGCTCGATGTCCGGCCGGCGGTCGAGCAGAGCGAGAGCGGTCGCCGCCTCCGGCGCCTCCTCCACCGCATGGCCGATCTCGCGCAGCAACCCGGTCGTGTGGGCGCGCACCGCCGCATCATCCTCCACTACCAGGATCGCCAGCTTACGGCCCGCCCTGGCCGGCGGTGCCGGCTCCGTCGCCACCTCGTCGCCCACGGCTTCCGCCATCACGCGCGGCAGATAGAGACGCACAGTGGTTCCCTCGTCCGGCTCGCTGTAGATCTTCACGTGCCCGCCGGACTGCTTGACGAAGCCATAGACCTGGGCAAGGCCGAGCCCGGTGCCGCGGCCGAGCGGCTTGGTGGTGAAAAACGGCTCGAACACGCGGGCCATGATCTCCGGCGTCATGCCCGTGCCGGTATCGGTGACCGAGAGCGCGACATACTGGCCGGGCGCCGCCTCGGCATTGGCGGCGGCGTACTTCTCGTCGAGATAGGCATTGGCGGTCTCGATGGTGAGCTTGCCGCCCTCCGGCATGGCGTCGCGCGCGTTCACCGCCAGGTTGATGATCGCGATCTCGAGCTGGTTCGGATCGATCTGCGCACGCCACAGCCCAGCCGCGCGCACCACCTCGACCGCGACCGTTTCGCCGAGCGTGCGCTCCAGCACTTCCGACATCCGCACGACCAGGCGGTTGACGTCGACCGGCCGCGGTTCCAGCGCCTGTTGGCGCGAGAAGGCGAGCAGGCTGCGCGTCAGCGCCGCGGCGCGCTCCGCGCCCTGGCGGGCGTTGTCGACATGGCGGATCAGTTCTTCCGGTTCGACGCTGGGTTCGCCGAGCTTGCGCCGCAATCGTTCCAGGCTGCCGAGCATGACCGTCAGCAGGTTGTTGAAATCGTGCGCGACGCCGCCGGTCAGCTGGCCGATCGCCTCCATCTTCTGCGACTGGCGCAGCTGCTCCTCGGCGCGGCGGCGATCGGCGAGATCGCGCAGCGACAGGAACATCAGCAAGCCGGCAAGCGCGACGGCAGCGAAGCCGCCCAGGCCGACCACCAGGATGGAACGGGACCACGGCTGGTCGATCAGGCCGGCGGCGATGGCGATATGGGTCGACCAGCCGCTGGTCGGCGATGTCCAGTAGGCCGTGTAGTTCTTGAAGCCTTCAAAGGTGACGCCGGGATAGATGCCGCTCGGACCCGCGGCGATGGCATCGCGCACATAGCTGGTCGCCGGCGTGCCGACCGTCTCCTCGTAACGCAGGCTGCGGGCGATGAAGAGCCCGCGCCGGTCAACCACGGCGGCGACGCTGCGCGGCGGCAAGCGCTGGAGCATCGCCGCCTGGTAGAATTGCGGCGCCAGCGCCAGGGTGAGCACATGGGTGATCGCGCCGCCGCGCAGGACCGGCACATGCAACGAGATGAACGGCCGCCCATCGACCTGCACGATGCCGCCGATCCAGGGCAGCTTCGGCTCGCCTGCCGGCAGCGCCCAGCGCTGGCGGGGCGGCGGGCCCTCGGGCGCGGTGCCGTAAGGCACGCGGGTATCGAAGATCACGCGGTCCTCGGCGAAATCCCACAGCACCGCCGCGTGCCAATGATCGGTCGCGTCGACCACGGCAAGGACGCGCGCATACAGGCCCGCCCAATCGGCCGCGCCGAAGAAATGCGCGGTGCCCAGCACGCGCAGCGCGCTGATATCGGCGGCGATGACGGTGTCCAGATGGGTGGTGATCTGCTCCGCCCGATCGAGCATGGCCTGCTCGACGGCGCGCCGGTCGTCACGCAGCAGATAGAACACTTGCACCGCCAGGAAGGCGACGATCGGCAACATGATCGCGGCGGCCAGACTGACATAGGTCCGGCGGAACAGCACCATTTCCCCACCCCTCGAGCCGCGGCGACCAAAGTCGGCCGTCCGGTCATCCGCGTCCCGTTCTTATAGCCATTCCTGCCGCCGATGGGGAAACCGGCATGCGCGGGGCGCGGCGGCCGCGAGGTTTGCCGACATGCGGGATCCAGGCCGGCCGGGGGCCGCGCCGCGGCGGCGGAAAGATCGCGGCGCGATCAGGCGGCTGCCGACCGGCCCGGCGGATGCGCCGCCGCGCTTTCCTGCGGCAGCCAGACGGCAATCTCGGCCCCGCCGAGCGCGGCCCGGCCGATCTCCACCCGGCCGCCATGCAGCTCGACCAGGGATTTCACGATGGCGAGACCGAGTCCGGTCCCGGTCGTCGAGCTCGCCACGTCGCGGCCGCGCATGAAGGGCTGCACCACCCTGGGGACCTCCTCCGGCGGGATGCCCGGGCCGCTATCGGCCACGACGATGCGCACGCCGCCATCGACCGCCGCGCCGGATACCTCGATGCGCCCGCCCTCCGGCGTGTAGCGCACGGCGTTGCCAAGAAGATTGTCGAGCATGCGCCGGAGCGCCTTGCGGTCGGCCGGCACCGCCATGCCGAAAGGCGCTGGCGGCAAGGCGATATGAATCCGCTTGCGCGTCGCCGGAAGCTCGGCGGCACGCACGGCATCGCCGACCAGATTGTCGAGCGCTACCGGCTCGATCTTGAGCACGGTCCGGCCCGCCTCGATACGGGCGAGATCGAGCAGGTCGTCGATCAGTTCGAGCAGCAGCTCGCCGCTGCGGTGGATATAGGTGGCATACTCGGCGTAGCGCGCGTCGCCCAGCGGGCCGTACATGCCGGACCGCAGCAGCTCCGAGAAGCCGAGCACGGCGTTCAGCGGGGTCCTGAGGTCATGGCTCATCTGCGCCAGGAACTCGGATTTGGCGCGGTCGGCCGCCTCGGCACGGGCGCGGGCCGCCTCGACCTCGCGGGTGCGCTCGGCCACCCGCGCCTCGAGTCGGGCCTGGACCGCGCGCAGCTCGGTCTCGAGCGCGCCGCGGCGGGCGATCTCGGCGGCGAGCTCGCGGTTCAGCGCTTCGAGCTCGCCCGTCGAGGGCAGCCGGTAGGCCTTGGGGATGACCCGCCAGATCACGATGCCGGCAGCGATCGATACGGCCGCCGTTACCGCCTTGGCGGCACCGTGCAGGCCGAAGACCGGCAGCCACAGCGCCGCCACGGCGAGGAGATGCGTCAGGCCGGTCCACAGCATGAAGCCGCTGACCAGCAGATAGACCGCGGGGAAGCGCAGGCCGTCGCGCCGGCGCACGAAGCAGAAGATGCAGATGGCGGTGGTGAAGCAGGCGATCGCGATGACCAGATCGCCGGCCAGATGCAACGCCGGAAGTCCGGATTGCCAGGACAGGCCGGACGGCCATGCCAGGCTGTTGCCTTGCGGCATCAGTCTCGCCCCGCGGGTCTCACTGAACCGATCCGGCAGCCCCGCTGCGTCCGGATCGGCACCTCACCCCCGCGGCCGATTGCGGTGGAAAATGCTTACCAAGTGGTTAAGGGCCTTACATGGCGCCGGCGCCGGCGAGCACGAAATCGGAACACGAACCGCGCCGTCGCGGGACGACATTTGGCACTTCACTGACGGCGCCGATGCGTGTTGGATGCGGGTACGGGAGGCACTTGCTCTACGATCGGATGGATACAGGACTCATAGAATTCGTTCGCACATGTATCCGGTCCGTCTGGGCTCTGGAGCTGCTGTTCTTCGTGCGATCGCAGGCCGACCAGTCCTGGAGCATCGAGCGTCTGGTGCGGGAACAGCGGAGCAGCGAGCGTGCCGTGCGGGACGCGCTCGAAGCCTTCGTCCGCGCCGGCCTCGTGCAGCAGGTCGACGACGCGTTCGTCTATCGGCCCGCGACGCCCGAGATCGAGAACCTGGTCACCCGGCTGGCCGATACGTATGCGGAGCGGCCGACTGCCGTCATCCGGATGATCGTGGCCGCACCCGAGGATCGACTGCAGGCCTTCCTCGACGCCTTCCGATTGAAAAGGGACTAGGGCGATGGCGCAATTCCAGGCTCTTGTGCTCGTCCTGTGCGTGCTGACCAGCACGGCCTGCGCCGCTCTTCTGTTCCGCCACTATGCGAAGGTGCGAACGCGGCTGCTGTTGTGGAGCGCATGCTGCTTTGCGCTGCTCACCGCCAACAATCTGTTCGTTCTCGCCGATGTCGTGCTGTTTCCGGAGTTCTATCTCATGCCTTTCCGGCAGGTGTCGTCGCTCGCCGCGGTCATCGTGCTGCTCTGCGGCTTCATCTGGGAAACCAACTAGAGGCGCCGCGATGTCAGACTTCGTCTCCGGCATGGTGACCATGGGGTTCGTGATCGGCGGCGTGTTCTTCCTGCGCTTCTGGGTCAAGACCAAGGACAGCCTGTTCGGCGTCTTTGCCGTGGCGTTCTGGCTGCTGGCGCTGAACCAAGGCCTCCCGCTCCTCTACGGCACGCAGCGCGAAGAGCAGAGCTGGATCTACCTCCTGCGCGTCGCCGCTTTCAGCCTGATCATCCTGTCAATCGTGCAGAAGAATCTGCGACGCGGCTGACGGCGGACGGCTGGCCATTGCCGACACGACAGCGTGGGTCGCCGGCATGACGGCGGCGATGCATTTTCGCAGCAGGTCGGGCTCGATCGGCTTCTGCAGCGCCGGCGCGCCGCGATAGTCCGGCGGAATGCTCTCCGAGCCGTAGCCGGTCAGCAGCAGATAGGGAATGCCGCGATCGCGCAGCGCATCGGCGACGCCGAAGATCAGCCGCCCACCCAGATTGACGTCGAGCAGCGCCAGGTCGAATTCCGCCCCCTTGGCGGCCGCCAATGCCGAATCGAAGTCGCCGAGCGGACCCACGACGGTATGGCCCATCTTGACGACGGCCTCCTCGATCATCAGGGCGATCAGGCTCTCGTCCTCCACCAGAAGGACGCGAAGCCGGCGCTGCGAGGCGGCCGGATCAGCCGGCGCTTCGCCCGGCGCGGCCGTCCGCTCCATCGCATGCTCGACCGTCTGCCATGTCGCCGGGACGACGATCCGGCAGACCAGTCCCTGCGGCTGCCAGTCGAGCTGCACATTTCCCTTCAAGGTACCCTCGATCGTCGCGCGGATCAGGCGGCTGCCGAAGCCTGACGCCGTCGGGCGCCTGACCGCATGATGGCCGCGCTCGACCCAGGCGATCGCCAGCGACTGCCCGTCGACCTGCCAGCTCAGCCGCAGCTGGCCACCCGGCCGCGACAGCGACCCGTACTTCGCGGCATTGGTCAGCAGCTCGTGCACCACCAGGGCCAGCGCCTGGCTGACCGAAGGCGGGAGGAACAGCGGCGGGCCCGCCACCGACACCTCGTGCGCCTCGCCCATATAGGGCAGCAGCTCGTCCTCCACGACACGGCGCAGGTCGGCACCTCGCCAATGGGATTCCGAAATGAGGGTATGCACGCGGGCCAGCGCCTGGATCCGGCCGTTCACCAGCTCGGTGAAGGAATCGATATCGGCGCCGCGCGACAGGTGCACGATCGACTGCGCCACCGCGAGAGCGTTGCGCGCGCGGTGATCGACCTCGCGGGCCAGCAGAAGCTGGCGCTCCTCGGCCAGCTTGCGGTCGGTGATGTCGACGGTGACGCCGCTGACATGCACGGGCTCGCCGCCGGCGGAACCGGTGGTGGCGGCCGCCGCCATGCACCATCTGACTTGCCCATCCGGCAGCACGATCCTGAGCTCCAGCGGACAGATCTGGCCTTCCGCAAGAACGGCGGCCATCGCGGCCTGCCAGCGCCCGCGATCCTCGGGGTGCACGTTGCGGCCCATATTCTCCGGCGTCGGCTGGAAGCTGGCCGGATCCTCGCCATAGATGCGGTATTGGCCCTCGTCCCAGCGGCAGGTGCCCTGGCTCAGATCCCAGTCCCATGAGCCCATGCCGCCGGCCATCAGAGACAGGGTGCGCCGCTTTTCGCTCTGGACCAGCTGCGCGTGGTTGGCCGCAAGCTCCGCGGTTCGCTCCTCCACGCGCTTTTCCAGCTCGCGGTTCAGCCGCTCGAGCTCGCGTGTCGTCCGGTAGAGATCGACGAAGACTTTCACCTTCGCCCGCAGGACGGCCGGCACGACCGGCACCGGGACATAATCGACCCCGCCGGTCTCGTAGCCGCGCAGCGTATCGACCTCGGTCACCTGGATGGCGGAGATGAAGATGATGGCGGTCTTGGTGAAACGGGGGTGCTCGCGGATCATCTTGGCGAGCTCGAAGCCGTCCAGATCCGGCATGCAGACATCGACCAGCACGACGGCGATCTCGTGCTGCAGCAGCAGACCGAGCGCCGCGCGCGCGGAATTGGCCCTGAGCAGGTTCTCGCCGAGATCCTGCAGGATGACCTCGTAGCTCAGGAGCTTCGCCGGCAGATCGTCGACGAGCAGTATGTTCACCTTTTCATCGGCCGCCATGTTGCGCCTCACCGATGCAGCCAGACTCTCAACGCCGACAGCAGCTGTTCCGTATTGACCGGCTTCGCCAGATACTCCGACGCACCCGCCTCCAGGCATTTCTCGCGATCGCCCTTCATCGCCTTCGCGGTGAGCGCGATGATCGGCAGCCGGCGGAAACCGGGCTTCGACCGGATCGCCTGCATGGTCTGGTAGCCGTCCATCTCCGGCATCATGATGTCCATCAGCACGATCGCGATCTCCGGCGTCGTCTCGAGGATGCGGATCGCCTCCTTTCCGGTCGTCGCCGTAAGCACGCGCATGCCGCGCCGCTCGAGCACGCTGCTGAGCGCGAAGATGTTGCGCGCATCGTCGTCCACCAGCAGCGCCGGCCGGCCGACCAGGTCCTCGTCGGATTCGTGCAGCCGCGCCAGCAGCCTCTGCTTCTCCGGCGGCAGGTCGGCCACCACGCGGTGCAGGAACAGCGCCGTCTCGTCGAGCAGGCGTTCGGGCGATTCCACGCCCTTGACGACGATGCTCCGGGCCATCGTGTGCAGCCTCGCATCCTCCTCGGCGGAGAGCTCGCGCCCGGTGAACACGACGATCGGGATCTCGGCCAGCCGCGGATCGGCATTGATGCGGTCCAGCACATCGAATCCCGACATGTCCGGCAGCCTGAGGTCGAGCACGACGCAGTCGTAGCTTCGCGCCTCCAAGGCGGCGAGCGCGTCCTGCCCGCTCGTCGCGCCGTCGATCTCGATATCGTCGTGCCCGAGCAGCGCGGCGATGCCGAGCCGCTCGGAATCGTTGTCCTCGACGACCAGCAGGCGCTTGCGTCGCGGCGCCGCGAACTCGCGAATGCGGGCAAGGGCGCCTTCAAGGCCCTCGCGGCTCGCCGGCTTGGTGATGAAGGAGAAAGCGCCGCGGGCGAGACCGTGCTGGCGATCCTCGTCCAAGGTGACGATCTGCACCGGAATGTGCCGCGTCGCCGTATTCTGCTTCAGCTGGCCCAGCACGTTCCAGCCCAGCATGTCGGGCAGGAAGATGTCGAGCGACACCGCGGTCGGCTGGTAGCGCGTGGCCAGTTCCAGCGCCTGCTCGCCGCGCAACGCCACCAGCACCTTGAACCCCTCGTCGCGGGCCAGATCGGCCATCAGCCGGGCATAGTGCGGATCGTCCTCCACGATCAGCAGGACGCTGTCGCCGGCCAGGATCTGATAGCGATCGTCCTCGACCTCGAATTCCGGCATTTCGGCTTCCGCCGGGGCGCGCCGTGCCGGCAGGCGGAAGGAGACCGCCGGGAGCGCCTCGCCCGGCAGGTTCGAGGCCGGGCCGACATAGCGCAGCGGCAGGTAGAGCGTGAACGTGCTGCCGGAACCGGGCTCGCTGCGCAGCTGGATCTCGCCTCCGAGGAGATTGGCGAGCTCGCGGCTGATCGCGAGGCCGAGGCCGGTGCCGCCGTACTTGCGACTGGTGCCGGCATCGGCCTGCTGGAACGCCTCGAAGATGATCTTCTGCTTCTCGGCGGGGATGCCGATGCCGGTATCGGAAACCTCGAAGCTGACGACCCGGTCGGCACCGCCGAGGACCGGGTGCTCGGCGCCCCATCCGCCCGTCGCCAGCGAGACCGACAGATTGACGCCGCCATCCTCGGTGAACTTGAAGGCGTTCGAGAGCAGGTTCTTCAGCACCTGCTGCAGGCGTTTCGAATCGGTCAGCATGCTGCGGTCCAGCGCCGGATCGACCCGAACCGCGAAGGACAGGCGCCGGTTCTCCGCCTCGTGCCGGAACGGCCGCGCGACGGTGTCGACCAGGCTCGCGAAATCGATGTCCTGCGCGTCGACCGTGACCGTGCCGGATTCGATCTTGGACAGGTCGAGAATGTCGCTGATCAGGTTCAGGAGGTCGGTGCCCGCGCCGTGGATGGTGCGAGCGAACTCCACCTGGCGTCCGCTCAGGTTCCCGTCCGGGTTCTCGCTCAGCTGCTGGCCGAGAATCAGGATGCTGTTCAGCGGCGTGCGCAGCTCGTGGCTCATATTGGCCAGGAACTCGGACTTGTACTTCGAGGTCAGGGCAAGCTCGGCCGCCTTCTCCTCCACCGCGCGCCGGGCCTGCTCGATCTCGCGGTTCTTGCGCTCCACCTCGACATTCTGTTCGGCCAGCTCGCGCGCCTTCTGCTCCAGCTGCTCGTTGGTCTGCTGCAGCTCGGCCTGGCGGGTCTGCAGCTCGGCGGCCAGCTGCTGCGACTGGGTGAGCAGGCCCTCGGTCTGCATCGTCGCCTCGATGCTGTTCAGCACGATGCCGATCGAGGCGGTCAGCTGGTCGAGGAAAGTCTGCTGCAGCTCGGTGAACTGGCCGAGCGAGGCGAGCTCGATCACCGCCTTGACATGCCCCTCGAACAGGATCGGCAGCACGATGATGCTGGCGGGAACCGCCAGGAAGATCCCCGATGTGATCGGCGTGGCGTTGACCGGCACCTGGCTGATCAGCATGCGGCGCCGGTCCTCGGCGCATTGCCCGATCAGCCCCTCGCCCATCCTGAGGCGCGGCGGATGCGCCGGCACGCCATCGGCATAGGTGGCGAGCAGCTTCAAGCTCTGCGTGTCGTCGGGCTCGCGCTGATAGATCACGCCCTGATGCGCATTGACCAGCGGCGTCAGCTCCGACAGCACGAGCCGGCCGACCGTGGTCAGGTCGCGCTGCCCCTGCAGCATGTTGGTGAACCGCGCCAGGTTGGTCTTCAGCCAGTCCTGCTCCGTGTTGCGATCGGTCGTCAGGCGCAGGTTGCCGATCATCGTGTTGATGTTGTCCTTCAGCTCCGCAACCTCGCCGCGGGCTTCGACCTGGATCGACCGCGTCAGATCGCCCTTGGTCACCGCGGTCGCCACCTCGGCGATGGCGCGCACCTGGGTGGTCAGGTTGGCCGCCAGCAGGTTCACGTTGCCGGTCAGGTCCTTCCAGGTGCCGGCGGCGCCCGGCACGTTGGCCTGGCCGCCGAGCCGGCCCTCGACGCCGACCTCGCGCGCGACCGAGCTCACCTGGTCGGCGAAGGTGGCGAGCGTGCCGGTCATGTCGTTGATGGTATCGGCCAGCGCCGCCACCTCGCCCTTCGACATCACGGTCAGCTTCTGGTTCAGCTCGCCGTTCGCCACCGCGGTGACCACCTTGACGATGCCGCGCACCTGCTCGGTCAGGTTCGCCGCCATGACGTTGACCGTGTCGGTCAGGTCCTTCCAGGTGCCGGCGACGCCCGGCACCGCCGCCTGGCCGCCGAGCTTGCCCTCGGTGCCCACCTCGCGCGCCACGCGCGTCACTTCCGAGGCGAAGGCGTTCAGCTGGTCCACCATCGTGTTGATGGTGTTCTTCAGCTCCAGGATCTCGCCCTTCACGTCGACGGTGATCTTGCGCGACAGGTCGCCGCGCGCCACCGCCGTCGTCACCTCGGCGATATTGCGCACCTGGGTGGTCAGGTTGGCGGCCAGCAGGTTGACGTTGTCGGTCAGGTCCTTCCAGGTGCCGCCGACGCCGGGCACCACTGCCTGGCCGCCGAGCCGCCCGTCGGTGCCGACCTCGCGCGCCACGCGCGTCACCTCGGCGGCGAAGGAGCGCAGCTGCTCGACCATGGTGTTCAGCGTGTCCTTGAGCAGCAGGATCTCGCCGCGCACGTCGACGGTGATCTTCTTGGACAGGTCGCCGCCGGCGATGGCGGTGGCGACTTCGGCGATGTTGCGGACCTGCGCCGTCAGGTTCGAGGCCATGAAGTTGACGTTGTCGGTCAGGTCCTTCCAGGTGCCGGCGACGCCCGGCACCGCCGCCTGGCCGCCGAGCTTGCCCTCGGTGCCCACCTCGCGCGCGACGCGCGTCACCTCGCCGGCGAAGGCGTTGAGCTGGTCCACCATGGTGTTGATGGTGTCCTTCAGCTCCAGGATCTCGCCCCGCACGTCGACCGTGATCTTGCGCGACAGGTCGCCGCCGGCGATGGCGGTCGCCACCTCGGCGATGTTGCGCACCTGCGCCGTCAGGTTCGACGCCATGGAGTTGACGCTGTCGGTCAGATCCTTCCAGGTGCCGGCGACGCCCGGCACCGCCGCCTGGCCGCCGAGCCGGCCCTCGGTGCCGACTTCGCGCGCCACGCGCGTCACCTCGCCGGCGAAGCGGTTCAGCTGATCGACCATGGTGTTCAGGGTCTCTTTCAGCTGCAGGATCTCGCCCCGCACGTCGACGGTGATCTTGCGCGACAGGTCGCCGCCGGCGATCGCCGTCGCCACCTCCGCAATGTTGCGCACCTGCGCCGTCAGGTTGCCGGCCATCGAATTGACCGAATCCGTCAGATCCTTCCAGGTGCCGGCGACACCCGGCACCTGCGCCTGGCCGCCCAGCTTGCCGTCGGTGCCGACCTCGCGCGCCACGCGTGTCACCTCGGCGGCGAAGGCGTTCAGCTGATCGACCATCGTGTTGATGGTCTCCTTCAGCTGCAGGATCTCGCCCGACACGTTGACGGTGATCTTCTTCGAGAGGTCGCCCTCCGCCACGGCGGTGGCGACTTCGGCGATGTTGCGCACCTGGGCCGTCAGGTTGCCGGCCATCGAGTTGACCGAATCCGTCAGGTCCTTCCAGGTGCCGGCGACACCGCGCACCACCGCCTGGCCGCCGAGCTTGCCTTCGGTGCCGACCTCGCGCGCCACGCGCGTCACCTCGGAGGCGAAGGCATTCAGCTGGTCGACCGTGGTATTGATGGTCTCCTTCAGCTGCAGGATCTCGCCGCGCACATCGACCGTGATCTTCTTGGAGAGATCGCCGCCGGCGATGGCGGTCGACACCTCGGCGATGTTGCGGACCTGCGCCGTCAGGTTGCCGGCCATCGAGTTGACGCTGTCTGTCAGATCCTTCCAGGTGCCGGCGACGCCGAGCACATTGGCCTGGCCGCCGAGCCGGCCCTCGGTGCCGACCTCGCGCGCCACGCGCGTCACCTCGGAGGCGAAGGCGTTCAGCTGGTCGACCATCGTGTTGATGGTCTCCTTCAGCTGCAGGATCTCGCCCGAGACGTTGACGGTGATCTTCTTGGAGAGATCGCCCTGGGCGATCGCGGTCGACACCTCGGCGATGTTGCGCACCTGCGCCGTCAGGTTGGACGCCATGAAGTTGACGTTGTCGGTCAGATCCTTCCAGGTGCCGGCCACGCCCGGCACCACGGCCTGGCCGCCGAGCCGTCCCTCGGTGCCAACCTCGCGCGCCACGCGCGTCACCTCGCCGGCGAAGGCGTTGAGCTGGTCCACCATGGTGTTGATGGTGTCCTTCAGCTCCAGGATCTCGCCCCGCACATCGACGGTGATCTTGCGCGACAGATCGCCGCGCGCCACCGCGGTCGTCACCTGGGCGATGTTGCGGACCTGATCGGTCAGGTTGCCGCACATCGCGTTCACCGAATCGGTCAGGTCCTTCCAGGTGCCGGCCACGCCCGGCACGATGGCCTGGCCGCCGAGCTTGCCGTCGGTGCCGACCTCGCGCGCCACGCGCGTCACTTCCGAGGCGAAGGAGCGCAGCTGATCGACCATCGTGTTGATGGCTTCTTTCAGCTGCAGGATCTCGCCGCGCACGTCGACGGTGATCTTCTTGGAGAGGTCGCCGTTGGCGACCGCGATGGTCACCTCGGCGATGTTGCGGACCTGCGCCGTCAGGTTGGACGCCATCGAGTTGACGCTCTCGGTCAGGTCCTTCCAGACGCCGGTCACCTCGCGCACTTGCGCCTGGCCGCCGAGCTTGCCGTCGGTGCCGACCTCGCGCGCCACGCGCGTCACCTCGGAGGTGAACACGCTGAGCTGCTTGATCATCGTATTGACGATGGTGGCGGCGCGCAGGAACTCGCCCTGCAGGGGCCGGCCGTCCACCTCCTGGCGCACCGTCTGCAGCAGGTCGCCCTGCGCCACGGCGGCGATCACGCGGGTCACCTCGCTGGTCGGCCAGAGCAGGTCGTCGATCAGGTTATTGACCGAATCCTCCATCTCGCTCCAGGCGCCGGCCGTGTTGCCGAACTTGACCCGGTGGCGCGTCTTGCCTTCGCGTCCGACCACCTGGCCGGCCCGGGCGAGCTGCTGCGCCATGCGCTGGTTGGCGGCGACGATGCCGTTGAAGGTATCGGCGATCTTGCCGATGACGCCGATCCGGTCGCTCGGCAGCCGGACCGAGAAATCACCCACGCGGACCGCCTGCATGGCGGTCAGCAGATCGTGGAGCTCGGGGAGATCCGATCGCCCCTCCTCGCCCTCGATGTGCTGGCGCACCGGACGGAGTGGTGTCTCGAGCGATTGCATCGTTGCCCCCGTGCCTCAGCGGTGGGCACGCAAGGCCCCGTCTCGCGCAACCGTCGAGGGGCGTTTTGGTTCCCGCAATTCGGAAATTTTCTGCGGAGGGGCCAGAAATGTGCCCGGGCGCAGAATGTCGCTGGGCGGGGCTGGGCATTGCAAGGAGCGGGAAAACTGGTCGGAGCGGCGGGATTTGAACCCACGACCCCTTGTCCCCCAGACAAGTGCGCTACCAGACTGCGCTACGCTCCGAACCGACGGGTTATAGACGCGCGCCCCGGCGGGCGCAATGAAACCCAGCCCGTCCCGCTGCCTCGCCTCAATCCTTGTCGGGGGTTTCCTCGCCGGCCCGCGCCAGCAGGCCGCGGGCGATTTCGAGCTCGCTGAGCAGTTCGTCCAGCGCCCGGCGGGTCACCCGGTCGATCCGCGGCGTCGGCCGCTCGGCCTCGACCTCGGGCTCCGGCGGCGCCTCCGCCGGCGCAACCCCGCGGATCGCCTTGCGGGCGCCGCGGATGGTGAAGCCCTGGCCGTGCAGCAAGGTCTTGATGCGGCGCAGCAGCTCGACGTCCCGGGGCCGGTAATACCGCCGGCCGCCGGCCCGCTTGACCGGGCGCAGCTCCGGAAACTTGGTTTCCCAGAAGCGCAGGACATGCGCCGGCAGGTCGAGTTCGGCCGAAACCTCGGCAATGGTCCGAAGCGCATCCGCCGCCTTGGCCGGCGGGTGTTCCGCCGGCTCGGCCGCCGCCGCGATGCTGTGGCCTTCCCTCACGCGCCTCCGCCGCCGCTGCCGCCGTTGATGCGATCCTTGAGCACATGCGAGGCCCGGAACACCAGCACCCGACGGGGCTGGATCGGCACCTCCTGCCCGGTCTTGGGATTGCGCCCGACCCGGCCGCCCTTGGAGCGGACCTGGAACGAACCGAAGGAGGAGATCTTCACCATCTCGCCCTTGCACAGCGTGTCGGCGATCTCGGCCAGCACCAGCTCGACCAGCTCGGCGGAATCGTTCCGCGACAGGCCGACCTGCTGGTAGATCGATTCGCTCAGCTGCGCACGGGTCAATGTCCGCCCCGTCATCGCACTCCCCTCCTCCCGCGAATATGAGACGCTAGAGCGGGAAATCGAAAAGGTCAATTCGACCCGGGGGTTGGACGCGGCGGTTAATCCGCCGTCACGGACGGGTCACCAGCGGACCAGCGCGCTGCCCCATGTGAAGCCGCCGCCCATGGCCTCGAGCAGCAGAAGCTGCCCCGGCTTGATGCGGCCGTCGGCGGCGCCGGCAGCAAGCGCCAGCGGCACGGAGGCGGCGGAGGTATTGCCGTGCTTGTCGACGGTGACGATCACCTTCTCCGGCGCGAGGCCGAGCTTTCTCGCCGTGGCATCGAGGATGCGCTTGTTCGCCTGATGCGGCACCAGCCAGTCGACATCCTTCGCCGTCAATCCGTTGGCGTGCAGCGCTTCGTCGACCACGGCGGCGAGATTGACCACGGCATGACGGAACACTTCCTTGCCGGCCATGCGGAGGAAGCCGGACGTGCCCGTGCTCGAAGGGCCGCCATCGACATAGAGCAGATCGTGCTGGCGGCCGTCGGCATGCAGATGCGTCGACAGCACGCCGCGGTCGCGATTGGTGCCGCGCGCCTCCTCGGCGCGCAACACCACGGCGCCGGCGCCATCGCCGAACAGCACGCAGGTGCCGCGGTCGTTCCAGTCGAGAATGCGCGAGAAGGTCTCGGCGCCGATCACCAGCGCGGTCTTGAACTGGCCGGCCTTCAGGAAATTGTCGGCGACCGCGAGCGCGTAGATGAAGCCGGTGCAGACCGCCTGGATGTCGAAGGCGGCGCCGCGGCGGATGCCGAGCTGGGATTGCACCTTGGCGGCGGTCGCCGGGAAGGTCAGGTCGGGCGTCGCGGTGGCGAGCACGATCAGATCGACTTCCTCCGCCGCGATGCGCGCATCGGCCAGCGCGCGCTCGGCGGCGATGCGGGCGAGATCCGACGTCAGCTCGCCTTCCGCCGCGATGTGGCGCTCGCGGATGCCGGTGCGCTCGACGATCCAGGCATCGCTGGTATCGACCTTCTGCGCCAGCTCCTCGTTGGTCAGCGTACGGGCCGGCAGATAGGCGCCGCAGCCGGCGACAACGGAACGGATCATGTGACGGCAACCGCGGGCTGGGTGGGGCTGAGCAGATGGGCGGGGAAGCAGCGGATGTCCTCGGCGATGCGCTCGACCATCTGGCTGCGCGCCATGTCGACCGCGACATCGATGGCGGCGGCGAAGCCGATCGCATCGGTGCCGCCGTGGCTCTTCACCGTGATGCCGTTGAGGCCGAGGAACACGCCGCCATTGTACTGACGGGGATCGAGCCGGTCGCGCAGCGCGCGCAGCGCCGGCAGCGCCAGCAGGGCGCCGAGCCGGGTGGTCCACGAGCGCCTCAGCGCCAACGACATGTAGCCGGTGACCAGCTTCGCGGTGCCTTCCGCCGTCTTCAGCGCGATATTGCCGGTGAAGCCATCGGTAACGACCACATCGACCGTGCCGGCGCCGATATCGTCGCCTTCGACGAAGCCGTGGAAGGTGAAGGGCAGGTCCTCGCTGCTGCGCAGCCGCTCCGCCGCCTGGCGCACGTCGTCGTGGCCCTTCATCTCCTCGCTGCCGACATTGAGCAGGCCCACGGTCGGCTTGAGCCGGCCGAGCAGGGCACGGGCGAACTGCGCGCCCATGACGGCGAACTCCACCAGGTTGCGGGCGTCGCATTCGACATTGGCGCCCAGATCGAGCATCACGCTTTCGCCGCGCCGGGTCGGCAGCAGCGAAGCGAGGGCCGGGCGGTCGATGCCCGGCAGGGTGCGCAGGCCGAACTTGGCGAGCGCCATCAGCGCGCCGGTATTGCCGGCCGAGACGACCCCGACGGCCTGGCCTTCCTTCACCGCCTCAATGGCGAGCCCCATGCTGGACCCGCGGCCCTTGCGCAGTGCCTGGCTGGGCTTGTCGTCGCCGCGCACGACGACATCGGTATGCCGGATTTCCGAGGCGCCTTTCAGCCGGCCGGTGGCATCCACCAGCGGCTTGAGCTTCGCCTGGTCGCCGAAGATCAGGAAGCGGACCTGGGGATGACGTTCCAGGATGGCATCCGCACCGGCCACGACAGCATTCGGGGCGTTGTCGCCGCCCATGCCGTCGAGCGCGATCCAGAGGCCGCCGGTCACGCTTCAGCCCGGCCGGAACTCAGGGTCAGACCGGGTTCGCCGGTTCGACCACCTCGCGGCCGTCGTAATGGCCGCAGGCCGGGCAGACGTGATGCGGGCGCTTCACCTCGCCGCAATTCTTGCACTCGTTGAGCTGCGTGTTGGTCAGCGCGTGGTGCGACCGGCGCATATCGCGGCGGGAGCTGGAAACACGCTTCTTGGGTACGGCCATCGTCGTTCTCTCGATGCTGCGGCCGCAACGCGGCCTTGGCTGAACCAGATCCTAACGTCGCCCCTTCAATCCGCCGAGCGCGGCGAAAGGGTTCTCCTGCATCTCCGTTTCGTCCGCCGGCGGCACGAACTCCACCCCGGGCTTGCGGGGATAGGGATCGATCGCCAGCGCCAACTGCTCCACCACCGCCTCGCCCACATCGATCCGCCCGCCTTCGATCGGCTCCGGCGGGTCGGCGACATCGAGATCCAACTCGATCTCCGCCGCAGCTTCCGCCTCCGCCGCCGGCCCATAGGCCAGCTCGAAGGTATCGCCCAGCTCCGACACCACCGGATCGAGCGTCACCACGCAATCCTGCACCACCTCCGCGGTCCAGGTCGCGGTCAGCGCGATGCCGGCACCGCGGGGCTGCAACGCGAGATCGGCATGCAGCCGGCGCAACTCGCCCAACCCCAGGCGACGCGCCAGTCGCTCGCGCTCAGCGGGATCGGCCTCGATCGCCAGCGACAGCCCCGACGGCCCGATCCTGGAAACCTCGACCGGCCGGCCAAATTCCGGATGCGGCGGGCTCGAGCCCATAGGGTCCTCCAGCCGGACCGCGGCCCGGCAAAATGGACGGCGGAACATAGTGACGCGGCAGGGACCGGTCAACGTCCTTCGGGCCTTGCGAGAGGCAAGCCCGCAGGTCCCGATTTGCCTGCCGCTTCAGGGCTTTGCCGCCGCCTTGGCCCGCCGGCTGCCCGGGATCCGCTTGCCGGCGATCGCCTTGATGACGCCGCGCAAGGTGCGCACGTCCTGCTCCAGCAGGGCGCCGCGTTGCAGCGAGTTGCGGATGTTATGCAGGATCGCGGCCCGCTTCTCCTTGATGTTGTCGAAGAAACCGGCCTCGTCGAGCTCGGTTTCGAGGTGCTCGAACAGGCCGATCAGCTCGCCTCGGTTGGCCGGCCGGGTGCGGCCCGTATCGAAGCGCTCCCGCGCCGGCTCCGCTTCGCCGGCCATGGCGTATTCATAGGCGAGCAGCAGCACCGCCTGGGCCAGATTGAGCGAATAGAAACGCGGATTGGTCGGGATGGTGACGATGGTATGGGCGAGCACCACGTCGTCGCGCTCGAGCCCCACGCGCTCGCCGCCGAACATGAGGCCGACCCGCTCTCCCGCGGCGACGAAGCGGCGCGCCTCGATGGCGGCTTGCCGCGGCGTCGCCACCGGCTTCAGCATCTCGCGATGCCGCGCGGTGGTGGCGTAGAGCCGGGTCAGGTCGGCGACCGCCGCCGCCGTCGAGTCGAAGACTTGCGCCCCGTCCAGCACCTGGTCGGCGCCGGAGCCGAGCGCCTTGGCGCGCTTGTTCGGCCAGGGCTGGTGCGGCTTCACCAGGCGGAGCTCGGTAATGCCGAAATTGAGCATGGCGCGCGCCGCCGCGCCGATATTCTCGCCCATCTGCGGCTCGACCAGCACCACGACCAGCACGCCGACTTCGTTCGTCGTCATGGCCTGGAATGTAGCGGCTGCTGCGCCGGCCTCAACGAGGATTGCCGGGCGGATGCCGGCTCAGCTGCATTTCGAATAGCCGCAGGCAAGGCAGGTGGCGCAGCCCTCCTGGCGAATCAGCGCCGGCTGGGCGCATTTGGGACAGAAGGCGGCACCGGGCGGCGGGCCGTCCCCTTCCTCGGCGCCGACGGCCAGCGGCAGCCGCTGCTGCAGCGGGTCGCCGAGGCGGCCTTCGACCGGACCGGCGATGAAGCCGATTTCGATCATGTGGCGCTCGATCACCTCGCCGATCGCGGCGAGCAGCGAGGGCACGTAGCGGCCCTTGACCCATTGGCCGCCGCGCGGGTCGAACACGGCCTTCAGCTCTTCGACCACGAAGGCGACGTCGCCGCCGCGGCGGAACACGGCGGAGATCATCCGCGTCAGCGCCACCGTCCAGGCGTAATGCTCCATGTTCTTCGAGTTGATGAACACCTCGAAGGGCCGGCGGCGGCCGTCCTGGATCACGTCGTTGACGGTGATGTAGATGGCATGGGCGCTTTCCGGCCAGGTGACCTTGTAGGTCTGGCCGGGCAGCGCCTCCGGCCGGTCGAGCGGCCGCGTCATGTAGACCACGCCGCCGGCCTGGCGCGGCTTGGGTGTTTCGGCAGGCTTCACCTCGGCGAGCGACAGCACGGCACCGGTCACCGGGTTCGGGCGATAGGTGGTGCAGCCTTTGCAGCCCGAGGCATAGGCTTCGGCATAGACGTCGCGGAACGCCTCGAAGGAGATCTCCTCCGGCACGTTGATGGTCTTCGAGATCGAGCTGTCGACGTATTTCTGCACCGCCGCCTGCATGCGGACATGGTCGAGCGGCTCCAGCGTCTGCGCCGTGACGAAAGCATCGGTCAGCGGCGCGTCCGCGCCCTTGAGCGCGCGGTAGAGCGCATAGGCGTAGTCCTGCACCTCCTCCTCGCGCTTGCTCCCGTCGGGCATCAGCACGGCGCGGCGGTAGGTGAAGCTGAATACCGGCTCCAGCCCCGAGGACACGTTGCCGGCGAACAGCGAGATGGTGCCGGTCGGCGCGATCGAGGTGAGCAGCGCGTTGCGGATGCCGTGCGCCGCGATGCCGTCGCGGATCTCCTGCGGCAGTTCCTTGATCGTCTCGCCTTCGAGATAGCGCTTCGCATCGAACAGCGGAAAGGCGCCCTTCTCCTTCGCCAGCTCGATCGAGGCGCGATAGGCCGCGTCGCGGATCGCCCGCATCCATGCCTCGGTCAGTGCCAGCGCCGCCTCCGAGCCATAGCGCGCGCCGGCCATGATCAGCGCATCGGCGAGCCCAGTGACGCCGAGCCCGATGCGCCGTTTGGCCATCGCCTCCGCCTGCTGCTGCGGCAGCGGGAAGCGCGACACGTCGATGGTGTTGTCCATCATCCGCACCGCCACCGCCGTCAGCCGCGCAAGCTCGGCGAGATCGAGCGCGGCATCCGCCTCGAACGGCCGGTTCACCAGCCGCGCCAGATTGACCGACCCGAGCAGGCAGGCGCCGTAAGGAGGAAGTGGTTGTTCGCCGCACGGATTGGTCGCGCTGATCGTCTCGGCGTAGTGGAGGTTGTTCCGCCGGTTGATGCGGTCGATGAAGATGACGCCGGGCTCCGCCTGCGCGTAGGTCGCGCGCATGATGCGGTCCCACAGCTGCTTGGCGCGCACCGTCTTGTAGACGCGGCCGCCGAAGACCAGGTCCCAGGGCTTGTCGGCCTGGACCGCCGCCATGAAGGCATCGGTCGCCAGGACTGAGAGATTGAACATGCGCAGCCTGGCCGGATCCGCCTTGGCGTCGACGAAGGCCTCGATATCGGGATGATCGCAGCACAAGGTCGCCATCATGGCGCCGCGCCGGCTGCCGGCCGACATGATGGTGCGACACATCGCGTCCCACACGTCCATGAAGCTGAGCGGGCCGGAAGCGTCGGCGCCGACGCCCTTCACCGGCGCGCCGCGCGGACGCAGGGTCGAGAAATCGTAGCCGATGCCGCCGCCCTGCTGCATGGTCAGCGCAGCTTCCTTCAGGTGCTCGAAGATGCCGCCCATGTCGTCGGGGATGGTCCCCATGACGAAGCAGTTGAACAGCGTGACGTTGCGACCGGTGCCGGCGCCGGCGACAATCCGGCCGGCGGGCAGGAAGCGGAAGCCTTCCAGCGCTTCGCCGAAAGCCGCGGCCCAGCGCTCGCGCATCTGCGGCGCCTCCGGCTCGGCCAGCGCGCCGGCGACCCGAGCCCAGGTATCCTCCACAGACTTATCCACAGGTTCGCCGGCCGGCGTTTTCAGCCGGTATTTCATGTCCCAGATCTGCCGGGCGATGGGCGAGAGCTTCGTCATGGCCAATTAGAGGTAGGTCGGCGCGCAGACATTGTCGATGATGTTCCTGAAATGTTCAAGGGATCGCTTGGCGTATTTGCCGGCTAGACTGCGGTTTCATGGTTACGGTTCTCTCTCCGAGCGGGAGATACCGCCGGCCGCGCGCGGCGCGGCCGTGATCAGCGGAGGAAGTCGCCACATGCAATCCGAAGTTGCCGCCCTGGAGCAAGCTGTCCACACCTATCTGGACGGGCTCTACGAGGGTGACCCGAAGAAGCTTGCGGAAGTTTTCCACCCCCAGTCGCATCTCTACAGCGCCACCGACGGCAAGGTCCTCGACCTGCCGGCGCTCGAATGGTTCGAGATGGTGTCGAAACGGCCCTCGCCGAAGTCCAAGGGCCAGCCCCGTGCCGACCGCATTCTGTCGATCGACTTCAACGGCCCGGCGCATGCCTTCGTCAAGCTGAACTGCGCGGTGCCGCCGCGCTATTTCACCGACTACCTTACCTTCGTGAAGCTGGACGGCCGCTGGCAGGTGATCGCCAAGGCCTATCACTACGACATCCGCGAAGGCTGACCTGCGCGGCGCGCCGATTGACTGGGTACAGCCGGCGGCTATTTTCCGCCGGCCATATTTCGGGCTGCAAGTGCTCTCGGGGACGCGACAAATGGACAAGACGAAGCTGGCGGCGGCAGTGGATGCCGCCTGGGAGCGCCGGACGGAAATTTCGCCGGCGACCAAGGGCGAGGTGCGCGAGGCCGTGGAAGCCTCGCTCAAGGGCCTGGATGACGGCAGCTTCCGCGTCGCCGAGAAGGTGGGCGATAACTGGACGGTGAACCAGTGGCTGAAGAAGGCGGTGCTGCTGTCGTTCCGCCTGTACGACAACGAGATCATTCCGGGCGGCCCCGGCGCCAACACCAACTGGTGGGACAAGGTGCCGTCGAAGTTTGCTGGCTGGGGCGCGGCGGAGTTCAAGAAGGCGGGGTTCCGCGCCGTACCCGGCGCCGTCGCCCGTCGCGGGGCGTATATCGCGCCCGACGTCGTGCTGATGCCGAGCTTCGTCAATATCGGCGCCTATGTCGGCGCGCGCACCATGGTGGACACCTGGGCGACGGTCGGCTCCTGCGCCCAGATCGGCGCCAACTGCCACCTGTCGGGCGGCGTCGGCATCGGCGGCGTGCTGGAGCCGCTGCAGGCCAACCCGGTGGTGATCGAGGACGACTGCTTCATCGGCGCGCGCTCCGAGGTCGTCGAGGGCGTGATCGTCGAGCAGGGGGCGGTGATCGCCATGGGCACCTTCATCTCGTCGACGACGCGGATCGTGGATCGCGCCACCGGCCGCACCTATTACGGCCGCGTGCCGGCCTATTCCGTGGTGGTGCCGGGCAGCATGCCGGGCCGGCCGCTGGAAGACGGCACGCCGGGCCCGAACCTCTCCTGCGCGGTGATCGTGAAGACGGTGAACGCCCAGACCCGGGCGAAGACGGCGATCAACGACCTGCTCCGGGACTGATGCAGTGGCCCAGATCGACGCGCTGGCGCTGTCGCGCGAGCTGATCCGACGGCCGAGCGTGACGCCGGAGGATGCCGGCGCGCTCGACGTGCTGCAGCAGGCACTCGAAGGTCTGGGGTTCAAATGCTGGCGGCTGCCCTTCGAGCAGAAGGGCACGCCGACCATCGACAATCTCTATGCGCGGTTCGGAGATCTCGGCCCCAATTTCTGCTTCGCTGGCCATACCGATGTGGTGCCGGTCGGCGACCGCGCCGCCTGGACTGTCGATCCGTTCGAAGCCGTCGTGGACCAGGGCTGGCTGATCGGTCGCGGCGCCGCCGACATGAAGGCCGCAATCGCCTGCTTCGCCGCCGCGGCCGAGCAGTTCCTGGGCGCACGCGGGGACAAGTTCCGCGGCTCGATCAGCTTCCTGATCACCGGCGACGAGGAAGGGCCGGCCATCAACGGCACCGTCAAGGCGCTGCAATGGATGGCGGAGCAGAAGCAGAAGATCGATGCCTGCCTGGTCGGCGAGCCGACCGCGACCCAGAAAGTGGGCGACATGGCAAAGATCGGCCGGCGGGGCTCGGTCACCGGCCGCCTCAGCGTGATGGGCGCGCAGGGCCATATCGCCTATCCGCATCTCGCCGACAATCCGATCCGCCGCCTGGTGCCGGCGCTCGACGCGCTGCAGCGCCGCAAGCTCGACGACGGCACGCGCGATTTCCAGCCGTCCAACCTGGAAGTGACCACGGTCGATGTCGGCAACCGGGCGACCAACGTGATCCCGGCCAAGGCGAATGCCACCTTCAACATCCGCTACAACAGCCTGCATACCGGGGCCGCGCTGGAAAGCTGGATGCGCCAGGTCTGCGCCGAGCATGCCGGTGCCCATGAGATCGAGTTTGAGCACGGCGCCGAGCCCTTCCTCACCGCCCGCGGCGCGCTGTCGGAAGCGATCGTCGCCGCGGTGAAGGGCGCGGCCGGGATCGAGCCCGAGCTGTCGACGACCGGCGGCACGTCGGACGCCCGCTTCATCAAGAGCTATTGCCCGGTGATCGAGCTCGGCATGGTCGGCCAGACCATGCACAAGGTGGATGAGAAGGTTCGCGTCGACGATCTCGGCCTGCTGACGGATATCTATCGGCGCGTGCTCGAGAACTGGTTCGAATGATCCCTCGGATCACATGATTCCTCTGGCCGAGATCCGGGAATCGCTCTGGGGCGCCTGGCGCCTCGCCCATCTCGACGTGACCGGCATGCGCTGGTTCAACCTGTCGAGCGACGGCTTCTTCCGGTCGTTCTTCGCCGCGGCCCTGATCGCCCCGCCGTTCTTCCTGGTCGCCTGGCTGCGCAGTCAGCCGCTGCCGGATCCCGCGGCACCGCCGCCCTATCCGTTCGCGGCTCACCTCGTCGGCTATCCGCTGCTCTGGCTGATCTTCCCGCTGCTGATCGCCGGTTTGGCGCGGCCGCTCGGCCTGACGCGGCAATATGCGACCGGCGTGATCGCCTTCAACTGGGCGCAGGCGGTCATCATGGCGGCGCTGCTGCCGATCGCGGTGCTGGACATGACCGGCGCGCTCGGCCCGTTCGGCGCCCTGCTCTATCTCATCGCCTACGCGGCAAGCCTCTACTACACGTGGTTCGTGCTGCGCACGGCGCTGGAGACGACCGCCGGCACTGCCGCCGCGCTCACGCTGGCGACGGAATTGCTCGGCCTGCTGGTACAGCGCAGCGTCGCGCTGCCGTTCTGAGCCGGAACCCGCCTCAGCGGTCGGTGAGGCGGAGCTCGATGCGGCGGTTGCGGCGGAAGGCGATCTCGTCGCGGCCGGAATCCAGCGGCTGATATTCGGCGAAGCCCGTTGCGGCGAGATGGCCGGACGGAACGCCCTGCGCTTCCAGGAAGCGCGTCACCGCGATGGCCCGTGCGACCGAAAGCTCCCAATTGGACGGAAACTGCGCGGTGCGGATCGGGATGACGTCGGTATGGCCGTCGACCCGGAGGATCCACGGCACATCCTTCGGAATGCGCCCGGCGATTTCGAGCAGCGCGCGGGCGAGCTTGCGCAGCTGCTCCTTGGCGCCGTCCGAAAGCTCGGCCGAACCCTGGTCGAACAGCACCTCGGACTGGAACACGAAACGGTCGCCGACGATGGTGATGTCGCGCCGGTCGCCCAGAATCTCGCGCAGCCGCCCGAAGAATTCCGAGCGGTAGCGCGACAGCTCCTCGACTTTCTGGGCCAGCGCGAGGTTGAGGCGCTTGCCGAGATCGGCGATCTGCGCCTGGGCTTCCTTGTCCTTGACCTCGGCCACCTGCAGCGCCTGTTCCAGGCGCGCGAGCTGCTGGCGCAGCGCCAGGATCTGCTGGTTCAACACCGCGACCTGGGCCTGCGCCTCGGTGGTCAGCTGCTTCTGGCTCTCGGCCTCTTCCTGCTTGCCGAGATAGAGCGCCTGCAGCTCCGACAGGCGGGTCTCGCGCGCCTCCAGCTCCTTCTGCGCCAGCGCGGTGCGCTCCGCCTCGGCGGCGAGCCGCGCCTCCAGCTCCTTCGACCGGTCGCGCAGCTGGGTGATCTCGCCGGCCTTGGCGGCGACATCGGCCTCCAGCGTCTCCTTCACCTTGCGCAACGCCTCGATGTCGCGCTTGAGCCGCTCGACTTCGGCGAGCTGAACCTTGATCTCGCCTTCCGAGCGCCGCGCCTCCGCCTCGGCGCCTTCGGCCCGGCGGGTCAGCGCGTCGATGCGCAGCGCCAGCTCGTCGCGGGCGCTGGTCGCTTGCTGCAAGGTGGCCGAGAGCTCGGCCAGGTTGGCGCGCAGCTCGACCGTCGTCCGCTTCTCCAGCGACAGCATCTCGGCCAGCTCGGCGACCTGCTGGTTCAGCCGCGCCAGCGCCTCGTCGCGGCCCGACAGCACCTGCGACAGAACGAACTGCGCGATGGCGAAGACGACCAGCAGGAAGACGATGACCAGCAGCAGGGTCGACAGCACGTCGACATAGCCGGGCCAGGGCTCGCTGGCGGGGCGGATCGAACGGCCGCGCGCCACAGGCTACCTCCGGCTCTCGTCCTCGGCGATGGCCGCGATGGTGCGGGCCAGCAGCTTGATCTCGCTCCGGATCTCGGAGACGGCGTGCTGGCGCCCCTCGGACAGCTCGCCGAGCAGCCGGCCGACATAGACTTCGAGATTGCGCAGATGGCCCCGGCTCGCCGGATCGAGGCCGCTCGCTTCGCCACCCTGCGCCAGCTTCTGCAGCACCGGCCGCATCTCGATCTGATGCTCGGCCAGCTTCACCAGCAATTCCTGCTGGGTACGCATGTGGTCGGTCAGCGCGGCGAGGCGCTCGGATAGGGTGAGCACCGCCTGGTTGACCTGGCCGCGGCCTTCCTCGGAGCGGCCGATGGTGCGCTGCAGGTTCTCCAGGCTGTCGGCGGTCTGTTCCAGCAGCGCCCGCACATAGGCCGGCACCGAGGCATCGCCGTCGATCGCCGCCATGCCGGAGGCGTACTTGGTCATGCCGGCGAGCCATTCCTCGAGCTCGTTGTAGAACCGGTTCTGGGCGCGGCTCGCCTGCAGATCGAGGAAGCCCAGCACCAGCGAGCCGGTGAGGCCGAACAGCGAGGACGAGAAGGCCGTGCCCATGCCGCCGAGCGGGCGTTCCAGGCCGCGCTTCAGGTCGTCGAACAGCCGGGCGAAATCGCCGCCCGCCGGCGACAGCGCCTTGATCGCGTCGCCGACCGAGCCGACGGTTTCGAGCAGGCCCCAGAACGTGCCGAGCAGGCCGAGGAAGACCAGAAGCCCGATCAGGTAGCGCGCGGTGTCGCGCGATTCGTCGAGCCTGGAGCCGACCGAATCGAGCAAGGTCCGGCTCGACAGCGCCGACAGGCTGAGGCGGCCGGGCCGTTCGCTCATGGCGGTCAGCGGCGCGAGCGGCGCGAGCAGGGTCGGCGGCGCCTGCACCGGCAGCGCCTGGCCGGCGCCGGCGCGGCGGAACTGCTCCAGCCAATCCACCGCCGGGCCGAGCTTGACCACCTGCACGTAGATGTAGACGACGCCGAGCAGGAACACGCCCGCGATCAGGCCGTTGATCCATGGATTGACCAGGAAGGCGCGCACCAGGCTCGGCATCAGCACCGCCGCGCCCACGGCGATGACGACCAGGAACAGCGACATGCGAACCAGATAAGCGCGCGGCGTGGTCATGCCCGCTGTCTTACCATCGATTGCGGAGAATCCGCGGCGCCTTTCACCGGATCAGCGCCCGATCGACACGATGTCGACCCGGTCCGCCGGACCGGAATCGCCGGGCGCGCCCAGCGCGGTGACATTGATGCGGGCCACGGCGACGTTCTGGTCGCCGAGGAAGCGCCGCACAGCGAGCGCGCGCGACAGCGACAGGCGGCGCGCCGCCGTGCCGTCCTTCACCTCGGCCGCATAGGCCTTGACGTTGATGCGTTCGTCGCTGCCGGCGAGCCGCTTGGCCAGCTGCGCGAGCTGGGTCTGGGCGCCCGGGGTCAGCACCTCCTCGCCGGGCCCGAAGCCGACCCGCAGCAGCATCGGCCCTTCGGCGGCCGGCGTCGGCGCCATGCCCGGCGCCGCGGCCACCTTACGGCCGGGCGGCGGCGCCGGCGGGATCACCGTCGAGTCGGCCGGCGCCACGGCG
>QOZS01000035.1 GCA_003576705.1 Desertibaculum subflavum
CGGCACCGGCTCCGGCGGCGCGGCGGACAGCGCCCAACCCGGCAGCGCGCGCGTTGCCAGCGCGGCGGGCCGGTCCGTTGCGGCGGCCTCCGGCGCGGCGCCGTCTTCGTAGCGGTGCCCGGTGCCGATGCCGGCCAGCTCCACCTCGGTCGCCATCGGCAGCAGCGTCGCGGCGACGAGGTCGTACCAGCAGCCTTCGCCGCGGCCCTTGCCGGTCTCATAGCCCGTGACATAGAGCCGGTCCTGTGCGCGCGTCATGGCGACATAGAGAAGCCGCAGATATTCCTCGCGCTGGCGGACGCGGTGCGCGTCGCGTGCGGCCAGGGTCGTATCCGTGTGCAGATCCTTGTTCGGCACCCAGACCGGCGTCGGCGGATCCTCGTTCAACCACAGCACGCGTGGATCGTTGCTGTGATCCGGCGGCTGGCAGGTATCCGGCAGGATCACCACCGGCGCCTCCAGCCCCTTGGCGCCGTGCACGGTCATGATGCGCACCGCGCCGCCGCCCTGTTCCAGGTCGCGCTTTACCTCGGCATCATGCGCGGTGATCCAGTGATGGAAGCCCTGCAGGCTCGCCGGCTCCGTCCGCTCGTAGGCGAGCGCCAGCGCGAGCAGCTCATCGACCGGGTCCCAGCTCTCCGTGCCGAGGCGTCCCGCCAGGGCGTGGCGGCCGCCCTGCTCATCCAGGATGCGCGACAGGAACTCGAAGGGCGGCAGCAGGTCGGCGGCGCCGAGCCATAGCGCGACCCGGTCATGCGCGGGCCCGAAGGCCGGCTCGCCGCGCCGGCGCACCAGCGCGTGCCACAGCCGCTCGCCCTTCCGACCGTGCGCAAGCTCGAACAGGTCATGCTCGCTGAGCCCGATCAGCGGGCTGCGCAGCGCGGCGGCGAGCGTAAGGTCGTCCTCCGGCAGGATGGCGACGCCGATCGCCGCCAGCAGATCCTTGACGGCGATCTGCTCCAGCAGCTGCATGCGGTCGGCACCCGCGACCGCGATGCCGGCTGCCTTCAGCCGGCGGACCAGCTCGTCGACGAAGGCATTGCGCCGGCGCACCAGGATCAGGATGTCCTCCGGCGCGATCGGACGCCTGGTCGAGGAGAGGATCTCGCCGCTCGCGATCCAGCCACGGATCTGCGCCGCGATCCGCCCGGCCAGCCGCGCGCGCGGATCGTCGGCGGCGATGCGGTCGAGCGGCGCGTCCCAGGCCTCCGGCTCGTCCGCGCCGTCGGCTGGCGCAACGGTCGGCCAGAGCTCGACGCGGCCGTGCTCGCCCACACGATGGGCGCGATGCGCCAGCCAGTCGCCGCCGGCCGTGACGGCGCGCTGCCGCTCCTCGCCGGCGAACACCGCATCGACCACCCGCAGGATCGCCGGCGCCGAGCGGAACGAGAGACCCAAGCCCACCGGCTCGAAGGCGCGGCCAGCGCCCTTCGCACGGGCCGCGAACAGGCCTTTGAGACGGCCGAACTCCGCCGGTACGGCGCCCTGGAAGCCGTAGATCGACTGCTTCTCGTCGCCGACCGCGAAGATGGTGCGCTCGACGGCGCGCGCGCTCTCGCCGGTGAAGAACTCTTCGGCCAGTGCGGCGACGATGCGCCATTGCTCGGGTGCGGTGTCCTGTGCCTCGTCGACCAGGATGTGGTCGATGCCGCCGTCGAGCTTGTACAGCACCCAGGGTGCGATGCCCGGCCGCTCCAGCAGCGCGACGGTGCGGGCGATCAGATCGTCGTAGTCGAGCAGCGCTGCGTCCCGCTTGTGGCGCTCGTAGACGATCAGCAGCCGGCGGGCGAGGCCGGACAGCAGGCCGGTGAGATGGGCGAGATCGGCGGCGGCGAGCTTCGCCTTCACCGCCAGCATGCGCTCGGCCTCGGTGCGGAGAATGTCGACGATGTCGGGATCGGCGTCGACCGCGCCGTTGGTCGCGAGACGCTTCAGCACCTCGCCCGCCTTGGTGAGAAAGATGCCGGCATAGTCGGTCTCGAAGCAGAGCGCGCGACGGGCCGGGTCGCCGAGCAGCGATTCCAGCAATTCGGCGCGGGCGCGATCGGTGGCGGAGCCGCGCCTGAGGGCTTTTGCCGCGCGGCGCAGCGACACCGCGTCGAAGGCAAGCTCGGCACAGGCGGCTGCCAGGATGGTCGCACGCGTTTCGTTCCCGGTGAGCCCGAGCCGCTCGCGCAGCCGGCCGATCGTCCCGCCGAGCGGCGCTTCCAGCCGCGCGCGGGCACGGCCCGAGATCAGCTCGCCGATCAGCGGCCCGAAACGCGTCTCTTCCACCTGTGCCATCAGCTGGTCGAGCACGGCCCGCACGGCCGCGTCGTCGTCCTCGTGCAGCGCGGCTAGCACTTCGTCGCGCGCAGCGTCCAGCCGGTCGCTCTGCTCGGTGCCCTCGATGACGCGGAAATGCGGCACGATATCGGCTTCCAGCGGAAAGCGCGCCAGCAGCGACTGACAGAAGCCGTGGATGGTGCGGATCTTCAGCCCGCCCGGCGAATCCAGCGCGCGGGCGAACAGCTGGCGTGCCCGTTTCGACTCCGCGGCCGTCGCCGGCCGGCCGAGCAGCAGCGCGAGCTCGTCCGCCAGCTTGGCATCGCCCGTGGTGGCCCAGGCGCCGAGCCTCTCGCCGAGCCGGTTCGCCATCTCGGCCGCCGCCGAACGCGTATAGGTGAGGGCGAGGATGCGGTCCGGCGCGGTGCCCGCGAGCAGGATGCGCATCACGCGGTCGACCAGCACCTTGGTCTTGCCGGAGCCCGCATTGGCGGAAACCCAGACCGAGCTCGCCGGATCGGCGGCGAGGCGCTGCTCCTCGAACGGCATCGGCGCGCTCATCGCTCGTCCCCATAGGGCGACCATTCGCCGAGCCGGGCGAGATGGTCGTAGTCGCCGGGAGCATCGAGGAATTGCGGCCGGGGCCGCGACAGATAGGGCGTCGCCTGGCGCCCATAGCGCGCGACCAGGCGCTTCAATCCCTCCAGCGCCGCTTCGCCCTGGACGGCGGCGTCGCGCTTCACCGGTTGGACCTTGCCGGCCTCGCGGCCGCCGGAGAGGCGAAGATAGGTGAGCTCGCCCGCGGTGCCTGCCGGAATCCCTGTGAAGGCGCCGCGCGCCGCCATCGCGGCTTCGAGCGGCAATTGCGGCGCGAAGCCCGCTTCGACCTGCTTGTCGGAGGGCGGGTTGCCGGTCTTGTAGTCGAGCAGGGCGAGCCGCCCGTCCGGCAGGCGGTCGATGCGGTCCGCCGTGCCGGTGAGGGTGAACCCGCCGAGATCCAGGGTGCCGCCGACCTCGGTCGCGATCGGCAGGATGCCGCTCGCGCGGCGCGCGCGCTCCCAGTCGACGAACCAGGCGGCGATGCGCCGGAAGCGCGGCCACCAGAAGGCGAGCGTGGCCGGATGGATGGCGCGCTCGGCGACGATCGCGCTGCCGATCTGGACCAGCTGTCGCTCCGCATCGCCCGGCAGGGCTTGCGGATAGGCGCGGACGAAGCGGTCCAGCGCCGCGTGCACGAAATTGCCGCGCTCCAGCGCATCGGCGGCGGGGTCGAGCGGATCGAGCGGCTTCAGGCCGAGCACGAAACGCGCGTAGATGGCGTAGGGATCGCGGATCAGCGCTTCGACCCGCGTGACCGAAAGCCGCACGGGCCGCGCCTCGACCGGCGGCCTCGGCGCCGGCGGCTTCTCGGGCACGGCCTGCGCCGGCTGGTCGAGGGCGGCGGCCCAGGCCGCCACGTCGCGGTCGAGCGGCCGTGCCGAGCCGAGCAGGGTGGAGAGGCGCAGCCACCAGCGCGACGGCACCGTCTTGGCGCCTTCGACGCGGAGCGCCCGCGTCAGGATCACGTCGCCGGCGCCGAGCGCCTGCTGCAGGTCGTGCGCCGCAAGACCGATGCGCCGCTCCGGCGGCGGCAGGCCGAGCGCTTCGCGCATCGGCCGGTTGAGCCAGGGATCGGCCGCGGCCTCGGCCGGCCAGGTGCCTTCGTTGAGGCCGCCGAGGACCAGCCGGTCGGCCTGCTGCAGGCGCGCTTCGATCGGGCCCCAGATGGCGAGCCTCGGATGCCGGCCATAGCCCGGCCGCACGACGATGCCGGCCATCAGCCGGTCGAGCACGGCCGGCCATTCGCCGACCGCGACCTCGGTGGAATCGTCGAGCGCGCCGCTCGCTTCGTCGACGAAAGCGGCCAGCGCCTCGCCGGCGTCGCCGTGCCACAGCCGGCAGCCGCGCTCGTCCGTCGCCAGCGCGGTGGCGACCGTCACCAGGCGGTGCAGGTGATCGCCCAGCATGCGGCTGTCGCCGGTCGGCTCGGCGGCGATCGGTCCGAGCCGTTCGATCAGCCGTTCCGCGAAAGCGGCCAGCTCCGGCTCGACATCCGCTGCCAGCACGGCGTCCCGCAAGCCGTCGAGGCCCGGCGGCGGACGGCGGCCGCGCAGCACCCGCCGCTCCAGCCGCCGCACGGCCCGGCGGAAGCGGACCGGTGCCATGCCGCCGGCCGCAAGCGGGTGCTTCAGCGCGGCGAGCAGGGGCACGGCGGCGAAATCCTGCGCCGCGGCCGCGGCCAGCAGGCGGAGCAGCCCGCCCGGCGGCGTGCGGGCCAACTCGATGCCGGCGGAATCGTCGATGGCGATGCCCCACCGTGCCAGCATGGCGGCGACCCGTCGGGCCAGGTCGCGGTCCGGCGTCACCAGCGCGGCGCGGCGTGCGGGCGTCTCCAGGGTTTCGCGGAGCAGCAGGGCGATGGCGGCGGCTTCCTCGCGCGGGCTCTGCGCCTCGATGAAGCGCAGTCCGTTCGAGGCCTCGGCCTCGAAGGTTGCCGCCGCCGCCCAGCCGTGCGCGGTATCAGCGGGCCGCAGCGATTCGCGCACCAGTCGCAGCCGTTCGGCGTTCGCGGCCGGCACGACGGTCGAATCCCAAATGCCGACCTCGCGCGCATCGACGTCGATGGCGGCGAGCAGGCGCAGCATGCCGGCTTGCGGATGCGTCGGCTCGACGGCGATCGCTGCCCGGTCGTCGGCCGTCATCGTGGTGTCGAAGCCCGGCAGCACGACGGCGCCCTGCGCCAGGCGCGCCACCACGCCGATCAGCTCGGCACTGGCCGGGATGCTGCCGGTGGACCCTGCGACGTAGACGGGCGAGACCGGCGGCGAACCGCGCCAGCGTTCGGCCTGCAGCTTGAGCAGCCGGTTGCGTCGCTCCGAAGCATCGAGCGCGGCGCTCTCGGCCAGCACCTCCGGCCAGCGGTCGGTCAGCAAGCGAAGAAAGTCAAGCGTCGCCTGCCAATGCGCCGCGTAGGTTTCCGGCACGAGGCCGGCCAGCTTGCGAAGGTCGACGCCGTCGATGCGCACCTCGTCGATCAGCCGTGCGAGCTCGCCGGCAAGGGCGAGCGCCTGGGCGAGCTTCGCCACTTCCGGCCGGTGCTTCACTTCCCTTGCGAGCAGGACCAGGCGGCGCAGTTCCGGCAGCGCCTTGGGCACGGCGAGCAGGTCGATGCCGGTGAGCGCCAGCTCGTCCTCGTCGACATCGCCGAGCGCGCGCATCCGCGGCAGCAGCAGCGCGCGTCCCTCGGCCACGCGCAGGAAGGCTTCGCGCAAAGCGCGCGCCGCGCGCCGGTTCGGCAACAGGATCAGGATCTCGGAAAGCTCGAGCGGGTCGGTGCCGTGCCGCGCCAGGATGCCGGCGGCCAGCGCATCGACGAACGGCGTGCCGGTCGGGATGGAGAAGACGGACGGGCGGGCCGCCGCCATCAGAGGCCGGGCACCGTCAAAGATCCTCGAGCGCCGCTTCCGCCGCCTTGAGGCCGGCGGGCGTGCCGACATCCATCCAGATGCCCTGGTGGCGCAGGCCAAAGAGGCGCCCCGATTCCGCCGCCTTGTCATACAGGCGGTTGAGCGAGAACGGGCCCGGCGGGGCATCGTCGAACAGGCGCGGATGCAACAGCTGGATGCCGGTGAACAGGAAGGGCGCGACATGGCGCTGCTCGCGCCGGGTCAGCCGGCCGTCCGCCGCCATGTCGAAATCGCCCATGCCCGAATATCCGACGGCCATGACCGTCGGATGCATCAGCAGCAGCGCGTCCATCGCGGCATCGTCCCACGCTGCCGCCAGCGCGTGCAGAGAGTCGCCCTGGGCGTCGAGCCAGATGACGTCGCTGTTGACGACGAAGAACGGGCCGGATCCGAGCAAGGGCAGCGCCCTGGCGACGCCGCCGCCGGTTTCCAGCAGCAACTCCGTCTCGTCGGAGAAGGCGATCTCGATGTCGTTACGCTCGGCCAGATGGCGTTTCAGCGTATTGCCCTTGTGGTGCAGATTGACCACCACCTTGGCGATGCCGGCCGCCTTCAGCCGGTCGAGCGCGCGGTCGATCAGGCTGCGGCCCTTCACCTCGACCATCGCCTTCGGCAGGTCGAGGGTGAGCGGCCGCATGCGAAGGCCGAGGCCGGCCGCCAGCACCATTGCGGTGTTTGGCAGCTTTTGGGGAAATCGGCTCACGGCATCTCTCCGGGAAAGGGCTCGAGTCGCGTCGCCGGCGGCATCTCGCGGTCGAACCAGGCGCGCACCGGGGCCAGCGCGGGATGCGCCAGATCGCGCTCCAGCACGGCCCAGGTGCGTGGCCGAAAACGAAGATAGCGAGGCCGGCCATCGCGCTTCCAGAGCCTGGGCCACAGGCCCGTAATGCGCGCGTTGCGGAAGGCCCCGACCACCGCATAGGTCTCGCGGAACATCGCCTCGTCCAGCCTGGTCGCGTCGAGATAGCGCCGGATCATCGCCTCCTCCAGCGCAGCCGAGACTTCGCGGCGCACGTCCTGCAGCAGCGAGACGAGATCATAGGCGGGCGAGCCGATCAGCGCGTCCTGAAAGTCGAGCAGGCCGACGCGACGCACACCCTCTCGCTCGGGCAGCCACATCAGGTTGTCGGCGTGGTAGTCGCGCAAGGTCAGCACGGGCGGAAAGCGACCCACCAGCGGCAGGACCTGCGACCAGGCGGCGCGGAAGGCGGCGCGCACCGGCTCCGGCGTCGGCCGGCCGTCGCGCGCCGGCAGGTACCAGTCGACGATCAGCTCCGGCGCTTCCAGCAGAAGCTCGCCGCCATAGGTCGGCAGATCGGCGGGCGCGGGGTGCCGGTGCAGGGCGACCAGCACGTCGACCGCCGCGGCATAGAGCGCCGTCTCGTCGCCGCCCGCGGCGAGCAGGCGGGTGAAGGTGGCGTCGCCGAAATCCTCCAGCAGCAGGAAGCCCTGGTCGGTGTCGCGGGCCAGGATCTCCGGCGCGCTGAAGCCGAGCCGGCACAGGATCTCGTCGATGCGGATGAAGGGACGCACGTCCTCCTGCGGCGGCGGCGCGTCCATCAGCACGACGCTGCGCCCGTCCCTGGACAGGCGCTCGTAGTGCCGGAACGAGGCATCGCCGGAGACCGGGCGGCGCGGCGCGTCGCCCCAGCCATGCGTGGCGAGAAAGGCCTCGATGGCGCGGTTGCGCGAGCCGTCGCCGGCCGCGCCCTGAAGCAGCGCCGCCCAGCGGCCCTTGGCTTCGAGCGTGGCACGGCGCGCGTCTTCATCGGCGCCCATCTCCAGCCGCAAGGTCAGCGCCTTGGGCGGTAGTTGCGGCCCCAGGCGCTCCGGCCATTCGATCAGGCTGATGCCCTCGGCAAAGGCTTCGTCGAGCCCAAGCTCGCGCGCTTCCTCGGCCGCGCTCAGCCGATAGAGATCGAAATGCCAGATCGGGCCGATGTGGGTCTCATAGGTCTGCACCAGGGTGAAGGTCGGGCTCGGCACCTCGGTCTCGGCGCCGGTCGCGGCGGAGATGAAGGCACGGGCGAAGGCGGTCTTGCCGGCGCCGAGATCGCCTTCCAGCGCGATCACGTCGCCCGGCACCGCCACCCGTGCCAGCCGCCGGGCCAGGCGCGCGGTGGCGTCGAGATCGGCAAGATCGAGGTTGAGGCGGAAGACGGCCGAATCGGTCCCGGTCATGCGGGCTTCTATCCCGCGGCGGGCGGGTGCCGCAACCGCCGAGACGAGTTGATCGAAACCCGCCGGCCCACCATGTTAGCGGCGGTTTCTGGAGCCCCCGGATGAGCGACGTCCCCCTCAAGACCGATATCGCGGTGATCGGCGCCGGCCCGGTCGGCCTGTTCGCCGTGTTCGAGGCCGGCATGCTCGACATGCGCTGCGTCGTGCTCGACGCGCTCGACATGACCGGCGGGCAATGCGCCGCGCTCTATCCCGAGAAGCCGATCTACGACATTCCGGGCTACCCGCGCATCGACGCGCAGGACCTGGTGGAGAAGCTGGTCGAGCAGGCGGCGCCGTTTCATCCGGAATACCGCTTGGGTTCGGCCGTCACCACGCTCAAGGGCGATGCGGGCCAAGGCTTCGCGATCGAAACGGCAGCGGGCGCCAAGGTGCAGGCGAAGGCGGTGGTGATCGCCGCCGGTTGCGGCGCGTTCGGCCCGAACCGGCCGCCCATTGCCGGGCTCGAAGCCTATGAGGGCAAGTCGGTGCATTATCTGGTGCGCCGGCGCGAGGATTTCCGCGGCCAGCGCATCGTCATCGCCGGCGGCGGCGACAGCGCGGTCGACTGGGCTTTGTCGCTGCCCGAAGTCGCCGCCAAGGTGATGGTGGTGCATCGCCGGCCCAAATTCCGCGCCGCGCCGGAAAGCGAGAGGCGCCTGCACCAACTCGCCAAGGAGGGCAAGGTCGAGCTGGTCATTCCCTACCAGCTCGACGCGCTGGAGGGGGCGGGCGGCAAGCTCTCGGCGGTGATCGTGAAGACGCTCGACGGCGAGGCGCGGCGGCTGGAGGCCGATCACCTGCTCGCCTTCTTCGGCCTCTCGATGGATCTCGGCCCGATCGCAAGCTGGGGATTGAACCACGACAAGCAGCACATCACGGTCGACCCGGCGACCCTGCAGACATCGACGCCCGGCATCTATGCGGTCGGCGACATCGCGCACTATCCCGGCAAGCTGAAGCTGATCCTCTCCGGCTTCAGCGAGGCGGCGATGGCCATGCACGCCGCCCGCAACATCGTGCATCCGGGCCAGGTGCACCATTTCGAATACTCGACCACCCGCGGCGTGCCGGGCGCGTAGAAACATTCAACACGGAGACCGCAAAGGACACGGAGGCACGCGGAGAAAGAGAAACAAACTCCGCGTGCCTCCGCGATCTCCGTGTCCTCCGTGGTGAATAATATTGTTCAAGCTGGCGGGATCGCGCCCTTCCGCTCGACGATCATCTTGTAGGTGTCGGGCTCGCGGTGCATGGCGAAGTTGAAGATCGTCGTCTTGTACGAACTGGTGAGATCCAGGTCGCAGCGCGCCACGGCGATCTCGTCGCCGAGCGTCGAGCATTGCGCCACGATCTGGCCGGAGGGTGCGATGATGCAGCTCTGGCCGATATGGTCGACGCCTTCCTCCTTGCCCGCCTTGGCGACGCCGACGACCCAGCACCCGTTCTGATAGGCACCCGACTGCATGACCAGGTGATTGTGGAAATCGGCATGCGCGTCCTGGTCCGGCGCCGGCGGATTGTGCACCGGCGTGTTGTAGCCGATCAGCACCAGCTCCACCCCTTGCAGGCCCATGACGCGGTAGACCTCCGGCCAGCGGCGGTCGTTGCAGATCGCCATGCCGACCACGCCGTCGAAGGCCTTGAATACCGGGAAGCCGAGATTGCCGCGCTCGAAATAGCGCTTCTCCAGATGCTGGAAGGGCCGCCAGGGCTCGTTGTCGTGATGGCCGGGCAGATGCACCTTGCGGTACTTGCCGACGATCTTGCCCTGCTTGTCGACCAGGATGGAGGTGTTGAAGCGCCGTTCGCTGCCGTCCTCCTGGATCAGCTC
Organism: Desertibaculum subflavum; assembly: GCA_003576705.1. GTDB lineage: Bacteria > Pseudomonadota > Alphaproteobacteria > Ferrovibrionales > Ferrovibrionaceae > Desertibaculum > Desertibaculum subflavum. The sequence goes on from QOZS01000035.1 coordinate 9,826, forward strand.
GGCGAAGCCGAGATTGAAGCCGATGCCGAGTGATTTGGCGCGCTCGAACAGCGGGCGCGTGGCGGCCGAGGGCATCTCGCGCTCGAACCAGGATTTGAGCTCGTCATCGTCCTCGATCCACCAGCGCGGGAAGAAGGTGGTCAGCGCCAGCTCGGGATAGACGACAAGGTCGCAGCCGTGCCTGGCACCCTGTTCCAGCAGCGCGATCAGGCGCGCCACGACTTCCTGGCGGGATTCGTTCCTGGCGATCGGGCCCAGCTGGGCCGCGCCGATGGTGACGATGCGGGACATCGGGTTCGGCCTCCTTCAGCTCGCGCCGACGATCTCGCGGTAGATCGCCGGGTCGGTATCGCCTTCGCTGTTGATGACTAGCACGCGGCTGTCCGGCGTGAGGTCCAGATGCCGCTTCAGATTCGGCGCCTCGGCCAACGCAATCAGCGCGCCAAGCCCGGCGCCGCCGGTCTCGCCGGCGATAACGGGTGGCGTGGCGCGGGCCAGCATGCGCATGGCGTCGATCGCCCAGCTGTCGCCGATGGCGAGCGCGTCGTCGACACCCGTCCGCAGCACCTCCCAGGCGAGCTTCGACACCTCGCCGCAGGACAGCCCGCCCATGACGGTGGCGAGGTCGCCGGTCACCGTGGCGGGCTTGCCTTCTTCGATGCTGGCGAAGACGCAATCCGCGGTCTCGGGCTCGACGGTGAGGAAGCGCGGACGCCGCGGCCCCCATTCGATCCAGAACCGCGCGCACAGCGCAGCGGCCAGCGCGCCGACGCCGGCCTGGGCCAGGACATGGGTCGGCGGCTCGCCCTTGAAGGCGGCGATGCATTCCTCGGCCATCACGCCGTAGCCGTACATCACCTGGCGCGGGGCGTCGGTATAGCCGGCATAGGACGTATCGGAGACGACGTGCCAGCCGTTCTGCTTCGCATCAATGGCGACCTGGCGCACTATCTCGTCGTAATTGCCGGGCGCGCGGCGCACCTCGGCGCCCAATGCCTCGATCGCGGCGGCGCGGCCGGGGCTGACGAATTCCGGCATGTAGATGACCGCCTTGGCGCCGAACGACCTGGCGCCCCAGGCGACGGCGCGGCCGTGGTTGCCGTCGGTCGCGCAGGTCACCGTCACAGGTCCCTTGGCCGTGGCGACCAGCCGCTGCACCGCATAGGCGCCGCCGAGCGCCTTGAAGCTCTTCAGGCCGAGCCGCTGGCCTTCGTCCTTCACATAGAGGGCTTCAAGGCGGAGTTCCTCCGCAAGGCCGGGCGGCTGCACCAACGGCGTCGGTGCATAGCCCGGCCAGGCCCGGATCGCGCTGGCCGCATCGACGAAGCCGATCGCCTCCAGGGTCTTCGGCGGCGGTGCCTCGCGCGCCGCCGCCTTGGCGTTGCGCGCGTGGCGCAGCGCCTTGGACGTGGCATCGCCCGTCATGCGTCGGGACCGCGCAAGTGGCAGGCGACATGGTGGCCGGGCGCGATCTCGCGGATCTTCGGCTCCTCCGCCTTGCAGCGCTCCACCGCGTAGGGACAGCGGGTGTGGAAGCGACAGCCGGAAGGCGGGCGGATCGGGCTCGGCACGTCGCCCTTCAGGATCATGCGCTGGCTCTTGGCGCGCGGGTTCGGCACGGGTACGGCGGAAAGCAGCGCCTCGGTATAGGGATGCTGCGCGCGGCCGAACAGGTCGCGCTTGTCGGCGATCTCGACGATCTTGCCGAGATACATCACCGCGACGCGGTGGCTGATGTGCTCCACGACAGCGAGATCGTGCGCGATGAAAAGATAGGAGAGGCGAAATTCCTGCTGCAGGTCCATCAGCAGATTGATCACCTGCGCCTGCACCGAGACGTCGAGCGCCGAGACCGGCTCGTCGCAGATGATCAGGTGCGGATGCAGGGCCAGCGCCCGGGCGATGCCGATGCGCTGGCGCTGGCCGCCGGAAAATTCGTGCGGGAAGCGGTCCATCTGCTCGCGGCGCAGCCCCACCTTGGCAAAGATCTCGGCCACGCGATCGCGCACTTCGGAACGCACGGCCACGCCGAAATTGCGCAAGGGCTCCGCCACGATGTCGCCGGCCGACATGCGGGGATTGAGCGAGGAATAGGGGTCCTGGAACACGAACTGCACCTGGCGGCGCACGCTCTGCATCTCGCCGCGCGACAGGTTGTCGATGCGCTTGCCGGCCACATTGATCTCGCCCGAGGTTGGCTCGATCAGCTTCATGATGGACTTGCCGGCAGTGGACTTGCCGCAGCCGCTCTCGCCGACCAGGCCCAGCGTCTCGCCATGGCCGACGGTGAAGGAGATGCCGTCGACCGCATAGACCTGGCCGACCACGCGCTGCAGCACGCCCTTGCGCACGGGATAGTGTTTCTTGAGGTCCTTGACCTCGAGCAGCGGCCCGGCCTCGATCGGCGCCTGCGCGTTCACGACGCGGCCTCGGCGAATTGGGCGGCCACGCGCTCGGCCTCGAAACAGGCGGCGAAATGGCCGGGCGCGAGCTCTTCGATCTCCGGCCGCTCGCGGCCGCAGCGCTCGGTCGCGAAGCCGCAGCGCGGCGCGAAGGCACAACCCGGGATCTCCTCGCGCAGGCTCGGCACCACGCCCTGGATCTCGGCGAGCCGGGGCGGCGCGTTGTGCACGAGCGAGGAGCCGAGATGCGGGATCGAGCCCATCAGGCCGAGCGTATAGGGATGCCTTGGCCGCGCGAACAGGTCGTCGACCGAGGCCTCCTCGACCTTGCGGCCGGCATACATGACGACCACGCGCTCGGCCATCTCCGCCACCACGCCGAGATCGTGGGTGATCAGGATGATGGCAGCGCCGACGCGGCTCTTCAGCTCGCGCATCAGGTCCAGGATCTGCGCCTGGATGGTGACGTCGAGCGCCGTCGTCGGCTCGTCGGCGATCAGCAGCTTCGGATTGCAGGCGAGCGCCATCGCGATCATGACGCGCTGGCGCATGCCGCCGGAGAGCTGGTGTGGATATTCCCGCACCCGGCGCTCGGGCTCCGGGATGCCGACCAGCTTCAGCATCTCCACCGCGCGCGCTTCGGCCGCCTTCTGGTCCATGCCCTGGTGCAGCACCAGCGTCTCGCCGATCTGGCGTCCGACGGTCAGCACCGGGTTCAGGCTGGTCATCGGCTCCTGGAAGATCATCGAGATCTCGGCGCCGCGGAGCTTGCGCATCTCCGCCATGTCGAGGTCGAGCAGGTTGCGGCCTTGGAAGCGGATCTGGCCGGAGACGTAGCGGCCGGGCGGCGAGGGGACGAGGCGCAGGACGGATTGCGCCGTCACGCTCTTGCCGCACCCGCTCTCGCCGACCACGGCCAAGGTCTCGCCGGCCTTGACGTGATAGGTGACGCCGTCCACCGCGCGCACCACGCCGTCGCGCGTGTAGAAGTGCAGGCGCAGATCGTCGATCTCAAGCAGCGGCGCCGTCACATCCGCCTCGCCAGCCGAGGGTCGAGCGCGTCGCGCATGCCGTCGCCGAGCAGGTTGACGGAGAGCACGGTGATGGAAAGGAAGACCGACGGGAACACCACGATGTACCAGCCGACTTGGAAGATCGAGCGCGCCTCCGACATGATGTTGCCCCAGCTCGGGATGATCGGCGGCGTGCCGGCGCCGATGAAGCTGAGGATCGCCTCGGTGATCATGGCCGAGGCGCAGACATAGGTGCCCTGAACGAGCAGCGGCGCCACCGTGTTCGGCAGGATGTGGCGAATCATCGTCATGGCGAGCCCGGTGCCCGCCGCCGTGGCCGCCTCGACGAAAGGCTGCTCGCGCAGGCTGAGCACGACGCCGCGCACCAGGCGCGTCACGCGCGGCAGCTCCGCGATGGCGATGGCGATGATGACGTTCTGGATGCTGGCCTGGGTGATCGCCATCAGGGCGATGGCGAGCAGCACGGCCGGGATCGACATCAGCCCGTCCATGATGCGCATCAGGATGGCATCGGCCCAGCGGATGAAGCCGGTGATCAGGCCGAGGGCGAGGCCGCCGACGGTCGCGAGCGCCGCGGCGCCGATGCCGACGACGAGCGATACGCGGGTGCCGTAGAGCGTGCGGCTCCACACGTCGCGGCCCATCATGTCGGTGCCGAACCAGTAGAGCTCCTGCGGCCAGCGCATGCGGCGCGCCGGCGAGACCTTCTGCGGGTCAACCGTCGCCAGATAGGGCGCGAAGATGGCGACGAGCGCGATCAGCAGCAGGATGGTGCCGCCGATGACGATCTTCGGGTGCCGGCGCAGGACGCGGCGGACGCGGCCTTCCGCCGGCTTCGCGGCAACGGTCGGCTCGAGCGCGGTCGCCGTCATCTCAGTAGCGGATGCGCGGGTCGAGCAGCGTGTAGCTCAGATCGACCAGCAGGTTGATGAAGACGTAGACGGCGGAGAATAGCAGCACCATGCCCTGCACGATCGGATAGTCGCGCTTGACGATGGCATCGACCGTGAGCCGGCCGAGGCCCGGGATGGCGAACACCGTCTCGGTGACGACGACTCCAGAGATCAGCAACGCGATGCCGATGCCGATCACGGTGACGATCGGCACCGCGGCGTTCTTCAGGCCGTGGCGGATCAGCACGTCGAAAGTGGCGAGGCCCTTGGCGTCGGCGGTGCGGATGTAGTCCTGGGCCAGCACGTCCAGCATCGAGGCGCGGGTGATGCGGGCGATCAGCGCGGCATAGATCATGCCGAGCGCGACCGAGGGCAGGGTGATATTGGCCAGGAAGGGCAGGAAGCCCTCCGATATCGATGTGTAGCCCTGCACCGGAAACCAGTCGAGCTGCAGCGAGAACACCAGGATCAGCACGAAGCCGAGCACGAAGACCGGCACCGAAAAGCCGAACACGGCAAAGCTCATCACCGCGGTGTCGATCCAGGTCCCGGCCTTCCAGGCCGAGATGATGCCGAGCGGCAGCGCGATGACGATCGAGACGATCAGGGTCGTCAGGGTCAGCATCAGGGTCGGCTCGAGCCGCTGCTCGATCAGCCGGGTCACCGGAAGGTTGGTGAAGATCGAAATCCCGAGATCGCCGCGCGCCAGGCTCCACAGCCAGGTCGCGAGCTGGATATGGAACGGCTGGTCCAGGCCGAGCTTGGCCCGGATAGCCGCGATATCGGCATCGGTCGCGAGCTCGCCCGCGATCAGCACCGCCGGATCGCCCGGCGTCAGGTGCAGCAGGGCGAAGACGAACAGCGCCACCACCCCCATGACGGGGATGGTGGCGAGCAGTCGACGGACGATATACGCGAACACGCTATCGGGTCGGCTTGTGGATCGTCAGTTCTTGTCCACGCCCCAGAAGAACACGACGGGGGACACCGGGACACCCGTGATGTTCGTGCGGTGCGCGGTCTTGGGATAGAACTGTCCAGTCACGATGAAAGGCAGCGTCTTGTAGGCCTCCTTGCTGATCTCGGCGGCGATCTTCTTCTGCTCGTCCACCGAAGTGGCCTTCACCCAATCGACATTGCGCAGCTGCTCCAGCTTCTCGTTCTTCGGCCAGCCGAACCACGCCTTGTCGCCGGCGCCGGAGACCTGAAGGTTGGCCGGCGGCGTCATCTGGTCGAGCACCAGGGTCCAGGTGTGGAAGATGTTCCAGCCGCCCTTGTCGACCGGATCCTTCTTGGCGCGGCGGCTGCCCACCGTGCCCCAATCGGTCGCGATGTACTCGATGTTGAGGCCAAGCTGCTTCAGGTATTCGTGCGTCATCAGGGTCTGGCGATCGATCACCGGCTGGTCGGTCGGCGACATGACGAGGATCTTGCGGCCGTCATAGCCCGATTCCTTGATCAGCTGCTTGGCCTTGGCCAGGTCGCGCTTGCCCTTCATCGGCTCGGCCCCGGCATCGGTCTCCATCGGCACGCCGCAGCCGAAATAGGAGTAGCAGAGCTTGCCGTTCTTAAGGTCGCCGACCATCGACTGGATGTAGTCCGCCTGGTCGACCACGTAGAGCATCGCCTCGCGCATCTTCGGGTTGTCGAACGGCGGATGCAGATGGTTCATGCGGAACACGCCGATATTGCCGAGCGGGTCCGACTGGATCACCTTCACGCCGTTGATCTTGGCGAGCCGGTCCCAGAAATCCGACGGCGGCTGTTCCCACCAGTCGACCTCGCCCTTCTCCAGCGCGGCGGAGGCGGTGGCGCTGTCGGGGATGATCAGCCACTCGACGCGGTCGACCTTGACCACCTTGCCGCCGGTCGCCCAGTCGGCCGGCTCCTTGCGCGGCACGTAATCGGTATTCTTGATGTAGACGGCCTTGGAGCCCGGCACCCATTCGTTGGCGGCGAATTTGAACGGGCCGGAGCCGATGATCTCCTTCACCTGCTCGTTCGGATCGGTCTTGGCGAGCCGCTCCGGCATGATGAACGGCACGTTGGACGAGACCTTGCCGAGGCCCTCCAGCAACAGCGGGAACGGCTCGGAGAGCTCGATCGTGAAGGTCTTCGGGTCGACCGCCTTCATGGCGACGACCTTGGTGAAGATGAGGATGCCGAGGCTGTCCTTCTTGCCCCAGCGCTGGATCGAGGGCACCACGTCGGCCGAGGTGACCGGCTGGCCGTCATGGAACTTGAGGCCGTCGCGCAGCTTGAAGGTGTAGAGCTTCTTGTCGGCCGAGACCTCGAAGGTGTCGACCATCTGCGGCTTCACCTCGAACTTGCTGTTCGTGGCGAACAGCGTGTCGTAGACGAGGTAGCCATGGTTGCGGACGATGTACTGCGTCGTCCAGATCGGATCGAGCAGCTTGAGATCCGCCTGCGGAATGAAGCGCAGGGTCTTCTGCTGCGCCGTCGCCTCCGTCGCCCCGCCGATGCCCAGCGCCATCACGGCCGCCGTCCCCAGCAATGCCTTCGCGAAAAGGTTCATCGTCCTCCTGCCTCCTTGAGCCATGCCGTTATCGTATTGGAGAGTTGCTGCCACGTTGGACGCCGACGGCGCGGCCCGGCGCACGTTGCGAAGAACGTGCCACTCGCGCCGGCACGGGGAAGGCGCGCTGCGACCTGCTGAGACGAAATAACGCCACTCCCGCCACCCCCGCAGTGCCTTTTTGACGGCAGCTGCCCTTCAATTAGGCACCAAAGGCAGTGTGGAAGCAATCGACATCCGGATTGGCGCCCCCGCAGGGCGCAACCGGAAAGCTGTGGCGCCGGACTGGCGGCGTGGCGGTCCTCCGGCGGCGTCCGCCGTCCGGTAAAGGTCACTGGCCGTCCGGCGATACGCATCGGAATATGCGCCCGATCCGGTTCTCCGGCTCAGGTGCCGTCCGCCGGCCGATGCCGGGGCGTTGCGGGTTCCGGAGACTTGCGCGTTGCGGGCACCTGGGATCGGTCTAGCCAATTGATGCAGTCGGCCGGATTGTATCCATCCATGCAATGCCGCAACGTATCCTGTCGCGAAGTCGGCGAAATTCCAAGCAATCGGAATAGTGCGATGAGTCGCTTTGACAATAAAAACGGAATATGCGAGGAAACGCCCCCGGCGCGGAAGCCGCTTTCCCAATAAGAAGGATCGTTTGGACCATGAACGAGAGCGATGGTACGGGCGGCAAATCGCCTGGCTTGTTGCGCATGACTGCTGACATTGTGTCGGCATACGTCGGTCACAATTCGGTCCCGTCGAACCAGATCGCCGACTTGGTGCGCGCCGTGCATTCTTCGCTGAACGAGCTTTCCAATGGCAGTGCGCCGGCGCCGGATGCCCCGCCCAAGCCGGCCGTGCCGGTGAAGCGCTCGGTGCATGACGACTACATCGTCTGCCTGGAAGACGGCAAGAAGCTGAAGATGCTGAAGCGCTATTTGCGCTCGACTTACGGCATGTCGCCGGACGAGTACCGCACCAAATGGGGCCTGCCGCCGGATTACCCGATGGTCGCCCCGAAATATGCCGAGCAGCGCTCCGCCATCGCCCGTCGCACCGGGCTTGGCCGCCGTCCGCGCGAGAACTGAGTCGCGGCCGGCTGCCCGACCGCGCCGGGGAAAGCCGGTCGGGCCGTCGCATCATGCCGCCGCGGCAATGCTCGACCGTCGTTGCCGGGTGGGGTATGGCTGGTCATCCGCCGCCCCGCCCCCAATATTGAGCCGATGACCCGCGCGCCGCTTCCCGCCTCCATCGACGACACGCTCGGCCTGCTCGATAGGGCCGACTACGTCGCCGACCGTCCGCTCGCCACCATTGTCTATCTCGCCCTCAAGATGGGCCGTCCGCTCTTCCTCGAAGGCGAGGCCGGCGTCGGCAAGACCGAGATCGCCAAGGTGCTGTCCGAGACCTTGGGCCGCCCGCTGGTGCGGCTGCAATGCTACGAAGGGCTCGACATCGCTTCCGCCGTCTACGAGTGGAACTACGCGCGCCAGATGATCGAGATCCGCCTCGCCGAGGCGGAGGGCGTCAGGGACCGCGAGCGGCTGGGTGAAGATATCTTCTCCGAGCGGTTTTTGATCGAGCGTCCCTTGCTGCGCGCGCTGAGGGGCGGGCCCGAGGGCGCGCCGGTGCTGCTGATCGACGAGCTCGACCGCACGGACGAACCGTTCGAGGCCTATCTCCTGGAGGTGCTGTCGGACTTCCAGATCACCATCCCCGAGATCGGCACCCAGAAGGCGGCGGAGCCGCCGATCGTCATCATCACCTCGAACCGCACGCGCGAGATCCACGACGCGCTGAAGCGCCGCTGCCTCTATCACTGGGTGGGCTACCCGGACGCGGCGCGCGAGCTCGAGATCCTGCGCCGCAAGGTGCCGGGCGCCGACCAGCGCCTCGCGCGCGAGATCGTCGCCTTCGTGCAGGAGCTGCGCAATGTCGAGCTGTTCAAGCTGCCCGGCATCGCCGAGACGATCGACTGGACGCAGGCGCTGATCCATCTCGACGCGCTGGCGCTCGACCCCGACAAGGTCAACAACACGCTCGGCGTGCTGCTCAAGTACCAGGACGACATCGCGCGCATGCAGGGCAGCGAGGCCGCGGCATTGCTGCGCCGCGTGCAGGACGAGCTCGCGGCGCAGGCCTGAGCGGCTTGCGATGAACGCGCCCGCCAGCCCGACGCCGTCCCCCTCGCCGACACCGAAAGGCCGCTTCGCCGAGAACATCATGCATTTCGCGCGGGTGCTGCGCGAAGCCGGCCTGCCGATCGGGCCCGGCAAGGTGATCGACGCGATCCGCGCGACCGAGACGGCCGGCATCCGCCGCCGCGACGATTTCTACTGGACGCTCCATTCGGTGTTCGTGAACCGGCGCGACCAGCGCGAGCTGTTCGACCAGGCCTTCCACATCTTCTGGCGCAATCCGAAGATCCTGGAAAAGATGATCGGCATGATGCTGCCGGAGACCGAGGTGCCGGCGGAGGAGACGCCGGAGAAGCGCGAGGCGGGCCGGCGCGTCACCGACGCGCTGCTGCCGAAATCGGGCGAGGGCGAGGAGCCGAGCGAGAAGAAGGAGGAGCTCGAATTCGATGCCTCCTTCACCTTCTCCGCCCAGGAAGTCCTGCAGACGATGGATTTCGAGACCATGTCGGCGGAAGAGGAGGCGGCGGCCAAGCAGGCGATCGCCCGCATGCGGCTGCCCATCGCCGACGTGCCGACGCGACGCTTGCATCCCGATCCGCGCGGACGGCGCGTTGACATGCGAAGCACGCTTCGGAACAGCCTGCGCACGCCGGGCGCAATCAATCTGCGCCGGCGCGAGCGTGAGCGGCGGCACCCCCCGCTGGTCGTGCTGTGCGACATCTCCGGCTCGATGAGCCGCTATTCGCGCCTGTTCCTGCATTTCATGCACGCGATCACCAACGACCGCGACCGCGTGCACACCTTCCTGTTCGGCACCCGCCTGACCAATGTGACGCGGTACCTTCGCCAGCGCGATGTCGACGTGGCGCTCGGCAAGGTGGCGGCCGCGGTGGAGGACTGGTCCGGCGGCACGCGCATCGGCACCACCCTGCACGAGTTCAACCGCCGCTGGTCGCGCCGCGTGCTGGGCCAGGGGGCATTGGTTCTGCTGATCACCGACGGGCTCGACCGCGACGGCGGGGCCGGCCTGGAAGAGGAGATCGAGCGCCTGCACAAATCCTGCCGGCGGCTGATCTGGCTCAATCCGCTGCTGCGCTGGGAGGGGTTCCAGCCGAAGGCGCTCGGCATCCGGGCCATCCTGCCGCATGTCGACGAGTTCCGGCCGGTGCACAACCTGGAGAGCCTGGGCTCGCTGGTCGACGTGCTGTCCCGGCCGGTGCCGCGGCGAGACGACCGCAAGGCATCTTTCAATGAGCCGGCGGCCGCACTACATTCATAGACCGATATAGCCGATGGGAGATATCCATATGACCACGGCCACCGTCACGACAGCGCACGAGGATATTCTGGGCCAGCTGGCTGCCTGGCGCGAGGCGGGCAAGAAATGCGCCGTCGCGACCGTTGTGGAGACTTGGGGCTCGGCGCCGCGCCCGGCTGGCAGCCAGCTCGGCATCGACGAGACCGGCGCCATAATCGGCTCGGTTTCTGGCGGCTGCGTCGAGGGTGCCGTCGTGCAGGAGGCGCTGGAGGCGATGCAGGACGGCAAGCCGCGCCTGCTGGAATTCGGCGTCAGCAATTCGGAGGCCTGGGAAGTCGGCCTCGCCTGCGGCGGCAAGATCCGCATCTTCGTCGAGCAGGTGGAGTAGGGCGATGGACCGCGCGCTTCTGGCCCAGCTCAACGCCGACCGCGCCGCCAAGGTGCCGGTCGCGGTCGCGACCAACCTGAAGTCCGGCGCTCAGACCCTGCTCTATCTCTATGGCAAGAGGGGGGCGAACGGCTGGCCGAACCAGGTGGCGGAGCGCGCCCGTGCGGTGCTGGTCGCCGACAAGGCGGAGACGGTGGAGACCGAGGACGGACCGGTCTTCCTCAATCCGTTCAACCCGCCGCTTCGCCTGATCGCGGTGGGCGCGGTGCACATCACCCAGGCGCTGGCGCCGATGGCCTCGCTCGCCGGCTACGCCGTGACCGTGGTCGATCCGCGCCGCACCTTCGCGACCGAGTCCCGTTTCCCCGACGTCGTGCTCTCGAACGCCTGGCCGGACGAGGCGATGGCTGGGCTGAAGCCGGACCTGCGCACCGCGGTCGTCACCTTGACGCACGATCCGAAGCTGGACGATCCGGCGCTCGATGCGGCGCTCAAGTCGGATGCCTTCTATATCGGATCGCTCGGTTCGAAGAAGACGCACAACGCACGCCTCGAGCGGCTGCGCCGCGCCGGCTTCTCCGACAACGAGCTCGCCCGCATCCACGGGCCGGTGGGCCTTTCGATCGGCGCCAAGTCGCCGGCCGAGATCGCCATTTCGATCCTTGCCCAGATGACCCAGGCGCTGCGCCAGGAAGCGGCGTAGGGCGCGCATGTTCTTCGGTACCCTTCCGCTCGACCAGGCCGAGGGCGCCATTCTGGCGCATTCAGTCTCGGTCGGGACGCGCCGCTACAAGAAGGGCCATCGCCTCGCCGCCGCCGACCTCGCCTTGCTGCGCGAAGCCGGCAAGGCGAGCGTGATCGCCGCCAGGCTCGAATCCGGCGACGTGCCGGAGGACGAGGCCGCGCGGCGCGTCGCCCAGGCCGCGACGGGAGCCAATGTCCGGCGGCAGGAGCCGTTCACCGGCCGCTGCAATCTTTACGCGTCGGTGCGGGGTGTCGCGGTCATCGACCATGCCCGCGTCGATCGCCTGAACGCGATCCACGAGGCGGTGACCATCGCGACGGTACCGCCCTTCGACCTGGTTGATCCCGACCAGATGCTGGCGACGGTGAAGATCATTCCCTTCGCCGCGCCCGCGGCGGCGGTGGCGGAGGCCGAGCGTATCGCCGCCGAGGGCGGGCCGCTGGTTCGCGTCGCCGGCTTCGCGCGCAAGCGCGTCGGCCTGGCGGTGACCCGGCTGCCGGAGACCAAGCGATCGATCGTCGACAAGACCATCGAGGTGGTGCGCACCCGCGTCGAGCGCTGCGGGTCCGAGCTGGCGGTGGCGTTCGACTGTGCCCATGAGGAGGCGGCGGTGGCGGACGCGGTGCGCAAGCTCGCCGCCGAAGGCGCCGATCCGATCCTGGTCTTCGGCGCCTCCGCCAATGTGGACCGGCGCGACGTGGTGCCGGCCGGCATCGCCGGCGCCGGCGGCGAGGTGCTGCATTTCGGCATGCCGGTCGATCCCGGCAACCTGCTGCTGCTGGCGCGGCTGGGCGGCCGGCCGGTGATCGGCCTTCCGGGCTGTGCCCGCTCGCCGAAGATGAACGGCTTCGACTGGGTGCTGGAGCGGCTGCTGGCCGATGTGCCGGTGACGCCGGCCGATATCGCGCGCATGGGCGCCGGCGGCTTGCTCAAGGAGATTCCGACCCGGCCGCAGCCGCGCGATGCCGAAGCCCGGGCGGCCAAGGCGCCGCGCGCGCCCCGCATCGCCGCGATCGTGCTGGCCGCCGGCCGCTCCACCCGCATGGGCTCGAACAAGCTGCTCGAGCCGCTCGGGGCCAAGCCGATGGTGGCGCATGTCGTCGATGCCGTGCTCGGCTCCGCCGCGCGGCCGGTCGTGGTGGTGACCGGCAATCAGGCCCCGGCGGTCGAGGCGGCGCTGGCCGGCCGCGCCGTCAGCTTCGTCCTCAATCCCGACTTCGCCGACGGCATCGCCGGATCGCTCCGCCGCGGCCTGTTGGCCCTGCCGTCCGGCATCGACGGCGCCGTCGTCTGTCTCGGCGACATGCCGGACGTGCAGGCCGGCCATATCGACCGCCTGATCGCCGCCTTCAATCCGGTGGAGGGCCGCGCGATCTGCCTGCCCACCATGCATGGCAAGCGCGGCAACCCCGTGCTGTTCGGCGCGGAATTCTTCGCCGAGATGCGCGAGGTGCAGGGCGATACCGGGGCCAGGCATCTGATCGGCGCCCATGGTGACGTCGTCTGCGAAGTGGCGATCGACGACCCGGCCGTGCTGGAAGATATCGACACGCCGGAGGCGCTGGCCCGCCTCCGGGCGCGGGGGTGACGGCCATGGCCTTCGACGTCGCCGCGATCCGCGCCCAGTTCCCGATCCTCGATCCGGCCGCGCATGGCCGGCCGCTGCACTATCTCGACAACGGCGCGACGGCGCAGATGCCGCAGGCGGTGCTCGACGCGGTGATCCGGCACGAGACGCGCCACCGCGCCAATGTGAAGCGCAGCGTGCACTTCCTCGCCGAGGCGGCGACCGAGGCCTATGACCAGGCGCGCGACGCGATGGCGGCTTATGTCAATGCCGCCGGCGCCGACGAGATCGTGTTCACTTCCGGCTGCACCGCGGCGATCAATCTCGTCGCGCATTCGTTCGGCGCGTTGCTGAAGCCCGGCGACGAGGTGGTGTTCTCGACCCTGGAGCACCATAGCAACATCGTGCCCTGGCACATGCTGGCGAAGCGTGCCGGCGTGGTGGTGAAGGCGATCCCGGTGACCGCGGAGGGCCGGCTCGACCTCGCCGCGCTGCCGAAAGTGATTGGCCCGCGCTGCAAGCTGGTCGCCGTCACCCATGTCTCGAATGTCACCGGCGCCGAAACCGATGTCGCTGCATTGGTCGCCGCCGCGCGTGCGGTCGGCGCCAAGGTGCTGCTCGACGGCGCGCAGCGCGCGCCGCACGGACCGATCGACGTGGCCGCGCTGGGCGTCGACTTCTATGCCTTCTCCGGCCACAAGATGTTCGGGCCCAACGGCATCGGCGTGCTGTGGGGCAGGGGCGAGCTGCTGGCCAGGATGCCGCCTTTCCTCGGCGGCGGCGAGATGATCACGCGCGTGACCTTGGAGGAGACGAGCTTCGCCGAACCGCCGCGCCGCTTCGAGGCCGGCACGCCGCCGATCGCCCAGGCGGTCGGCATGGCGGCGGCGGCGCGCTGGATCGAGAGCGTCGACCAGGAAGCGGCGCATGCCCATCTGCAGAAGCTGACGGCCAGGCTGCTCGACGGACTCGACGGCATGAAGAAGGTCCGCGTCATCGGTCCGACCGGCCTGCAGGCGCGCTTTCCCGTGGTTTCCTTCGCGGTCGAAGGCGCACACCCGCACGACATCTGCCAGATGCTGGACGAAGACGGTGTCGCGCTGCGCGGCGGCCACCACTGTGCCCAGCCGCTGATGGCTGCCTTTGGCGTCACCGGCACCACCCGCGCCTCGCTCGCGCTCTACAACGATGCCGGTGATATCGACGCGCTGCTCGCCGGCCTCGACCGCACCATCCGGCGCCTGACAGCTTGAATCATGAGCGATCTCTACCAGACCGACCTGCTTCGCATGGCCGCTGCCGCCGATGGCGCCGGACGGCTCGACGAGCCGCGCGTGAGCGCGACGCTCGACAACCCGCTCTGCGGCGACCGCGTGACGATGGATATCCGCCTGGACGGCGACCGCGTGGCCGCACTGGCGCATGAGACCAAGGCCTGCGTCGTCTGCCAGGCCGCCTCGGCGGTGATCGCCCGCCATGCGGGCGGCCTGACGGCGGAGGCCCTGGCGGCCGAGCTTGGTGCGGTGGATGCGCTGCTGAAGGGCGAGGCGGCCGGCGCCGGCCATTGGGCGGAACTCGACGTGTTTCGACCGGTCGCGCGGGTGAAGAGCCGGCATGCCTGCGTGCGCCTGCCCTTCCGCGCGCTCGAAGCCGCCTTCAAGGCGGCCAAGGCGTCATAGCTGGCGCTTGAAATCCGCTTCCAGCTGCATCGCCTGGCGCATCAGCTCGGGCGTCATCGCCGGCTCCAGCGCCTTCAGGCCGGCCCGCGCCAGCGCGGCCACATGGCCGCCGGCCCGCGCCGCGGCGAGGCGCAGCCAGGCCTGGGCGCTGGCAATGTCGCGATGCGGCTCCTTCAGATACAGGACGCCGAGATTGTAGAGCGCGTCGTCGACGCCCCGGTGCGCCGCCACGCGGTACCAGCGGAGCGCGGCATCGCGGTCGGCCTCCACGCCCTCGCCCCGGGCCAGCATGGTGGCGAGGTTGTTCGCCGCCCGGCCGTGGCCCTGCAGCGCCGCCGCGTGGTACCAGGCGGCCGCCGCCTCCACGTCGCGCTCGCCGCCGCGGCCCTCTTCCATCATCACGGCCAGGTTGAACTGGGCCACCACGATGCCGGCCTCGGCCGCGTGGGCATAGAGCCGCCGCGCCTCGTCCGGGTCGCCGGGGATGCCGGTCGCCCGCTCCAGCATCTGGGCCAGCCTGAGCTCGGCCTCGCGATGGCCCTGCGCCGCCGCGCGCCGGTACCATTCGGCCGCCTCGGCCGGCGCGCGCACCTCGGCTTCCTTGTAAAGGCCGTACCAGAATTGCGCCGCGGGCTGGCCCGCCTGTGCGGCGGCGCGCATGGCGGCCACTTCGTCGGAGGCGGGCTCGGCGGGGGCAGGAACCGGTGCGCAGGCGATCGCCAGCGCCATGACGGCGGCCACCAACGTGCCCGCTGATCCCCGGACGTGTCGCACGTCTCGATCCCCTTGGCCCGCGATCCTGGTGCCGCGGACGCGATAGGGAACGAGGCCGGCGGGCGAGAGTCAAGGGCGACGCGGCGGGAAATCGCCGGAAGCGGGGCGCTTGTCGTCACGGGCCTCCCGCCCGCCGCGAAGCGCGGCTATTGTTGCAGGATCATGTCGTCCAGCGCCCCCAGTCCCGATCCCCGCCCCAGCGATCTGAATGCCTTCCTCGACGCGATATCGAAGGCGCTCGCGCTGGCGCCCGAGGAGGTCGCGAAGGCATTCGAGGCCGGCCTGGCCGAAATCGAGCTGATCGAGGATGCGGATGGCCGGCGCGCGGTCGGCGTCCGCATCGGGGAGCACCGGGGCGTGGTGACGCTCGGCCCGGCCGGATGAGTGATGCGGTGCGCAAGCTGTTCGGTCTGGTGGTGCTGCTGGCCGGCCTGGTCGTCTACGCGCTGCTCGCGATGCGCCTCGCCGTCGCGGTGCTGCCGGACGACCTGATCGTGCAGACGCTCTATTACATCGCCGCCGGCGTGGTCTGGATCGTGCCGGCCGTGCCGTTTGTCCGCTGGGTACAAAGGGGCCGCCCGTCATGACGCGTCGCGTATTGATTGCCTCGGTGATGCACGAGACCAATACCTTCTCCCGGCTGCCGACCGACCTGGAAGCGTTCCGCCACCGCTATCTGCACCGCGGCGAGGCGGTGCCGGCCAATTTCCGCGGCACATCGACCGAGATCGGCGGCTTCCTCGAGATCGCAGCGCGCGAGGGCTGGCAAGTCGCGCATCCGATCGCCGCCGCGGCGACACCGTCGGGCAAGGTGACGGGCGAGGCCTGGGCGGTGCTGTCCGGCGAGATCGTCGAGGCGGCGCGCCCGCGGCCGGACGGCATCCTGCTGGCCCTGCACGGCGCCATGGTGACGGAGACCGTGGACGATGCCGAAGGCGATCTGCTGGAGCGTCTGCGGGCAACGGTCGGCAATGACGTGCCGATCGCCATCACGCTGGACCTGCACGCCAACGTCACCGACCGCATGGCGCGGCTGGCCGACATCATCATTCCGTACCGCACCTATCCGCATGTCGACCAAGTGGAGCGCGCCCGCCAGGCGGCGGAACTGGTCGCGCGCGCCATGGCGGGCGAGATCCGGCCGCAGACCGTGGTGGCGCGCCGGCCGACCTTGGACGGCATGGATCATGGCCGCACCACCAGCGAGGGCCCGATGCGGGCGCTGCTCGCCCGTGCCGCCGCCTTCGAGCGGGAACCTGGCGTCCTGGTGGTCGGCCTGAATGCCGGCTTCGGATGGGCCGATATCGCCGAGGCGGGACCTTCGGTCACCGTGACGGGCGACGGCAACTCGCCGCGCTGGCGCGCCATCGCCGACGAGCTGATGGACGAGGTCTGGCAGACGCGGACGCAGTCAACGGCGACCCTGTTGCCGGTGGCCGATGCGGTGGCCCGGGCGCGACAGATGGGCAAGCCGGGCAAGCCCGCGGTGCTGGCCGACACCACCGACAATCCCGGCGGCGGCGGCTATGGCGATGCCACCCGGCTGCTGGCGGGCATGATCAATGCCGGTCTGCAGAACGCCGCCTACTGCCCGATCACCGATCCGGCGGCGGTCGCCGCCTGCCGGCAAGCCGGCCTCGGCGCCCGGCTCAGCCTCGCCATCGGCGGGCAGGTCGATCCGGCTTTCGGTCCGCCGCTCGGCGTCGAGGGTACGGTGCGCTTTCTGGGTGACGGCGCCTTCACCTTCGACGGGCCGATGTGGAAGGGCCTCAAGGGCACGATGGGCGAGATTGCCGTGCTGGCGGTCGGCGGGGTCGAGATCGTGCTGGCCAGCAACCGCTTTCAGGTGACCGATCCGCAGCACTTTCTCGCCGCCGGCATCGATCCGCGCGCCAAGTCGGTCATCGGCCTGAAGTCGTCGCAGCATTTCCGCGCCGCCTACCAGCCGATCGCGTCCGAAGTGCTGCTGGTCAATTCCGGCGCGCTGACCAATCCCGACTATCGCATGTTCACCTACCGCAAGCTGCGCCGGCCGATCTGGCCTCTCGACGATGTCACCGCGTGAAATATTGATGGCGCTATAATCCCGCCCTCGGTTCCGTCGCCCGGGGTGAGCGGATGCGTCGTGGCTTGTTGATCCTGTCGGCCGCCCTGGCGGGCCTGCTGGCGCCGCTCGTCGCGGCCGCGAATTGTCTCCCCATCGTGCAGAACCAGCCGCGGGTGATCCCGGCGCGGTTCGAGCTCGCCGCCGTTCCGAAGGGCCATGTCTCGCTCAGCTTCCTCGGCCATGCCAGCTGGCTGATCGAGACGCCGGGCGGCATCACCGCGGTGACCGACTACAACGGCTGGATCAAGCCGCCGCGCCTGCCCGACATCGTCACCATGAACCGGGCCCATTCCAGCCACTTCACCGAGGCGCCGGAGCCCGAGATCAGGCACGTGCTGCGCGGCTGGTCGCCGGATGGCGGCATGGCGCAGCATTTTCTCAAGCTCGGCGACATGCGGGTGCGCAACGTGCCGACCAATATCCGCTCCTATGCCGGCACCATCCGCAACGGCAACTCGATCTTCGTGTTCGAGGCCGGCGATCTCTGCGTCGCCCATCTCGGCCATCTGCATCACACCCTGACCGAGACCCATCTGACCGAGCTCGGCGCCATCGACATCGTGCTGGCGCCGGTGGATGGCGGCTACACGCTCGACCAGGAGGGCATGATGGAGGTGCTGCGGCAGATCAAGGCGCCGCTGATCATGCCGATGCACTTCTTTTCCAACGACACGCTGGCGCGCTTCCTGACCGAGGCGGCCAAGCATTTCGCGATCGAGCGCCATCCGGCGCCGACCATCGTGCTGAGCCGCGACCAGCTGCCGAAGACGCCGACGGTACGGGTGCTGCCAGGCTTTTGAGCTGTTGCGGGTTTCTGACCCTATTCCGCGGCGCGCGCCGTGCCTTCGTCGCCGAGCCGGGCGGCGACCGCCTCCAGCCGGGCGCGGTCCCGGATATAGAGGCTCTTCTCCTTGCGCTTGACGATGCCGCTCGCCTGCAGCTGGCTGATCACCCGCGCCACGGTCTCGCGGGTGGTGGAGGCAAGCCCGGCGATCTGGCTCTGCGTCGGCAGCGGATAGACGACCCAGGAACCGGCGGCGAGCGGGTCGGGCTTCGCCATCTTCAGGATCTCCATATGCACGCGCTGCACCGCACCCAGGGTCGAGAGGTCCATGATCCGCTCGTTCGAAATGCGGATGATGCGGGCGAGGCGGAGCAGCACCCGGTTCATGATCTTCGGGTTGGCGAGCAGCACCTCGTTGAACACTTCCGGGGCCAGGGCGGCGAGCAGACAGCGCTCGCCGGCGACGACGGAGGCGGAGCGGGGCTCGCCGTCGATCGCCGACAGCTCGCCGAAGAAGCCGCCGGCCGGCACGCTGGCATAGGCGACCTCGCGCCCGGTCAAGGAGAAGTTAACCACTTGCACGCGACCCTGGGCGACGAAGAACACGTCCCGGCTGGAACTGTTGCGGTCGAGAATCTGCTCGCCGCTGGCATAGCGGCGCCAGACGCAGCGCTGCTCGAGCCGCCGGAGCTCGCCGGGATCGATGCCCTCGAGGAGCTCGACCCCGTCCAATCGCCCTTCCGGCTGCGCCGCCATGACCCCTTCCCCCAAGATCTTGATATCTATGTGGATATTACACATCGGGCCGGACCTGGATAGCGCCTGTCACAGTGACCAAGCTGTGACGGCGCGCCCTTCTGCCGCCCCGACGGCTAGTCTAGCATATGCAGAGAATCGCGATGCGGAACCAGGGAGATAGGCCGTGACGGTGGGAGACTGGCTGATCGTGATCGCACTGGCCGCGGCGATCTGGCGGCTCGGCGATCTGGTCGCCCTCGGCCGCAAGATCGTGGCCGATCTCGGCGCCGGCGGCGCCGAGCGTGTCGCGGTGGATGTGCAGAACCTGGGCAAGCAGGTCGATCATGTCGGCGTCGCCGTCATGGACCTCAACCGCGACGTGGCCAACCTGCAGCGCGAGCTGGCGGAGCTGAACCGCTCGATCGGCAAGCTCAGGGGCGATCTCGGCAAGCTGCAAGGCGCTGCCGGGCCGGATGTCGACCCGGAGACGGCCGCGGCGATCCGCGACCTCGCGGCGCTCGCCAAGGATATCGATCGGCGGTGAGACGGCCTCTGCGCCGCTCAGTGCAGCAGACGGCGCACCGTGGTCAGCAGCTCGTCGGCCGAGATCGGCTTCTGGCAATAGGCATTGCAGCCGGCGCCGAGCAGCCGGTCCAGGTCGGCCATCAGGGTGAAGGCGGAAACCGCGATCACGGGGATGCGGGCCAGCTCGGCATCGGCCCTGAGCAGGCTTGCCACTTCCAGCCCTGAAATTTCCGGCAGCTGCAGGTCCAGCAGAATCAGGTCGGGCCGGTGCCGGCGCGCCAGTTCCAGGCCCTCATCGCCCTTGCGGCTCAGCAGCGTGCGATAGCCATGCGCATGCAGCAGGTCGCCGAACAGCTTCAGGTTCAGAATGTTGTCTTCGACGACGAGAATGGTCGGGCAAGCCGCGCGCATGCCTGGGCCCCCCTTCGGTAAGATTGCGATAACCAAAGCTAACCCACGATGGCACAACGGGTTGTGACGCCGGTCACGGCCCGGTTGCGACGCCGGTCACGCCGGCGGCATGGCGATGGACGCGGGCACGGGGCGGCCTTAGGCTCCGCCGGTCCTAGGACGGATGGTCAACGATGATGCGACTGCCCAATCTCGCCGCCGTATCCTGTCTCGCCGCCATGTCCTGTCTCGCCACCGCGGCGCTGATGGCCGCGGAAGCACAGGCGCAGCAGCAGAACACGAAGCGGCCCTATGTGCAGACGCCGGCCTATGTGGGTCCGCCGGTGCCGGTCCAGCCGCAACGTACCTATCCGACCCCGCGCGACCCGCTGGTGACCCAGCCGGAAGCCAATGCCAATCAGATCAATCCCTATTTCCGCACCGACCAGCTGCCGACCAACAGCCCGCTCTATCGGCCCTATCAGCAGGGCGCGACCGCCGATCCATTCGCCCCGCCCGCGTCCTTCCAGGGCAGCGGCGCCAAGTCGTACAACCAGAACCGGGCGGAGAACCCGCCGGCGGCGCGGCCCTGTGCCAATTTCGACCGGATGAGCGACGCCTATGCCAATTGCAAGGCGGCGCAGACCAAGGAAGCCTACAGCAACAATCAGCAGCTGAGGGCGCGGCAGCAGCCGCGTTGATGCCGGCATGGCGATGCGCGGCGGCGACCGGCGCATCCTGACCACCCATGTCGGCAGCCTGCCGCGCGATGCGGTGCTGTCCGACCTGTTGATCCGCCAGGAACGAGGCGAGGCGATCGATCGCGCCGCCCTCGATGCCGCCATCGCCCGCGCGGTGGATGCCGTGGTCGCCGGTCAGATCGAGGCCGGCATCGACATCATCAATGACGGCGAGCAGCCGCGCGTCGGCTTCCAGACCTATGTGCCGCAGCGCATGCAGGGCTTCGCCGGCGAATCGCGGCGGTCGCGCCCGGCCGACTATCTCGCCTTCCCGGAATTCGCCCGCCGGGCCGTCACCCGGTTCGGCGCGCGCTCGAAGGTGGCCAACGCGCCGATGGCGGTGGGCGAGATCGTCTACACCGACCTCGCGCCGGCGATCGCCGAGTGCGACGTCTTCGACCGCGCGACGTCAGGCCGCGAGGGGCGCTTCGTCGATCGCTTCATGACGGCCGCCTCGCCCGGCATCGTCGCCACCACGATGCAGAACGCCCATTACGACAGCCACGAGGCCTATGTCTTCGCGCTCGCGCGCGAGCTCGCCAAGGAATACCGGCTGATCGTGGACCGCGGCTATGTGCTGCAGATCGACGCGCCGGATCTCGCCATGGAACGCAGCATGATGTTCCAGGACAAGCCGCTCGCCGAGTTCCTGGCCGCGACCGAGATTCATGTCGCCGCGCTCAACGCGGCGCTCGACGGCATCCCGCTGGAGCGCGTTCGCCTGCATTGCTGCTGGGGCAATTGGGAGGGGCCGCATGTGCATGACGTGCCGCTCGCCGACATCCTCCCGGTCGTCCTGCGCGCCAAGGTAGGCGCGCTCAGCCTCGAATTCGCCAATCCGCGGCACCAGCACGAATATGCGGCGCTGAAGCGGATGCCGCTGCCGGAGCGGATGCGGCTGCTGCCGGGCGTGATCGATTCGACCACCAACTATGTCGAGCACCCGGAAGTGGTGGCCAACCGCATCTGCGAGGCCGTCGCGGCGGTCGGCGACCGCGAGCGGGTGATCGCCGGTTGCGATTGCGGCTTCGGCACCTTTACCGGCTACGAATTCGTCGCGCCCGACGTGGTCTGGGCCAAGCTCCGCGCCTTGAAGGAAGGCGCGGAGCTCGCCACCCGTCGCCTGTGGGGCTGAGCCGCGCTCAGCAATCGCCGCAGCGGTCGCCGTTCATCTCGATCTGCCGGTTGGTCGGCGGCAGAAGCTCGGCCAGCATGGCGTTCATGGTGGTCTGGAAGGCCGGGTCCTCCGGCGAGGCCGCCGGCCCGCCATAGGCCCGCACTTCGGACGCCAGGCGATCGGCCACGCAGAGCGTGCCATGCGCCACAATCGGCCCACCGCCCGGGGTGAAGCCGCCCCATTCCTGCCCGCGGCAGAGCTGGTCGCCCACCGGGCCGCCGGCCGGCGGGTTGAAGCGCAGGATCAGCCGGTAGGACGAGGCGGTCTCCTGGTTCGGCCGCGTGGTGAAACGGAAATTGCGGTGCCAGCCGGGCGGCTTCAGCGCCGCCGCCACCCGCTCGCCCTCGTACTGGGCGGGGAAGGGGTTGCCGCGAATCTCGGTCGCCAGTTCGCCGCCACGGGCCGCATAGCCCATCGTGGTCGAGCTGTAGAGCGTCGTCAGGTCGGCGGAGCCGACCCGTGTGGTCTGCGTGCAGGCAGCCAAGGCTGCTGTTGCCGCCGCCAAGGCGATATGCCGTATCGACATCCAAGGCACTCCGAAGCAGAGTCCCCAGCCACCCCGCTTCCTAGATAGTCGAGGGCGGGGCGATTGCAAATGCGCAAGCGCGTGATTGGGAGGAAAGTGTAATGCAGATCACAGGGCGCCGGTTTCTGATCACCGGCGGGGCCAGCCTGGTCGGCTCGCATCTGGCGGAGGAGTTGCTGGATCAGGGTGCAGCCGAAGTCGTCATCTACGACAATCTTTCCTTCGGGGCCGAAAGCGCGCTGGCGCATCTGAAAGGGCGCAAGGGCCTGACCATTCGCCGCGGCGACGTGATGAAACTGCACGACCTGATCGATGCCATGCAGGGCGTCGACGGCGCCTTCTCCTTCGCCGCCTTCATGACCCTGCCCATGTCGCGCGATCCCTGGACCGGGCTCGACGTCAATATCCGCGGCCACCAGAACCTGCTGGAGGCCTGCCGCGTCGCGGCTGCGAAGAAGATCATCTTCGCCTCGTCCTCGGCCGCCTACGGCTATGGCCTCCAGGGCACCATCACGGAGGACACGCCGTTCCACACCAAGGGCGTGCCGCCGGCGGCGGTGATCTACGGCGCCACCAAGATCATCGGCGAGCAGCTCTGCGCCGATTACGGCGCGAAATACGGGCTCGACTGGGCGGTGCTGCGCTTCTCCACCGTCTATGGTGAGCGCCAGCACTACCGCGCCGCCAACGCGCTCTACATCATCGAGGCCTATGACCGCGTGGCCAAGGGCGAGCCGCCGGTGGTCTATGGCGACGGTGCCGAGACCAAGGACTTCGTCTATGCCGGCGACGTGGCGCGGGCCTGCCGCATGGCGATGGGCGCCGACGTCACGCGCGAGACGGTCAACATTTCCGGCGGCAAGGAGATCACCACCAAGGCGCTGGCCGAGCTGGTGCTGCGCCTCACCGGCTCGAACCTGAAGGTCGAGCACCGCGACCCGGCCTCGGGCGGCGTCCGTCTCACCTCGGCGCATGCCTTCCATTACGACAACGGCAAGGCGAAGCGCGTGCTGGGCTGGGAGCCGAAAGTGCCGATCGAGGAGGGCGTGCGCCGGCTGATCGAATGGCGCAAGGCGAACCCGCCGGCCTGAGGGCTGGCCTCGCAACCGGGGCGCGTTAGATCCTTCACATGGCGAAGCACCCGGTCCATCTGAAGCGGGTTTACGAACCGCCGGCCGAGGATGACGGCTTCCGCGTGCTGGTCGACCGCGTCTGGCCGCGCGGCGTGTCGAAGCAGGCGGCGGCGGTCGACCTCTGGATGAAGGATATCGGGCCGTCGACAGCGCTCCGCCAATGGTTCGGCCATCAGCCCGAACGCTGGCCCGAGTTCCGTCAGCGCTACCTCGCCGAATTGCGCAACCGCGCGGAGGACATCGCGACGCTGCGGCAGCATGCACGTCGCGGCCGGCTGACGCTGGTCTATGGCGCGCGCGATACCGAGCGCAACCAGGCCGTGGTGCTGAAGGAAGTTCTGACGGGCGATTGAGCCGCGAAAGCGCCGACCCCGCGCTACTTCTGCAGCCGATCCAGATGGCGGCGGATATGGGCGGCCTCGGCCGCGGTATGGGCCAGCGCGATGGCACGGTCGAAAGCGCTGCGCGCCTCGTCCCGGCGCCCGAGCTGCAGCAGGAAAGCGCCGCGCGCGCCATGGAAGTGGAAATAGCTGCCGAGCTTCGGCGCCAGCGGCTCGATCAAGGCGAGTGCCGCGTCGGGACCGCGGAGCTTGGCGATGGCGACAGCGCGGTTCAGCGTGACCACCGGCGAGGGCTGCATCTGCTCCAGGGTCGCATAGAGCAGGTCGATCTCCGCCCAGTCGGTCTGCTCCGGCCGGCGCGCGCGGGCATGCAGGGCGGCGATGGCGGCCTGCACCTGGTACGGTCCGGTGCGGCGGTGGCGCATCGCCTTGTCGATCAGCGCCAGGCCCTCGGCGATCATCTCGCTGTCCCACAGACCCCGATCCTGGTCCTCCAGCAGCACCACCTCGCCCGCCGCATCGAACCGCGCCGCATGGCGCGAATGCTGCAGCAGCATCAGCGCCAGCAGGCCCATGATCTCGGGCTCGGCCGGAAACAGCCTGAGCAGCAGACGGCCGAGCCGGATCGCCTCGATACAGAGCGGCGCCCGCGCCGCCGCCTCCGCGCCGGCGGTGGAATAGCCTTCGTTGAAAACCAGGTAGATCATCGCCGCGACGGCGGCGAGGCGCTCGGCGCGCTCCACCGCGCCCGGCGTCTCGAATGTCACTTCGGCGGCGGCGATGCGCCCCTTGGCGCGGGTGATGCGCTGCTCCATCGCCGCCTCGCTCACCAGGAAGGCGCGGGCGATCTGCGCCACCGAGAGTCCGCAGACGATGCGGAGCGCCAAGGCAACCTGCTGCGTCGCCGGCAGCTCCGGGTGGCCGCAGACGAACAGCAGCCTGAGGATGTCGTCGCGATAACCGGCCTGGTCCAGCTGCTCCGCCACGGCCGTCTCCGCGTCGTCCAGATCGGAGATCGCCGCCTCTTCCGGCAGCGCGACGAGGCGCTTTTGCCGGCGCACATGATCGATGGCGCTGTTGCGGCCGACGAAGATCAGCCAGGCGACCGGATCGCGCGGCGGGCCGTTCTTGGCCCAGGCGGCGAGCGCCTTGAGGCCGGCCTCCTGGCAGGCCTCCTCGGCGATGTCGAGGTCGCGGAAATGCCGGAGCAGGGCGGCCATCACCTGCGGCCGGGCCGAGGCGAGCGCCCTGCCGATCCAGTCGAGATCGGTCACGTGGCGACCGAGCCCGGCCGGAAGATGCCGACCGGCCGCACTTCATAGGAGCCGGTGCCCGGATTGGCCTCGGCCAGCTCCCTGGCGAAGCCCAGCGCCTCGTCCAGCGAGCTGCAATCGACCATGTAGAAGCCGAGCAGCTGTTCCTTGGTCTCGGCAAACGGGCCGTCGATCACCAGCGGCTCGTCGCGGCCTTTGCGCAAGGTGGTCGCGGCGGTGGTGGGGAGCAGTCGGGCCACCGGCCCGAGCCGGCCCTGGGCCGACCATTTCTCCTGCACGGTGCGGAGCTTGGCCATGACGGCCTCGTCCTCGGCCTTGCTCCAGGTGCCGATCACGTCCTCGACGTTGTAACAAAGAACCGCATACAGCATGCCGAATACCCGCCGTTCGCCGGGGCCATGTCACCCCAAGGACGAACGACTATGCCGGCTGCCGACACGGTGCCGAGGAATATTTGTGAGGCTACCGCGGCCAGGCCCGCAGCGCGCAGAGCCCGCCATCGATCGGCAGCAGGATGCCGGTCACCCAGCGGCTCTCGTCGGAGGCGAGGTAGACCGCGCCATGAGCAATGTCCCAGGCGGTGCCTTCGGTCTGCAGCGGCACCATCTGCCGCCGGCGCTCGCGCGCCTCCGGCCCGAGATGCGCCACCATCGGCGTGTTGACGGAGCCGACGATGATGCAATTGGCGCGGATGTTGTGCTGGGCATAGTCGGCGGCGAGCGACAAGGTGAAGCCGTGCAGGCCGGCCTTCGAGGTCGCATAGGCGATGGCGCCGGGGCTGCCCATCAACCCGAGCGCGCCGGCGATCGACGACACCATGATGACGGAGCCGCCGCCGCCCGCCTTCATCCGCGGCAGGCAGTATTTCGCGCACAGCATGGCGGAGGTGAGGTTGGTCTCCAGTGCCCGGTGCCAGTCGGCGAGCGAGACCGTTTCCGGCGTGCCGGGCGCGCCGACGCCGACATTGTTGTGCAGGATGTCGAGCCGGCCGTAGCGCTCAGTGGTGAAGTCCGCCATGGCCTCGGCGTCATCGGCCTTGGTGACGTCGCCGGCGAAGACGGCGGCCTCGCCGCCCTCGCGCCGGATCTGCTCGGCCAGCGCCTCGGCGCGGCCGGCCTGGCGGTTGACCAGCACCACCTTGGCGCCCTCGCGCGCGAACAGGATTGCCGTCGCCATGCCGTTGCCGACGCCTTCGCCGCGCGGCGCCGCGCCGGTCACCACCGCGACCTTGCCGGCCAATCTTCCCGTCATCAGAGCCTCCCTCAGCCGACGATCTTGCGCTCGCGCAGGTCTGCGATTTCGGCGGCGGAGCAGCCGGCGAGACCCTGCAGCACTTCCTCCGTGTGCTCGCCCAGCGCCGGCGGCGGCCGGCTGTCGTCCACCGGCGTGTCGGAGAAATGGTAGTTCGAGCCGATGATCGGCATCGGCCCTTGACTGTTGTGCCGGTAGGTCTTCAGCATGCCGCGGCGCTTCACTTCCGGATATTCCAGCGCCTCGTTCATGTCGCGGATCGGCCCGGCCGGCAGGTGGCGCAGCTTCTCGGCCCAGCTCTCCTTGGTGTCGGTCATCAGCACATCGCCCATCAGGCGATAGAGCTCGGCCTTGTTCTTGACCCGGTCGGTGAGCTTGGCGAAGCGCGGATCGGTCGCCCATTCCGGATGGCCGAGCGCCTTGCAGGTATCGGTGAACAGCTTCTGGTTCGCCGCCGCGATATAGATATGGCCGTTCTTCGTGGGAAAGGAATTGTTCGGCGCCGAGGCGAAATGCCCGTTGCCGGCCCTCTTCGGGTTCTCCCCGCCGATCAGGTAGTACGATCCGAGATTGCCGAGCGAGACCAGCGCCGTGTCGTACAGCGCAAGGTCGATATACTGGCCGCGCCCGGTATCGCGCCGGGCATAGAGCGCCGCGTTGATCGCGGCAACCGCATGAATCGCCGTCATGGTATCGACCACGGCGATGCCATGGCGCACGCCCGGCCGGTCGGCCTCGCCGTTGACCGACATCATGCCGCTCTCGGCCTGCAGCACCGGGTCATAGCCCGGCCGGTCGGCGAGCGGCCCCGACTGCCCATAGGCCGAGATCGAGAGGTAGATCAACTTCGGGTAGCGCTTCGCCAAGGTCTCGTGGTCGAAGCCGTATTTCTTCAGCACGCCGGGGCGGAAGTTCTCCACCATCACGTCGGCATCGGCGAGCAGCTTGTGCACGATCGCCTGACCCTCCGGTGTGGTGAAGTCGAGCGCGACGCTCTTCTTGCCGCGGTTGAAGGTGATGAAGAAGTGGCTCTCGCCGTCGGACGTGCCGGGCTCGCCGCCGATGCGCGGCCCCGCGCCCTTGCGGGTGTCGTCGCCGCCGTCGGGGTTCTCGATCTTCAGCACCTCGGCGCCCATATCGGACAGGATCTGCGTGCACATCGGCCCCGCGATGACGCGCGAGAAGTCGACGACGCGGATGCCGGCAAGCGGCGGACGACCGGATTGAGCCATTTGCGGCGATTCCTCCCATTGGACCGGCCAATCTTACATGTGCGAGGAAATTGTGCAGGCTCGCGGCTGCAAAGGTGATCTGCGCGCCGCACGGGGAGGGCTGCGTCAGCCGGCCGCGGCCAGATGGCCTAAGCGACACTACGTATCCGGCTTTTTCAGCGAGGGTTAAGCCTCGGACCGCAGATTCATCCCGTGCGATTGTTTGAGATGATGGAGCCATGGCCCGTTCTTCGATCTCCCCTACCGGGAAGGAAGTTTTCTTCGATCCCGACGATGTCATCGTCAGCAAGACCGATGCGAAGGGAAAGCTCGTCTATGCCAACGACGTGTTCCTCAGCATCGCCGGTTACCGCGAGGGCGAGGTGCTCGGCCAGCCGCACAACATGATCCGTCATCCGGACATGCCGCGCAGCGTCTTCGCCGTGCTCTGGGAGACGATCCAGAGCGGCCGCGAGATCTTCGCCTATGTGAAGAACATGACCAAGTCGGGCGATCACTACTGGGTCCTCGCCCATGTCACACCGAGCCGGGATGCCGCGGGCAGCATTGTCGGCTTCCACTCGAACCGGCGGGTGCCGAGCCGCAGCGCGATCGAGCAGGTCGAGCCGCTCTACGGCGAGATGCGACGGGCGGAGATTGCCGCGGCAGGGCCGCGCGAGGCGATCGCCGCCGGCAAGGAGGTGCTGCAACGGGCACTGGACGCCGCCGGAAAGAGCTACGCCGCCTTCATATTTTCCATCTAGCGCCGCCCGTCGGCCCAGGAATTTGCAGAATGTTCTTCTCCCCCCGTCGCAACATTGCCGCCGGCACCGTTCCGGCGGCGGTGATCATGGATGATCCCCGCATTGCCGAGCTGGAGATGCGTCTTGCGGCCAGCGACGCGGCGCTCGCCGCCGCCGAGGCTGACCGGACACGCCTCGCCGAAGCGCTCGGCAAGGCAACGGAGGCCTGCCGGCGCGTGGCCAAGGGCGACTTCGAGGCGCGCGTCCTGCAGATCGAGCATCTCGGCGACGCGGTGCCGTTCCTCAATGCGCTGAACCGGGTGTTCGACCTCTCGGACGCCTTCATCCGCGAAGCCTCCGCCTCGCTGGAGCACGCCAGTCGCGGGGAATACCACCGGCCCTTCCTGCTGGAGGGCATGACGGGATCGTTTCGTGCCGGTGCCGGGGTCATCAATACCGCGCGCGAGGCGATGCAGCGGATGGAGGCCGAGGCGCGGGCGGAGCGGCATCGCCTGGCCGATGCTTTCGAAGCGGCCATTTCCGGCATCGTGGACCAGGTGGCCGGCGCCGCCACCGAGCTCGATACGACCGCCGGCAATATGAGCAAGCTGTCGCAGGAAACCGGCCAGCGGGCCGATGCGGTGGCGTCCGCCTCGGAGGAGGCGTCGAGCAACACGCAGACCGTCGCGGCGGCGACGGAGGAATTGACCGCTTCGGTCGGCGAAATCAGCCGCCAGGTCAGCGAGGCCGGGCGCATCGCCAGCGCGGCGGTCGAGGAATCCAGCCGCACCAACCAGAGCGTCGCGGCGCTGGTGCAGTCGGCGCAGCAGATCGGCGACGTGGTCCGGCTGATCCGCGAGATCGCCGGGCAGACCAATCTTCTCGCCCTCAACGCCACCATCGAGGCGGCACGGGCCGGCGAGGCGGGCAAGGGCTTCGCCGTCGTGGCGTCCGAGGTCAAGGCGCTGGCCAATCAGACCGCGAAGGCGACCGAGGAGATCGGCGCGCAGATCGCCCGCATCCAGGAGCGGACCCAGCAGGCAGCCGGCGCGATCCAGTCGATCGGCCGCACGGTCGACCAGATCAATCAGATCTCGCTCGCCATCGCCGGTGCGGTGGAGGAGCAGAGCGCGGCCACGGGCGAGATCAGCCGCAACGTGCAGGACGCGGCGACCGGCGCCCGCACGGTCGCCTCCAACATCGACGCGGTGTCCAGCATGGCCGGCGAGACGCGCAACGCCGCCGGCGATCTGAAATCGGCCTCCGGCGAGCTGGCGCGGCAGTCGGAGATGCTGCGTCGCGAGGTGGACGGCTTCCTGGTGAAGATCAGGGCTTAGCTAGGCGACCTTCGCCGCGGCGCGTGTCGCCTTCGCCTCGCGGTGCGAGGCAAAGGCGGCGGCGCCGACGATGATGGCGGCGCCGGCGATGGTCCAGAGATCGGGCTGCTTGCCGAAGGCGACCCAGTCGAGCCCGGTCGCCCAGACGATCGACAGGAACACGATCGACTGCGTCGCCGAGATGTCGGCGGCGCGGTAGGAGGCCGTGATCAGCCAATAGGCCGTGGTACCGAACACGGCCGCGAGCAGCGCGAGCGCCAGCTGGAGCGGCGAGGGCGTCACCCAGAACCACAGCGCCATCGGCAGGAAGAGGAGCGAGGCCAGCACGTTCTGCCAGAACAGGATGGTCAGCGTGCCATCGGCCCGCGTCAGATACTTCACCGTCAGGTTGGAGGCGGCGACCAGCGGCACCGAGGCGAGCAGGAGCAGCACGCCGATGCTGGCCGAGATGCCGAGCGAAAGCTTCGGCGCCAGCACGACCAGCACGCCGAGAAAGCCGACCAGAACGGCGACCCAGCGCCGCGCCGTCACCTGCTCGCCCAGCACCAGCGCGGCGCCAAGGGTCACGAAGATCGGGCCGGAGAAGCTGATCGCCGCCGCCTCGGCCAGGCTGATCAGCGGGATGGCTAGGTACCACATCGTATAGGCCGCGGCGTGAAAGCCGGAGCGCAGCAGATGACGCGGAAACTGTCGCGTGCGGGCGACGGCGAGGCCGACCGGGAGGAACAGCGGCAGCACCAGCATGAAGCCGAAGGTCCAGCGCAGCCAGGACACGACCAGCGGCGGCAGCTCGAGGGTGAGCTGGCGCACCACCATGTTCATCAGCTGGAAGATCACGCCGGCCAGCGCCGCGTAGAGCAGGCCGCGCACCACCGGGTTCGGTATCAGGGCCTCGACCAGGCGCTCGGGCGCGGAGGCGGCGGACATCGCGGGTTCAGGCGGCCGCGCGCGGCGCGGCGGCGCGGGCGGCCTGTGCCTCGTGACGCGCCAGCAGGATGGTGCTGGCGAAGATGACGGCCGCGCCGATCAGGGTCCAGAGGCCCGGAATGGCGGCGAACACCACATAGCCGGCGATCGATGCCCAGACCAGATTGAGGAAGCTGACCGACTGCACGCTCGAAATATCGGCGACGCGGAAGGCCCGCGTCATGCAGTAATGCCCGAGCGACCCGAGCACGCCGAGCGCTGCCAGCGCGGCCCACTGGGGCGGACTCGGCGGTGTCCAGTAGGCGAGGGCGAACGGCGTCAGCAGCAGGCCGACGGTCAGGTGCTGCCAGAACACCACCACCTCCGGCCGGTCCACCCGGGTCAGCACCTTGGCCACCAGGAAGGATGCGGCGAAGAGCGGCGCGGCGCCGAGCAGGAAAAGGTTGCCGATGGTGACTTCGGTGAAGGCGCCCTGCGACCACGGCTGCACGACGATCAGCACGCCGAGGAAGCCGGTCGCCACCGCCGCCACGCGCGGCGCCGTCATGCGCTCGCCGAGGAACAGCACGGCGCCGAGGCAGATGAAGATCGGGCCGGTGAAGCCGATTGCCGTCAGCTCCGCCATGCTGACGGAGGGGAGGGCGATGAACCACAGCAGCATGCCGCAGGCATGCAATCCGCCGCGCGCAATCTGCAGCAGCGGCGCCCGCGTCATGCACGCAGCCGGACCGATCCGCCAGATCAGCGGCGTCAGCACCAGGAAACCGAAGCTGTAGCGCAGGCAGCCGACCACCCAGGGGTCGAGGTCGTGCGACATCGCCTTCATGGCGGTGTTCATGACCGAGAACAGCGCGCCGCTGGCTCCCATCCACAGCATGCCGCGCAAGGTGGGGCTCAACCCGCCCACCAGCTCAATGCCCCGTCCGGCCACGTTTCCTCCGCTTCGCGGCCAGACTATAGCCGCCGGCCGACCTCCGGCCACCCGCGATGCCAACACGGCGGCCATGCGCAGCCCCGGCGGCGGGTATCACATACACGTCAATCGGAGCGCCGGAGGCGGCGCTCTATCCTGCCGCCATGGCCTGGGCGATGCACCGGAGAGGCATGCTGTGGGGCGCGGCCGCGGCGGCGCTCTGGCGTCCGGCGCGGGCGGCCGATGCCGATCCCGAAGCCGAGACGATCAACGACCACCTGTGGAAGCTCTATGCCGGCGGCCCGGCCGCGCGGGCGGCGGCGCATGCTTGGCTCCGCGCCCGCGGCAAGCCGGACGTGGTCGCCGGGCTGATCGACGTGATGCGGCTCAACTTCAACCACCATGACGAGATCGACCGCACCTTGCAGGCGGTGACCGGCGCGGTCGCGGCGGGCGAGCCGGACCGCGAATGGTTCAACTGGATGCGCTGGCAGGAAGCCCATCCGGAGATCAGGCCCTATCAAGGCTACGCCACGTTCAAGGCGGGCCTGTTCGGCGAGTTCGATTTCGCCTTCGCCGATTTCCTGATGGCGCCGCCGCCGCACCGCATCCGCATCGAGGAGGTCACCTGGGGCGGCGTGCGCAAGGACGGCATCCCGGCGCTGGTCAATCCGGCGATGGTTGCGGCGGCCGAGGCGCGCTACCTGACCGACGACGAGCCGGTCTTCGGCGTGGAGATCGAAGGCGACGCCCGCGCCTATCCGTTCCGCATCATGGACTGGCACGAGATGGCGAACGACGTGGTCGGCGGCGTGCCGGTGGCGCTCGCCTATTGCACGCTCTGCGGCGCCGGCATTCTGTTCGACACCCGCGTGGAGGGGCGGGCCGAGCCCTTCGTGTTCGGCTCCTCCGGCCTGCTCTACCGCTCCAACAAGCTGATGTACGACCGGCAGACCGACACGCTCTGGAACCAGTTCAGCGGCCGGCCGGTGATCGGCCCGCTCGCCGCCGGGGAGATCAAACTCAAGGTGCTGCCGGTCGCCATCGCCTCCTGGCGCGAGTGGCGCGCGCGCCATCCGATGACGCGCGTGCTGTCACTGGAGACCGGCCATGTGCGCGACTACACGCCGGGCCGGCCCTATGGCGGTTATTTCGCCAGTCCCGACCTGATGTTCCCGATCGAGACCAAGGACGGCCGCCTGAAGCCGAAGGATCAGGTGTTCGGCCTGCGCCTCGACGGCCGCGAGAAGGCCTGGCCGCTTGCCGCCTTCGGCGCGGGCAAGGTGATCAACGACCGGATCGGCGACACGCCGCTGGTGCTGATCGGCTCCGCCCGTGAGCGCACCGTGCGCGCCTATCGCGGCAACGGCCGACCGTTCGCGAAGGGGGCGAGCGCGGCGCTGCTCACTCAGGACGGCGCGAGCTGGCGCATGGAAGAGACGGCGCTGGTCGGGCCGGACGGCGCGCGGCTCGATCGCCTGCCCGGCCATGTCGCCTATTGGTTCGCCTGGTCCGGCTATCTGCCCGAGGCGGATTTCTACCGGGAGTGAGCGGGTCCGGCGACGCCGGGGCCGGGTGGCTTGCGCGCGTAGCGGCGGGCGAGGCGGGCAACCGTCTTCTCCGCCTTGCGCACGCCGCCGCCGCCGCGCGTCCGCGCATGCACCCGGGCCAGCGTGCCGGTCTCGAATCCGATCGGAATCGCCTCGTGCACATAGCTCTTGCGCGCCACGGCCGGGGTATTGGCCAGGCTTTCTGCTACTTCGGCGATCACTTCGGCGACCTGCTTGCGACGCCTGCGCTCGACCCGGGCGGGCTTGACCTTCGCCAACAGCTCCGCCGCGGCGGCGCTTGCGCCGAGCATGCGCAGATCCTTCGCCGTGACCGGGCTGCCGGCGGCTTCTTGAAGGTAGCGATTCACCTCCGCCGAGGTGAGGTTGCGAAGGCGGCCGGCTTCGTCGTGAAAGCGCAGAAGGCGCGCCCCCGGCAGTTTGAGCATGCGGCGGATCGCCCTGACCAGGCTGGCATGTGTCGTCGTACAGTTGACGATGCTGCCGCCTTTGCCGCGGAAGCAGAACTCCAGTTCCCGCGCATTCACCGTGACATCGCGCTTCAGCAGACTCGCCGCGCCGCGCCCGCCATCGCGCCGCGCATAGCTCTCCGATCCCACCCGGATCAACTGATCGTCGATCAGCGCCACCGCGATCGCCGAGGCGAGCCGGCGATCCGTGTCCTTGCCTTTGAGGTCACGGGCGACCCGGGCGCGCACCGCCGGAAGGCTGTCGACCATGCTGGCCAGCCGCTGCACCTTCAAGCGCTCGCGCACCTTGGCCCAATCCGGATGATAGCGATGCTGCCGTCGGCCCGCGGCATCGATGCCGACGGCCTGCAGATGTTGCCGCGGATGTGGTGCGACGCGCACATTGTGATAGGCCGGGGGGATGGCGAGCGACCTGATGCGGCGGATCGTATCGGCATCGCGGATCAGCCTGCCGAGACCGTTCCGATAGCAGAAGCCCTTGCCGCGCCGCTCGCGCCGGATGGTCAGCGAGCCGACCGAGCCGAGCTTGAGGCCGGCCGCCTCGGCGATCGCAGCGATCCTTGCCTTTTCGCTTTGGCCCGCGGCCATCCCGTTCACTTCCATCCCGCAATCGGCGGAACGGAGAACGGCCGAGGCTGCCTTGCGGTTCCCTTCCGGCTATTGCCCGCGCCGCTGGCCCTCGCCGGTCTTGTCGCGCAGGCGCCGCATGCCGGCAAGCCAGCGGTCGATATTGCCGGCCTTGCGCTGCATGTAGTCGTGCACCACCGGGTGCGACAGGATCAGGAACCGCTCCTCCTGCATCGCCTGCAGCACCGCCTGCGCCACCTCCGCAGGCTTCATGATGCCGTCGACCCCGGCCGCCGTGGTGCCGGCGCCGCGATACATCGCCGTGTCCACCGCCTGCGGGCACAGCACCGAGACGCGGATGCCGCGGTCGCCGTACTGGATGGCGAGATGCTCGGCCAGCGCGACCGCCGCATGCTTCGTGACGCCATAGGGGGCGGAGCCCATGGAGGCGAGCAGGCCGGCCGCCGACGCAGTGTTGAGCAGATAGCCCGAGCCGCGCGCCAGCATGCCGGGCACCAGCGCGCGGGCGGCGTAGACGTGGGCCATCACATGCACGCGCCAGCTTGCCTCCCAATCGGCATCCAGCGCGTCCTCGTGGCCGGGTCGCGCGATGCCGGCATTGGAGAAGAAGATGTCGACCGGGCCGAACTTCGCCTCGGCGGCGGCGACCAGAGCCTGCACATCGGCCTCGCGGCCGATATCGCCGGCGACGGCGAGGCCGCCGATCTCGCGCGCTGCCTTGTTCAGCCGGTCACCCGCCGCCGGCAGGTCGGCCACCACGACACCGCGCGCGCCGGCCGCGGCATAGGCCCGCGCGATTGCCTCGCCGATGCCGCCCGCCGCGCCGGTGACGACGCAGACCTTGTCCTTCGGATGCATGGCTCCTCCCGTCCTTCTCGTTACGCGGCTCCCGGAGCATAGCCCGCGAGCCGGTTGAACTTCGACCAGGCGCGGCGATAGGCCATGGCCGGCTTCTCGGCGATGGGCAGTGCCGCCGTGGCCATCCGCCAGCGCGCTTCGGCGTCGTCTGCCTCTTCCCAGCAGGCGGCCACCACGTCGCGCCGCGTCGCTGCATCGGCCTCGGCGATTTTGGCGATGCGGTGCACGAACTCGGCTTCCAGCCGGTCGCGCTCGGCGGCTAAGCTCGCCGCGCGCGGCGCGTAGTCCTCCAGCACGGCGCGGTGCAGAGCCTCGTGGCGCCACCAGCGCGTCTGCGCGTCGTACTTTCCCGTGGGCTTCTTCTCCTCGACCGGCAGGCCGAGATCGACGAAGACCGGCTTGAACACCGAGAGGCAGGGCGCCGCCGAGCCGGTGACCCAATGCACCGGCCGGCGGCCGGGCTTGAGCCAGCTCGCCATGGCGCCGGTCGTCTGCCCGCCGGACGTGCCCCAGGCCGCGTGCATGCAGATGGTCTTGGTCTTCACCTGGTCGGGCTGCCAGCGCGCCTCGGCGGGGCCGTGGTCGCGCAAGGCCGCCAGGATCGCGGGCAGGTCCAGCCGTCCGCGCCGGTTGCCGAGCAGGCTCGCCGAACGCATGCAACGCTGATGCCCTTGGCTCAGCGCATCGCGCTGCGGGTTGGTGATGCTGCTGGCGACCGGCCGGTCGCCCACCTGGGCCTTCAGGTCGTCGCTGATGCGGTCGTAGCGGTGGCCGATCGAGAAGGCGTTGGAGATGCTGCGCACGCCCTGCACCCGCTCGGCCACGAAGTCACGGCCGACCGTCTCCAGCACCCAGGCGCCGCTGCGATCGGCGATCAGGTAGGAATTGTGGTAGGTGCGCCTGGTCAGATGGCCGCAATTGCCGTCCTGGCCGTGCTCGGCCAGCAGCCGCGTCATGACGTCGAGCGCCTCGTCGGCCGAGGCGGCGCGCTCGAGGCCGAGGCGCAGATAGTCCATGCCGATGATGCCGGGCTTCTGCGCCGGCAGGCGCCTGGCGAACACCGCTTCGTTGCCGATCACCACGCCGTGCTCGTTGGCGCCGATCTCGGCGCCCCAGATCCAGAACGGCTTGGACAGCAGCACGGCATGCGTCTCGGGGGCCTGCTCGATGCCGATATGGGTCAGCTTGACCTTCGCGCCCTTGGCGTGGCGCCCGCGCGGCACCGCTTCCAGGTACTGCGCCTCGTTGCGCTCGCGATCGCTGTTCTTGCCGAACAGGACAGCGCCATCGACTGTCTGGTCGCCGAGCGCGACCATGGTGTCGCACATACGCCCATTCCCCCTCTGATTCGCTGCCGAGCCTATCCGTGCTGTGCGCCTCGGCAAAGCGCCCGGGTTGCCCCGCACCGATCTGCCCCTATATCAAGGACCGCCGCCGGTTCGGCGTCTGTCCCAAGGGTCGTGCATGATTCCGTTCTCCGTGCTGGATCTCTCTCCCATTCTCCAGGGCAGCGATCCGGCGCAGTCCTTCCGCAACACGCTCGATCTCGCGCAGCACGCCGAAGCCTGGGGCTATCACCGCTATTGGCTGGCCGAGCATCACAACCTGCCCGGCGTCGCCAGCTCGGCCACCGCCGTTGTGATCGGCCATGTCGCCGGCGGTACTAAGAGCATCCGCGTCGGCTCTGGCGGCATCATGCTGCCCAATCACGCGCCGCTGATCATCGCCGAGCAGTTCGGCACGCTCGCCTCGCTCTATCCCGGCCGCATCGATCTCGGCCTCGGCCGCGCGCCCGGCACCGATCAGCGTACCGCCCATGCGCTCCGCCGCGACATCATGCAGGCGGCCGAGAACTTCCCGCAGGACGTGCTGGAGCTGCAGGCCCTGCTCGGGCCGGTGCGGCCGAACCAGGTGATCCGTGCCGTGCCCGGCGCCGACACCAACGTGCCGATCTGGATCCTCGGCTCCAGCCTGTTCGGGGCCGAGCTCGCCGCCATGCTGGGCCTGCCCTTCGCCTTCGCGTCGCATTTCGCGCCGGCAGCGCTGATGCAGGCGCTCGAGCTCTACCGTAGCCGGTTCGAGCCCTCGGCCCAGCTCGCCAAGCCCTATGCCATGGTCGGCGTCGGCATCTATGCGGCCGATACGGATGCCGAGGCGCGCCGCATCCTCACCTCGGCGCAGCAGCAATTCGTCAACCTGCGCCGCGGCATGCCGACGCCGCTCTTGCCGCCGGTCGACGACATGGAAGCGCTCTGGTCGCCGATGGAGAAGGTGGGCGTCGAGCGCGCGCTCTCCGTCGCCGCGGTCGGCGCACCGGCGACGGTGGAGCGCCGCCTCGCCCAGATCATCGCCGAGACCGGCGCCGACGAGCTGATGCTGACCGGCCAGATCTACGACCACCGGGCTCGGCTCCGCTCCTTCGAGATCGCGGCGGAAGTGCAGACCCGGCTTGCCAAGGCCTGAACCGGCGCCGACAATCCCCCGCAATGGCCGGCGCCCACAATCCGGCCTGGTCGATTCCGGAGGAGCCCAGGACATGAGTGAAGCGTACATCATCGATGCCTGCCGCACGCCGCGCGGCATCGGCAAGCTCGGCAAGGGCGCGCTGGCCGAAATCCATCCCCAGCAGCTCGGCGCCACCGTGCTGAAGGCGCTGGCCGAGAGGAACGAGATCAACACCGCCGAAGTGGACGACATCATCTGGGGCACCAGCTCCCAGGTCGGCCAGCAGGGCGGCGATCTCGGCCGCATGGCGGCGCTCGATGCCGGCTACGATATCCGCTCCAGCGGCGTTACGCTCGACCGCTTCTGCGGCTCCGGCATCACCACGGTGAATCTGGCCGCGGCGTCGATCATGTCCGGCATGGAGGATGTGGTGATCGCCGGCGGCACCGAGATGATGTCGATGACCGGCCGGCGCGCCGCCGATGCCGGCCCGCCGATGATGGACAGCGGCAATCTCCGGCTGCGCGCCAAGCACCCGCAATCGCATCAGGGCGTCTGCGCCGATGCCATCGCGACGCTCGAAGGCATTCCGCGCGCCGATCTGGACGCGCTCGCCCTGGTCAGCCAGCAGCGCGCCGCCGCCGCGATCAAGAACGGCCATTTCAAGAAGTCGCTGGTGCCGGTCTACAAGGAGGACGGCACGCTCGCGCTCGACCATGAGGAGTTTCCGCGCCCGGGCACCACGGCCGAAGCGCTGGCGGCGCTGAAGCCCTCCTTCGAGGCGATGGCGGATGTGCCGCTCGACAATCACGGCACCACCTACCGCAAGCTGATCACAGACAAGTATCCCGGCCTCGAGATCAAATTCATGCACCATGCCGGCAATTCCTCCGGCGTGGTGGATGGTGCCGCGGCGCTGCTGCTCGCCTCGCCCGCTTACGCGAAGAAGAAGGGCTGGAAGCCGCGCGCCCGCGTCGTCGCCATGGCCAATATGGGCGACAGCCCGACCCTGATGCTGAACGCGCCCGTGCCGGCGGCGAGGAAGGCGCTGGCCAAGGCCGGCCTCACTGTCGACGACATCGACCTCTGGGAGATCAACGAGGCCTTCGCCGTCGTGGCCGAAAAATTCATCCGCGACCTCAAGCTCGACCGCGACAAGGTCAACGTCAACGGCGGCGCCATGGCGCTCGGCCATCCGATCGGCGCCACCGGCTCGATCCTGATCGGCACTTTGCTCGACGAGCTGGAGCGGCGCGACCTGAAGCGCGGCCTGGTCACCATGTGCGCCGCTGGCGGCATGGCACCGGCGGTGATCATCGAGCGCATGTGATGCTCCTTCCGGTGCGGAAGGCGGGCGGGGCGGCTTCGGCCGCCCCGCCGCGTTTCGCGATGGCGCGGACCGGTTCCGCATGCTGATCGAAGGCGGGCCGGCGGTGGCCCTCGTCTGGTCGCTCGACCTGATCGGCACCTTCGTCTTCGCGATCAGCGGCGCCGCGCTCGGCATGCGCCGCGGGCTCGATCTGTTCGGCGTGCTGGTGCTCGCCTTCGTGACGGCGGTGTCGGGCGGCATCCTGCGCGACCTCCTGATCGGCGCCGTGCCGCCGGCCGCTGTCGCCACCTGGCACTATCTTGCGCTGGCGACGGTCGCGGCGCTGTTCGCCATGCGGTTCGACCGGTTGCTGCAGCGCTTGCGCCATCCGGTGCAGTTCTTCGACGCTGCCGGTCTCGGCGTCTTCGCCGTGGCGGGCACGCAGAAGGCATTGGACTTCGGCATCAACTGGCCGATGGCGGCAGCGCTCGGCGTGCTCAGCGGCATCGGCGGCGGCATGGTGCGCGACGTGCTGACGGCGGAGGTGCCGGTGGTGCTGCGGGCCGAGATCTACGCCGTCGCCGCGCTGGCCGGCACGCTGGTCGTGGTGGCCGGCGCGCAACTCGGCCTGCCGGCCACCGTCACGGCGCTGGTCGGCGCGGGGACCTGCCTGTTTCTCCGCCTGATGGCGCTCTATCGCGGCTGGAAGCTGCCGGTATTCCGGCCGGGCAAATGACCCGGCCCGGCCCGGTTCAGACCTGGAAGATCTGGATCAGGTTGCCGCAGGTATCCTCGAACACGGCGGTGGTCGGGCCGCCTTCCAGTTTCTCCGGCGCGGCGCGGAACACCACGCCCTCGCGGCTCAGCCGCTGGTATTCGCTCTCGATGTGATCGACCTGGAAGGCGGTGATCGGCACGCCCGCATCGTAGAGCGCCTTCTG
Organism: Desertibaculum subflavum; assembly: GCA_003576705.1. Lineage (GTDB taxonomy): Bacteria > Pseudomonadota > Alphaproteobacteria > Ferrovibrionales > Ferrovibrionaceae > Desertibaculum > Desertibaculum subflavum. The sequence goes on from QOZS01000035.1 coordinate 49,527, forward strand.
ATAGGTGCGGGCGAAGTCGAAGCCGATCGGCTCCAGCAGCAGCTCGACGCCGTCGATGTCGTCGGGCGCCACCACGGTCAGCCAGCGCGCGCCGCCCATCGGCACGTCCTGCTTCTTCCGGAAGCCGAGTATGCCGGTATAGAAGGCGAGCGCCTTCGCCTGGTCGTCCACCATCACGCTGGACAGCTTGATCCGCATGGCGTCCGCCTCCCTGTCATCGCGGTGGCGCGGCGAGGCCCTGCTGCAGGCGGGCGACCAGATCGAGCGCCGCCGGCGGCAGCGGACCTTTCCGCACCGCGTCCAGCGAGGCCTGGAACTGCTCGAAGCTCGCCATGCCGACCAGGATCGTGCCCATGGCGGGATGCGAGAAGGCGAAGCGGGTCGCGGCCTCCGCCAGGCTGCCAGCGAAGCCCTCGGCGATCAGGGGCCGGAAGGCTTCGGCCCGTACGAGGTCCCCGTCATAGCTCGGCGCCGAGCCGATCGGCTCCGGCGGCGGGCTGGCGATCGGATGGCGTTCGGCAATGCCCGAGAGCGCGCCGCCCGCCATGACGCGGATGCCGACCACGCCGGTCCCGGCGGCGCTCGTCCGCTCGAACAGCCGCCCGTAATCCTGCCCCGGATAGCCGGCCGGCAGCGCGCGGGCGGCGGAAGGATTGAGCAGATTGTAGACGACCTGCGCGGCGCCGAAGCCGCCCCGGTGGATCGCCGCGTGCAGCGCCGGCGTCTCGCCGACCGCGCTCAGCCCCGCCACGCCGATCTTGCCTTCCGCCTTTAGGCGAGCGAGCGCCGGGGCGACCTGGTCGAGCACTTCTGCCGGGGTCAGGGTCTCGCCGCTGCCGGCCATCGTGATCGGGTTGTGCAGGTAGAGGATGTCGACCCGCTCCATCTGCAGCCGCTTCAGGCTGCCTTCCAGCGAGGCGCGGATCGCCGCCTCGATGCGCCCGCGCTCGCCGACGGCGAGCCGGACCTTGGTGCCGACCAGCGCGCCCTTCGGCTTCAATGCCTTGAATGCACGGCCCAGATTGGTTTCCGATGCGCCGTTGCCATAGAGGACCGCGGTGTCGAAGTAGTTGATGCCGGCATCGAGCGCGGTGCCGAGCGCCTGCTCCTGCTCGGCGGCGCTGCCGCGCACCATCAGCCCGCCGACCGCGCCGCAGCCGAAGCCGAGCACGGAAACCTTCAGGCCGGTGCGGCCGAAATCGCGCATCTGCATTGCCATTCCTCCCAGTCTTCTCCCAGGCCCAAGCACTCGGCGCGACAGTGTCGATGCTGCAAGGCGGCCGGACAAGGGGCCGGCGGCGTCAGATGCTATGACCTTTCGGCCTCAGGCTGACCACGCGATTGTCGGGTGCGAGCAGCCGGCCGACGACCTCGATCGCTTCGCGCGGCACGAAGGGCTTGCGGATCAGTGGCGCATGGCGGTGCGCCGCCGGCAGGGCCTGCCGACCATAGCCGGTCAGGAAGGCAAAAGGGATGGCGCGCGCGGCGAGCGCCTCGGCCACTTCGTCGACCGGCTGGCCGGCCAGGTTGGCATCCAGCAAGGCGGCATCGATGGACGTGGCGTGGATTTCCGCCTTCGCCTGTTCCAGAGTCGAGGCCGGACCGACCACGACGCAGCCCGCCTCTTCCAGGGTCGCCGCGATGTCGAGTGCGATCAGCGCTTCGTCCTCCACCACCAGGACGCGCCGTCCCTGCAGCGACGGGACCGCTGCGGCTTGCGGCGGCAATGCACCGTCGCGAGCCGGCACCGCAAAGACGCCGCCGGCACCGGGATCGGTCAGCGGCAGCGCGATGTCGCAGGCGACGCCTTCGGCGCGGTAGTGCAGGGTCGCGCCGCCGCCATGCGCGCTCAGGCTCTTTTCGATCAGCGTGGTGCCGAAGCCATGGCTGGAAGGCACCGAAACCGGCGGACCGCCGCTTTCCTGCCAATGCAGCCTCAGCTCCTTGCCGCCCCCAGATCCCGTCGTGCGCACGTCCCAGTGCAGCGCGACGCGGCCATCCGGGCGGGACAGCGCCCCGTGCTTGCGGGCATTGGTGCCGAGCTCGTGCAGGACCAGCGCCAGGTGCAGTGCTGCCTGCGGCTCCAGCAAGACCTGCGGCCCGCCGAAGGCGATGCGGCCGCTCTCGGGTCCGCCCAGCACCAGCTGATCGCGCGCCAGCGAACCCAGATCGGCGCCGTTCCACGCGCTCTGGGTCAACAGGTCATGGGTGCGGGCCAGCGATTGCAGGCGGCCGCTGAAGCTGGCAACGAAATCGCCCGGCGTGGCGGCGCGGCGCACCGTCTGGCTCGCCATCGACTGCACGGTGGCGAGCGTGTTCTTCACCCGATGGTTCAGCTCGCTTATCAGCAGCTGCTGCAGCTCCTCGGCGCGCTTCCGCTCGGTGACGTCGCGGGCCACCTTGGAAGCGCCGATCACCTGGCCGTTTGCTCCGAGGATCGGCGAGACGGTGAGCGAAATTGCCAGGCGCCGGCCACTCTTCGCCACCCGAACCGTCTCGAAATGCTCGATGCGCTCGCCCCGGCGCAGCCGGGTCAGAATGTCCGCCTCTTCGGCATGCAGCTCCGGGGGAATGATCTTGATGATCGGCTGCCCGATCATATCCGCCGCCGTATAGCCGAAGATGCGCTCCGCGCCGGCATTCCACGACTTGATGATCCCATCCAGCGTCTTGCTGACGATGGCGTCGTCCGATGACGCGACGATCGCGGCCAGATGCCCCTCGGTCTGGGGCTCGGCCAGTTCGGAAATGTCCTGGAAGCAGTTGACCGCGCCGATCACGCGGCCCGCCTCGTCGAACAGCGGCTCGACATTGGCCAGGACGGTGATCCGGCTGCCGTCAGGTCGCTCGAAGATCGCCTTGACGTCCTTTGCCTGTCGGCCAGTCGCCAATGCGGTTGCCATTGGGGATTGGTCGGCGGGCAGGATGCGGCCGTCCGGACGGTACAAGCAGTGCGAACCGCAGAAGTGGTTTTCGGCGTCCCCAAGATTGGGCGCACGGCCCCACAGCTCCGCGGCGCGGCGGTTGAACTGACGGATGATGCCCTCGCGATCGCAGCAATAGATGCCGATCGGCAGAGCGTCGAGGAACGCTTCCGATCCGAGGCGCTGTCGCAGCGCCTCGGAGATCTCCGCGGCCTCGGAATTCATCTGGGGCATGGTGTGGACCAAACGCGGGCTGGAGAGCCATAACGCGCCGGCAGGCGATTGGTTCCCGGCCCGGCCGGCATCTACCAGCCAAGTTCCCGCTTCAGGGCCGAAACCGTATCCAGCTGGCGCTCATGGTCGCCGGCGAAACGCAGCACGAGATGGCCGGCCCCGGCATCCGCATAACCCTTGAGCCAGGCCCCGGCTCCCCTGGCCGGGCCGGCATAGCACATCTGCCGCTTCTTCATCGCCGCCGCCGGCTGGCCGTAATAGCGCTCGAGATAGGTGTCCAGGCGCGCCCCGGCGCGGGCCGCGTCGTCGTCGACCGCAAGGGTCAGGTACATCGCACCGGTCAGCGCCGAAGGATCGCGCCCGGCGGCGCGTGCAGCGGCCTTCACCTCCGCAAACTGCGGGCCGTACTCGGCCGCGGTCGGCGCGTTCGGGAACCAGCCGTCATAGAGCTTGCCGGCCCGCTCGCGCGCCGGCGCGACCGAGCCGCCGATCCAGATCGGCGGTCCGCCCGGCCGCTGTGGTGTCGGCCCGAGCGTGCCGCCCTTCACCTGCCAGCGCCCGTCCCATTCGACCGGCTCGCCGCGCCAGAGCGCGCGGGCCAGGGCCAGGCCTTCGTTCATGCGGCCGACCCGCTGCTCGAACGGCACGCCGGCCGCCTGGAACTCGGCGCGGATATTCGGCACGTCGGTGGCGATGCCGACGCCGAGGATCAGACGGCCCTCGGCGATGCGGTCCAAAGTCGCCACCTGATGCGCCAGCACCACCGGGTTGCGCAGTGCCGGCAGCAGCACGGCGGTGCCGAGCTCGGCCCGCTTCGTGCGGGCGGCGATGGCAGCGAGCAGGGTGAGCGGATCGTGCCGCGGCCGCGCCAGCAGCGAATCGCCGATCCAGAGTGAGGCGAAGCCCAGGCCTTCCGCGCGTTCGGCGAGCGCGAAGAGCGGCGCGGTTTCGTGCTGCCCTTCCATCACCCGCTCGCGTGTCGGCAGCAGGTATCCGAGCTTCGGCATGGCCGTTCCCTCTCCCTTCGGTCCGGGCGCTATCATAGACGTCTGACAGCGAGAGGTTCGACATGCGCAAGGCGACAGGTCTGCCAGACGATTTCCCGGCCGACCTGCTGACCGGCCCGCCGAAGGGCTTGCGGAAGGCGGCGGTGCGGAAGGCCCCGGCGAAGGAGGCGGAGGGGCGCTGCGCCTGCGGTGCGGTCAAGCTTGCGATCGGCGTGCCGGCGCGCTGGGCCTGGCACGACCACTCGGCCGCCAGCCGGCGTGCCCATGCTTCCGCCTACGCGACCTATGTCGGCAGCTGGCGGAGCCGCTTCCGCATCGTCGAGGGCGAACGGCACGTCACGCGCTACGAGGAACCGGAGACGGCCGCGGTGCGCAGCTTCTGCGCCCGCTGTGGCACGCCGCTCGCCTATGAGCGCGCGCATGCGCCGCAGATGGTGAACGTGCCGCGCGCGCTGTTCGCCGGCCGCACCGGGCGCGAGCCGCTCTACCATCTCGGCCTGGAGGACCAGGTGGAGTGGATCTATCGCGGTGAGGCGCTGGTGCCGCTCAAGGGCTTTCCCGGCGTGATGTGGGAGCGCCCGCGCCGCCGCAAGCGCCGCGACGCCGAGGGAATCTTCTGAGGGAGGAAATTCGATGCCGGATTTTGCGATCTACCCCAGCCTGAAGGGCCGCTCGGTCTTCGTCTCCGGCGGCGGCAGCGGCATCGGCGCCGCGATCGTCAAGCATTTCGCCGCGCAGGGCGCGCGTGTCGCCTTCGCCGATATCGACGAGGGCGCCTCGCTGGCGCTGGTCCAGAAGATCGCCGCCGCCGGCCACGCGAAGCCGCTGTTCAAGCTCTGCGATCTCCGCGAGATCGGCGCCTATCAGACGGCGCTCGCCGAGGTGGCCGCGGCGCACGGCCCGATCACCGTCCTGGTCAACAACGCCGCGCACGACGACCGCCACAAGCTGGAGGACGTGACGCCAGCCTACTGGGACGAGCGCATCGCGGTGAACCTGCGGCATGCCTATTTCGCCATCCAGGCGGTGGCGCCGGGCATGAAGCGGACCGGCGGCGGCTCGATCGTGAACTTCTCCTCGGTCAGCTACCACGTGATGACGCCGAACCTCTCCGTCTACCAAGCGGCCAAGGCGGCGACGATCGGCATGACGCGCGGCCTCGCCCGCGATCTCGGGCCGGACGGGATCCGCCTCAACGCGATCACGCCGGGCTGGATCATGACCCAGCGCCAGATCGACCTCTGGCTGACGCCCGAAAGCGAGAAGGCGCTGATGCAGGCGCAATGCCTGAAGGAGAAGCTCTACCCGCCCGACATCGCCCGCATGGCGCTGTGGCTGGCAAGCGACGACAGTCGCCTCGTCACCGCGCAGAATTTCGTCGTCGATGGCGGGCGGATGTGAACGGGGCCCGCTCCTGGGCCCCGTTCACGGTTCCGGTCAGTGCCAGGATTTCCGGGCCTGCTCGCAGGTCTGGTTCAGCACCACCTTGTCGCCCTCGACGCGGTCGCACGAGGCGAGGTCGATGTAGTGATGCTGGCCGTCCGGCGCGTCGTTCTTGGTCAGCTTGAGCCGGTTGCCCTCGACATGGTCGACGGTGCCGACGCGCTGGCGGTCGGAACCCAGCACTTCCATATGTTCGCGGATGTTGTTCGCTTGCACGCTCATGGTTGCCTCCTTCCGTTGAGACGACCCGGAAAACCGAGGTCGATACAGGTTCGTTCCGCGACGGAGTCCATTTGAACCAATTCGCCGCAGAAACGTTCGCCCTATGCAAAGCGTCGCGCCGGATGGGGAGTGAGGTCGGTCTCTAGGAGCGTATGAAGTGGACCCCGATGCCTCTACGGCCTGGTTCGGACCGCTGGATCGGCGTGATTGCCGCCACGCGGCGCAAGCTGGTTCTGGCGGCGAGCGGGTGCGGACCGGGGGGTGGATTCTGTCTCCAGGCAATAACTGCTGGCGCACCGCCGAAGCGCGAGAAGCGGCGGTCCTGATCGACGGCGAAGCCTATTTCGCCAATCTGGCTGCCGCACTGCAGAAGGCAGAGCGCTCGATACTTATCCTCGGCTGGGATTTCGATCATCGGATCCAACTTGAGCCCGAGAAGGGGCCGACGCTTGGCGAATTCCTTCGGTCACTCGTCGAGGCCAAGCCCGATCTGCGCATCCGCGTGCTGATCTGGAGCTTGGCGCCGGTCCATGGGCCGGGTTCGATGACCGCATTGCTGTTCGGCGCTCGTTGGCACCGGCATCCTCGAATCGAGGTCAGGCTGGATCACGCCCATGCCTTCTATGCCTGCCACCACCAGAAGATCGTCTGCATCGACGATTGCCTCGCCTTTTGCGGCGGCATCGACCTGACGGTCGGTCGATGGGATCGCCGTCGGCATGCGCTGCCAGGCCGGCGTCGCCTTTGGCCCGGCGGCGGACACTACCCGCCGGTGCATGACGTGCAGATCGGGGTCACAGGGGATGCGGCCGCAGAGCTTTCGCATCTGGCGCGGGAGCGTTGGCGCCGCGCGAGGGGCGAATTGCTCGATCCCTGCCCCTCGCCGGTTCCGCCACCATCGCTGGGCGTGCAGCCGGATTTCACCGATGTTCGGGTGGCGATCGCACGCTGCGGATCGGAAGCGACCGGCAAGGCATGCGACGAGATTGCGGCCCTCACCCTCGACAGCATCGGAGCCGCCAAGCGCTGGATTTATATCGAGACGCAGTACCTCACCTCGCGGCTTGTGGGCGACGCACTGAAGCGAAGTCTGGCGGAACCCTCGGGGCCGGAGATCGTCATCGTGACGACGAAACGCTCCTGGGGCCTGGTGGAGCACTTCGTGATGAGCAACAACCGTGACCGCCTGATTCGCCTGCTACGCCGCGCGGATCGGCATGGACGACTGCGCTGCTGCTACCCCGTAGTGCCCGGCCCGAAGAAGCCGCATCCGATGAAAGTGCATTCCAAGCTGATGGTGGTCGACGACCGCCTGCTGCGCGTCGGCTCCGCCAACCTGAACAACCGGTCGATGCAGGTCGATACCGAATGCGACCTTGCGATCGAGAGCGGCAGCCCGGCGGAGCAGGCGCGGATCGCTGGCATCCGCAACAGCCTCCTGGCCGAGCATCTCAGTGCCACGCCGGAGGGGGTGGCGGCTGTCCTGGCGCAGACAGGGTCGCTGTTCGCGGTCATCGATCGACTGAACCACGGCCCGCGCCATCTCCATCCCTTCGACCATGTCGGCGAACGCGGTCCGACAAAGCCGATCCCGCTCACCTGGTTGCTCGACCCGCCTCGGAGCATTGGTGCTTGACGAGGTTGCGCCGACGGATCAGAAGCTCCGAAAGTACGAAGGCGGCGCCGCCCATGCAGAGCGGGATCAGGTAGTAGATGACGCGGAACGCGACCAGCGCGCCGATCACGTCGCCCCGCAGCACCAGCGACACGACGCCTTCGATCACGCCGAGACCGCCGGGCACGTGGCTGACCAGGCCTGCGGTGTTCGCGGTGACGTAGGCCGCGGCCACCGCGAGATAGGGCAGGTCCTGCAGCGCCGCCAATGTCTGATGCAGGCAGGCGGCGACGCAGGCGAAGTTCGCCGTGCCGATGGCGACCTGCGCCAGCGCCAGCCGCAGCTCCGGCACGCGGAGCTCGTGGCCGCGTATCGCCACCGGCTGCCGCAAGGTCGCGGCGAGCAGAAGGTAGCCGCCGGTCAGGGCGAGCAGGCCTGTCCCCATCGCGCCCAGGGCCGAAGGCGAAAGCCCGGTCAGCTTTGCGCCGACTTCAGGCCGCAGCAGCAGGCCGATGCCGCCGAGCGACATCAGCCCGACCGCCACGGTCAGCCCGCAGAATACGATCACCTGCGCCACCTCGCCGGCGCCGAGGCCCCAGCGGGAATAGAACCGGTAGCGCAGCGCGCCGCTGCTCAGCGCGGCAAAGCCGAGATTGTGCCCGATGGAGAGGCTGGTGAAGGACGCGAGCGCGGCGCGCGGCCAGTCGAGGGGGCGTCGTACATGGCGCAATGCCATCCAGTCGAAACCGGTGAGCAGAAGGTAGCTCGCGCCCGCGAAACCGAGCGCCGCGGTGAGCCGGCCGAAGGGGATTTGCCCGACCGAGCGGACGATCTCATTGAAGTTGTATTGCGACAGCGTGCGATGGAGCAGGAAGGCGGCGAGGGCGGCGATCGCTGCGGCGGCGATCCATTTGAGTGCGCGTGTCACTCGCGGCGCCGCGGCTTTCCTGATCGTCGCCTGGATGGTGGTCACCTCGCCACACTTCGCTGCCCGGATATCAGTTTCGCAATGCCTCAGCCGTCGGCAGGGTTCCCGTCTCTCGCGCGAGCAGCGCAGCTTGCGCTAACGTGCCGCGACGGGTCAGGAGGGGAATCGAATGCAGATCAACGGCGTCGCCCACACCTTCATCACCGTGGGCAATTTCCAGACCGCGCGGGCCTTCTATGCGCAGCTGCTGCCGTTTCTCGGGCTGACCGTCGTCGCCGACACGGCGAACACCTTCTATGCGATCGGCGGGCGCACCGGCTTCGGCATCCACGCGCCGCCGCCGGAGCATGCGGGCAAGCGGTTCCAGCAGGGCGCGGTCGGCCTGCACCACCATTGCTTCCGTGCCCGCGAGCGCGCCGATATCGACGAGGCGCATGAATTCCTGAAGAAGATCGGCGCCACCATCGTGCGCGCGCCCCGCGAGGATCCCTGGGCGCCGGGCTATTACTCGGTCCTGTTCGAGGATCCGGACGGGACGCGGCTCGAGATCAACCACATCCCGGGCAAGGGCCTGCTGGCGCCGGACACGAAGATCGGCGGCGGCTACCAGGATGGGACGCAGAACCTCTGAGCTTGCGCAGAGGCATTTGCCGCAAGCTCCGCGCAAATTGTAGCTATTCGCAAGATTTTCTTTGCATCTGGCTGCCAAGGTGGCGGCATGTACGACGTCGTGCCCGGCAACCCGCATCTCGACCTGTACCGCCACTGGGAGGCGGCACGGCGCGGCCGGGCCATGCCCGCGGCCGACGATTTCACCGCCGCCTTGCTGCCGCCCGCGTTGCAGCGCCATCTCGCGGTGGTGGAGGTGGGGGAGAACGGCTTCCGCTGCCGCCATGCCGGCACCCAGCTTGCCGCCGATCACGGCCACGGCCTCGCCGGCGCCTGGCTCGGCACGCATCACCGGGCTTTACGCGAGCGCGACGGCCTGCCGGCGCTGCTGCGCGCCGCGATGCGGACGCGCAATCCGGTCTTCGCCATCGGCCGCGGCCGCACGCTCGCCGGCGCCCTGCAATCGGTCGCCTGCCTGCTGCTGCCGCTCGGCCGCGAAACGGGCGTCGACAGCATCGTGATCTGCCGGCTCGGCGAGGATCTGCCGGCGGCGGGCGAGGCGCCGGCGCATGCGGCGTTCGACTTCGCGCTCGGCCGCGCCTTCGGCGTCACCTCGCTGCCGCATCTGGAAGATCTCTGCCGCATCTGGCCGGCCGGTCCGGCCGAGCTGCCGGCCGTCGCCAGCGCCGCCGACTGAACCTGTTCGGGCTCGCTTGACAGCCTTCGCCGCGCGCTCTACTTAACCGATCAGTTAAGTGAAGGCGGGCGAGGGAGCGGAGATGGAACGTCACTACGGCTGGGTCGTGGTCGCCGCGGGCGCGCTGATGACCTGCGTGGGCTTCGGCTCGATGTTCTCGCTCGCGGTGTTCCTCTCGCCGATGGTGGCGGAAACGGGGTGGAGCCGCACCGGCATCTCCGCCGCCATGACGCTCGACTTCATCTCGCTCGGCCTCGCCAGCTTCTTCTGGGGCGCGGCGACCGACCGCTTCGGCGCCCGCCCCGTGGTGCTGGCCGGCGCGCTGCTGCTCGGGTTCTCGCTCATGCTGGCGAGCCAAGCGACCAGGCTGCTCGAATTCCAGCTCGTCTACGGAATCCTGGTCGGCATCGCCGCCGGCAGCTTCATCGCCCCGATGATCGCGACCGTGACCGGCTGGTTCGAGCGGAACCGCGCGCTCGCCGTCTCGCTGGTCTCGGCCGGGCTCGGCGTGGCGCCGATGACCGTCTCGCCCTTCGCCAGCTGGCTGATCGAGGCGACCGACTGGCGCACCGCGCAGCTCACCATCGGCATCGTCGCGCTGGTCCTGCTGGTGCCGGCGGCGCTCCTGGTCCGCCGGCCGCCCGCGCTCGACGCGGTGCCGCAGCCCGGCGCCGCGCTGGCCGCGCCCGCGATGACCGCGCGC
>QOZS01000036.1 GCA_003576705.1 Desertibaculum subflavum
CGACTTCGCCGAAGAGCGGGCGGCAGAGGAAGAGGCTGCGGCAGAGCAGGATTCAGCGCCGATCGCCGCGCCCGCACCGCCGCGCATCGACGTCCTCGGCTTCGTCCGCCACCTGCTCGACACCGATCCCACGATGGGCCCGGTGATCGCCGACGTCATGGCCGAGATCCGCAACCTCCCGCCGCCGGAGCACGCCTTGGCCCAGGCCGCCGAGTGAAAGCCCTCCCCCGCGCCGCGCAGCGGTGTGGGGGAGGGAAGGGTGGGGGGGTTGTGTTTTGCCCATCCGTGGCGCAGCGGCGAGGAAAAACACAAAAGCCCCCACCCCCCGCCTCCCCCGGCTTTGCCGAGGGAGGAGCCATCTCCGCGTGCCTCCGCGTCCTCCGTGTTCTCCGCGGTGAACTTCTTTCCGTCGGGTCCTCCGCGGTGAATCAACCCGACCGACCCGCCCGGCTGGACGGGGGCAGGGGCGGTCGGTAGAACGCGGGGTTCTCATCGGCGAGACGAGAACATATGTAGGGGACAGGTGATCTGCCCCGGCAGTGAGGTTGAGGCAAATGGCGAGCGGCAACGAGATCCGCAAGGCGTTTCTGGACTATTTCGCGCGGCACCAGCACACGATCGTGCCGTCGAGCCCGCTCGTCCCCGCCAACGACCCGACCCTGCTGTTCACCAATGCCGGCATGGTGCAGTTCAAGAACGTCTTCACCGGCATGGAGAAGCGCCCCTATACCCAGGCCACCACCTCGCAGAAATGCGTGCGCGCCGGCGGCAAGCACAACGACCTCGACAATGTCGGCTACACCGCGCGGCATCACACCTTCTTCGAGATGCTCGGCAATTTCTCGTTCGGCGACTATTTCAAGGAGCGCGCGATCGAGCTGGCCTGGAACCTGGTGCACAAGGAATTCGGGCTGTCGAAGGACCGCCTCTGGGTCACCGTCTATCACGAGGACGAGGAGGCGCTCGCCCTCTGGAAGCAGATCGCCGGCCTGCCCGAGGACCGCATCGTCAAGATCGCGACCTCGGACAATTTCTGGGCCATGGGTGATACCGGCCCCTGCGGCCCGTGCTCGGAGATCTTCTTCGACCACGGCCCGAAGATCGCCGGCGGCCCGCCCGGTTCGCCGGATGCCGATGGCGACCGCTATATCGAGATCTGGAATCTCGTCTTCATGCAGTACGAGCAGCGCGGACCGGGCGACCGCGTGCCGCTGCCGCGGCCCTCGATCGACACCGGCATGGGGCTGGAGCGCATCGCCGCCGTGCTGCAGGGTCGCCACGACAATTACGATACCGACCTGCTGCGCAAGCTGATCGAGGCCTCGGCGCAGGCGACCGGCGTCGACCCGGACGGCCCGCAGGCGGTGTCGCACCGGGTCATCGCCGACCATCTGCGCGCGTCGTCCTTCCTGATCGCCGACGGCGTACTGCCCTCGAACGAGGGCCGCGGCTATGTGCTTCGCCGCATCATGCGGCGCGGCATGCGCCACGCCCACATGCTGGGCGCCAGGGAGCCCCTGATGCACCGCCTGGTGCCGGCGCTGACCGAGATGATGGGCCCGACCTATCAGGAGCTGGTGCGGGCCGAGCCGCTGATCCGCCAGACGCTCGAACTGGAGGAGACCCGCTTCAAGGAGACCTTGGAGCGCGGCCTCAAGCTGCTCGACGAGGAAATGGGCCGGATCGGCACCGATGCGCCGCTGCCCGGCGAGGTCGCCTTCAAGCTCTACGACACCTTCGGCTTCCCGATCGATCTCACCCAGGACGTGCTGCGCGGCCGCGGCCGCACGGTCGACACCGCCGGCTTCGAGGCGGCGATGCAGCGCCAGAAGGCGGAGGCGCGCAAGGCCTGGGCCGGTTCCGGCGAGCAGGCGACCGAGGCGGTCTGGTTCGAGATCCGCGAGGAGGCCGGCGCCACCGAGTTCCTCGGCTACGAGACCGACACCGCCGAAGGCCGCGTCGTCGCCATCGTCAAGGGCGGCCAGCGCGTGGACGAGGCGAAGGCGGGCGAGGACGCGCTGATCGTGCTCGGCCAGACGCCGTTCTATGCCGAGAGCGGCGGCCAGACCGGCGATGCCGGCACCATGTCGGCGCCCGGCGTCAAGGTCACCGTCAGCGACGCGCAGAAGAAGGCGGGCGAGCTGCACGTTCACGTCTCGCATATCGATCAGGGGACGGTGCGGGTCGGCGACGCGCTGGCGCTTGCCATCGATCCGGCGCGCCGCGACTGCATCCGGGCCAACCACTCGGCGACGCATCTGCTGCACGCGGCCTTGCGCCGCCGGCTCGGCGGCCACGTGACGCAGAAGGGCTCGCTGGTCGGCGCCGACGGCTTCCGCTTCGATTTCAGCCATCCGACGCCGCTCTCCGATGCCGACCTGCGCACCGTCGTCGACGAGGTGAACGCCCAGGTCCGCATCAACACACCGGTTGAGACGCGGCTGATGACGCCCGAGAAGGCGATCGAGGCCGGCGCCATGGCGCTGTTCGGCGAGAAATACGGCGACGAGGTGCGCGTGCTCGCCATGGGCCGCGACCTGACGGACGATGGCGGCGCGAAGCCCTATTCGGTCGAGCTCTGCGGCGGCACCCATGTGCGCCGCACCGGCGATATCGGCGCCTTCACCGTGCTCGGCCAGTCGGCCGTGGCGGCGGGCGTGCGCCGCATCGAGGCGGCGACCGGCGCCGGCGCGTTGCAGCATTTCGCGCGTGAGCACGAGGTGCTGCAGCAGATCACCCGCAGCTTCAACGCCCCGGCGGAGGAAGTGCCGGGCCGCATCGCCGCCCTGCTGGACGAGCGCCGCAAGCTCGAGCGCGAAGTGTCCGAGTTGCGAGTCAAGCTCGCGACCGGCGGCGGCGGTGGCGGCGCGGCGCCGGCGGCGCGCGAGGTCAACGGCGTGCGCTTCGCGACCCGCAAGCTCGACGGCGTGCCGGCCAAGGATCTGCGCGGCCTCGCCGATGCGGTGAAGGGCGAGATCGGCTCCGGCGTGGTCGCCATCGTCTCGGTCAGCGAGGGCAAGGCGGCGCTGGTCGTCGCCGTCTCGGACGACCTCACCGGCAAGGTCAGCGCGGTCGACCTCGTGCGCGCCGGCTCCGCCGCGCTCGGCGGCAAGGGCGGCGGCGGCCGCCCCGATTTCGCCCAGGCCGGCGGCCCCGACGGCGACAAAGCCGAGGAAGCCTTGGCCGCCATCGAGCAGGCGATCGGCCAACGCGCCGCGGCGTAAGCCGCCGGTGTCAGCTTCCGAACGCCTCGCCGAACAGGTCCAGCATCGCCTTCCAGGAGCGCTTGTCGGCGGCGGGGTTGTAGGCCAGCGCCGGGTTGCCGAGCTTGTCGGCATCCGGGTTGGTGAAGCTGTGCACCGTGCCGCCGTACATCTGCACCTGCCAGTCCACCTTGGTCTTGCGCATCTGCTCCTCGAAGGTGGCGACCTGCGCGGGCGGGATCATCGGGTCGTCGGCGCCGGTGCAGACCAGCACCCGGGCCTTGATGTTGGCGGAGTCCTCGGGCTTCGGGCATTCCAGCCCGCCATGGAAGCTGACGATGGCGGCGAGGGGGGCGCCGCTGCGGCCGAGCTCGATCGAGGTCGAGCCGCCGAAGCAATAGCCGATGGCGGCGAGCTTGGCCTTGTCGACGCCTTGCTGCGCCGCAAGCGCATCCAGCGCCGCCCGGGCGCGGGCGCGCCACACGTTGAGGTCGCTCCGCACCGCGCCCATCAGGCCGATCGCGCTCGGCAGGTCGTTCGCCGTCTTGCCGTCGCCATAGGGGTCGGCCGCCAGTGCGACGAAGCCGAGGCCGGCAAGCCGCCGGGCGCGCTCCATCACATGCTCGCCGATGCCGAAGGCCTCGGGAAACAGCACCACGCCGGGGCGGGCGCCGGTCTGCTTCTCGTCGCGGGCCAGGTAGCCTTTGCAGGTGGTCGCACCGTCGCGGTATTCGAGCGTGCCGGTCTGCATCTGCGTCTCTCCCGGAAATTTCTGCAAGGTCGCGGCGCCGAGATTGGCACAGCGGGGCGACCGCTGCGAGACCCTTGGCGGCAGCTTTTCGTGCCGGCACGCCGCTCCGGATTGTGCGTCCTGGAAAACAGCGGAGCGCATGGTGGCCGATAGCACACCGGTCGATCATCGCTGGACCGCGCTGGCGGCGCCGGCGCGGGCCGTGCCGCTCGCGGTTCTGCTCGGCGGCGTGCTGCTCTACGCGACCAATACGCTGCTCGTCACGACGGTGCTGCCCAGCATCGTGGGCGAGGTCGGCGGCGTCGCCGTGGTGACCTGGCCGACCATCGCCTTCGTTTCCGCTTCGATCCTGGCCTCGGCCGCCACCGGCCTGGTCACGGCGCGGCTCGGCGCGCGGCATGCCTATGCCGCCGGCCTCGTGGTCTTCGCCGTCGGGGCGCTGGCCTGCGGCCTGGCGCCATCCATGGCGCTGGTCATCGCGGGCCGCTTCGTGCAGGGCCTGGGCGGCGGCCTGATCTCCGCGCTCGCCTATATCCTGGTCCGCAACGTCTTCCCGGAGGCGCTGTGGGTGCGGGTCCTGGCGCTGATCTCGGGCACCTGGGGCGTCGCCGTCCTGCTCGGACCGATGATCGGGGGCGTGTTCGCCGGCCTCGGCTTCTGGCGTGGCGCGTTTCTTTCCGTCGCGGCTGTCGCCGTGCTGCTCGTGCCGCTCGCCTATGCGGCGCTGCCGCGCACGCCCGCTCGCGGCAGCGACGGCGCCGGCCTGCCGGGACTTCGTCTCGCGCTGGTGATCGTCGGCATCGTTGCCATCGCCGTCGCCGGCATCACCGCGGCGGCTCTCTGGAAGGCGGCTCTGATCGCGCTGGCGCTGGCGGTCTTCGCGGCTTTCCTGCGCCTCGATCGCGTCGCCGGCCAGCCGATATTGCCGAGCGATGCCTTCACCATCACCTCGCGGGTCGGTCTCGGCCTCTGGATGGTGCTGCTGCTCGCTGCCGCCAATACGCCGTTTCCGATCATCGGGCCCTTGCTGCTGCAGCAATTGCATGGGCTGGACCCGCTGACGGCCGGCTACCTCGCCGCCGGCGGCGCGATGTCGTGGACCGTCGTCGCCGCCATCGTCGCGAGCCTGCCCGCGGCGTGGCTCGGCTTCTTCCTGGTGGCGGGCCCGCTCGCCATGGTTCTTGGCCTGCTTGGCATCGGGCTCGTGCTGCCCACCGGTCCGGCCTTCGGCTTGCTCGTGCCGATCTTCCTGGTCGGCGGCGGCATCGGCGCCTGCTGGACCTTCCTGTCGCAGCAGGTGATGGCCGGGGCCCGGACCGGCGAAGGCGATACCGCCGCCGCCTCCATCGCGGCGGTGCAGATGACCGGTCTTGCGCTGGGCGGAGCGCTGGCCGGCCTGGTCGCCAATCTCGCCGGCTTCGCCGTCGGCCTCGATGACGACGCGGCACGCCGTGCGTCCTTTTGGGTGCCGGCCGCCTTCGTGGCGCCGGCCCTGCTCGCCGGCGCCTTCGGGATCGGGATGCGCCGGCTCGAAGGATGGCGCTAGAGGGCCTCCGCGCGCTGGCGCAGCGCGCGGTTCATCGCCTCGAAGCCGTGTTGGATGCGTTCGAACAGCGAGGCGGGGGTGATCGGAATCAGCAGCCCGGTGAAGCGCTCGGTCTGCACGAAGCGGACGCCGTCGGCTTCCGGCTCGATGCGGAAGGCATGCTCGCCGTCGAACAGGCCGGGCAGGATGAACTGGCCGCGCCAGCGGAACTCGCGCTCCGGGTCGGCGACCAGCACCAGCGGGCGGAAGCGGAGCGCCGTGCCGCCCGGCGGCTGGGCGCGGATCGACAGCCGCTTGCCGACGACAGGCGTGCCGGCGGCCGAGACGATGAAGGGATTCCAGGCGGCGTAGGCGGGGAGGTCGGTCAGCACCGACCAGACTTTCGTCGCCGGTGCGGCGATGCGGATGGCGGCGGCGATCTCGCGCGCCATCAGGCCACGCGCGCGCGCGGCACGGCGGCACCGGCACGGGGCCGGTGCCGCGGGGTCATCAGCCGACCGCCTTCTGCAGGTTCTGGTCGATCGCGTCCAGGAACTGCGTCGTGGTCAGGAAGGGCTGCTTCTCGCCGATCAGGATGGCGAGGTCCTTGGTCATCTTGCCGCTTTCCACCGTCGACACGCAGACCTTCTCCAAGGTCTCGGCAAACTTCGCGAGCTTCGGATTGTCGTCGAGCTTGGCGCGGTGCTTCAACCCGCCGGTCCAGGCGAAGATCGACGCGATCGGGTTGGTCGAGGTCTCCTTGCCCTTCTGGTGCTCGCGGTAGTGGCGGGTCACGGTGCCGTGCGCCGCCTCGGCTTCGACCGTCTTGCCGTCCGGCGTCATCAGCACCGAGGTCATCAGGCCGAGCGAGCCGAAGCCTTGCGCCACCGTGTCGGACTGCACGTCGCCGTCGTAGTTCTTGCAGGCCCAGACGAAGCCGCCGTTCCACTTCAGCGCCGCGGCGACCATGTCGTCGATCAGGCGGTGCTCGTAGATCTGGCCGACCGCTTCGAACTTCGCCTTGAACTCCTTCTGGTAGATCTCCTCGAAGATGTCCTTGAAGCGGCCGTCATAAACCTTGAGGATCGTGTTCTTGGTCGAGAGATAGAGCGGCCACTTGCGGGCCAGCGCGTAGTTCATGCAGGCGCGCGCGAAGCCGGCGATCGAATCGTCGAGGTTGTACATCGAGAGCGAGATGCCGGCGCCCGGCGCCTTGAACACCTCGCGCTCGATCACCTCGCCGCCGCCTTCCGGCTCGAAGCGGACCACCAGCCGGCCCTTGCCGGGGAACTTGAAGTCGGTGGCGCGGTACTGGTCGCCGAAGGCATGGCGGCCGATCACGATCGGCTTGTTCCAGTGCGGCACCAGCCGCGGGATGTTCTGGCAGATGATCGGCTCGCGGAACACCGTGCCGCCCAGGATGTTGCGGATCGTCCCGTTCGGCGACAGCCACATCTTCTTCAGGTTGAATTCCTTCACCCGCGCCTCGTCCGGGGTGATGGTGGCGCATTTCACCGCCACGCCGTGCTTCAGGGTCGCGTTGGCCGAATCGACGGTGACCTTGTCGTCGGTCTTGTCGCGATACTCGATGCCGAGGTCGTAGTATTCGAGCTGGATGTCGAGATAGGGCAGGATCAGCTTCTGCTTGATGAAATCCCAGATGATCCGGGTCATTTCGTCGCCGTCCATCTCGACGACGGGATTCTTCACTTTGATCTTATCGGCCATGTTCGACCCCGGTAGGAGGCAGGTGCGGGTAGGGAAGCGCGGAAACTAGCAAAGCGCCGCGCTGCATGAAAGCCGCGTCACGGTCGCAGGGGCTCGCGGGCTATGCCGTTCGGCGGCGTCTGGTGGTCGCTGCTGTGGCCGGTGCCGCTGCCGCCGCAGCCTGGCCCGAGATCCAGTCGGCGAAGGCGAGCAGCGCCGGGTCGCCCGCCAGCCGCGCCTCCGCCTGCAGCACGAAATGGCGCCGCGTCGGCCGCACCGTCTCGTGCGCGATCACCACGGCGCCGCGGGCAAGGTCGGGCGCCAGCAGCGCCTCGATCGCCAGCGCGAAACCGAGGCCGGCTGCGGCGGCCTCGATAGCGAGGCCGATGCTCTCGAAGCTGCTGCCGCCCTGCACCGGCACATGGCCGAGCCTGGCGTGGTCGAGCCAGCGGCGCCAATCCTCCGGCCGCGGCCGCGCATGCAGCAGCGGGACGCCGGCAAAATCCGGTGCGCCGCGCTTGAGCCAGCCCGGCGCGCAGACCGGCACGGTGGCGATGGGCAGCAGGGGAGAGGTGACGAGGCCGGGCCGCGGCGCCGCATCCGACACGGCGATCACCGCGTCGTAGCGGCCGGGGAGCATGTCCAGCGGGTTGAGGCTGGTATGCAGGTCGATGGCGAGGTCCGGATGCGTCTTCTCCAGATCCGGCCAGCGCGGCAGCAGGAAGCGCGAGGCGAAGAAGCCGTAGACGCCGATGGAGAGCCGGCGCAGGCGCCGCAGCCGGACGCCGCTCGCGGCATCGGCGATGCGGTCCAGCGCCTCGCGCGTTGCCGTCGCCAGCGCCTCGCCGGCAACGGTCAAGGTCAGGCCGGTGGAGCGGCGCAGGAACAAGGGCGCCTGCACCATCGTCTCCAGCGCCCGGACATGGCGGCTGACCGCGCCGGGGGTGACGTGCAGTTCCTCGGCCGCGCGGGTCACCGAGAGATGCCGCGCCGCCGCCTCGAAGGCGCGGACGGCGTGCAAGGGCGGCAGGCGGCGCCAGGACATGTGTTGAGTCTAGCTCAATGCCTGCCGCCGACAAATCGTTTGCTACGGCCTGAAACACAACGGAAAATTGGCGCCATGCAGTTCCCCACCCGGCTCGAAGCACTGGCGGACCAGCTTGTCGCGGCGCGTCGCGAGGCGCGGCAGATCGGTTCGCCGGCGCCCGACCTGGTCCCGCGCGGCGCCGACGAGGCTTATGCCGTCAACCGGGAGGTCGCCGCCCGGCTCGGCTGGGAGCCGCTCGGCTGGAAGATTGCTGGCACCACCGAGGCGGTGCGCACCAAGCTGAACATCGATGCCCCGATCTATGGCCGCACCTTCCGCCGCTTCGCCGTGCGCTCGCCGGCGCGGTTCCGTCGTGCCGATCTGCTCGACCCCCTGGTCGAATGCGAGTTCTTCGTGACCCTGGCGCGCGACCTGCCGGCGCGGCCGGAGCCCTGGCGCATGGACGAGGTGATCGCCGCGATCGAGAGCGTGCATGCCGGCATCGAAGTGGCCGAGTGCAGTTTCCCGAACGCGGCGCTGCCGCCGCTCGGCGCTATTCTCGCGGATGGCAGCGCCTCCGGACGCTACGTGTTCGGCGATCCGATCCCCGGCTGGCGTGACGGCCTGGCGGACATGCCGGTGGTGCTGGAAATCGATGGCGCCCTGCGTCGGCAAGGCCGCGGCGCCGACGTGATGGGCGATCCGCTGCGCCCGCTGCTCTGGCTGGCGGAGGAGCGCCGCCGCTGGGGCGACGGGCTGCGCGCCGGCGAGACGATCAGCACCGGCTCCACCACCGGCATGCTGCCGATCCGCGCCGGACAGAGCGTGCGCGCCACCTTCGGCGCCGATGCCGTGGTGGAGATCGCCTTCGACGCTTAAGCAAGATCCGATAGGAGGAAAATCATGACCGTCATGGGAACGATCCAGAAGCCGAAGGCCGAGCATGCGGCGCTCGCCACCCGGGCCGCTTCCGTCGCGCGTTCCGCCAATCTCGCGCCGACCTGCGCCGGGCTCAATTTCTTCGCCATCGACAACAGCCTGCGCACCTTGCTGCCGCAATACATGGAGCCGAAGCTGCTCAAGCATCTCGAGCCGCATCTCAGCGAACTGGGCGAGCTCGGCGGCGGGCGGCTCGGCGAGCTGTCGGATGCGGCGGAGAAGCACCAGCCGGTGCTGCACCCGCGCGACCGCTTCGGCCGCGACGAGGAATGGATCGAATTCCACCCGGCCTATCGCGGGATGGAGGAGATCGCCTTCGGCCGCTTCGGCATGCATGCGATGACGCATCGTGGCGGCGTGCTGGGCTGGCCGACGGCGATGCCGCCGATCGCGAAATACGTCTTCCACTATCTGTTCGCGCAGGCCGAATTCGGCCTGCTCTGCCCGGTCAACCTGACCGACAGCTCCTCCGAGCTGGTGCACCGCTTCGGCAGCGAGGAGATCAAATCCCGCTTCCTGGCCGATATGTGGAGCCAGGATCTGAACCGGCTCAAGCGTCTTTCCCAGTTCATGACCGAGAAGATCGGCGGCTCGGATGCCGGCGCCGCCGAGCTCACGGCGGTGCAGGATGGCGGCGCCTGGCGGCTTTGGGGCGAGAAGTGGTTCTGCTCCAATGCCGATGCCGATTTCGCCGTGCTGCTGGCGCGGCCCGAAGGCGCGGTCGCGGGCGGCAAGGGCCTCGGCCTGTTCCTGATGCCGAAGGTGCTGGAGGACGGCAGCCGCAACAGCTACCGGATCGTGCGCCTGAAGGAGAAGCTCGGCAGCAAGACCATGGCGAGCGGGGAGATCGTGTTCGAGGGCGCGCTCGCCTATCAGCTGGGCGAGCTCGACCAGGGCATGAAGCAGATGCTGGTGATGGTGAATTCCAGTCGCATCTCGCACCTCGCCCGCGCCGCGGGGATGATGCGCCGCTGCCTGAACGAGGCGTTCCAGGCGGCGCAGCACCGCAATGCTTTCGGCCGGGCGGTGATCGAGCATCCGCTGATGCGCCGTCAGATGCTGAAGATGATGGTGCCGACCGAACAGGCGCTATCGGCACTGATGTACGCCGCGGCCATCACGGGTGAGGCCGGCAGCAGCAAGCGCGCCGAGCAGGCGCTCCGCATGCTGACGCCGATCGCCAAGTACCGCGCCTGCCGCGACAACGTCACCGTCGCCACCGGCGCCATGGAGGCGCGCGGCGGCAACGGTTATATCGAGGACTGGCCGAATGCGCGCCTCGTCCGCGATGCCCATCTCGGCCTGCTCTGGGAAGGCACCAGCAACATCAATGCGCTCGACGCGGTGCAGCGTGCCGTCGGCAAGGTGAAGGCCCACATCGCGCTGCGCGAGGATCTGGCCGAGCGGTTGGACGCCGCCCCGGGCCTGCCGGGCCAGTTCCGTAACCGGCTGGAAAGCGGCATCGCCAATGCCTTCCGCTTCGCCGAGGAGGTCGCCTCAGTGCCGGAGAACGAGCGGTTCTGCCGCGTCGCGGCCGGTCTGCTCTACCACGCGACCACGGCGTCGCTGCTGGCGGAGGAGGGGCTGCGCGCCGGCGCCGAAGGCGGCGACGCGCGGCGGCTGCTGCTCGCCCGTTTCGTGCTGGAGCACAAGCTCCGGCGCGACGCGCCGATCGCGCTCGACGCGCTGCGCTGGGAGGAGGCGGCAACGACGCTGCTGCTGTCCGACGAGCCGGTGCCGCTCGACAAGGCGACCGAGCTCGCCCTGGCGTAGGACCTCAGAGCTTCTCCGGGTGGGCGGCGAGCTTCGGTGCGGGGCTCGCCGCCAGCGCCGGCAGCACGTCTTCCACGCTCTTGACCACCTGGAACAGCTGGCGCGTGCGCTCGCCGGCGAAGCCCGAGGCCACGATGTGGTCCACCATGCTGACGAAGGGGGCCCAGTAGCCGCCTTCGTCGACCACGATGATCGGCTTGTCGTGCAGGCGGAGCTGGCGCCAGGTGATGATCTCGAAAGTCTCGTCCAAGGTGCCGACGCCGCCCGGCAGCACCACGAAGGCGTCCGACCGGTCGAACATGAGCTTCTTCCGCTCGTGCATGGTCTCGACGATGTGCAGCTCGGTCAGGTTCTGATGCGCGACCTCGACCTCGTGCAGGATGCGCGGGATCACGCCCACCGCCTTGCCGCCGGCGGCGACCGCCGCATCGGCGCAGAGACCCATCAACCCGACCCGGCCGCCGCCGAAGACCAGGGTGATGCCGTTCTCGCCCAGGATCTGGCCGAAGCGGCTGGCCGCCTTGCGGTGCCGCTCGGCGACGCGGCCGCTGGAGCCGCAGAACACGCAGACCGCGTCGAGCGGCGTGGCTGGATTATCTGAGGGTTCGGAATAGACGTTCATGTCAACTTTTCGCAACAGGTGGCCGCCCGGCCGTGAGGGGCGGCGTGCCCGACCTAGGATACGGGACCGAGGGTAGCCGACCAAACCCTAAGAGTTCGCGGGACGGCAGGTTCCGGGAATAATCGGCCGCGATCAAGCGTTGGTGACTTGTTCCCGGGTCTGTCGGCCCGGCATAGAGACCGGTGTCGGCGGCCCATGACGGGCCGTGGGGTCGGGCGAGGACGAAGGAGGGAGATCGGGGCATGCAGCGGTTCACCAAGATCATCGCGGCGGCGGCGGGCCTGGCCGTGGTCGGGGCATTCGGCATGGCGCTGGCGCAGGGCGATCCGATCGCCAACCGCAAGGCCAATTTCAAGATGATGGCCGACGCGATGAAAGCCACCAAGGCCGTCATCGATGCCGGCGGCCCGACCGCCAAGGCGGTCCCGGAAGCGGAGAAGATCGTGCAGGTCGCGCGCGTCAATCCGGGTCATTTCCCGACCGGCAGCGACAAGGGCGACACCAAGGCACTGCCCGAGATCTGGACCAACAAGGCCGATTTCGAAAAGAAGTTCGCCAATCTGGAAGCCGAGGGCGCCAAGCTCGTCATGGCGGCGCAGGGCGGCGACGCGAAGGCGCTCGGCGCGCAGTTCGGCAAGGTCGGCGGCGCCTGCAAGGCGTGCCACGACGTTTATCGCGGCAAATAAGCTTTCTGGGTGAGGCTCACGCAAGCGCCCGGGGCGGTCTGCTCCGGGCGTTCGCGTTTCCGGCCCAGAGCGGTCAGATCAGGCTGACGAAGGCGATCCAGGCCCCGGCGACGATCATCAGCAGGATCAGCGCGCGCAGCGGCGAGGCGAGGGCCGGCGCCGGTAGTTGCGGCGGCAGCGGCCTCGAACCGGTCACCATCGGGCCGATCAGGTTCTCCTTCTTCACGAACAGATAGAGCAGCGCCGCGGCCACGTGGATCACCGCCAGCACGATCAGCACGTCGAAGGCGTAGTGGTGCACGGTGGTCATAAGCGAGGCGGTCTTGCCCGACACCAGGTGATAGAGCGGGCCCTCCACCACGATGTCGTCGGTGGTGAAGAGGCCGCTGCCGGCCTGGGCCAGGATCGCCAGCAGCAGCGCGATCACCATCAGCCCGCCGAGCGGATTGTGCCCGGCGACCGGCAGCGGATGCGGGGTCAGCAGGCTGCGGGCATAGGCGAGCACGGCGCCGGGCCCTCTCAGGAAACCGCCGAACCTGGCGGTGTCGCTGCCGACCAGGCCCCATAGCACCCGCCAGATCACCAATACCAGCACCGCCTGGCCGAGCTTCATGTGCAGGTCGAGCCACCCGTACTCCCCGGTCAGATAGAGCGCGACCAGCAACGCCACCAGCACCCAGTGGAACAACCGTACCGGCAGGTCCCAGACGCGGATCTTGCGCAAGGTTGCCACCGCGCCTCGATTCGACCCCACCTCGTTCATGCGCCTCTCCACGCCTGCCGCTGCCATGCCCTGCTCGTGCCATGCCCTGCGCGGCAGGGAGGCATTCACCTCTCGCTTGTACCGTCACCGGCGGAGCCTGTGTACCTTGCTCGCGCCAACGTGAGGCCAACGGGAACATGCCCCTGCGAATGTCGCGCCATTCCGGCTTTGCCACCACCGCCTTCGCCAGCGTGGCGCACACCTATTCGCACTTGTTCACGCTGCTCTACGCCACCGTGGTGCTGTCGCTGGAGCGCGACTGGGGCATGGGCTATGCCGAGCTGATCGCGCTCTCCATTCCGCTCAGCGTCATGTTCGGCCTGGGCGCGCTGCCGGCCGGCTGGCTGGGCGACCGCTGGAGCGCCTCCGGCATGATCGCCGTGTTCTTCCTCGGCACCGGCGCCGCCTCGATGCTGACCGGTTTCGCCACCGGCCCGGCCGGCATGCTGGCCGGCCTGACGCTGATCGGGCTGTTCGCCTCGATCTATCACCCGGTCGGCATTCCCTGGCTGGTCAAGCGCGCGGTCAATCGTGGCCGCGCGCTCGGCATCAACGGGGTGTTCGGCTCGATCGGCACCGCCGGCGCGGCTTTGGTCGCCGGGCTCCTGATCGATCTCTCCGGCTGGCGCGCCGCCTTCCTGGTGCCGGGCGCGGTCTGCCTCGCGACCGGCATCCTGTTCCTGTTCGCCATGCGGGGCGGCCTGATCGTCGAGGGCGCCGAGGATGCAGCGCCGACGCCGAAGCCGGAGGCGGGCGACGTGAAGCGCGCCTTCTTCGTGCTCAGCGTCACCATGCTCTGCACCGGGCTGATCTATCAGGTCACCTCGGTTGCCATGCCGAAGATCTTCGAGGAGCGGCTGGCCGGCACCTTGGGCGACGGCATCGCCGGCATCGGCGTGCTGGTCACCGTGGTCTATGCCGCGAGCGCCGTCGCCAACATGATCGGCGGCGAGCTCGCCGACCGCTACGACCTGAAGCGCGTCTACGTCGTGCTGCAGCTGGTGCAGATCCCGGTGATCGTGATCGGCTTCATGCTGGTGAGCCAGGCGCTGGTCGGCGTCGCCGCGCTGATGGTCGGCATCAACACCGCGGCGGCGCCGGCGGAGAACGCGCTGCTTGCCCGCTACACGCCGGCCAAATGGCGCGGCCGCGCCTTCGGCGCCAAGTTCGTGCTGTCGCTCGGCATCGGCGCCTTCGGCGTCGCCCTGGTGCCGGTGCTGCACAAGCTGTTCGGCCACCTCGACGCGCTGTTCCCGGTGCTGGCTGTGCTGGCGCTCGGTGCCGGGCTCGCAGGCCTGTCGCTGCCCGGCCGCCGTGCGCGGCAAGCGGCGATCCCCCTCACCGCGCCGGCGGAGTAGACGAACTCAGCCCCAGGGGCCGCGGCGGCGCCCGCCGGCAGCGGTCGCCCAGGCGTTCTGCCGCGGCGCGGGCGAGGGCCGATAGCCGCCGCCCCGCATCTCGCCCGGGCCCATTTGCGAAGCCAGGGCCTGCAGCGCTGCGATGCGGTTTTCGGTCGCCGGATGGGTCGAGAACAGGCTGTCCATGCGCTCGCCGGCCAGCGGATTGATGATGAAGAGATGCGCCGTCGCCGGGTTCTGCTCGGCGCGCGGGTTGTAGACGCCGCGCGCCGCCTCGTGGATGCGCGCCAGGGCGCTGGCGAGGCCGAGCGGGTTGCCGGAGATCTCGGCGCCCATGCGGTCGGCGGCGTATTCGCGCGACCGGCTGATGGCGAACTGCACCAGGGCGGCCGCCATCGGCGCCAGGATCATGATCAGGAGGCCGCCGATCATGCCGATACCGGACGACCGGCCCTCGCTGTCGCGCATGCCGCCGCCGAAGAACATGGCGAAGTTGGCGAGCATGCCGATGGCGCCGGCCAAGGTCGCCGTGATGGTCATGATCAGGGTGTCGCGGTTCTTGATATGCGCCAGCTCATGCGCCAGCACGCCCTCGATCTCGTCGCGGCTCAGCGCGCCGAGCAGGCCGGTGGTGGCGGCGACCGCCGCGTTCTCCGGGTTGCGGCCGGTGGCGAAGGCATTGGGCTGGGCGTTCTCGATCACGTAGACGCGCGGCATCGGCAGGTCGGCGCGGCTCGCGAGCGTCGCCACCATCCGCCACAGGTCCGGCGCCGAGCTCTGATCGACCTCCCGCGCGCCGTACATGCGCAGCAGCATCTTGTCGGAGTTCCAGTAGGCGAACAGATTCATCGCGCAGGCGATGCCGAACGCGATCAGCATGCCGCCGGTGCCGCCCACCAGATAGCCGATGCCGACGAACAGGCCGGTCATGGCGGCGAGCAGGATGGCGGTACGCAAGTAGTTCATCTGACGACTCGTCCAAGGCGACCCGGTGCGGCCGCACCGGTAAGATGTATGTAGCAGCAAGGACGGTTCAAGACATGACCGAGACGAAACCTGGGCCGGAGCCCGATCCGCAAGACCCGACGGTCAAAGGAAAATTCAAGAAGCCGAAGCCCGCGACCGTGCAGGAGCAGGCGCCCGGCGAGGTCGGCGGGCCGCAGGGCCCGGAACCGACCCGCTACGGCGACTGGGAGAAGAAGGGCATCGTCAGCGACTTCTGAGCTGCCTATCATGGGTTGTGGCAACCGCCCCTATAGAGGGCGGCGCCCGGCAGGAGGAGCCCCATGACGTCCAAGCGCGACAGCGAGATCCTGGTCCATACCGGCCCCGGCACGCCGATGGGCGAGCTGATGCGGCAGTACTGGATCCCGGCCTGCCTGTCCTCGGAACTGGCGGCCGACGGCGCACCGCTCCGCCTGATGCTGCTCGGCGAGCGCATGATCGCGTTCCGCGACAGCCAGGGCCGGGTCGGCGTGATGGACCATCGCTGCCCGCATCGCTGCGCCTCGCTGTTCCTCGGGCGGAACGAGCAGGGCGGCATCCGCTGCGTCTACCACGGCTGGAAGTTCGACGTGACGGGCCAATGCGTCGACATGCCGAACGTGCTGCCGCACGAGGATTTCAAGCACAAGGTCAAGGCCCGCGCCTTCCCGGTGGTCGAGCGGGCCGGCCTGGTCTGGGCCTATCTCGGCGCCCGCGCCGTGCCGCCGCCGCTGCCGGAGTTCGAGGCGGCGCGGCTGCCAGCCGACCAGCTCCGCGTGTTCTGCGTGCAGCGCGAGTGCAACTGGCTGCAGGCGCTGGAAGGCGATATCGACAATTCGCATTTCGGCTTCCTGCATGGCGGCCTGGTCAAGCCGGAAGACTACGCGCCCGACAATCGCGGCCGCTACATGGCCACGCACCGGGCGCCGACCTATGGCATCACTGATACGCCCTGGGGCACCATGTACGGCGCCCACCGGCCGGCCGAGCCCGGCCAGCGGCATTACCGCTTCGCCCATTTCCTGTTTCCGTTCTGGACCATGCCGCCCGATGGTCCGTTCGTGGATCACATCGTGATCCGCGCCTGGGTGCCGATGGACGACACCCATACGATGATGGTGCAGATGGTGTGGAAGGGGACCAGCCCGCCCTTCTCGCGCACGGCGAAGGACGGGACGCCGCTGCCCGGCACCCAGCCGAACGACGCCTTCCTGCCGAACACCTCCGACTGGTTCGGCCGCTGGCGCCGCGCCAGCAATCCCTCGAACGACTACCTGATCGACCGCGAGGTGCAGAGCCGGTCGAGCTATACCGGCATCCAGGGTGTCGACAACCAGGATCAGGCGGTGACCGAAAGCATGGGGCCGATCGTCGATCATGCGTTCGAGCATCTCGGCCCGAGCGACCGCATGATCACGACGACACGCCGCCGCCTGATCCGCGCGGCGAAGGCGTGGAAGAGCGATGGCGCGGTGCCGCCCTGCCTGGACGATCCGCAGGCTGCGCTCGGCGCCCGCAGCGGCGACTTCGCCGCGCCGGATACGGTCGACTGGCGCGAAGCCTACGACCGCGAGATGGCGGCCGGCATTTTCCCGACGGTCGCGGCAAGGGCGGCGGAGTAGCAGCCTTCGCTCCTCCCCCGGCCGCAGGACGGGGGAGGCTGGGAGGGGGCTTTTGTGTTTTTCCTCGCCGCGGCGCGGGCGGCCAAACCCCACCCCGACCCTCCCCACGCTGCCGCGCGGAGAGGGAGTCACAAGCGCATGATCGGCTCGAGCGGCTTGCCGCTGTGGGCGGCGCGGAGCGGCGCCGTGTCGGTATAGACGCGCTCTTCCAGGATGCGACCTTCCTGCAGGCGGAACTTGTCGACGCCGCGCCAGTGGAACGGCTTGCCGTCGAATATGCGCGTGGTCTGCCATTCGATGACGACGACGTCGCCGCGCGAGGTCCAGTCGAGCAGCTGCCAGATCGCGTCGGGTGCCGCCTGCTTCTGGCGCTCGTTGAGCAGGCCGAGCTCGCGCCCCGCCACCGGCCGGTCGACCAGCGGCGTGGTCAGCACGCCGTCGGGATGCCACAGCGCGAGAAAGGCCTCGCTGTCGCGCGCCGCCCAGGCGGCGGCGAACCGGGTCACGAATTCCTGCATCTCGGCATCGGTCATCACATCGCTCCGTCATGTCTGGAGCGACGCTACCTTGCAGCCAAAGTCTGTCTCGCGGGAAGCGGACGCGACGGTTGGACTAAGCCCGCAAAAACGGTTTGTCGCCGCACACGGTCACGCGGTGGCCGTAGCGGCGGTGCGGGTGGTAATCGAACATTGCATGGTGCTGGGTGCAGCGGTTGTCCCAGAAGGCGATCGAGTTGGGCCGCCACTTGAAGCGGCATTGGAACTCGGGCGTCTCCACGTGCCGGTACAGCATCTCCAAGAGCGCGTTGCTCTCGTGGCGCTTGAGCTGCGGGATCTTCAGGGTGAAGCCGCGATTGACATAGAGCGCCTTGCGCCCCGTCACCGGGTGCGTGCGCACCACCGGATGCTCGGCATTGGGGAACTGGATGTCGCTGCGGTCGGTCGCCTTGACGCGATAGTAATGTGCCTTGCTGCTGTCGTGCAGCGCGGTGAGGGTTTCGAGGAAGCGCTGCATCGGGGCCGACAGCGCGTCATAGGCGGCGTACATGCTGGCGAACAAGGTGTCGCCGCCGCCATTCGCCGGCACTTCGTGCATGTAGAGGATCGAGCCCATCGGCGGCTCGATGTCGCACGAGACGTCGGAATGCCATTCCTCGCCGGCCACGTGCTTGGACTTCTCGTCCGCCTTGATGACCAGGATCTCGGGATGCTCCGGCAGATCGATCGGCGCGTTCGGGTGCACGTGCAGCTTGCCGAAGCGGCGGCCGAAATCCTTGTGCTGGTCGATCGTCAGCTTCTGGTCGCGGAAGAAGATGACCTGGTTCTCCATCAGCGCGTCGTGGATCTCCTGGAACTGCTGGTTGCCGAGCGGCCCGCTCAGATCCGCGCCGAACACCTCGGCGCCGATGGTGGGGGTGAGCTGCTTCACCTCGATGGTCTGATAGGCCATGGCCGGCTTCCTCTCCCGTTGTGACGGAAGAATAGGCGCATCGGCGCGGGCTGCGCCTGTCCGCGATGGCGTAATTCCGTATTACGGAATAAGCTGCGGGCGCCCATGCCGCTCGCCGTGCCCGCCGCCATCGAGCCCGTGCGCCGCAGCTTCGCGGTGCTGGAGGCGCTGAACCGTCGGCGCAGCTCGACGCTGGCCGAGCTCGCCGCCGAGACCGGCCTGCCCAAGCCCACGCTCGCGCGCCTGCTGGAGACCCTGATCGCGCTCGGCTATGCGACCCGCGTCTCGCGCCAGCTCGGCTATCGCATCACCGACCGCGTGCTCGGCCTCTCGGGCGGCATCCGCTTCGTCGACCACCTGGTCGATGCCGCGGCGCCGCATATGCGCCGCTTCACCCGCGAGCAGGGCTGGCCGCTCTATCTCGGCACCCTCAGTTCGGGCGCCGTGGTGGTGCGCTTCTCCACCGCGCCGGAAAGCCCGATGGCGCTCGACACGGCGGGCTACGCGCTCCGCCTGTCGCCCTTCACCGGCGCCATGGGCCGCGTCTACCTCGCCTTCTGCCCGGAGGCGGAGCGGCGTGACATCCTCGCCGCCAACGGCATCCCGGACGGCGACCTTCTCAAGGCCGGCCGCCGCGGCCTCGCGCTGGCTGCCGCCTTCGAGCGCATCCGACGCGACGGCCATGCCTTCCAGATGCCGCCCAAGCCGCGCCGCACGCATGGCATCGGCGTCGCCATCCGCCATGGCGGCCACGTGCTGGCGGCCATGTCGCTGCGCTTCCCGCGCTCGGCGATGACCGAGGGGCAGGCGGCAGAACGATTCGCGCCGGAACTCGGCCGGTTGGCCGAGGCGATTGCGGTCGATGTAATGCAGGCCGGTGGATGAGGCCGGAGCTTCATTTTCCGCCCGACAATGCCAAGATGTTGCAACGTGGAACTTAGGTGCTGCATGCGCGAAATGTCGGTGCGCGAGGCGAATCAGAACTTCTCGCAGGTGATCGCCGCCGCCGAACGCGGCGAGACGATCATCATCACGAGGTACGGCAGGCCGATTGCCAAAATCACGCCCCAGCCCTTTGATCGAAGCAAAGACCCCCAATGGTGGGCGGCCTATAATGCGCTGGCCCAGAGCCTGAAAGCCAAGCGGCCCACCGGATACCGCGTCGGCCGGGTCACCGAAGAGGACAAGCAGGGCAGTGGGCCGGCGTGACCCGGGTCGCGCTCGACCGCAGTATTCTGGTCTACGCCGAGATTCAACCCGAAGCCGCCAAGGCCGGCAGCACTGAGCAAACCTTAGTCCAACAATCCAGCGGCCGGGCCGCTTTGCCGGATCAAGGCGTTAACATTGATTCCCCAGGGGCCGGGCCATAGTCTCGCGACGGACGCGCCGCGAGCCGCAAAGACGGGGGATTCGGCGCCGGGAGGTTCTATGCCGCACGTCTGGGAAAAGACCTATCCGCCGGGCATCCGGTGGGACATGAAGTTCGAGCCGACCTCGCTCAATGCCTTCTTCGACCATGCGGTGAGCCGCTGGTCGTCCCATGCCTGCCTGGACTTCATGGACAAGAAGTACAGCTACAGCGATGTCGCCGACCAGGTGCACCGCATGGCCGAGGGGCTGCAGAAGCTGGGTGTCGGGCCGGGCGTGCAGGTCGGCCTGTTCCTGCCGAACTGTCCGCAATACGTGATCAGCTTCTTCGCCGTGCACAAGGCGGGCGGCCGCGTGGTGAACCTGTCGCCGCTCGATGCCGAGCGCGAGCTGCGCCACAAGATCGACGATGCCGATATCGACTTCATCGTCACGCTCGCCCTCAACGCGCTCTATCCCAACGTCGCCAAGATGCTGGGCTCGACGCGCCTCAAGAAGGTGATCGTCTCCGGCCTGGAAGAGGTCCTGCCGTTCCCGAAGAACCTGCTGTTCCCGCTGGCGAAGAAGAAGGAGATCGCCAAGTGGCCGCGCGACGACCGGCACGTCGCCTTCAAGGACCTGCTGAAGACCGCCGGCAAGCCCAGGGAATATCCGGTCAAGGATCCGAAGACCGAGGTCGCGCTGCTGCAGTACACCGGCGGCACCACCGGCGTGCCGAAGGCGGCGATGCTGACGCATGCCAACCTGACCTGCGCCCTGCAGATGTTCGATGCCTGGACCGCCGGCGGCAATAAGCCGCTGCTGGAGGAGGGCAAGGAGCGCTGCCTGGTCGTGCTGCCGCTGTTCCACATCTATGCGCTGACCGCGGTGTTCCTGCGCAGCTTCTCGACGGGTGCGGAGATGGTGCTGCATCCGCGCTTCGAGCTGAAGGCTGTCATGCAGGACCTGGCGAAGAAGAAGATCACCGTGTTCCCCGGCGTGCCGACCATGTTCGCGGCGATCAACGCGGCACCGGATGTCGGCAGCTATGACCTGCGCTCGCTGAAATATTGCGGCTCCGGCGGTGCGCCGCTGCCGGTCGACGTGCTGGAGAAATTCGAGGGCATGACCGGCTGCAAGCTCTCGGAAGGCTGGGGCATGACCGAGACCTCGCCGGCCGGCACCAGCCAGCCGCTCTACGGGGAGCGGCGCAAGGGCTCCTGCGGCCTGCCGCTGCCCGGCGTGCTGATCGAGATCGTCGATGTCGACGAGCCGACCAAGCTGCTCGGTATCGGCGACACGGGCGAGATCTGCATCTCCGGCCCGAACGTGATGCAGGGCTATTGGAAGAACCCGAAGGCGACCGAGGAAGCCTTCGCCGGCGGCCGCTTCCATACCGGCGATGTCGGCAAGATCGACCAGGACGGCTTCGTCTTCATCACCGACCGCAAGAAGGACATGATCCTGTCCGGCGGCTTCAA
The DNA here is from genome assembly GCA_003576705.1 of Desertibaculum subflavum. Lineage (GTDB taxonomy): Bacteria > Pseudomonadota > Alphaproteobacteria > Ferrovibrionales > Ferrovibrionaceae > Desertibaculum > Desertibaculum subflavum. The sequence goes on from QOZS01000036.1 coordinate 21,238, forward strand.
CGTCTATCCGCGCAATATCGAGGAGGCGGTCTACGAGCATCCCGCGGTGGCCGAATGCACGGTGATCGGCGTGCCGGACGACTATCGCGGCCAGAGCGCCAAGGTGTTCGTCAAGCTGAAGCCTGGCATGACGCCCTTCACCTTCGACGAGCTGAAGACCTTCCTCGGCGACAAGCTCGCCAAGTACGAGATTCCGGTGGCGCTGGAGATCCGCCCCGAACTGCCGAAGACCATCATCGGCAAGCTCTCGAAGAAGGAGCTGGTCGAGGAGGAGCGCCGCAAATACGAGGCCGCCAAGGCGGAAGGCAAGGGGCCGTAGGGCGGCGGTCTCCGGATTGGCTTCCCCCTCCTCGCGCGGAGCGCGGGGAGGGTCGGGGTGGGGTTTGGCCACCCGCCCTGCGGCTGCCAAAAAAAAGCCCCCTCCCATCCTCCCCCGTCCTTCGGCCGGGGGAGGGGCTCGTGCGCTAAGCTGCCGGCCTGCCGGGGGAAGCTACTTGATCAGCCCTTCGGCCTTCAGCGCTTCCTGCACCTTCGGCCGCGCGGCGACGCGGTCGAAATAGGCCTTCACGTTCGGCCACTGGCCGATATCGACCTTCTGGAAGTTGTTCCAGTTGGTGACGGTGAAGAGATAGGCGTCGGCGACGGTGAACTGATCGCCCATCAGGTATTTGTTGCCGGCGAAATGCTTGTCGAGCATCGCGTAGCGCGCCGCGAGGTTCGCCTTCGCGATGGTCTTGTAGTCGTCCGGCGTGTCGGGCCGGAACAGGGGGCTGAACCCCTTGTGGATCTCGGACGTGACGAAGTTCAGCCATTCCTGCAGCTGATAGCGCTCGAACGTGCCGGCCGCGGGGGCGAGGCCGGAGCCCGGCTTCTGGTCGGCGACGTACTGCACGATGGCCGGGCCTTCGGTCAGGCGCTTGCCGTTGTCGAGCTCGAGAACCGGCACCTGGCCCTTCGGATTGATCGGCAGATAATCGGCTTCGGTCTTCTTCAGCTTCTTGGCCTTGAGGTCGACCTGCTCCAGATCGAAATCGAGGCCGGCTTCACGCAGCACGATGTGCGGCGACAGCGAACAGGCGCCGGGCGAGAAGTACAGTTTCATGGATATCCCTCCACCGAATTGTGGCTTTCGGTGCAGCTACACATAAAGCGGCAAGATCACGCTTTCCAGGGACAACGGCAAGTTCGCGCCGATGTGACTTTCGCGCCGCCGAGCGGTAATGTCGCGCATCCGCAGAATCCCGGGGAGGACATCATGATCGACCGTCGCGGCCTGCTTGCCGGCGGTATCGCCGTTGCGACTCTGGCCCAATTGCGCGGCGCCATCGCCGCCGAGATGGTCGATACCTTGAAGATCTTCGTGCCGGCCAATCCGGGCGGCGGCTGGGACCAGACTGCGCGGACGATCGAGGCGGTGGCGCGCGCCGGCGGCCTGATCAAGTCGGCGCAGGTGACCAATCTCGGCGGCGCCGGCGGCGTCAAGGGCCTGCCCACCTTCGTCAACCAGTGGAAGGGCCAGGGCGGCAGCATGATGGTCGGCGGCATGGTGATGGTCGGCGCCATCGTCACCAACAAGTCGCCGGTGACCCTGAAGCAGGTGACGCCGCTCGCGCGCCTCACCGGCGAGTACAACGTGATCGTGGTGCCGGCCTCCTCGCCGATGAAATCGATCGGCGATCTGGTCGCGGCAATGAAGAAGGATATCGCCGCAGTGTCGATCGCCGGCGGTTCGGCCGGCGGCACCGACCACATCCTGATGGGCCTGATCGCCAAGTCGATCGGGGCGGATGCGAAGAAGGTCGCCTATGTGCCGTTCTCCGGCGGCGGCCCGGCCCAGGCGGCGCTGCTCGGTTCGCAGGTCACCGCCGGCACCTCGGGCTGGGGCGAGTTCGAGGAGCAGATCAAGGCCGGCAAGCTGCGCGCCATCGCCGTGTCGTCGCCGAAGCGCCTGCCGGGCATCGACGTGCCGACGCTCAAGGAGAGCGGCGTCGATGTCGAGCTCGCCAACTGGCGTGGCGTGTTCGCGCCGCCCGGCCTCAGCGAGGCGGACAAGAAGAAGATGCTTTCCTTCGTCGACGCGCTGGCGAAGAGCCCGGGCTGGAAGGCCGAGCTCGCGAAGCGCGGCTGGACGGACGAGTATCTCGCCGGCGACGCTTTCGGCAAGTTCCTGGCCGAGGACATCCAGCGCATCGAGGCGGTGCTGAAGGATATCGGCCTCGCCTGAACCCAGGGGCTGGCGATGCGGCATGCGGCGGCGCGCGAGGAAACCTGGCTCGCCGTCGCGGTGCTGGTGCTGGCCGCGCTGATCGCGATCGGCGCCTGGGCTGTGCCGACCCCGCCGCCGCATGTGAAGGTCGGGCCCGCGGTGCTGCCGGCCGCGGTCGCCGTGCTGACGCTGCTGATGGGCGCGGGCCTGCTGGCGGCGGCGTTGCGTGGCGGCTGGCTCAGCGATGAGGAGCGCGCGGAGCAGGTATCCTATCTTCAGCTCGGCTGGGTGCTGCTCGGCCTCGCCGCCAATGTCGCGCTGATCGGCCTGGCCGGCTTCACCATCGCCTCGACCGTGCTGTTCGTCTGCGTCGCGCGCGGCTTCGGCAGCCGCCGGCCGCTGCGCGACGCCGTCATCGCCGTGGTCTTCGCGGCGCTCGCCTATCTCGGCTTCGATACCGTCCTCGGTATCCGCATCGGCGCCGGCCCCCTCGGCGGCGTGATCTGAGATGGAGACCCTCGGCGCGCTGCTCAACGGCTTCGCCGTCGCGCTGACGCCGGCCAATCTCGGCTTCGCCGCGCTCGGCGTCACGCTCGGCACCGCGATCGGCGTACTGCCGGGGCTCGGGCCGGCGCTGACCATCGCGCTGCTGCTGCCGATCACCTTCAAGGTGGATGCGTCCGGCGCCTTCATCCTGTTCGCCGGCATCTATTACGGCGCCATGTATGGCGGCTCCACCACCTCGATCCTGCTCAACACGCCGGGAGAGAGCGCGACCATCGTGACCGCGCTGGAAGGCAACCGCATGGCGCGGCGCGGCCGGGCCGGCCCGGCGCTCGCCACCGCGGCGATCGGCTCCTTCGTCGCCGGCACGGTCGGCACCGTCGGGCTCACCTTCCTCGCGCCGCTGGTCGTCGCCTTCGCGCTGCAGTTCGGGCCGGCGGAGTATTTCTCGCTCGCCATCCTCGCCTTCGTCACCGTCTCCGCGGTGCTCGGCGGCTCGGCCTTGCGCGGTCTCACCAGCCTTGGCTTCGGCATCTGGCTCGGCCTGATCGGCTTCGACGAGATCTCGGGTCAGCAGCGCTTCACCTTCGGCCTGCCCGAGCTCTATGACGGCGTCGGCGTGGTGGTGGTGGCGGTCGGCCTGTTCGCGGTGGGCGAGACGCTCTACCTCGCCGCGCGACATCGCGCCGAGGGCGAGGTGCTGGGCATCACCGGCTCGCTGCTGATGTCGAGGGAGGACTGGGCGCGGAGCTGGAAAGCCTGGCTGCGCGGGGCCGGCATCGGCTTTCCGATCGGCGCCCTGCCGGCCGGTGGCGCCGAGATCCCGACCTTCCTGTCCTACTACATGGAGAAGAAGCTGAGCCGGAAGCCGGAGGAGTTCGGCCACGGCGCGATCGAGGGCGTGGCCGGGCCTGAGGCCGCCAACAATGCCTCTGCCGCCGGCGTGCTGGTGCCGATGCTGGCGCTCGGCCTGCCGACCTCGGCCACCGCGGCGATCATGCTCTCGGCCTTCCAGAGCTATGGCATCAAGCCCGGGCCGCTGCTGCTCGAAGAGCAGGGCGATCTGGTCTGGGGGCTGATCGCCAGCCTCTATATCGGCAACGTCATGCTGCTGGTCCTGAACCTGCCGCTGGTCGGGCTTTGGGTGAGGATCCTGAAGATCCCGACGCCGCTGCTCTATGGCGGCATCCTGGTCTTCGCCACCATCGGCACCTATGGCATCTCCGGCTCGGCGATGGACCTCGTGCTGCTCTACCTGATCGGCGGCGTCGGCTATCTGATGCGGCGGTTCGATTTCCCGACCGCGCCGGTGATCATCGGCATGATCCTGGGGCCGATGGCCGAGGCCGAGTTCCGCCGCGCCATGATCATCGGCCAGAACGACCTGACCGTGTTCCTGACCCGGCCGCTCTCGGCGGCGCTGCTGGCGCTGGCGCTGCTCGCGCTGCTCGGGCCCTGGGCCTGGCGGATGGCGCGGGCCGGCCGGCGATAGCCGGAACGGCGGCGCTTCCGCTATCGTAAGACTTTGGTTACCGGCGGCCGCTAGCCGTTCGTCGGAGCTGTTGCCGGGTGGGGGGCGAAGGCCATGCGCAAGCAACCGGATGGGCGCGACCAGGGCGCCGGGGGCGGCATGCCCTATGAGCGGATGATCGCCGTGCTGCGCTATCGCGGCCTGGACGCCGAGGCGATGCGCGTGGCGCAGGAGCGCCAACTCGCCATTCTGCGCGAGGCGGCGGAGCTCATGTCCCGCACCATGCAGGAGATCGGCGCCCGCCAGGCAACCTTGATGCGCGAGACCGTGCAACGCATGGTCGGCAGCATCCCGGTCGCCGACGGCGAAGCCTCGATGGCCGATCTCACGCGGCGCCAGATGGAAGCCTCGCGCGAACAGGTCGAGGCCCAGCTCGCCGCCTTCCGCGCCATCGCCGACCTGATGTGGGATTGCGGCAGCAACGCGTTCCACCTGATGAGCCGCACCATGGCGGAGCAGATCGGGACGGTGGCGCAGGGCGAAGCCGGGCAGAAGGGTCAGGCCGTCCCGCCGGGACCGGCAGCGCCCGAACGCCCCTAGGCGGGGTCATCGGCTTTGCGAACCGGTTGAGGCTGTCTACGCTCGACAGCGCGCGAGTCGTTCAACGAGGGCTGGAAATACCAGATGGAGATTGGGCGCGAGCTGGCCGTTGCAGTGCTGATCCCGTGCTTCAACGAGGAAGCCGCGATCGGCACCGTGGTGGCGGACATGCGGCAGGCGCTGCCGAACGCGACGATCTATGTCTACGACAACAACTCGACCGACCGCACCAGGCAGCTTGCGCGCGAGGCGGGTGCCGTGGTCCGTACCGAGCCCCGGCAGGGCAAGGGCTATGTCGTGCGCCGCATGTTCGCCGACATCGAGGCCGACATCTATGTCATGGTCGACGGCGATGCGACCTACGACGCGCGCGCAGCCGGCAGCCTGGTCTCCAAGCTGGTGACCGAAGGGCTCGACATGGTGAACGGCGCCCGCGAGGAGACGGCGGACAGCGCCTACCGCGTCGGCCATAAATTCGGCAACAAGCTGCTGACCGGGCTGGTCAGGGCCATCTTCGGCAGCGAGTTTCACGACATGCTCTCCGGCTACCGCGTGTTCTCGCGGCGGTTCGTGAAATCGTTTCCCGTCATGTCCGCCGGTTTCGAGATCGAGACGGAGCTGACCATCCATGCGCTCGGCCTCGAAATGCCGAGCGCCGAGGTGCGGACCGCCTTCAGCGAACGGATGGCCGGCTCCGCGAGCAAACTGCGCACCTTCGCCGACGGGTTCCGCATCCTCTGGACCATCGTGAAGCTGCTGAAGCAGGAGCGGCCGATGGCCTTGTTCGGCGCCGCGGCCGCCATTCTGATGGTGGTCTCCGTGGTGCTGGCCTATCCGATCTTCGTCACCTTCTTCGAGACCGGGTTGGTGCCGCGATTCCCGACGGCGATCCTGGCGACCGGCCTCATTCTGCTCTCGTTCCTGAGCCTCGCCTGCGGGCTGATCCTCGATACGGTGACGCGCGGCCGCCAGGAGGCCAAGCGCATGTGCTACAACGGCATCCCGGGGGTGCATGCGGCGGCGGCGTCAACGCTGACTTCCAGCCGCGCCGCATGACGACGAAGCCCTTTCCGGAAGTGACTTCTCGACCTGTCGCAATTGCTGCCGTTGCCTGGATCGCGGTGCTCGGCGGCATCGCCGCGTTGCTGGCGTGGCGCTGGGTCGGGCTCCAGGGCAGCGACGACAACACCTACATCCAGACCGGTCTCGACTGGATCGCCGACTTCCCTTCGGTCGGGAACAGCCATTGGGCGCTGCGCTACCCGATTGTGCTGCCCCTGGCGGCGTCGCTCGCCGTGTTCGGCGAGAGCTTCTTCAGTGTGGGGGTGGTGACCGCCGGCTACTACGCGGGCACCAACATCCTGTTCGTCTGGTTCATCGCGCGTCATTTCGACGGCCTGACGGCGATCATCTGGGTGCTGCTGATCAACCTGCTGCCCAACTTCCTGGTCAGCGCGACCTACGTGAACACCGACGTGCCGGAGCTGTTCTTCGTAAGCGCCTCGCTGCTCACCTTCGCGCATTACGCTCTGCTGCCCGAAGCCGAGCGATCGCACCGATGGCTGATCCTGTCCGGGATCGCCGCCGGCCTCGGCTTCCTGGTGCGTGAGACGACGCTGGCGCTGTGGCTGTTCCTCGGCCTGTGCTTTCTGGTGCGGCCGATGTTCGCGCGCTGGCGCTATTTCGTGCTCGGCGCAGCCGCGGTGGCCGTCGTGGCGTCACAATCCGTGTATCTCGGCCTGATGACAGGGAACTTCCTGTATCGCCAGCAGATCTCGCTGCATCACGATGCGGTCGACAGAAGCGCCGAGCTGCAGCGGGTGGCGCAGGGGGGCGAACTCGTCGATACCGAGGGGGTCCTGTCCGTCAATGTCTTCCTCGATCCGATCCTCTTGCTGTTCGTCTCCCAGAAATTCGGATTTCTGTTCTATCTCATCCTAGGTGCGGCGATCGCCCTGGCGCTCGGTGCCGGCAGATCGCTGTCGCCGCCGCAGCGACGGGCGATGGCCCTACTCGGTTTCGCGGGTCTCCTCTGGTACGGATTCATCAGCCTGGCGGGTCCGATCCTGTACCTGGTTCCGCGATATATGTTGTTTTCGGGGGCGGCGCTCGCGGTCATGCCGGCCTGGCTGGCGGCAGCGATGCTGCGCCGCGGGGGGCTCGCTCGGCATCTCGCGGCGCTCGGCCTGATCGGCTATGCCGCCACGTCCTGGGCGTTGCTCAGTGTCGAGAACGTCGAGCCGTATTTCGCCGCGCGTCGGATTCCGCAGATCGCCGGGTCCGTGCAGGAGAAGGTTCACGTCGATGCGAGGCTGTTCGCGCGCGCCCAGCTGGATCTGCGTTTTTCAGGCCTGCAGAACCGGGTGACGACAGCGCCGCCGGGGCCCGGGGACCTCGTCGTGGGCCAGCCGGATCTCGTGCGCGAATGCGAGCGCAGCAAGTACTGCACGGTCACCGACGAGATGCGGCTCTATCAGCCGCGCCCCGATTGGCAGGAGATCTTCCGTGTCGAGCCGGAGCGGCGCTGGATCGGGCGGCTGCTCCAGGCCATCGGGGCAGATCGATGGATGCCCCGGCCGATCTTCCGGAAGATCGACAACCCCAACGATCCGGTGATCCTGTATCGAATTCCTAGGGCCTGAAGACGGCCCGCTTCAAGCGGCGCGGGGCGCATCAAGCCCCGGCCAGGGCGCCGAGGCGGCCGGTGGGCCGCCTCGGTCACACTGCGCTACTGGATGACGAACATGTCGTCCGTCAAGCCCGACTTCGAGATGTTGAACAACGTCACCTGATCGCCGTTGCCGAAATCGATCACGGCGTTGCCCGAGCCATCATCGTGCGCCAGGGCGCGGATGGCAGCCGCGCTGGTGACGCCGCTCGGCAGCGCCGACGCCTTGAACACCAGCTTGTCGAGGCCCTTCTCGAAGTCGTCGACGACGTCCTTGCCAAAGCCCATGGCGTCGAACACGAACTGATCGGCGTCGTCGCCGCCACGCAGGATGTCGTCGCCCGTGCCGCCGATCATGGTGTCGCGACCGTCGCCGCCGAACAGAGCGTCGTTGCCCGCGCCGCCCTCCAGCTTGTCGTCGCCGGCCCCGCCGTAGAGCGCATCGGAGCCATTGCCGGCCTGGATCACGTCGTTGCCGCCGGCGCCGACGAGCACGTCAGCCCGCGTCGAGCCGGTGATGAGATCGGCGCCGCTGGTGCCGAGGCGATAGTCGGCCATGTCGACTTCCTCGCCGCCCATTCCCACCCGGAAGGCGAGCGAGAAGCGCGCGCCGTCCTCGGTATAGGCCGTGTGGATGTTCGGCGTGTTCTCGACGATGAAGCCGAAAGCCTCCATGCCGTCGACATTGCCGACGCGCGACAATGCGGACATCGCTGACAACGCACCGCCGCCGTAACCGGCCGGTCCGTTGTTCTGGAAGGTCGTCGGATCTACGCCGCCATTGATGAGGTCCTTCGTCAGGGCATAAGACTCGCCCCACGTGGTGATCGTGTTGCCCGCCGCGTCGGTCATGACCTGCCGATACCCGGCACCGGCCAGCGGGTTGAACCCTTCGTCGCCGTGCAGGAAGCGGCCGGCCGAGTAGTTCGCGGCCCAGTTCATCAGGGCAAGGGCGTCGTCATAGCCCTGCTCCGCCAGAACGCCGAACTGGGCGATCAGGTAATCCTGCTGCCACGGCGCCATGATCTTCTCGACGCGCGAGCCTTCCTGCCAGGGATCTTCGAAGAACCCTTCCATCTCGCCGTATTTGTCCATCGCGCCGTCGGTGATGTAGGTCTTCACCAGGTACTTCAACGTGGCGTCGATCGACTTCTCGAAATAGGCCTTCAGCGGATCGCCGTCCGGCAGCACATAGGCGAGGTTGCCGACGTCGCGCAGCGCCCAGGCCGTCGCGCGGATCTGCGCCAGCACCAGCAGCCCGGTGTCGAACTGGCGCGCTTCCGGCCAGTAGGACGCGATGAGCCAGGACGCTTCCGCCTTGGCTTCCTCGAGGTAGTACTGCGAGCCGGTGAGCAGATAGGCCACGTAAGCCAGCGAAGGCTGGTGCGCCTGCTCCGGAATGATCGGCGAGGTGTTGCCTTGGGTCGAGTGGCCTGGCGTCTCGTAGCCCTGCCAGAACGCGCGCTCGTCGAGCCACAGCTTGGAGTGCTGATCGACACGGACCCAGTTGCCGGTGCCGTCGTCGCGCCAGTGCCAGGGCACGGCACCCGACGCATCCGCGTTGGCGAACATGACGGCGGCTGCACGCGGATCCATGGTCTGCAGGTAGTCCGCGGTCCATTCCGGAAGCGGGCCGATATCCGCGCGCATGCCGGTGCCCGGCATGTACTTGTAGATCGATGCGCTGCCGGTGAGGCTGGTATCCGAGCCCAGCAGACCCGAATAGGCCGAGGCGACAGAGGACGCGCTGGCGCCGATCGAGTAGTCGGCAGCCGGGATCGCCTGCGCCTCCGACAGATAGCCGGTGTCGAACTTGCCGTACAGGTTCTGCGCCGTCGCGTTGGAGAAGACCTGCTTGTGCCAGGTCGTCTGCGCCGCCATCGACACGTTGGACTGGCTGTACACCGTCGCGCCCTTGTTCAGGACCGAGACGCTGTAATTCGACGTCGGCTGGCTGCTCGTGAAGGTCCAGTCGTTGTGCATCACGGTGTCGACGGCATAGGAGCCGTCGGCATACATCCGGATGTTGAAGTCGAACTGGAGCTGGTCGGAGATCTTCACGCTGGCGGTGAACTCGCTGGCGGAAGGACCGGAAAGCCAAGTCTTGACCGTGCCGTTGGCCACCGCCTGCTGCAATGCCGTCTTGGCATCCAGCTCGAGATGGCCGCCCGACACGCCGGCGAGGCCGTCGAACACCACCTTGACGTCGAGATTGCTGTTCAGGACGGTGTTCACGGTGATGTTGGCGCCGGCCGGGTGGCTCTCGCCGCCGACACCCAAGGTCAGGTCGACCTTGCCGCCGGCAGCGATCTGCGGCGTCTTCACGGTGAGAACGGCGTGCTTGATCGAGCCGTCCGGCCAGGTGGTCTTCACGTCCACCTGCAGCGGCACGGCGCTGCCGTTGATCATCGCGTGCAGTTCGTTGCCGCTCGGGAAGTCGCCTTCCTTGAACGCATGGCCGAAGGTCCAATAGCCGGCGGGGTTGGCCGTGCTGCCGGTATTGGCGATCGACAAGCCGACGAAGTCGCTGCCGGCCGGCGTCGGCGCGTTGTAATGCAGGATGGTGCCCGAAGGCGCGGACGGATTGGGCAGCGGGGTGGGCGCGGTCGAGCTGTCGCCGCCCGTGCCGCCGGAGCCATCGCCGGTGCTGGGGCCGGTCGGCGTGCTGGGTGCAGGCTCGGTCGGGGCCGGCTCGGTCGGCTCCGGCTCGGTCGGTGCCGGCTCGGCGCTCACGCCGAGCGTGGCCACGTCGATCGTCTTGTCGCTGAACTTGAGGAACTCGACATTGCTGAGCGCGTCGATGCCGTCGGGGCCGGCCATCGCCTTGACGGTGACCTTGCCGTCGGCGTCCTTGGTCAGCTGATAGGCGCTGGAGTCGAGGCTGAACCAGGCGGTGTCCGTTCCGCCGCCGCCGTCGATCTGGTCGTTGCCCGGACCGGCATGGATCACATCGTCGCCGCTCGAGCCGATGATGTTGTCGTCGCCGCCATAGGCGGTGATGAGAGAGATGCCGTTGAGCTTGACCCCGGAGAAGTCGAGCGTCTCCGACTCCGACGTGCCGGCGACCACGACGTTGGCGTGGCCGTTGGCGGTGATCTCCTCGATCCCGCTCAGCGCATGCGAGAACCCGCCGCCCAGGCCGATGATGGTGCCGACGCCGCCCGCCACAACACGGTCCCAACCCATCGCGCCGCTGTCCCGGTACCTGTCGTAGCCTTCGCTGTTGCCCCAGACTAGATAGGTATCGTTGCCTGCGCCACCGTCGAGATGGTCCTGCCCGGGCCCGCCGCAGATGGTGTCGTCACCCGCGCCGCCATTGACGCTGTCGTCGCCGCCATAGGCGGAGAATTCGTCATTGCCGCTGGTGCCGTTCAGGGTGTTGGAATCGCCGGTGCCGTTGATCGTCTTGCCGGCGACCGGAGTCGGCTCGGGTTCGGGCGTCGGCTCAGGCGTCGGCTCGGGCGTCGGCTCAGGCTCCGGCGCCGCCGCGGGATCGACGACGACGCTGATGCTGGCCGATTTGGTCGCGCTGCCGCCGGCCGACTCGGTCGAGGTGGCGGTCACGTTCAGCGTGAAGTCGGCATCAGAGCCGGACGGCGGCGTGATCTTCAGGCCGTTGAGCTGTGCCGGCGTGAGCTTCCAGGTCCCGTTGCCGAGATTGGTGCCGGCCGACAGGCTGGCGCCGTTCGGCACGCCGGAAATGGTGACGCCCAGGGTCTCGGAGCCGTCGATATCGGTCAAGGCTGCCTGAATGTCGAGCGCGATCGCCGCATTCGCAGTGCCCTTGGCATTGCCGACCGCGAGCGTCGGCGCGTCGGCCGCCGCATTGACCGTGACGGTCACGCTGGCGGTCTGGCTCGACTTGGCGCCGCCGTTGCTCTCGGTCGAGGTGGCGGTGACGGTCAGGTTGAAATCGGCGTCGGAATTGGCCGCCGGGGTGATGGTGAGGCCGGCGAGCTGGGCCTTGGTCAGGGTCCAGGTGCCGTCGCTGTTCTTGGTGCCTGCCGAGAGGCTGGCACCGGCCGGCACGCCGGCGATGGTGACGCTGAGCGTCTCCGAGCCGTCGGTATCGGTCAGCGCCGCGCTGATATTCAGCGCGATCTTCTGGTCCTCGTTGCCGCTCGCATGGCTGACCGACAGATCCGGCTTGGACGCCGTCGTGTCGGCAGGGGTGGTCGGGGGAGTCGGGGGGACCGGCGTCGGCTCAGTCGGCTCCGTCGCCTTCGGCGCCAGGATGTCGAGGCTTACCACCTTGTCCTTGAAGCGGATGAACTCGATGTTCCACAGCACGTCGCCGGTGCCGTCCGCCCCGGCCTTGTTGAGGCCGAAGACCTTCACCGAGCCGTCCGCCTGGCGCTCGAACTTGTAGTCGGAGGCCCTGCCGGCATACATGGCAGTGTCGACGCCGCTGCCGCCGTCGATGATGTCCGCGCCGTTGCCGCCGTTGAGCAGGTCGTCGCCGTTGCCGCCGGTCAGCGTGTCGTCGCCGCCGTAGCCATACATCACGCTGCCGCTGTTATTGCCGACCAGCTTGTTGTTGCTGTTGTTGCCGGCGAAGATCGACTTGCTGAAAACGAGCATCTCTAAGACCTCAATCTGCAAAATTCACAAAGCGGGCTACGGTCCTGCCGCGGACTGGGCGATCGATGGCGCGCATCCGAGGGGGCAGCACTTGAGCCATCAGGTGTCCTTTCGGCAAAAACGTCGCTCCGAGAACGCTGGGGAGTATCGAGGCCAATCTCTTACGAAGGCATGAATACTGGAAGTAAACGGTTGGTTAATTTCTTGTGATTTTTTTTAGATATGAAGCATAAAATTTTTCACAAGTTTGTCATTACTGGTATTTGCGAGATATTTGCTCGGCAAGAAATTCCTATTTTTGCCTGTTTACATGAATTTGCAGGTTTTGTTCTGCAATCGGTTCTTTCTCTTGGCTGAAGTGTGATGGTGGTCACAGCAACAATCCCGGCGAATTCTGTGGGCTAGAGTTGGCGCCCCGCGCACAAATTGAGTTTCTCGATTTGTCGTCGACGGTATTCGTCCTGCCGGCTGCCGATCGGCGGAGGCGGAGCGGAATCCGACCTATGCCGGATGTGAGAGGCAAACTCGTGACGGGGCGCGCTGGGGTGATCGAGGCGGCGCGGTCGCGCCACGTCAGCCGCGCTGGAACAGCCGGGCCGCCGTGTCGCGTTCGAACAGGTGCAGCAGGACGCGCAGTGCCGCACCGCGCGGCCCCTCCAGCCCGCCGTCGCGTTCCAGAACCAGCCGGGCGTCGTCCCGGGCGATGGCCAGCAGATCGGAATCGGTGTCGAGGCTGGCGATTCTGAATGGCGGTACGCCGCTCTGCCGGGTGCCGAGCAGGTCGCCCGCGCCGCGCAACCGAAGATCCTCTTCGGCGATCCGGAAGCCATCATCGGTTTCGCGCATCAGGGTAAGGCGTGCCTTGGCCGTCTCGCCGAGCGGGCCGCGATAGAGCAGCAGGCAGGTGCCCGGCTGCGCCCCGCGGCCGATCCGTCCGCGCAGCTGATGCAGTTGGGCGAGGCCGAAACGCTCGGCCTGCTCCACCACCATAACCGTCGCCGCCGGCACGTCGACGCCGACTTCGATCACCGTGGTGGCGACGAGAAGCGGCGTTTCCCCACCGGCGAAGCCGCGCATCGCGCTGTCCCGCGCCGCTGCCTTCATCGAGCCGTGCACCAGGGCGGCGCGTCCGGGAAACCGCTCCGCCAGCACCCGATGCCGTTCTTCGACCGCGGCAAGGTCGACCTTCTCCGACTCTTCCACCAGCGGACAGACCCAATAGGCCCGGTTGCCGTGTTCAAGCGTGCGGCCGATGGCGGCGATCACCTCCTCCAGCCGCTCCAGCGACACGAGGCGCGTGTCGACCGGCTTTCGCCCGGCCGGCTTCTCGTCGAGTCGCGAAACGTCCATGTCGCCGTACAGCGCCAGGGTCAGCGTGCGGGGGATCGGCGTCGCGGTCATCGCCAGCAGGTCGACGCTCTGCCCTTTGCCCGCGATCTCGACGCGCTGCTCGACGCCGAAGCGATGCTGCTCGTCGACCACCGCCACGGCGAGCGCCCGATAGACGACATCGGCCTGCACCAGGGCATGGGTGCCCACCACGATGTCGATCCGACCCTCGGCCAGGTCGGAGATGATCCTTTCCCGCGCTTTGCCCTTGTCGCGGCCGGTCAGCAGCGCGAGGCGGATGCCGGCGGCCTCCGCCAGCGGCGACAGCGTGGCGAAATGCTGGCGGGCCAGGATTTCGGTCGGCGCCATCAACGCCGCCTGGCGTCCGCATTCCACGGCCGCCAGCATGGCGAGGAAGGCCACCACGGTCTTGCCGCTGCCGACATCGCCTTGCAGCAGGCGGCTCATCCGGCGCGGCGCGCGGAGATCGGCATCGATCTCGGCCAGAGTGCGATTCTGCGCCTCGGTGAGCTGGTAGGGCAGGGCGGCGATGGCGCGGCGCCGCAGCCGCCCATCGCCCTCCACGGGATGGCCGCGCCGCTGCGCCCGCCCGCGCACCAGCAGCAGCGCGAGCTGGCTCGCCAGCAGCTCGTCGTAGGCCAGGCGCCGCCGCGCCGGCGTGCCCGGATCGATATCGGCCGCCGCAACCGGCGCATGCAGGGCCGTCACCGCCGGCTTCCAGGCCGGCCAGCGCTCGCGTGCCAGCAGCGCCGTGTCGTTCCATTCCGGCAGGTCCGGCAGGCGGCCGATGGCGGCGGCTGTGATCTTCGCCATCAGCTTGGGCGACAGGCCGGCCGTGAGGGGATAGACCGGTTCGACGGGCGGAATGGAATCGGCGCGCTCCGGCGGCACGATGTGGTCCGGATGCGTCATCTGGACCTCGTCGCCGTAGAGCTCGACCTTGCCGCTGACCACCCGGTCGCTGCCGATCGGCAAGGTGCGCAGGAGATAGTCCTCACGCGCGTGGAAGAAGACGAGCACCAGCGTGCCGCTCGGGTCGGAACAGACGATCCGGTAGGGACGGCCGGGCGCCCGGGGTTTGAGATGCTCATCGACACGGACCGCGATGGTGGCGATCTCGCCGTGCCTGGCAGCGGCCACGGTCGGCCGTGCGCGCCGGTCGATCAGCCCGATCGGGCGGTGCCAGAGCAGGTCCACCACGCGCCGCAGCCCCAGCTTGCCGAGCAGCCGGCCAACCTGCGGACCGACGCCGGTCAGCGCGGTCACCTCGGCGAACAGCGGGAACAGGAGTTCGGGGCGCATGGTTCCGCGCCAAGCTGCCGCAACCGGCGCGGCGCGGCAATGCCGCCCGCTGGCTCGGCTGCCGCCGGCCTGCAAGCCGGCCCCCCGCCTTTGACTTGCCGGGGAGCGCGCGCTAGCGTCCGCGCGCTTTTTGGCCGCCCAGCGCGGATTCCCCCGGTATGTCCCATTGGCTTCGCGATCCGATTCCGGGTCGCCCCTGCAGCGTGATCGGCGAAGTTGCACAGGCGCATGACGGCAGCCTGGGCATGGCGCATGCCTTCATCGATGCGATCGCCAGGGCCGGCGCCGACGCGGTGAAGTTCCAGACCCATATCGCCGCCGCCGAGAGCACGCCGGCCGAGCCCTGGCGGACGCGGTTCAGCCCGCAGGACGATACGCGGCTGGACTATTGGCGCCGGATGGAGTTCACGCCCGAGCAGTGGGCCGGCCTCAAGCGCCATGCCGAGGAGAAAGGCCTCGTGTTCCTGAGCTCGCCGTTTTCGCCGGAGGCGGCGGATCTGCTCGACCGCCTCGGCATGGTCGCCTGGAAGGTGGCGTCCGGCGAGGTCACGAATTTGCCCCTGATCGAACGCATGGCGGCGACCGGCAAACCGGTCATGCTGTCGACCGGCATGAGTCCGCTGGCGGAGATCGATCAGGCGGTGGAGGCGGTGGTGCGGCATGCCGCGCCGCTCGCCGTGATGCAATGCGCCTCGATGTATCCCTGCCCGCCCGAGGCCGTCGGTCTCAACAACCTCGGCCTGTTCCGCGAGCGCTACGGCGCCGCGGTCGGTCTCTCCGATCATTCGGCGACGATATTCCCCGGCCTCGCGGCTGCCACAATCGGCGCCGAGGTTCTCGAGGTGCACGTCACTCTGTCGCGCGAAATGTTCGGCCCCGACGTCGTCGCCTCGCTCACCACGGCGGAATTCGCCGAGATGTGCCGAGGTGTGCGCGCCATCGAGGCGATGAAATCGCATCCGGTCGACAAGACCGCGGTCGCCACCCAGGCCGAGCCGCTGCGCGACATCTTCATGAAGAGCCTGGTGGCCGCCGCCGATCTTCCAGCCGGGCGGGTACTCGCGGCGGCGGATCTGGCGGCCAAGAAGCCGGGCAGCGGGATTCGCGCCAGCCAGCTCGGCAGCCTGATCGGCCGCCGCCTGAAGCGCGCCGTCCAGCGCGACCAGCTGCTTTCGCTCGACGATCTCGAGCCGGCCGCCTGATGGCCCGCCGGATCTGTGTCGCCATCACGGCGCGGCCCAGCTATTCGCGCATCCGCTCCGCCCTGGCTGCCATACGCGCACATTCCCGGCTTGAGCTGCAACTTGTGGTCACGGCCTCCGCGCTGTTAGATCGCTATGGCAATGCGATTCGCGTGATCGAGCAGGAGGGGTTTCGGATCGATCGCCGGGTCTACATGATCCTGGAGGGCGAAAATCTGGTCACCTCGGCGAAGTCGACCGGCATCGGCATGGCGGAGCTTGCGACCGTCTTCGACGACCTGCAGCCTGATGCCGTCGTCACCATCGCCGACCGGTTCGAGACCATGGCGACCGCTGTCGCCGCCGCCTACATGAACATTCCGCTGATCCACGTGCAGGGCGGTGAGATCACCGGCTCGATCGACGAGAAGGTGCGCCATTCGATCACCAAGCTGGCCGACCTGCACCTGGTGGCGAACGACCGCGCGCGCGAACGCGTCATCCGCATGGGCGAGCGGCCCGAGGCGGTGATCGTCACCGGCTGTCCATCGATCGACGTCGCCCGCCTCGCGGTGGAGCGGCCGGAGCTTCCGTTCGACCTGTTCGAGAAGTACGGCGGCGTCGGCCGGCGCTTCGACATCTCGGAGGGCTATCTCGTGGTGCTGCAGCACCCGGTGACGACCGAGTATGGCGACACGCGGCGGCAGGTGAACGAGACGCTGCACGCGATCGACGAGCTCGGTCTGCCAACGCTGTGGTTCTGGCCCAATGTCGATGCCGGCTCCGACGGCACGTCCGGCGGCATCCGCGCCTATCGCGAGGCGCATGCGCTGCCGCATGTGCATTTCTTCAAGAATCTGCCGCCGGAAGACTTCCTGCGCCTGCTGATGAAGGCGCGCTGCATCGTCGGCAATTCCAGCGTCGCTATCCGCGAATGCGCCTATCTCGGCGTTCCGGCCGTAAACATCGGCAGCCGCCAGGAAGGGCGCGATCGCGGCCGCAACGTGGTCGACGTGCCCTATGACCGCAACGCGATCAAGCAGGCGGTGCTGCGGCACCTGAAATCGCCTCGCCCGGCGCCCGATCCGATCTATGGCGAGGGCGATGCGGGCCTGCGTATCGCCGACGCGATCGCCGACGCCAAGCTCACCATTGAGAAGCGGCTGACGTATTGATGCCGAATCGAAGCGTTACCCTCGTCACCTATCACTATGTCCGGCCGCTGGCGGGCAGCCAGTTCCCGACGCTCAAGGCACTCGATCTCCGGGCCTTCGAGGCACAGCTCGACTATTTCGCCCGGCACTATCAGTTCGTGACCATGGACACGGTGATCGCGCTGTTCAACGGCGAGCCCGTCGAGCTGCCGCCGAACCCGGTGCTGCTCACCTTCGACGACGGCTATGCCGATCACTTCCGCTATGTGTTTCCGCGCCTGTTCGACCGTGGCGTCTCCGGCGCCTTCTATCCCGCCGCGGTCACCGCCATCGACCGCCAGATCCTCGACGCCAATCGCGTGCATTTCGTGCTGGCATCGATCGGTGACCCGGACACCTTGATCGAGATGATCGAGGCGGGCATCGAATCCGAGCGCGGCGCCCATCAGCTGTGGTCCACCGAGCAGTACCGCGCCGAGTTCATGACCGCGTCGCGCTTCGACGAGCCGCGCGTCGCCTATGCCAAGCGCATGCTGCAATTCGTCCTGCCGGACCGCCTGCGCCAGTCGATCGCCGACGCCGCGTTCCAGCGCTTCGTGACCAGGGACGAGCCGGGCTTCGCCGAGGAGCTCTATATGGGCGCGGCCGAGCTTCGCACCATGCGGGCCAACGGCATGCATATCGGCCTGCACAGCGACCGGCATGTGTGGCTCGGCAAGCTCAGCCGGGAGGAGCAGGCGGCGGAGATCACCGGTTCGTTCCGCGTGCTCGAAATGCTGGGCAGCCCGCGGCAGAACTTCTCGTTCTGCTTCCCCTACGGCAACTACAACCGGGATACCTTGTCGCTGCTCGACGGCTTCGGCTGTGCGCTGGCGTTGACGACGCGGTCTGCGGTCGCGTCGCTCGGCGATGCGCGGCTGGAGGTTCCGCGGCTCGACACCAACCAGCTGCCGCGCGCCTAAAGCACGGCCAGCAGCGCGTCTGCCGCATCCGCCCCGTCGCTGCCGCCGACCTGGGCGGTCTGGTCGGTTCTCAGCCGCCCGAATCGAGGCTGGAGCAGCCGAACCTTCCGTCCGCCCGTGCGGATCCGTTCGGCCGCCCGTTCGGCCGCCGCCTCGCCGGCCGACTTGGCTGCGGCATATTCCGTGAAGCCGGCCTCGGGCCGGTCGATGTAGACCGTCGAGGGGACCAGCAGCGTCACTTCGCCGGCCAGATGCGGTTCCGCCGCCGCCAGCAGCTGCTCCAGGCCGCGGACGAAAACCTCGGCATAGGTGGCGCTCAGCCCGCTGTCGAAATCGGCACTGCCCTTGCGGATGCGCGGCGCAGCGCAGAAGAGGAGGTGGGTGAACGGTGCGCCATCCATGGCCGGCACCCGGTCCGGTGCGGTCACGTCGAGCCGCATCGTCGCAGCGCGCCCGCCCGCTTCGTTGATCTCCGCCGCTACCCGTTCGGCATCCTGGCGGCCGTCGCGATAGGTCAGCGTGACCCGCGCGCCGCCGGCCGCCAGCAGCTTTGCCCCCGCCTCGCCCAGGCCCCGGCTGCCGCCGACGATCAGCGCCGAGGCGCCGGCGAAACGGCCGGACGCCACCTGCGCGGCGATATCGGCGAAGCGTCTTTGACCGACCGGCGCCGGCCGCAGCAAGGCCGTCGCCTGCCCCTCGCCGCCGCCCGAGAGCGCGATGGTGGCGAGCTGGAACCGGTCATCCCAGTCGAGGGTGCGATAGTCCAGCCCGGCGACCGTGGTGGCGGGATCGAACGACGCCTGCAGGCCGGTGAAGATCGAGTGCAGGCCGGGCACCCGCATGCCGACGATGCGCGTGCTGGCCAGCAGCCAGGCGGCCTGCCGCGCGGCGAGGCCGCCCAGCGCCGGAAACAACGCGGCGAATCCAGCGGCGTCGTAGCCGAGCGGCACCGACCCGGCGGCGGCGGCGATCGCCGCCGAGCCGAGTTCGCGGCAAGGCTCCGGTGCGGGCGGGCCGGGGTTCCGCCAGGACGCGGGCGCCGCGTCGAAGGCAAACCGCAGGCGCACCGCGCCGCGCCGGGCCGAGCGCAGGCGAACGCCGACCGCCCCGGTACCGATATCCGCCGGCTCCATCGTCACCTTCTCGTCCACCAGGATGGCGGAATCGAATTTCGCCTCCACCCGGCTCAGCGCCTCGGGCCGGTGTCCTGCGGTGGACAGCCGGTCGAGGCTCCACAGCACGAGGTGCATGCCGTGCACGACCGGCGCGCCGAACAGAAGGCGGCGGGCCTGCACCGGATCGACATGGATCGGATTACGGTCACCCGACAGCGCGGCGAAGGCGAGCTGGTCCTGCAAAGTGAAGTGGCGGCTGGTCGCGGCGCTGGTCATCCTGATTCCGGCAGGGCTGCCTTCCTGTGCGGGCGCCCGTTCTACCCGATTTGCGCCGCGCCCGGGCCAGTGTTAGAAGCCGTGGCCTCGGCGGCAGGGCTTGGCCGGCCGCGGGCGGGCCAGCATCGCAGCGAGAAGGGCAGGGGCCGCGCATCGGGTCGCGATGCAGGGGCCGGTGCGGAATCCAGCAGGTGAACGTTCCTCTCATCATCCCGGCCGAGAACCAGATCCGCGAATTCGATGCCAAGCTGCTGCTGGGCTGCGTTGCGGCCGAACGCGGCCACCCGGTCGTGGTCGGATCGCGCACCGAGATGCACTGGCACATCGCCTCGCTGCCGCGCGGCATCTACATCGCCAAGGATTTCCGCGGCAGCTCGCGGCGCATGTTCCGCATCCTGCAGGACCTGGGCAACGACATCGTCGCCTGGGACGAGGAGGGCCTCGTGCATGCCTCGGACGAGCGCTACTACAAGCACCGGGTGGCGCCCGACCTGTTCGATCAGGTCCGCCTGTTCCTCGCCTGGGGGCCGAACAATGCGCGCACGCTGCGCGCCTATCCCGGCTACAAGGGTACCGCGGTCGAGGTCACCGGCAATCCTCGCATCGACATGATGCGTCCCGAGCTGCGCGGCTTCTTCGATGCCGAGGCGGCGGCGCTGAGCGCCCGCTTCGGCGACGGCTTCATCCTGGTCAACACCAATTTCGGCCGCATCAACCACATCCAGCCGAGCCTGATGGCGCCGGGCGGACCGGCGGCGCCGAAGGACGACTACTGGCGCGCTTCGAATGCGTATTTCCAGGGCATCTTCGATGCGATGCGCCGGCTGCTGCCGCGCCTCGCGGCGGCATTTCCCGACCGGTCGGTCGTGCTGCGCCCGCATCCGTCCGAGGCGCATGCGCCGTGGATCGAGGCGGCCGCCGGCCATCGCAACGTGCATGTGGTGTTCGAGGGCGGCGTGCTGCCCTGGCTGATCGCGTCTTCGGTGCTGGTGCACAATGGCTGCACCACTGGGATCGAGGCGGCCGCTCTGGATCACCCCGTCATCGCCTTCCGGCCGCAGCGCGACGAGCGCTACGACTTCCCGCTGCCGAACGATCTCAGCGCCGATGCGGGCAGCGAGGAGGCCGTGATCGAGCAGGTCTCCACCGTGCTCAAGGGCGGCTCGCTCCGCTATGGCCGGTTGAGGCGCGACCTGATCGAGACGACCTTCGCCGCGCTGCAGGATCGCCTCGCCTCCGATCGCATCATCGACGCTGTTGCCGCGCACGCAGCGCAACGCCCGCGGCCGGTGCCGCCGATGCGGCGGCGCATGGCCGGCTGGGCTGCGGCCGAACTCCGCGGGCTCAGGAAGCGCCTGGTGAACCAGCACATCCCGGGGCACAAGAACGACAAGTCCTATCAGCGGACGCGGTTTCCCGGCCTGGGCATCGACGAGGTGCGCCACCGCGTGACCCTGCTCGGACGGTGTCTCGGCCGCTTCGACCGGGTGCGCGTGCATCAGCTGGCGCCGAACGTGTTCGAGATCACGGCGTGACCGCGGCATTGCACGACCGGTTCCCCCTGTCGCTGTGGCCGCTGCTCGACGATTTCCTCTGCCGTTGCTACGGCCGGCGTTACGCGCTGCGTGACCAGGCTCTGATGCGCTGGCAGTTCGGCGGTGCCGAGGACCCGGCCTCGCTGTCCATCATGTGGTACGGCGACGAGGGCGGCATCGTCTCGATGCTCGGTTGTCGTCCGACGGCGCTGTTCTGGGGCGCGTTCGACCAACCGGTCGCGGGCGGCTGGCTCAGCAACTGGATGAGCGATCCGGGCCAGCGCTCGGGCGCGGGCGCCGTGCTGATGCGGCGTGCGCAGGAGAGGTTCCCGGTCGTGCTCGCGCAGGGCGCCAGCGCCGCCAACAAGCCGATTGCCGAGCGGCTGGGCTTTCGCATCTTCGAGCCGATCGATCGCCTGCTCGCCGTGTTCGACCCGATGCGCGCTGCCCGCTTCCTCGCGCCCGACGCGGCGGTGAAGCTCGAGCCGATGCTGCCGGCCGTGCCGGCCGGCGCCGTCGAGCGCGGATTGCCGGCCGACTACGCGCCCGACTGGAGCCGGTATCCCGCCTGCATGGCATTCGGCGCCGTGCGCAGTGCGGCGCATTTGCGTTGGCGCTATCTCGGCCATCCGGTGTTCCGCTACGAGATCGACCTGGCGCCCGGCCCGTCCGGGCCGGCGGTCTGTATCTGGCGCCTGGAGCGCGCCGTGGGGGAGGTGCACGACACGGTCGGCCGCATCGTCGATTTCTTCCATCCGGCCGATGGCGCGGCGCAGGGGCGCGCGGCGTTGTCGTCGGCACTCGGCCGCATGCAGGATGCGGGTGCCGCATTCGCCGATCTGCTGTGCTCTGCCGGACCGTTCCTGGCCACCGCCCGGGCCGCCGGCATGGTGGACGCCACGACGATGCCCCTGGCCTTCCGCCTCAGTCCGACCGAGCGGCGGCTCCGGCTGCAGAATGTCGAGTTCTGGGCGGCACCGGGGCTGCCGCGGCCCGCCGGCCTGGCCGATTGCCTGGTGAGCAAGGGCGACGGCGACCAGGACCGCCCCAATCACCCCTAGCGCGACGATGCCGGGCCACCCGGCGCGCGCGTTGCGTGGCCGCAAGTCGGGTGTTAGTCACGTGCAACGCACCCGCGAAGACCGGACCGGGAATCGACCATGACAGCCGCCGAGGCGCTCGCCACCATCGCGCCGGTGATCCGGGAGGTGCTCGACCGCCCGGATCTGGAGATCACACCGAGCCTGACGGCGCGCGACGTGCCGGAATGGGATTCGCTCGCCAATATCACCATCATCATCGAGGTCGAGCGCGCCTTCGCCATCAAGTTCACCAGCGACGAGCTCGCCGCCTTCGCCGATACCGGCGCGATGGCGGCCGCCGCCGCCGCCAAGCAGGGGGGCTGATGACCGAGGGGTTCGGCCCGCATCTCGGCATCAAGCAGCTCAACGTGCTGCACGAACGGATGTTCGGCGCCGCCGCGCCGCCGCCGGCGCTGCCGCGCTCGGTCCGCGTCGCCGTGCTGGCCAATCATGCGACGGCCTTCCTCGAGCGCGGCTTGCGCCTGGCGCTGGCGATGCGCGGCTATCGGGCGGAGATCTACGCAGCGCCGTACAATCAGTGGCAGGTGGAGCTGCTCGCGGGAGATTCCGGCGCCGCGGCGTTCCGCCCGGACGTCGTCCTGCTGACCCTCACCTCGCAGCTGCTCGCCTATCGCGAGGCCGGCGATCCCGAAGCCTTCGCGGCCGATCTTGCGCGGCTGGTGTCGGGGGCGGCGGAACGGCTGCATGCCAGGTTCGTGGTCACCTTGCCGGAGCCCTTGGCCGAGGAGGCGGAGCCGACCGGATGGGCGCGCAACTGGCGCCGGCGCCTGCTGACCGCCGTGGAGACGCAGCTCGGCGGGACGGCCGTGCTGCTCGATCTCGACCCGCTGGTGACCCGGATCGGTGCCGAGCGCTGGTACGCGCCGCGCTTCTTCGTCAACGCCAAGCTGATCGCGCATCCGGATGCCACGGCGGCATTTGCCGATCACGTCGCCGCCGCGATCGCCGGCTCCATCCGTCGGGCGGTGCGCCTCGTCGCGGTCGATCTGGACGACACGCTGTGGGGCGGCGTGGTGGGCGAGGTGGGATGGCAGGGAGTCGATCTCGATATCGAAGGCCGCGGCTTCGGCCACCTCCGGCTGCAGCGGTTTCTGCTCGGCCTGCGCGAGCGCGGCATCGTGCTCGCCGCCGTCTCCAAGAACAACGAGCGCGACGCGATGGAGGTGTTCGAGCGGCGGCCGGAGATGCTTCTGAAGCCCGAGCACTTCGTCGAGATGCGCATCAACTGGGAGCCGAAATCCGGCAACCTCGCCGACATACTGGACAGCCTCAACCTGACGCCCAGCGGCACCTGCTTCCTCGACGACAGCCGGTTCGAGCGCGAAGAGGTGCGGCGCCTGCTGCCCGAGGTGCTGGTGCCGGAATTCCCCGACGACATCGCCGACCTGGTGCCGGCCCTGGCGGCGAGCGGCGACTTCTCGGTGCCGGTGGTGACCGCCGAGGACCGGGCGCGGAGCCGCATGTACGACCAGGAACGGCAACGCCGCGCGGCGCGTCCGGCGCTCGGCGATCTCGACGACTACTACCGCTCGCTCGAACTCCAACTGACGCCGGCGCCGCTCGGCCCCGGCAACGAGCAGCGTGTGCTCGACCTGATCGCCAAGACCAACCAGTTCAATCTGACCGGCCGGCGGCATGGCCGCGAGGCGCTGGCCACTCTTGCCGCGGGCGGAGCGGAGGTCTGGGCCTACGATCTGGTCGACCGTTTCGGCGGCTACGGCACGATCGGCGTCGCCATCCTGCTGCGCGAGGGCGACACGGCACGGATCGATACCTGGGTGCTGTCCTGCCGTGCCATGGGCCGCACCGTGGAAAGCGGCATCCTGCAGCATTTGGCCGAGCGCGCGCGGGCGGGCGGCGCGCGAGCGCTGGTCGGCGAGTATGTCGCCGGCGCGCGCAACCAGCCGGTGGCCGGTCTCTATCCGCGGCTCGGCTTCACGGATGCCGCGGCGGCGGCTGAAAGCCGCCGCTACTGCCTCGTGCTCGACGGCGCCCTGCCGGCCAGCCGTTTCGTGACCGTCCGCGACGCCGCGCCGGCAGCGCCCGTGCGGCGGGCACCGCGGGCGATAGGCGTCGCGCCGGCGTGACCCACCAGGCATGACGTGAGCGAGAAGGCATCACGCCGGGCGCCGGCGGTGCAAGCCGGCCGCGGCAGGGGCAGCGTGAAGCTGCTGCTGCTGCTGTCCGACAATTTCATGCGCCCGCGTACGCGCCGGCACTGGGACGGGCTCGAGGATATGCTGGCCCACGGCGTGCATGCCGACCCCTATATCGGCCTGTTCGTGGCGCTGCTCGAAGATCCTCGCTTCACCGCAACGGCGGTGGACGTGGCCGCGCTCTATGTCGATCGCGGGCCGGCAGGCGTGGTGCCGGCGCTGGTGCGAGCAGCTGGCGACGCGGCGCCCGACTATGTGGTTCTCAATATCGGCAATCAGCCGTTCTGCCTGTCGCGGGCGCAACTCGCTGCCCTCAAGGCGCGCTGGCCGACCGCCTGCTTCATCCTGCTGACCACCGACGAGGCGATCGATTTCCGCAAGGTCACCTGGTGCTATGCGGAGTTTGCCGACCTGATCCTGAGCCTCGACGGCGCAATCGGTTGGGGCACGCGCTATCGCGAACGCTGGTGCTTCATGCACCTGGTGTCGAGCGAGCTCTATCGCGCGGCCGGCACGGCGCCGCCGCAGGCAAGGCCTGTCGCCGTCGGCATGTTCGGCCGGCCGAAAAGCGGCCGGCACGAACTGATCGCCGCCTTGCGAGCGGCCGGCATCGAGGTCGACACCAATATCGACGACGAAACCAGCTGGCGCCGCCTCGACGACAGCGAATATGTCGAGCGCATGCGGCGCACGCGGTTCGCTCTGGTGCCGCTGCGCATCCATGGGCGCAACGAGTTCCATCTGATCGGCCGGCTCTACGAGGCGGTCTTCGCTGGAGCGATCCCGGTGGTCGAGGCCTGCGACCTGCTCGGTCCCTACGAGGCCGCTTATGGGCGCTTCCTGACCTATCGCACAGCGGAGGACGTGCTGCGCGTCGTCGCCGATCCGACCGCAGCCTCCACCTGGAGCGAGATGGCTTCGGCGACCGGATTGCAGGAGAGGGCGCGGGACCTGGGCCGTGAGGCCTTCTTCGATCTGCTGGCGGCGCGCGTATCGGCCGTCGAAATCCGCCGCCGGCTCGGCGCCGGAGCGCTGGCGGAGGCGGTCGCCGGGATCACGCCTCAGCGCCCGTTGCGCCTCGGACGTCTCTACTGGGAACGCGTCGGCTGGCTCTGGAAGGCGCTTCGCCGGTTTCGGCTGCGCGATGCGGCGGCGGAGGTCGCCGCCATTCTCGGCCTGCTGCGCGCCTACTTCACCTATCGGTAGCCGTGCCGGCCGTGGCAGCCGCGCTCAGGCGTTGACCGCCTTCGGCTGGTGTTCGATCCGTTCGACCCGGCCCTGGCCGACACGATAGACGATGTCGGCCGCGTCGACCCAGGCGCGCTGATGGGTGACGGCCAGGATCGTCAGGTCGCCGCTGAGCTGGCGGATGCGGCTGCAGATCTCGGCCTCGGTCACCGGGTCCAGCGCGCTGGTGACTTCGTCGAGCAGCAGCAGCTTCGGCTTGCGCACCAGGGCGCGCGCGATCGAGATGCGCTGGCGCTGGCCGCCCGACAGCAGGGTGCCGCGCTCGCCGACCACGGTGTCCATTCCCAGCGGCAACTGCTCGACGAACGCCCACGCGCCGGCTGCCTCGAGCGCGGCGCGGCATTCCTCCGGCGTGACATGCGGGTCGCCCAGGGTCACGTTGTTCATCACGGTGTCGTGGAACAGGAACAGCTCCTGCGGCACATAGCCGACCAGCTCGCGCCATTGCTCGAGGTCGAGCTCCTCGAGCGGCACCCCGTCGACCAATATATGGCCGGAGCGCGGGCTGACCAGGCCGAGCAGAACATCCGACAGCGTCGTCTTGCCGGCGCCGGACGGGCCGATCAGCGTGGTCAGCTTGCCCTTGGGGAAGCTGACATCGATGTTCTCCAGCACGACCTTGTCGTCGTAGGCGACGGTGATGTCGCGCAGCTCGATGGCGCGGTCCAGGGTCGGGATGCGGCCGCCGCCAGGATTCTCCCGGGCGGCAGTGGTCTCTTGGATCACCCCCTGCACCAACCAGTAGGCGCCTTCGCACGCGGCCATGATCAGCAGCTGCTGCTGCACCCGGTTCATCGAGTTGACGACCTTGGCCAGCAGCGCGCTCAGCACCAGGATCTGGCTGAACGGCAGCTGGAACACCGTGATGGCGAAATAGAAGCCGCTGACCAGCACGAGGCCGAGGATCGGCTCCTGGAAGTTCTTCAGCGCCTGCTTGTAGAAGACCTGCTTCTTAACCGACTTGTTCAAGGCGCGGATGCGCTGGTTCAGCACGCCCGAGACGCGCGAATGCCGGCCCATCGCCTTCAGCGGCTTGATGCCCGACAGCACGTCGGTGATCTGCGCCACCAGATCGCCGGTGAAGCGGCTCTGGCGCCGGCCGGCCGCGCGCGAGCGCCGCACCATCCGGTTGAGCACCAGCGACATCAGCGAGCCGACCACGATGGAAGTGACGGCGAGTTGCCACGACACCAGGAAGGCGAGCGCGATGTAGAAGGCGGTCTGGATGATCTGGCTCAGCACCTGCGAGGAAGAGAGATAGGCCTCGGCCGCGCGGGTCGCCTCGCCGCTGACCGCATTGGCAAGGCGGCCGACCGGCTGGCGGGTGAAGTAGCCCCAGTGCACGTCGAGCAGCCGCTCGATCAGGACGCGGCGAATGTCGGTCGCAACTTCCGCGACGGCATATCCGACCTGGTTCATCGCGTAGAGCACGATGGCGCCCTTGACGACGGTGCCGGCCACCATGGCGATGCACAGCGTCAGGAGATCGGGCGTCGCGCCGAAGGCGGCGAATGCGTCGCGCACCATCTGGTCCAGCATGCTGGGCTTGGCCCGGCCGACTTCGCCGGTCGCGATCGCGACGAGGGGCAGCATGCTCGCCAGCCCGATGCTCTCGGCGACGCCGCCGAGCACGAGCAGGAACAGCACCCAGTATTGCCGACCGTGTCCGCCCCGGAAGAAGATATGGAACACGGCGCGCAGGCCGGCCGGTGTGGAAGTCGACTTCATGCGGTTAGAGGGGCCACGGTTTTCCGATACGCAACAAAGGCATCACTAGCATAGTTCGCAATCTGCGACAGCGCCGGATGTCAGGTTGCCGCAACCACCCGCGGCCGGGTGGCGGCGAGCCAGGCGGTGCGGCCGGCATGCCAGGCGAGGGTCGCGCCGGCCCAGACGGTGACGACGTAGAAGGCCGCGACCGGCGCGCCGAGCGCGAGGCCGAGAGTGAAGATCAGGAGATTGACGTTCCGCCGCGAGATGACGGTGCGCACGAGGCTGTCGATGCGGTCCATGGCGTGCAGGCCGCGGCCCCACAGCGCCTTGGGGACCGCCAGCACCAGCCGGTCGGCGACGTAGAAGCCGCAGAGCCAGATCGCCGCGATGAAGGCCGGATGTTCCAGCGCACCGTCCGACAGCCACCAGGCCCAGCCGAGATACCAGAGCGGCGGGTGCACGATATCGAGGCCGTGGTCCAGAAAGTTGCCGATCGCGGATTCGGTCATGGTGACGCGCGCGACCTTGCCGTCCACCGAATCCAGCACGGCCATGACCCAGCACATGACAATGCTGGTCCACACCCAGCCCGCCATGAACAGGGGCACGGCGGCAAGCGCCAGCACCACGCCCGCCAGGGTGATCCAGTTCGGATGCAGCCGGATCGCCGTGGCCAGCCGGGTCAGCGGCCAGACCGCCAGCGGGAACACCCAGCGCGTCAGGAAATCGGTCGAGCCCTTGTAGTTCGACCAGAACAGGAAGCGCTCATAGGCGCGGCGCGCCGCCGCATCCGGCAGGCGCTCCAGGTGATAGGGCAGGTCGCGCCGCAGGCCCATCACGAAGGTCGGGAACTCGGTCGGCTCGAGCCGGCGGGCCGCGCCGCCGGTCACGGCGGCATCGGCGATCTCGCCCAGGCCGGCGGCATCGTCCGGCACCGCGGCAAGGGCCGCGGCGGATCCAATCCGCATCGCCGCGGCGCGCCGCGGGCCCTCGCCGCCCGTGACCGCGACCGAGCCGTCGCGCGCGGCAAGGAAGGGGAGCAGCCGGCTGTCAAACACCCCGGCCCCGTCCACCGCCAGGATCGGCTCCGGTCCGCCGGCGGCAAAGGCCTTGAGCCGCCGGCCGGCCGCGCCGGGGCCGCGGTCGACCGTCACCTGGGCGGATGGTATCCGCCGGGTTAACCGTTCGATCCGTTCCACCAGGGAGAGCCCGAAGACGCGTGCCGAGGCCTGGGCCGGCGCGGCGTCGATCCATATCCTCATGCGGCTGCTGCCGAATTGCCTTGCCGGCCATCCCTTAGGCAGGTTTGCCGGCCCCGTCCAGGGGGCCGAAAAAACTTCTCGCCGAGTGACCTGGATCACCGATTGTTAAGACATGGCGGTCTACAACAGGATCGTCTCTCCCCGAGACATATCCCCTTGAGACCCACTGGCCCCCGGGTACCCCCCGGGGGCTCTTTTTTGTGCCGCTCTCAATCGGCGAGGGCGTTCCACATCTCGCGGTCGCGCTTGGCGGTCCAGATCCGCGGGTCGTCGTGGCCGGTCAGCTCGTCGTAGCAGCGCGACACGTCGAACGGCATGCAGTGCTCGAAGATCGCCCATTGGCCGAACTTGGGCAGCATCTTGCCGCGGGTCGAGCTGAAAATCTGCTTCAGCGCCTGCTTGCGCTTGACCCCGCTCTGCACCCCTTGCACCAGCACGCGCAGGAAATCCTGGGTGCCGGCGATCGCCGCCTCCGTCTCGCGCGGCGTCTTGCAGGCATCGCCCCGGCCGGGGATCAGCATGCGCGGCTTCAGTGCGCGCAGATTGTCGAGCGTCTTCGGCCATTCGCGCAGGTAGGCATCGCCGGTATAGGGCGCGGCGCCGCGCTCCACCAGATCGCCGGAAAACAGCACTTTCTGCTTGGGCAGCCACACGATCGTATCGCCCTTGGTGTGGCCGCGGCCGACCTGCATCAGCTGCACTTCCAGCTTGCCGAGCCAGATCCGCATGAAGCCGCGGAAGGTGAGGGTCGGCCAGGTCAGGCCCGGAATGCTTTCGACCGCCTGGAACAGGCGCGGGAAGCGCTCGGTCTCGGACTTGAAATCCTGCGCGCCGCGCTCCTTGATCAGGTCGTAGGTGTCCTCGCTGGCGATGATGTGCTCCGCCTTGTAGGCGGCGGCGCCGAGCACCCGCACGGCGTGATAATGCGTCAGCACGACATACTTGATCGGCTTCGTCGTCACCTTGCGGACGCGATCGATCAGGTCCTGGGCGGCGACCGGCGTGGAGCGCGTGTCGATCACCATCACCGCGTCGTCGCCGATGATGACGCCCGATGTCGGGTCGCCTTCGGCCGAATAGGCATAGGCCTCGTCGGTCAGCCGTTCGAAAGTAACCTTCTTCTCTACAAGATCGCCCCGCGAGGCGAAGGCCCTGGCCATTTCCACATCCTCCCCGATGACGTGCGCCGCGATGATATCCGCCCCCGGCCGGGCGTCCAGAAACTGCGACTCCCGCCGCAACCCGTTGGCTTCCAACGGGATTCCATCCGGTAAATAGAACATGAACATATAAATCGAACAATCTAAAATTTTGCGGTCTTTTTATTCAGACGTTACGCGAATCATTCTCTAGTCAATTGTATCCGTAACCATCAATTCATTTGACGATTATGGGTGTTCAAGTAATTCTCCGCCCCGTTGCGCCGAGGGCGACGAGCGGCGCTGGCACGACAGGAGAGTGGCATGGCGACAATTCCGGGCAGCGCCTTTCCGGACAATTTGAAGGGCACTGGAGTGGACGATTTCATCGATGCCGGCGGCGGCAACGATCGGGTCAAGGGGGGCGGCGGCAACGATCGCATCCTGGCGGGCACCGGCAACGACAAGGTCGATGGCGGCTCCGGCAACGACCGTATCCTTGGCGGCGACGGGAATGACCATCTTGAAGGTGGCAGCGGGAACGATTCGATCTTCGGCGGCGCGGGTAACGACAAGGTCGAGGGCGGCTCGGGTGACGATCTGCTGACTGGCCTGACTGGCAACGACAAGATCGATGGCGGGTCGGGCAGCGACAAGATCTTCGGCGGCGACGGCAACGACAAGCTGCGCGGCGAGGCGGGCGATGACCTGGTAACGGGCGGTGCCGGCGATGACCATGTCGATGGCGGCTCGGGTAACGACATCGTCGGCGGTGGTGACGGCGACGACCACGTGTTCGGCGGCACCGGCGACGATCGCGTCTGGGGTGGCGCGGGCGACGATCGCCTCGACGGCGGCAGCGGCGACGACGTGATATCGGGCGGCGCCGGCGACGATCACATGAACGGCGGCACCGGCGACGACGTCTTGAGCGGCGGCGATGGCGACGACAAGCTGCTCGGCGGCTATGGCGACGACAAGCTGTTCGGCGGAGCGGGCGACGACAAGTTGCTCGGCGGCAGCGGCGACGACTTCCTGAGCGGCGGCGCCGGCGATGACGTGCTGCAGGGTGGCTGCGGCGACGACGTGTTCCAGTTCAATGGCGGTGGCGGTCAGGATGTGGTCCTCGACTTCCGTGCCGGCGAGGACATCCTGCGCATCGCCAAGGACATCAACGGCACCGGCATCACGTCAGCCGCCGATGTGGCCGCTTTCGTGTCGGAGGACGGCTGCAACACCGTCATCGATTTCGGCAATGGCGACATGGTGACGTTGCGCGGCGTCAATGCCGACGACGTGGTGAACGATCCGAGCCACTACTTCAGCGTCGTGTGACGATGACCGGGCGCCGGCGGGACCCCCGCCTGCCGGCGCCCGGATTCTTCGCGTTCGGGCGGATCTGTTTTGTGATGGTCGTGGTCCATGCTGCATCGAAGACTTGATCTGAAGATCACGCCACCACGCGTCTTCGGCGTCGCCCGCGGGGTGGCGCTTTTCGTTTGGGATCAGTCGCACGCGCTCGGCACCGAGCGCGGCCAGGTGCGGATCGGCGGCGAGCCGCTGCCGGCGCCGGTCGCGCGCGCCGTGTTGCCGACCCGATGGAACCTCGACCGCTCGGTGCTGGCGGCGCGCTGGCCGCTGGCCACCGAAGATCGCCGGATCGAGATCGCGAATGCGGATGGCGAAGTGCTCGGCGCCGCCGAGCTGCCGATGGCGGCCGAGATCGAGGATTTCGCGATCGAGCCTCTGGTGGCGGGTTTGTCTCCGGAAGGCCGGCTTCGCCTGGCGCGCTTCCTGCTCGACACCTGCCGCGTGAGCTTCGGCATCGGATCGGATGCGGGCTATGCCGCGGCGATGGGCGCGCTGGTCACGACGCTGAGCACCAGCCCCGGCCCGCTGCATGCGCGGCTCCGCCTGCCCGGCGGGGCGCTGCTCTGCGCGACCGGCCTGCCGGCGGCGGCGGGCCGCATCCTCAGCGCGCTCGCCATCGGCGACCGGCGCGTAGTCGAGCTGCCGGTGAAGCCGGAAACGGATGCGGGACGCGCGCGGCAGGGGCGGATGCCGCTGCATCTGGTGATGCCGCGCCTGCCCGGCGCCTCGCTCCGTCTCGCACTGATCGCCGAAGGCGGGCTGCTGATCCGCCAGCTGTCGGGCGACGCGGCGGTGTCGCCGGACATGCCGACATGGCTCGCCGGCAAGCCGGCCGAAGCCGAGCGCGCGGTCGCCGTCCGCTATCTGCAGGATCGCCGCGCCGCCGGCGACGCGGCGGCGGGCGCGCTCGCCGCGGAGATCGGCCTGTTCGCGCCGGCGCCTGCCATCGCGGTGACCGATCCCGCGCTGCCGGTCGGCGCCGAGATCGATCTCGCCATCGACGACACCAGCGGACATGCCTTCCTCGCCGGCTGGATACGGGATCCGCTGGGGCTGGTCGAACGCATCGATGCCGGCGTCGCCGCCGTCGTGCATACGATGCCGCGGCCCGATCTGGCCGACCGGTTGAGGCTGCGGGCGGGCGCCGATATCCGGTCGCTGCAGGGCTTCGTGATGCGCCTCGGCGCCAGCGCGCAGCTCGCCGAGCTCGCGCTGCAGCTGCGCTCCGGCACGCGGCTCCGCCTGCGGCCCGAGATGCGCGCCCTCGGCCCTTCGGCGGCACGCGACGCGGTGCTGGGCGCGCTGCCGGCCGATTTCGCTGCCGATCATGTACTCGCCGACACCGTGCTGCCGGCGGCGCAGGCGCTCAACGCGGCCCATCTGGCCCGGCGGGCGGCGCCGGAGGTCATCGATCTCGGCCCGCGTCTGGCAGCGCCGGTGGCGTCGATCGTGGTGCCGCTCTACCGCAATCTCGATTTCCTGCCGTTCCAGATCGCCGCCTTCGCGCTCGACGGCGGGCTCGGCGATGCCGAGCTGGTCTATGTGCTGGATTCGCCGGAACAGCGTGCCGAGGCAGAGATCGCCCTCCGGCATCTTGCCGCGAACTATGCCCGCCCGATCCGCCTCGTCGTGCAATCCGGCAATTTCGGCTACGCGGCCGCCAACAATGCCGGCGCGGCCGTGGCCCGGGGCGAGGTGCTGGCGCTGCTCAACTCCGACGTCGTGCCGAAGCGGCCGGGCTGGCTGGCGGCGCTGAGCGAGCCCCTGGGCAGAGCCGGAATCGGCGCCACCGGCGCCCGGTTGCTGTTCGACGACGGCTCGCTGCAGCATGCCGGACTCTATTTCGCCGCCGACGACCGCGGCGCCTGGCGCAACCGCCACTTCTTCAAGGGGCTGCCGCGCGATTTCGCGCCGGCTGCCGAAGCCCGCCTGGTGCCCGCCCTGACCGGCGCCTGCCTGGTGATGCGGCGCGCGGCGTACGAGCGGCTCGGCGGCTTCGACGAAGGCTATCTGGTCGGCGATTACGAGGATTCCGATCTCTGCCTCCGCCTCGCCGCGGAGGGGCTCGGCTGCTGGTACGAGCCGCGCGCCACCTTGCTGCATCTCGAGCGCCAGTCGGTGCCGCTGCACGGCGCCCATGCCCGCGGGCTCGCCTCCGAATGCAACAGGCTGCTGCATGCCGCGCGCTGGCAGGCGGCGATGGAGGCGGCGATGCGCCGCTTCGCGGCCGGCTCGGCGCCCGCCGGAACGATTGCGGCCGAGGCCGCGCCGGAGCAAGCCAGCCGCGCTCGACGCAAGGGCCGCAAATGATGAGCCGTATGCCACGCATCCTCTTTCTCGCCCATGGTCACCCGCATCTGCATGCCGGCGGCACTGAGATTCTGGCGCACGATCTGTTCCGGGCGGTGAAGGCGGAGGGCGCGGAGGCGCTGTTCGTCGCCGCGGTGAATGCCGGCGAGCGCGAGCGCAAGAACGGCACCGAGTTCCAGACCATCGGCGGCGCGCCCGACGAGGTGCTGCTGTGGAGCGAGGATTTCGACGCCTTCAACCTGATGCGGCGCGATGGCCTGGCGATCGGGCCGGATCTGCGCGAACTGCTCATCGCCTTCCAGCCGGATGTCGTGCACCTGCATCACCTGCTCGGCATCGGCGTCGAGACGCTGTTCCTGCTGCGCCGGCTGCTGCCGCAGGCGAAGCTGGTCATGACCCTGCACGACTACGTGCCGATCTGCGCCAATGACGGCCTGATGGTGAAGCGCGGCTCGGGCGAGCTTTGCGGGCGCGCCTCCGCCGATGCCTGCCACGGCTGCTTCCCGGAGATCCACCAGAGCAAGTTCGTCCTGCGCCGCGGCCATCTGCTGCGCCACCTCGAACTGGTCGACGCCTTCGTCACGCCGAGCCGCTTCGCCCGCGACCGCTTCGCGGCTTTCGGCATCCCGCCGGCGCGGATCGAGCACATCCCGAATGCGCGCCCCCCGGTGCAGGTGGCCGAGGCGGCCCCGCGGAGCGCGCGCAACCGCTTCGGCCTGTTCGGCAACCTTGCGCCGCACAAGGGCGTCCGGGTCGCCATCGCCGCGGCACAGCAGCTGGCGCGCGAAGGCGGCGTGGAATTCGAGCTGCAGCTGCACGGGTCGCTGCGCCATCAGGCCGCCGAGTTTCGCGATGAGGTGATGCAGGCGGTGGCGGCGGGCGAGGGGCGCATCACCTGGGCCGGCGGCTATGAGCCGGATGAGCTCGCCGCCCGCATGGCCGGCATCGACTGGGTGCTGGCACCGTCCACATGGTGGGAGAATGCGCCGCTCGTCGTGCTGGAAGCCTTCGCCCATGGGCGGCCGCCTATTGTTTCCGGCATAGGTGGATTGGCTGAGCAGGTGCGGCATGGGGTGGATGGTTTGCATCTGAGGCCCAATGACCCGGCCGCTCTTGCGAAGCTTCTGCGCGAGGCTGCAACGGATACCATCCTCTGGGATCGTCTTTGCGCGGGAAGGCCAGAACTGCCGTCGTTGCGCGAAATCGCCCGGCGCCATTTGGCGCTGTATGGCGGGCTCGGAGAGGCCGGCCGCGCTGCCGCTTAAGCGCGCATTAACCAGATGGCAAGCCGACCGCCATAGCGTCGGCAGCATTGATTTGGGGCCGAAATGAACGCGTCTTCGCCCGGCGATCGCTTTGATCTGGCAGTGCTTCTCGACGAGCAGACGCTGGTCCTACTGGGCCGGTGCGCGGCTGCCTTGCCGGCGCGCGCGCGGGTCCGGTTCGCGGAGGGCACGAGCGAGGGCGCCTTCCGGGCGCTGTCCTGGGTCGGCGAGGACGGTGCCGGCGCGGCGCTCGCGGTGATCCGCGCCGACGGATTGGCGTTGGTGCGCCCTGCCGATCTCACCCTGGTGGACGAAGAAGGTGCCGCCCGTCCCTTGCCGGCGGTCGGCCGGGTGGAGCTTGGCCCGTCGACGGTTCTCCGCACCTTGGTCGCGACCGCGCCGGGCGCGCTCGCGGCCGCATTCGATTTCCTGCTCGGGGCGCTGCTCGATGCCGAGCTGGGCGCGCCCAGCGCCCGCACGCGCCGCTTCCTGCATGCCTTCCTGCGGGAGATCTCCGAACAGGGCGGCTTCGTCGAAATCTTCGGACGGCCGGAATGCGGCGGTCTCTTTGTCCAGGGCTGGTCGATCCATCTGGCCGCCGGCGCGGCCGAGCTCTGGATCGAGACCGACGATATGGATCGCTTCCCCGGCGTGATCGGCCATTTCGCCCGTCCCGACCTGCTGGACCAGGCGCACGGCATGGTCGGCTTCATGCTGTCGGTGCGCGACATCGATCCTGCGGCGGTGAAGCGCATCTACTTCCGGTCGACGACCGGCTACCACCACCTCACCATCGTCGATCATCCGACCCGGTTCGAGGGCGCCGATGCGACGCGCCATGTGGCGGAGATGCTGCCGCGCATCGAAGCGCCGGTCGACATCCGCCGCTCGTTCAAGCGGATCTGCCGGCCGCGCTTCGAGGGCCAGGAGACGGTTTCAACCCTGCACCGGCCGGTGCGGGCGGCGCTCGACTGCGCGATCCGGGCCGAGGGCGCCGGCATCTTCGTCACCGGCTGGATGCTGGATCCCGCGCGGCAGGTCAGCCGCGTCCTGCTCAAGAGCACGGGCGGCGTCTACGAGCGGATCGACACCATCTGGTCGCGCTTGCCGCGGCCCGACGTGTCGCACGGCTTCGAGGCGGATTCGATGATCGGCCCCAAGCTGCGGGTCGGTGATCACGGGCACGGCTTCGTCGTCTTCGTACCCCAGGAGATGCGGGGAACGCGGGATGACGAGCGCTTCTATGTGGAGATCGTGATCGAGGACGAGGAGGCCGGATTCCTGCCGCTGGCCTGGACGCAGCCGGCCGCCACGACGGTGATCCGTGACATGATTGCCGGGCTCGAACTCGATGATCCGGCAGCCGAAACCATGATCGTGCGGCACCTGGCGCCGGTCATGGCGGGTGGTGCCGCGTCGCCTGCGGCCGCGGACCCGCCGGCCGCGACGGTCGAGTTCGGTGCGCTACGCGAAGCGCGTGTTTCGATCGTGCTGCCGGCGCCCTCGCTCGGCGGCGATCTGGAAGTGAGCCTCGCGCGTCTGGCCGGCGATCCCGACATGGCGCGCGCCGAGATCCTGGTGGTGGCGCCGCAGGCCGGTGCCGAACGCGCCATCGGCCGGTTCCGCCGCATGGTCGAATTCTTCCGCCTGGGCGGGCGCCTGCTGCTCACCGCCGAGGCGCTCGGCCGGCACGAAGCGCTCGACCTCGGCGCCCGCCAGGCCGTGGCCGAGCATGTCCTGTTCCTCGGCCTGAACGTACTGCCGAAGGAAGCCGGCTGGATCCGCCGCCTCGGCCGCGAGCTGGCCAGCGCCGACCGCGCCGCCGCCGTCAGCCCGACCCTGATCTACGAGGATCTGTCGATCCGCTATGCCGGCCGCGAGCCGGTGATCGGCGATCGCGACGACGGCTTGCAGAGCGCGGCGCGCTTCCAGGGCTATTCGCGGCACTGGCTGGAGCGTCAGGGCACCTCGGCGGTCGGCGGCATCACCAGCGAATGCTGCCTGATGCCGCGCCGGCTGTTCCTCAATGTCGGCGGCTTCGGCCGCGACCTCGTCGGGCCGGCCTTCAAGGACGACGACCTGTCGCTGCGCCTGCGCGCCGCCGGCGCGCAATGCCTGTGGGTGCCGGGCGTCGAGCTCTATGCGCTCGACGACGAGCCGGCCGATCTGGCCAACGACAAGTGGACGCGCGCCTGCCGGCTGGTGGATCAGGGCCGCTTCGGCCGCAAATGGCGGCAAGCCAATGTGGAAGAGGGGGCTCGCCAGTGACCGCCGACCCGAAGCGCGTTCTCGTCCTCTCGCACGGCCATCCGTCGGTCTCGATCGGCGGCGCCGAGGTCGCCTCCTACAACCTGTTCCGCGGCTTGAGCGAGATTCCGGGCTGCGACAGCCACTATCTCGCCCGCGTCGGCCCGCCGATCGCGCCGCATCGCGACACGCCGTTCCTCAGCCTGCGCCAAAAGGAACGCGAGACGCTGTTCTACGCCAACGACTACGACTATTTCCGGCTGTCGAACCGCGACCTCGCCACGCTCGACAGCGCCTTTGCCCGCTTCCTGCGCGACGTGAAGCCGGATTTGGTGCACTTCCACCACTTCCTCGGCTTCGGCGTCGAGGCGATCTTCGCCGTCCGCAAGGCGCTGCCGAACGTGCCCGTCGTGGTGACGCTCCACGAGTATCTGGCGATCTGCAACCACCACGGCCAGATGGTGAAGACGCGCCGCCAGCAGCTCTGCTCCAAGGCCTCGCCGGCCGATTGCTCGATGTGCTTCCCGGATATCGCGCCGGCGCAATTCATGCGTCGCGAGATGTTCATCAAATCGTTCTTT
Source organism: Desertibaculum subflavum (assembly GCA_003576705.1). GTDB lineage: Bacteria > Pseudomonadota > Alphaproteobacteria > Ferrovibrionales > Ferrovibrionaceae > Desertibaculum > Desertibaculum subflavum. The sequence continues at coordinate 58,538 of QOZS01000036.1, forward strand.
GATCAGGTCGATTGCTTCGTGTCGCCGAGCCACTTCCTGATCGACCGCTTCGTCGACTGGGGCATCCCGCCCAGGCGCATGCGCATGTTGGAGAACGGCCTCGACCTGCACGAAATCGCGCCGGCCCGGACGCTGCCCAAGCGCGGCGGCCGCCGCAACCGCTTCGCCTATTTCGGCCAGCTGAACGAGTTCAAGGGCGTGCGCGTGCTGATCGATGCGGTCGGCCGCGTGCCGCAGGAAGTCTGGGGCGAGGACAGCGTGCTCAACATCTTCGGCGGCAATCTGGAGCTGCAGCCGGAGGCGTTCCAGGCGGAGCTGAAGCGCCTGATCGGCCAGGCCGGCCGCCGGGTGCGCTTCCATGGCGCCTATCGCGGCGCTGAGCTGCCCACCCTGATGCGTGAGATCGACTGGGTCGTCGTGCCGTCGACCTGGTGGGAGAACTCGCCCATCGTCATCCAGGAAGCCTTCGCGCATGGCCGGCCGCTGATCTGCAGCGATATCGGCGGCATGGCCGAGAAGGTGCGCCACGAGATCGACGGCCTGCATTTCCGCGCCGGCAGCGCCGAGAGCCTGGTCGACCGGCTGATCGAGGCGATCCGCTCGCCGGATCTCTGGGAGCAGCTGCGCGCCGGGGCGCCGCGGCCGCTCACCTATCGCGAGATGGCGCAGCAGCACTGGGATCTCTATCAATCGCTCTGGCGCGCCCGCGCCGGCGAATCGGCGCAGCCCGCGCCGGCCGCGTCACCGCGCGCGGGACGTGCGGCGCGCCGGGCCGGTGCCGCGACCGCCGCCG
>QOZS01000037.1 GCA_003576705.1 Desertibaculum subflavum
TTCTTGATCGCGTCCCAGAAGGCGAGCTCCATCTGGTCGGCACTGGCCGGCGCGGCGGCCGGCCCCGCCGCGGCGGGGGGAGCGGACAGCGCGCGCGCGCCGCCGCGGGGCACGAAGATGAAGTCGCCGCCCTCGTGGCCGGCATAGCGGATGTCGTTATAGGCCGGCGTCTGGTCGGCATTGGCGACCACCCGGCCGCGCAGCTGGTTGAACAGCTCGCCGCCCTGCAGCACGCCCTCGTTCTCGCGCAGCGTGTTGATGACCGCGCGGGCAAAGACCGAATTGCCGCCGCCGCCGCCATCCAGTACCGGCTCGAGCCCGCCGGAGACCAGCGCCATGCGGGCGCGGCGCTCGCGCATACGGGCAAGCCAGGCGTCGCGGTTACCGTTCTGCGCCAGCGAGGCCGGCGCCGCCCGGGTCAAGGTGCCGGAATAGCAACTGTCGGCGATCACCAGGATGTGGCGCGCATTCATCGCGCGCAGGTTGCCGCTGATCGTCGCGACGTCGATCCAGCGCGCCTCGTTGCCCTTCTCGGCGTCGACCGGCAGCCAGAAGCCGCGGTCGGATGCCTCGTCCAGCACGCCGTGGCCGGCATAGTAGATCACGAGGTTGTCGCGGTCGCCGAGGCCGCGATAGCGGTTGATCGCCTGTATCATCGTGTCGCGATCGGCGTTGACCAGCAGCTCGACCTTGAAGTCGTACTTGCCCTTCAATACGTCGGCGATGGCGCGCGCGTCGTTGACCGCCGTCCTGAGCTTGGGGATATGGCGGTAGTCGTTGTTGCCGATGACCAGCGCGTGGTAGCGGCCGAAATCGATCGCCGCCTGGGCGAAGGCGCCCGACGCGCTCACCATCACCAGCAGGAAAGCCAGCATGCCCCGCATCGATCCAGCATAGCAAAGATCGCCGCGGAGGGCGCGAAGAGAAGCCCGCCCTCGCGTTGCGCAGCAACGTGGGGGAAGGTTGCGTGGGGGCGGTGCCGATTGACGCGACGTCGCCGATGCGGAGCCACCCCCACCCAACCCTCCCCCGGCTTGCGCCGAGGGAGGGATTCTTTTCCTCCGCGTGCCTCTGCGGTGAAGATCAGATCACCCCGGCCGGCGGTACTTGTTCGGCAGCAGGGCTTCGATGGTGCGGGTATGGGCGCCCTTTTCGTCGGGCACGACGACGCGGCAGCCGGGCGCAAAATCGGCCAGCATCTCGCGGCAGATGCCGCAGGGGGCGACGATGCCGATGGCCTGGTTCGGCTCGGTCGGCCGGGGATGCCGGACTGAGGCGACGGCGACCACCGGCGTGTTGTCGTCGTGCAGCGCGCGGCCGAGCGCGATCGCCTCCGCGCAGACGCTGGCACGGCCGACATAGGTGTCGAGATGCACGGCCGTATAGACCTTGCCGGCGGCAGTCCTCACGGCGGCGCCGATATGGTGGCGGCCGGGCTGGTAGCGCTTGCGGATCGCGGCGCGCGCGGCCTCGACCAGGGCGTCGTCCTCCGGCGCCAGGCCCTTGATCGACGGGCCCTGGGTGGAAATCTTCGGTTTGGCAGCCCGGCTCATGTCGTTCACCGCCGGCTTCCTTTCAGCAAGGTGCCCGTCAGGCCTCGGATCAGCTGGCGACCAATCTCGCGTCCGACGCTTGCCGCAAGGTTACCAAATAGCCGCTCGCCGGCGCCGGCGCGGGTGGAGGGGCGGGGCGCCCGGGTCGACGGGACGGACCCGGCGCGTGGCCTGGCGGCCGGCGGCGGTCTCTCGCTTTCCGACCGGCCGGCCAGCCGCTCGTAGGCAGAGTCGCGATCGACGGCGTTGTCATAGCGGGCACCGAGCGGGCTCGTGGCGATGAGCTGCCGGCGCTCCTCCGGCGTCAGCGGGCCGACGCGGGAGCGCGGCGGCCGGACCAGGCAGCGCTTGACCGGTTGCGGCGTGCCCTTGCCGTCGAGGAAGGAGACCAGCGCTTCGCCGACGCCGAGCTCGGTGATGACGCGGGCGGTGTCGAGCTTCGGATTGGGCCGGAACGTCTCGGCCGCCACCCGCACCGCCTTCTGGTCGCGTGGGGTGAAGGCGCGCAGCACGTGCTGCACCCGGTTGCCGAGCTGGCCGAGTACGCTATCCGGCAGGTCGAGCGGGTTCTGCGTGACGAACCAGATGCCGACCCCCTTGGAGCGGATCAGGCGCACCACCTGCTCGATCTTGTCGGTCAGGAGCTTGGGCGCGTCGTCGAACAGGAGATGCGCCTCGTCGAGGAACAGCACCAGCTTGGGATGGTCGAGATCGCCGACCTCGGGCAGATCCTCGAACAGCTCCGACAGCAGCCAGATCAGGAAGGTGGCGTAAAGCCGCGGCGCCTCGCGGTAGAGCCGGTCGGCGGCCAGCACGCTGACCGTGCCGTGGCCCTGGGCGTCGACGCGCATCAGGTCGGCGAGGTCCAGCGCCGGCTCGCCGAGGAAGTGCTCCGCGCCCTGCGATTCGAGGGTCAGCAGGGCGCGCTGGATGGCGCCGACCGAGGCGCCGGAGACGTTGCCGTATTCCTTGGTCAGCGCCTTGGCATTCTCGGCGACATGCTGGATGACGGCACGCAGGTCCTTGAGGTCGAGCAGCAGCAAGCCCTGGTCGTCGGCATATTTGAACGCGATGGTGAGCACGCCGGTCTGCGTCTCGTTCAGGTCCAGCATGCGGCCGAGCAGGAGCGGGCCGATCTCCGACACCGTGGTGCGCACGGGGTGGCCCTGGTCGCCGAACAGGTCCCAGAACAGCGCGGGCGGCGCGGCGAAGTCCTGCGCATCGAGGCCGAGCAGCTCGGCGCGCGCGGTGAAATGCGGCTTCGGCGTGCCCGGCGCCGCGATGCCGGAGAAGTCGCCCTTGATATCGGCGACCAGCACCGGCGTGCCCCGGGCGGCAAACTGCTCGGCGATCACCTGCAGGGTGACGGTCTTGCCGGACCCGGTGGCGCCGGCGATCAGGCCGTGCCGGTTGCCGAATTTCGGCAGCAGGACCGACGGTGCCGAATCCGGTGCCGGGCTCCTGCCGATCAGAATGCCGTCCGCTGCCGCCATCTCCTGCCTTGCCGTTCTGGTCCGGGGGTCATTACATGAGCGGGAATCCAGGGCGGGGCAAGATCCGGCATGCGTCACCTGTTGCGAATCCTGCTGCTCGTGCTGCTGTCCGGGCCTGCCTTCGCGGCGAGCGACGCGGCGCTCGAGGCCTTCGCGCAGGGCCACGGCCTGAAGGATGTCGGCGGCTTCATCGAGACGGTGCGATCGATCGAGAGCCGGGGCCGGCTGCCCGACCGCTACGTCACCAAGTCCCGCGCCGAGCAGCTCGGCTGGCGGCCGGGCCGCGATCTCTGCGAGTTCGCGATGGGCAGGTCGATCGGCGGCGACCGGTTCGGCAATCGCGAGAAGCGGCTGCAGGACCGCCCGGGCCGGACCTGGACGGAGGCCGATCTCGACTATGTCTGCGGCCGCCGCGGGGCGAAGCGGCTGGTCTTCTCCAGCGACCGGCTGATCTACGTGACGGTCGACCATTACCGGCGGTTCCACCAGGTTCCGCGATGAGGCCCTGATGCAGACGGTGTCGATCCGGCTCGACGGCGTGACCTCGCTGGCGGAGCTCTATGCGCTGCTGGCGCGCGAGCTCGGGCTGCCGCCGCATTTCGGCGGCAATCTTGATGCACTTTGGGACGCGCTGACCGGCGATCTGTCGGGGCCGGTGCGGGTCGAGCTGATCGGCACGCATGCGCTGCGGCGCCGGCTCGGCCCGCAAGGCGAGCGCGTGATCGATCTGTTCCTGGAAGCGGCCGGCGCGCGCGACGATCTCGCCGTCGCGATGCACGACTGAGCGGGAAATCCACGGCGTCCCAATTCACAGCGTTCAAGGCGTGATTGCGGCGGCTTGACGAAGCGTGGCCGCCGCCACAGGTCTCCTCTCGAACGATTGCTGCGGATCGAGGAGAGGGAAGATGAATGTCAGCGTCGCGGTGCGGCCCGAGGCGGGACTGGTGCAGGGCCTGATCAACTACATCGTGCCGACCGCCGAGAAGCCCTACAGCTACACCTTCGATCCGCCGCCTGGAAAGCCGATGCGCTCGGGCCGCTATCTCGAGACCGCGGTCGGCATCCGCGACGGCCGGCCGCTCGCCGACAAGTTCGATCTCGACCGCGAAGGCTTCGCGCTGCTGCGGCGGCCGACGGCCATGAGCGATCTTTATGACACGCATGAGATAAAGTCGGTCTACTACCCGGAGATGGAGCGGCTGGTCGCCGCCGAGACCGGCGCCAGCCGGGTCATCGTGTTCGACCACACGATCCGCACCGCCGCGCCGGGGCGCACCGGCTTCCGCGACGCGGTGACGCGCGCGCATAACGACTACACGGAGACGTCCGGCCCGCAACGCGTGCGCGACCTGCTGCCGGCGGACGAAGCCGAGCGGCTGCTGAAAGGCCGCTTCGCCTTCATCAACGTGTGGCGGCCGATCCGCGGGCCGCTGCAGGACCGCCCGCTCGCGCTCTGCGACGCGACCAGCATGGGGCCGGAGGATTTCGTCGCCAGCGACCTGATCTATCGCGACCGGCTGGGCGAGACCTATGCGGTCGCCTTCAACCCGCAGCACCGCTGGTTCTACTTCCCCGACATGGCGCGCGATGAGGTGGTGCTGATCAAGTGCTTCGACAGCGACCCCGGCCGCGCCCGCTTCACCGCGCACACCGCCTTCGTCGATCCGAACGCGCCGGCCGACGCGCCGCCGCGCGAGAGCATCGAGATCCGGACGATCGCGTTCTTCTGATCTATTATTTGCTTCGTCGTGGCCGGGCTTGACCCGGCCACCCACGCCCATCCGTAGCGCCGCCGAAAGCCGTGGATGCCCGGGTCAAGCCCGGGCAAGACGAATGGCTCGACAGGCGCTATCCGCTCGCCACGTCGCCGACGACCCGCACGCGCACGCGGAGCGAGTTGCCGGGCAGGTAGGCGATCGGCATGTCCTCGGTCTCGATGGTCTTCAGCGTTGTGCGGTCGGCGCCGGCGGCGACCGCGCGGTCGTTGGCGATCGCGGTTGCCTGGGCGATGGCATCAGAGCGGGTGAGGTCGCGGAAGATCTGATCGACCTCGCCCGAGACCTGGGCGATGGCGGCGCCGACCGCGTTGGCGCAGTCGCCATGCGCGACGCGGATCACCTCGGAGACGCCTTCCAACTTGTCCGGGATCAGGAAGGCGCCGCCGCCGACCGCGATCAGCGGCACGCTGCCGGCCTCGGTCTTCATGCGGTCGACCGACTCTTCCACCATTCGCTTCGCCTCGGCGAAGACGCGGTCGCAGGTGGCGGAGTCGAAATCGGCAACGCGGCGGCGGTCGCCGAGATCGAGCTTGCCGGCGGCGACGGCGATGTCGGTGGTGGTGAGCTGCTGGCCGCCGAAGGCGATGCCGTCCTTCATCAGGCGATAGCCGACCGAAAGCGGGCCGATCTTCGTGCCGCGGTTGCGGTCGCCGAGCGCCACATGGCTGCCGCCGCCGAGGCCGAAGGAATAGAGATCCGGCATGCGGAACAGCGTGCGCACGCCGCCGATCTGCACGACCGAATTGGCCTCGCGCGGAAAGCCGTGGCGGAGCTGGCCGATATCGGTCGTCGTGCCGCCGACATCGGCGACCATCGCGTCCGCCAGGCCGGACAGATAGGCAGCGCCGCGCATCGAGTTGGTCGCGCCGGAGGCGAAGCTGTAGACCGGCAGCTTCGCCGCCTGCGCCGCCTCCGCCACCGTGCCGTCGTTCTGGGTGATGAAGAGGGCTGCGCGGATGCCGCTGTCGCGGATTGCGTGTTCGAAGGCGGCGATGGTGTCGCGGGCGAGATCGGCCAGCGCGGCGTTGAGCAGGCCGGCATTCTCGCGCTCCAAGAGGCCGATGCGGCCGAGATCGGAGGAGCAAGTGATGACGGCGCCCGGCACCTCGGCGGCGACGATCTCCGCCGCCTGGCGCTCGTGACTCGGGTCCAGCGGCGAGAAAATGGACGAGATGGCGACCGCCTTGAGGCCCTTCGCCTGCATCTCGCGCGCCGCCTTGCGCACGCCCTCGGCATCGAAGGGCATGAAGGGCCTGCCGTCATATTCGTGGCCGCCTTCCACCATCCACACGCCGCCGCGCACGATCTCCGCCAGATCCTGCGGCCAGTCGCAGAACGGCGGCAGCGAGGCCGCGGCCGGCATGCCGAGGCGGAGCGCCGCCACCTTGCTCAGGTGCTTGCGCTGGATCACCGCGTTGATGAAATGCGTGGTGCCGATCATCACGCCGTCGACCGGCTTCGAGGCCACCTCGCCGGTCTGCCCAAGCTTGGCCAGCGCCTCCAGAATGCCGCCGGTCACGTCCTCGCTGGTCGGCGCCTTGACCGCCCGCACCACCTTGCCTTCCTCGATCAGCACCGCATCCGTGTTGGTGCCGCCGACGTCGATACCGATCCGTCTCATGATTGGAACACGCTCTTGAAATCGATGTCGTAGTTGAAGGCGCGGGGCCCGACGAAATGCAACCCGCGCTCGGTCAGGAAGACCGGCGGCGGCGGCAGCGCGATCACCGTGACGCGCTGGCCGTAGCGGATCGTCTCGGTGCCGACCGCCTCGCCGGAGACGCTGTCCAGCACGCAGATCAGGTCGGGCGACATGGCGATCGGCTGGCCGTCGAGGCGGGCGACGATCCACTCGTTCTGGAAGTCGAGCTCCATCGTGGCGCCGCGCCAGTCGTCGCTGCCGTCGAACCGCGTGCGCCCGCGCAGGAAGCCCTCGGTGGCGCGACGCTCCACGTCGACCACCTTGCCCCGGTACAGCACCTTGCCGGGCTCGACCGAGAGGATGGCCGCGATCGGGTCCTCATGCGCCTTCTGCGCCTTGCGCACGGCGGTGCCGATCTTGATCGCCTTGGTGGTGGTGCCGTGGATGCCCCATCGCTTCACCTCGGCGCCGCTGCGCGGCGCCTTGCAGGTCGAGGCGATGGAGCCGTATTCGACGCAGATCTTGCGGCTGACCCGCTCCATCCACTTCCAGGTCGGCACCTTCTCGACCACCGATTCCAGGCCGCGCACATCGACGGTGGTGAGCGGGTAGGGCTTAAGGTCGCCGACCGCGACCGAGGTCATCTGTGCTTCCGGATAGGCGCGGCCCATCATGTCGGCATCGATCACCGGTCGCTTCAGATGCGCGGCGGCCATCAGCGGCTGGATCGAATTCCCGCCGCCGATCTCCAGCGCCATGATGCCGCGGAAGGTGTGGCCGGTATGCTCCTCCATCAGCGCGACGGCGCGCGCGATGGTGCGGCTGTCGGTCAGCCGCTCCTGCCCGACCAGCGGCGCGCCCATGTTGGAGACGGCCGCGACCCAGTCGTCGTCCGCAAGGTCCTCCGGCTGCATCAGCTGCACGCGATGGCCCTCGGCATAGAGCGCGCGCATGTTGAGCAGGCCGAGATAGGACGAGCCGCCGCCGCCGGTACCCAGGATCCAGGCGCCGACGGCGAGCGATTCGATGTCGTCGAGGGTGATGTCGCGAAGTTGCATCTACCGGTGTCCGAGAATGAAAGTGACGGGGAGGTGGAAGCCTGTCGCGTTGCTCACTCCAGCATCTCGCGCAGCACGCGGGCGGTGGCGGTGATGGCGAGCAGGGTCGGCACGCCGAGCGCGGGCTTGACGGCAGCCTTGGTGGCCGGCGTGTAGCTCATGCAGTCCATTGCCACGACGTCCGGCGCCTTCGCCTTGAGCCGCTGCGCGGCCTCGGCCGCCTCGGCGACATCGGCGCTGGGCTTCAGCGCCTCGGCCACGATCTCGAGGCCGGGGCGTTGCCATTTCGCCATCAGCTTCTCGGCCTGTTCCGGCAGCGGCAGCAGGATGCCGAGCCGGCCCTCCGGCAGCAGGCTCGAAGCGAGCCCGTTCAGCACGCGGGAGGGGAACAGCACGCCGGCATCGCCCGGCATCGGCGGGAAATCGCCGGTGCAGGCATAGACGATGGCGTCGCAGCCATCGGCGCGCAGCGCGGCGATCACGCCCGGCGAACGTTCGATCACGTGCCGCTTGGAAATCTTGACGTCGCGGTTGCCGCGCAGCCGCGTATAGAGCGTATCGGCGCCGCTTTCCGGCGGGCGCGCGGCGATCTCGGCATCCGAGAGGCCGTCGAGGCAGCCGCGCAGCACGACCTCGGTGCCGGCCGGCACATGGGCGGCGAACAGCGCGGCGATGTCATCGCGCGGCGCCTGGCCGATGGTGGCGATTCCGAGCTTGCGTGCCATGCTCAGCCCTCCAGCTGGACCATGTCGGCGGGGTCCCAGCTCAGCGCCACCGGCTCGCCGATGGCGCGGGTGGGCCGGTCGCCGATATTGGTTTCCTTGACCAGGATCTGGCGCCCATCATCGGCGGTGACGCGGTAGAGCGTGTGGCCGCCGAGAAAGTTCGCCGTCTCGATGCGCCCCGGGAGGCCGCCATTGCCGGGCGCGCCGATCACCACCTTCTCGGGCCGGATCGCCGAGGCGCTGCTGCCGACGCCGTCGAACAGGTTGATCTCGCCGATGAAGTCGGCGACGAAGCGGGTCTTCGGCCGCTCGTAGATCTCGGCCGGCGTGCCGATCTGCTCGATCCGGCCGGCATTCATCACCGCGATGCGGTCGGACATCGCCAGCGCCTCTTCCTGGTCGTGCGTCACGAAGACCAGGGTCACGCCGAGCTGCTTTTGCAGCTGCTTCAGCTCGAATTGCATCTGCTGGCGCAGCTTGCGGTCGAGCGCGCCGAGCGGCTCGTCGCAGAGCAGCACCGGCGGGCGGATCACGGTGGCGCGGGCCAGCGCCACGCGCTGCTGCTGGCCGCCGGAAAGCTGGCCGGGGCGGCGGTCCTCGTAGCCGGTGAGCTCGACCAAAGCGAGCGCGGCCTTGACCCGCTCGGTGATCTCGGCCTTGGGCAGCGCCCGCATGCGGAGGCCAAAGGCGACGTTCTCCGCCACGGTGCGGTGCGGGAACAACGCATAGGACTGGAACACCATGCCCATGTCGCGCTTGTGCACCGGCACGTCGGTGATGTCGGTGCCGCCGACGACGACGCGGCCGCGGTCGACGCTCTCGAAGCCGGCGATCATGCGCAAGGTCGTGGTCTTGCCGCAGCCGGAAGGGCCGAGCAGGGAGAAGAACTCGCCCGGCTGGATGTCGAGGGTGACGTCGTCGACAGCCATGACGCGGCCGTCATAGCTCTTGCTGACGGCATCGAGACGGATCGAGGCGGAGGTCGTGTTCATGCGAGCTCTTCGGCACGCGATGAGGGCGCCCCCGCGCTCGCGGAGGCGCCCTGCAACGCTTAGCTCTTCAGGATGCGGGCGACGCGGGTGTCGATGTCGTCCTTGCGCTCGTTGTACCATTTCCACGGCATCTGGATCAGCTGCGCCACCTTCTCCGGGGTGTTGAACAGGCGCGCGTCGTACTTGGCGTCGAGATTGACCTTCTTGTTGGACGGCGAGTACCAGACGCCTTCGGCGAGCTGCTTCTGCACGTCCGGCCGCAGCATGTAGTTGATATAGGCGTAGGCCAGCTCCTTCACCTTGCTGCCCGGCGTGACCGAGAGCACCTGCTCCAGCGCCGGCACGCCTTCCTTCGGGATGGCGAAGTCGATCGGCTGGTTCTGGCCGTCATAGCGGTAGATGCCGCTGTCGTGGATCACGCCCATCGACACCTCGGCGGAGAGGAAGGCCTTCTCCATCTGGCCGGTGAAGTCGAACAGCTTGATCGGCTTGAGCTGCTCGAGCGCCTTGTAGGCGGCATCGAGATCCTGGAACCCTTTGCCGTAGATCTTGCCGAGCATCATCAGATGCGCCTGGCCCAGGCTGTTGACCGGGATCAGGTAGCCGCCGCGCATGCCGGCGAGCTTCGGATCGGCGAGGTCTTTCCAGGACGTCGGCTTCGCCAGGCCCTTGTCGGTGCGGTAGCCGAGCCCGATCGCCGAGGTGAAGATCGACACGCCGACGATGCTTTCGCTGATCGCATAGGGATAGACGTCGGCCAGGTTCGGCACCTTCTTGGTGTCGAGCTTCGGCTCCACCAGGCCTTCGACGAGGCACTTCCACTGTTCGTTCGAATTGGTGTGCAGCACGTCGTAGATCGGGTCCTTCTTCGGGCTCGCCTGCAGCTTGGGCACGAAGGGGAAGGCCTGGTCGGCCGAGACGGAGCATTTGTGCTCCTTCTCGAAGGCCGGCAGCACGCTGCCTTTCATGATCTCGCCCCACTTGCCGCCCCAGGTGGTGATCTTCAGGGTCGCGGTCTGGGCGTGCAGGATGGCGGGTGCGGCGAAGGTGGCGGCGGCCGCCGCGCCGACCTGCATCACGGTACGTCGAGAGATGGTGCGCTTCGTCATTGGGTGCCCCTCCAAGGCTTAGAGTTTCACGTACGCTTTCAGGCCGATCAGCTTCTCCAGCAGCAGAACGACCGAGATCGCCATGACGATCGACACCATCGACGCCGCCGCGATGGCGCCGTCGAGGTCGAACTTCATGTAGTTGAACAGCACGACCGGCAGGGTCTCGCCCTTCGGCAGCACCAGGAAAAGCGAGATCGGGAACTGGTCGAAGGAGACGATGAAGGCGAAGATGCCGCCGGCGACCACGCCGGGGCGGATCAGCGGCAAGGTCACCTCGAAGAAGATGCGGACCGGCGAGGCGCCGAGGATGGCGGCGGCCTCTTCGATCCGGCGGTCGAAATTGTGCAGCACCGCGAGCGTGGTGCGCAGCACATAGGGCACCGCGACCAGGGTGTGGCCCATGATCAGGCCCCAGACCGGCCGGCCGATCCCGGCCAGGAGATAGATCTGGAACAGGGCCAGACCGGTCAGGATCGCCGGCAGCATCAGCGGCGACATGAAGAACGCGGTCAGCACGCGCGCGCCCGGCAGGTTGCCGCGGGCGAGGGCGAGGGCGCAGGCGGCGCCGATCAGCATGGAGAGGACCAGCACCGCGACCGCGACCTGCAGCGACAGCCACAGCGCGTTCATGAAATCCTCGCTCGAGAAGAACTTCTCGAACCAGCGCAAGGTGACCCCGACGGGCGGGAAGGAGATATAGGGCGTCGGATTGACGGCGAAGACCGCGACGATCGCGATCGGCGCCAGCAGAAACGTGACGATGGCGCCGTTCAGCGCGAAATAGCCGGCCCGGCCGGCATCGAAGCGGCGGGCGCTCATGCCATCTTCTCCGCGCCGGCGAAGCGGCCGAGCACGTGGTTGTAGGCGATCACCACGATCAGCGAGACGGCGAGCAGCACGACGCCGAGCGCGCCGGCGAAGCCGAGATTGAAGCTGGAGGAGACCTGCTGGTAGATCAGCATCGGCAGGGTCAGCACGTCGGTGCCGCCCATCAGGAACGGCGTCACATAGGCGCTGATCGAGAGGGCAAACACCAGGAGCGAGCCCGCCATGATGCCGGGCAGGCTGAGCGGCAGGGTCACCTCGTAAAAGGCGCGCAGGCGGCCGGCGCCGAGGCTGCGCGCCGCCTGTTCCAGCCGCTCGTCGATGCGGCCGATCACGCCGGTGAGCGTCAGCACCATGAACGGCACATAGATGTGGACCAGCGCCACGATGGTGCCGAACTCGTTGTACATCAGCTTGACCGGCTGGTCGGTCCAGCCCCAGGCCATCAAGGTGGTGTTGATCACGCCGCGGTCCTGCAGCAAGGTCATCCAGGCGAAGGTGCGGACCACGATGCCGGTCAGCATCGGCGCGATCACCGCCATCAGCAGAGCCGCGTGGCCGAGGCGCGAATGCATGCGCGCCATCCAATGGGCGAGCGGGTAGCCGACCAGCAGCGAGACGATGGTGGTGACGAATCCGATGCGGAGCGTCGCGACCAGCGCCTCAACATAGAGGCTGTCGCCGACCAGGCGCTCGTAGTGGCGGGTGGTGAAGTAGACGTTCGGGTTGCTGGCCGGGTTGCCGCTGAGGAACGAGAGCAGCGCCATGGCGCCGAACGGCAGCACGAAGAAGACGACGAAGAGCAGCAGCGCCGGGCCGACCAGCCAGGCCACCGGCGAAACGCGGGCGCGCGGCGGCGCCGGCAGGGCGGCGAGGAGGGGGGCAGTGTCGGCGGTGCTAGCCATGCGCCCGCCTCTGCAATCTCGATGCCACCGGCTCAGTGCCGAATTCCGCGTCGATGCCGAACCGGCCGCGCAGCTGCGCCGCCGCTTCCAGCAGCATCTGCGCGAGTTCGCGGCGCTCCTGCCGGTTCACGTGCAGCGCCGAAAAGGCGACGTAGAGCGCCATCGCCTCGCCGGCATGCGGGTCGTGGATCACCACGGCGACGCCGCCGAGACCGGGAATCTGTTCGTCGGCGGCTTCCTCCCAGCCCTGGATGCGCACGCGGCCGATGCGCTGCATCAGGGCACCCAGCGAGGCCGGGGCCGCCGGCCGTGCGGTGGTCGGGAAGCGCACGAAACGGCGCGCGATCTCCGCATCGGGCAGTCGTGCGAGCAGGGCCCGTCCGGTGGAGGAGGCCCAGGCAGGGCCGCGGTCGCCGGGCGGCGTCACCACGCGAAGCGGCTGGGTGCCGGCGCGCGAGCGGAGCACCACCACCTCGATGCCGTCGAGCAGCGAGATGCCGGTCGAATGGCCGGTGCGCCGGGTTATCTCCGCCAGCGCGGCGTCGGCCGCTTCCACCACCGGCTCTCCCGCGCGGTACCGAGTGGCAAGCTCCAGCATCAGCAGGCCGAGGCGATAGCGCCGCGTCACCGGGTCGCGCTCGAGCAAGCCGAGCTTCTGCATCTCGCTGAGCAGCCGCGAGGTCGTGCTCTTCGGCCACCGCATCGCGGCCGCGAGCTCGCCGACCGCGACATCGAGATGGTCGCGCTTCAGCCAGTGCAGCACCGCGGCGGCGTTGGCGAGGCTCATTCCCCGGCTTCAATCCCTAGACGCAAGATCTACCCTAAGTTCCAATAATTGGAACCAAGTTCCGATAAAGTGGACGATAGGCCGGGCCGAAAATTCGAGTCAAGCAACCGCTGGCGCGCGAGACTGCGCGGAGAGGACCGTGTTGCGGGCGCAGCCGCCGTGGATCGGGCCAGGCCGCCAATGCCGGCGGCCGGTCGGCGAAGGTCGGGGCGCATGGTTATCCATCGGTTACCGCGCCGGTTTCCGGCGTGCCGAATGGACGGTTCCTTAACCGCGCGCCCCGACAATGTCGCCGATGCCGCCGGTGTGATGCGGCCAAGGGGTTTCCGTGTCGCCGACGCCGCTCGCGCAGCTCAACGACAACTACGTGCGCCTCCGCGGCGCGTCGCTGCCGTTCACCACGCCCGTGATCCGGTTCGCCCGGGCTCGGCTCGGGCCCGAAAGCGTGCGCGAGTTCGTCGTGCCGGGCCTGGTCGGCAGCCGCGGCGACTACATGATTCCCTGGACCTATCTGCCGGAGCTGGCGCAGCTCACCGTGCACGACCGGCTGCTCTGGGAAGCTTTGTGCTTCACGCGCGGGCCGCTGTTTCCCCCCGATGCGCGCCGCATCGCCCGCGAAGTGGCGGCGAGCGGCGTGCTCGGCATCGTGCGGGCGGAGGCGGTGCGGCGCGAGCATCAATCCGAGACGGTGCTGCGCCACTTCGTGCACGCCGCGCTGCTGTCGCGCCTGCTGGCCGAGACCGCGCCGGAGGCGGCGGCGGAGCTCTCCCGCGGCGCCCATGCGCGCTTCCGCCAGGATGTCGTGCAGGCCGGCCTGATTGCGGCGGCGCCGCATCTGGGTCTTGCGCCCGCCGAGCTGTTCGACCGGCTGGGCGAAGTCGCCGTGTCGGTCGCCGGCATCGGCACGGGCAGCCGCGGCGACGCCGATGACCGGCTGCGCCATCTGCATGCAAGGCTCGGCGCCTTCGCGGAGGCGATGCATCGCTTCGCGCTGGAGGAGCCGATCGAGACCGCGGGCAGCGTCGTCGCGCTGCTGCAGATCGCCGATGCCACGCATGAACGGTTGGGGGCACTGATCCGCGCCGTCGACGAGGATCTGTCCGATATGCGCCGCCTGACCTCCAGTGCCGAGGCGCGGGCGGCGCTCGGCCTGCGCACCGCCGAGGCCGATTGGGTCGCCGATGGCTGGGACACCATCCTGGAGCAATGGGGGCTTGCCGAGGGCGGGCCGCGTCTTGCGCAGCGCGAGCTCGTGGCGCTGCTGGCCCAGGTGACGCCGCCGCTGCCGGGTGTCGATCTGCAGCGCGGCACCGCGCGCGGCGCGCTAGCCGGCCAGGCAGCCAAGGATCTGCTCGGCGAAGTCGACATCGACCGCGTCGCCCGTGTCGCGCGCCGGGCCGGGCGCGTGGTGGCGGCCTGAGGCTGCGCCTGTGATCGCATCGCCCGGTTCCGAACGCCGCGATGGCCGCCGCAAGCCGGTCGGCGCCGCCATGGCGCTGGCCGCGCTGAAGCCGCAGCTCGCGGGCGGTCGCGGTACCCCGCGACGCGATGCGGCCTACGCCCTGACGCTGCCCTTCGCCGATCTCCTTGCCGAGGATGAGGCCCAGCCCGATCGCTCGACCGGGCCGTCGGGCCGTGTCGAGCGGCGGCTGGTCGATGCTTTCCTGTCGGTGGCCGAGCGCCAGCCGACACCCGCCCTCAGCGCCGCCCTCGACCGCTTCGCGGCGCTGCCGGCCGATGTCAGCCATGCCGCCGAGGATGCGGCGCTGGCGGCGATCTGGCACGCCGCCGCCCAGATGATGGACAAGGCGGTGCGCAGCGGCGCGGCCGAGTTCGCCGTCATCGCCGCCTGCCTGCATGTGGGCGCCGATATCCAGGCATTGCGCCGGTCGCTGCCCTTCACGCCGGTGCCGGAACTCGGCCCGGAGCACGTGCGCTTCATCGCCGAGGCCTGCGAGATCGCGCGTGCCCGCGATCCGCGCGCGGCCGGCGCCCTGCTGCATGCGGTGGCGGCGCGGCTCCGCTTTCCGGAGGAGATCGCGCGGGTGGTGCGGGCGCTCTATACGCGCGAGGGCGGCCGCACGCGCTGGGAGCCGATCGGGGTCACGCTGCTCGACCGCGTGGTGGACGCGATGGAGACCGCGGTGCTGGGCGCCACCGACACCGCGGCGGCCCCGGACGAGGAGGGGCGCATCATCGCCGCCGCGCGCGTCGTGGTGCGCATCGTGCACGGTCTTGCCGGCACCGTTGGCCTGCCCAAGACCGGCGAGGCCGGCCGGCGCATCGCCGCGCTGCGCGCCACCATCGCCGCGCGGCTGGACACCGCGGTGCTGGACCAGGCGGAGGAGATCCTGCTCGCGGGCTTCGTGCCCGGCTGGCGCGAGCGGGCGCAACTGAAGCCGACCGGCTTCACCGAGGTGGCGGCGACCGGCGCCGTGGCCCGGGCCGAGCGGCGCGCCGCCGCCATTGCTGAGATCCGCCTGCTTGCGGAAGAGCTCGCCGTCAGTGGCCGTATCCGCGGCATCCTGGCCGATTTCGAGAAGGCGGCCGAGCGCTACGGCGACAGGCTGCTGGAGGCGATCGACCGCGGCGGCGATCCGGTGATCTGGAGCGCACCGGCGATGTCGCTGGTGCACATCATGGAAATGCTGCTGGGTGCGGAACGTGCCGACCGCTTCCGCCGCCGCGCCTTCGCCCGCCTGCGGCGCCCCTAGAGCTCCTCGAAGCCGGCCTCGACCAAGGCGCAGAGCGCGGCCAGCGCCTCGGCCGCCTGCTCGCCGGAGGCCGTGATCTCGATCTCGCTGCCGCAGGCGGCCGCCAGCATCATCAGGCCCATGATCGATTGGCCGGTCACTTCGGTGCCGTCCTTGGCGACCACCACGTCGGCCGGATAGAGGGCGGCGCATTTGACGAACTTGGCCGCCGCGCGGGCATGCAGGCCGCGGGGATTGCAGATGGTGACGACGCGCCGAAGCGGCGCGCTCGGTTGGCTCATTTGCCGGCGCCGGCCAGGATCTTCGAGGCGACGTTGATGTATTTGCGGCCGGCATCCTGCGCCGCGGCGACGGCGGTCGCGATCGAGCCGTTCTGGCGCACGCTGGCGAGCTTGATCAGCATCGGCAGGTTGACGCCGGCGATCACCTCGACATTGGCCCGCTCCATGGTGGAGATGGCGAGGTTGGAGGGCGTGCCGCCGAACATGTCGGTCAGCACGATGGTGCCGGCGCCGGTATCCACCTCGCCGATCGCCTGCAGGATCTCCTGCCGGCGCTGCTCCATGTCGTCGTCCGGGCCGATGCAGACCGCCCGCATGCCCTTCTGCTTGCCGACCACATGCTCGGTGGCGGCGATGAACTCCTCCGCCAGCCTGCCATGGGTGACGACCACGACACCGATCATCTGATTCCCTGTCCCTGCATCAGACGCCAGCCTGCATGTCGCGATGGCGCAGCGCCACCTTGTAGCCGCCCTCGAGCAGCCGTTGCGCCAGACGGCTGGCGACGAAGACGGAGCGATGCATGCCGCCGGTGCAGCCGATGGCGATGGTGAGATAGCTCTTGCCCTCGTGACCGTAGCGCGGCAGCAGGGCGCCGAGCAGGTCGGTCAGCTTGGCAAAGAAATCGGCGAAGGCGGGATCGTCGCTGACATAGGCCTGCACTTCCGGCCGCTCCCCGGTCATCCGCTTCAGACTCGACACATAATACGGATTCTGCAGGAAGCGCACGTCGAAGACGAGATCGGCTTCGCGCGGCAGGCCTCGCTTGTAGGAGAACGACATCACGTCGACATGCAGTCGCGGGCTCTCGTCCGGCGCGTAGCGCTGGGTGATGTGGCGGCGCAGATCGGGTACCGGCAGGTCGGTCGTGTCGATCACCAGATCGGCCGCGTCGCGGAGCGGCGCCATCAGATGCCGTTCGCGGGCGATGCCGTCGGCCACAGGACGGTCGAGCGCGAGGGGATGGCGCCGCCGCGTCTCGGTGAAGCGCCGGGCCAGCACCTCGGAATCGCAATCCAGATACAGCAGCTCGAAATGCAGCTCGTTGCGCGCGCGCAGCCCGGCGGCGGCGGCGACCATCGCCTGCGGGTCGAAGCCGCGGGTGCGCGCATCGATGCCGATGGCGAGCCCGACCGAGGAACCGAGGTGCTCGGCCGCCATGTCGGCGACCGAGCCGAGCAGCGCGAAGGGCAGGTTGTCGATCGCCTCGTAGCCGAGATCCTCCAGCACGCGCAAAGTGGAGGACTTGCCGGCGCCCGAGAGCCCGGTGACGATCATGGTGCGCCAGGCGGAGAGGCTCACGGCGCCCCGATCAGCCCGGCGAAGCGGCGCAGCTTGGCCGCCGCCGAGGCTTCGAACGGCGCCAGCGACACGACCGGAAATTCGGCATCCAGCAAGGCGACCTTCCGCGGCTCCGGCATGCGTTCCACGGCCTCAGGCGCCACCAGGTCGACGATCCCGTACAGCGCCGTGTCCGTTACATAGGGCAGGGAAACAATGCCGAGGCCGCGGATTTCGATCCGGCCCGACAATGTGATCGGCGCACGGGCCAGCACCCGCCCGCCGTCGCGGCGCAGCTCGACCTGATCGTCGGCAACGAGCTTGGCGCCGCCATCGATCAGACGCAGCGCCAGATCCGATTTGCCGGAGCCCGACGGTCCCCTCAACAAGATCCCCCTTCCGTCGAGGTCCACACAGGTGCCGTGCACCAGAAGCATGGGGCGCGAAGGTTGCGCTGCGGTGCAGCAGAAGTCAATGAGTCCACATGGCCTAGTTGACGGCCAGCGGTTCCTCGCCGGCCATCGAGCCCTGCTGATGTAGTAATTCGATCAGAGGTTTAGAAGAGGACGGTCAGCGCTTGGCGAAGGCGGCGACCCGGGCGGCCGAATCGGGGCCGCGGCCGACGCCCTTCTCGCGTTCCTCGCGGATCGCCTGGGCGCGCGGCAGGTCGCCGGCCCGGGCCAGCAGCGCCTTCTCGTGGCGGAGCGTCCAGGGGGAGTTGGCGGCGACTTGCTTCGCCAGGTCGAGCGCGGCCTGGTCGAGCTCGGCATCGGCGACGCAGCGATTGGCGAGCCCGATCCGCTCCGCCTCGCAGCCGTCGACCACGCGGCCGGTGAACATCATCTCGCGCGCCTTCGGCAGGCCGATCCGGGCCGGCAGGCGCACCGACATGCCCCATTGCGGCACCATGGCGAACTTGCCGTGGGTGTCGCAGAACCGCGCCGTCTCCGAGGCGACGATCAGGTCGCAGCCGAGCACCAGCTCCAGCGCGCCGGTATAGCAATGGCCGCGCACCGCGCCGATCACGACCTGCGGCAGCGCCTCCAGCCGCTCGATCGTCTCGGCCTGGAAATGCGGCGGTGCCGTCTCGCCGGCGGCGATCGCCTTGAGGTCGTTGCCGGCCGAGAACGAGCGGCCGGCGCCGGTCAGCAACACGGCGCCGAACGTCTCGCCCTGCTGCGCGAGCGCATCGACATGGGAGCGCAGCTCGCCGAACAGGCGCGGGCTCAGCGCGTTCAGCTGATCGGGCCGATTGAGAGTCAGGATGGCGACATTGCCGTCGTCGCGGCGGGTGACCAGCTCGCTCATGGGGTTTCCTCCAGGTTGGCGCTAGCATAGCGGCCGAGGGAGAGGACCGCATGAACCGCGAATATCCGTCGCTGCCGATGGTGGGGGTCGGCGTGGTCGTCTGGCAGGGCGAGCGCGTGCTGATGATCCAGCGCGGCAAGGAGCCCAGGCGCGGCCAGTGGAGCCTGCCCGGCGGGTTGCAGGAGCTCGGCGAGAGCGTGGCCGAGGCGGCGGCGCGCGAGGTGCGCGAGGAGACCGGCATCGAGATCGGCCCGCCCGTGCTGGTCGAGGTGATCGACGCGGTGCAGCGCGACGACGACGGCCGCATCCGCAGCCACTACACGCTGATCGACCTGACCGCGCAGTGGATGTCCGGCGAGCCGGTGGCGGGCGACGACGCCATGAACGCCGCCTGGAAGACCTTGGACGAGGTGCGCGAGATCGTCAGCTGGAGCGAGACGGTGCGGGTGATCGGCAAGGCGCGGGCGCTGCGCCCGCCGCCGCCGCGCCCCGCGCCGCCGGTGATCGAGTTCTTCTTCGACGTCGGCAGCCCCTGGACCTATTTCTGCGCGCTGCAGCTGCCGGAAGTGGCGCGGCGCGCCGGGGCGAATCTGGTCTGGCGGCCGTTCCTGCTCGGCGGCGTGTTCAAGCTGACCGGTAATCCGCCGCCGGTCATCGTGCCGCCGAAGCGGCAATGGCAGAGCCTCGACCTGGAGCGGACCGCGCAGCGGATCGGCACGGCGTTCCAGCGCAACCCGCATTTCCCGATCAACACTCTCGCCCTGATGCGCGGCGCCGTCGCGGCGGAGGAACTCGGCTGCTTCGAGGCCTATGTGAGCGCCGTGTTCCGCGCCATCTGGGCCGAGGGCCGCAATATGGGCGACGCGGCGGTGGTGCGCGCCGCGGTGGCCGGGGCCGGCCTCGACGCCGAGGCGATCCTGGCCCGCGCCGCGACGCCGCTGGTGAAGGAGCAGCTGAAGGCGAACACCGCGGAGGCGGTGTCGCGCGGCGCCTTCGGCTCGCCCACCATGTTCGTCGGCGAGACGATGTTCTTCGGCCAGGACCGGCTCGGCGACCTGGAAGCGGCCCTGCTCAGCGGGCCGGGAGCACCACGGTGAACTTGGCGCCGATGCGCTGGCCCGCGGCGTCGACGGCGTTGCCGGCGATCATCTGCCCGTCATGCGCCTCGACGATCTGGCGCGCGATCGCCAGCCCGAGCCCTGAATGGGTGCCGAAGCGCTCGCCGGCCGGGCGGTCGGAATAGAACCGGTCGAAGATCTTCTCCAGGTTTTCCGGCGCGATGCCGGGGCCGCGATCCTCGACTTCCAGCACAACCCGCGGGCCGTCGCGGCGGAGCCGGAGGGTGATCGGCGCGCCGGCCGGCGAGAACGAGATCGCGTTGTCGAGCAGGTTGCGCGCGACCTGGCCGAG
Source organism: Desertibaculum subflavum (assembly GCA_003576705.1). Taxonomy (GTDB): domain Bacteria; phylum Pseudomonadota; class Alphaproteobacteria; order Ferrovibrionales; family Ferrovibrionaceae; genus Desertibaculum; species Desertibaculum subflavum. Next base: position 19,865 of record QOZS01000037.1, read on the forward strand.
CCGGCCTTCCAGGCCCATCACGTTCATGTCGCCGGGGCCGATATCGAGCTCGATGGTCGGCGCGCCGTCGCCGGCGGTCTCGGCATGGATCTCGGCCAGCGCGCCCAGCATGGCGGCGAGGTCGATCGGCTCCGCCTCGGAGCGCGCCATCTCGGCATCGAGGCGGGAGGCGTCCGAGATGTCGGAGATCAGCCGGTTGAGCCGGCCGATATCGCGCACGCAGATACGGATCAGGCGCTTGCGCTGCTCCTCGTCCTCCGACCGGGCGATGGTCTCGAGCGCCGAGCGCAATGAGGTGAGCGGGTTCTTCAGCTCGTGCGCCACGTCGGCGGCGAAGCTCTCGATCGCCTCGATGCGGGCATAGAGCGCGTCGGTCATGCCGCGCAAGGCGGTCGAGAGGTCGCCGATCTCGTCGCGCCGATGGGCGAAATCCGGGATCTCCACCCTGCGGCCCTGGGCGGCGCGGGCGCGCACCGCGGCGACGGCGAGGCGGCGCACCGGCCGGCCGATGGTGCCGGCGAGGAAGAGCGAGAGCAGCACGGTCAGGCCGAGCACGCCGAGCAGCAGCTGGAGGATCGTCACCCGCTCGGCCCGCACCCGTCGCTCCACGTCGTCGGCGACGGTGGTCAGATGCAGCGCGCCGCGAATCTTGCGCAGCGCCTGGATCGGCGTCGCCACGGTGACCACGCGGGTGCCGTCGCCGAGCCGGCGGATGCGCACCGCGGTCTCGCCCTGCATGGCCTCGACGATCTCCGGGAAGTCCTTCGGGGTCGAGGCCGCCTCGTCATAGGGCTCGACCGGATCGGGGCCGGTGAACAGCGCCGCCAGGCCGAGATAGAACGCATCGGCGATGCGCTCGAACAGCGCCTCCTCGGCCGGCGGGCGCAGCAGGTCGAGCCGCTCCACCTCGGAGCCCGCCACCACGAAGCTGCGGCTGTCGGCGATCTGCGAGCCGTCGAGATCGTAGAGTCGGGCGCGGCTGCCGGTCGCGGCGACCAGGCGGCGGGTGATCTGGCGCGCCATCTCGATCTCGAGGCCGGGGATCTCCGGCGGGCCGGCGAAGGCGCTCTCGCCGATGGCGCCGGCGATCAGGTTGGCCTCCACCGCCAGCGCATGCGCCTTCTGCTCGACCAGGCCGGCGCGGTACTGGTCCAGATAGAGCAGGCCGAAGACGAGCAGCGCCGGCGCGATGGCATTGATCGCCAGGATGCGAAGCGTGAGCGGCGAGATCCACAGGCCGCGCCGGCGGGCGCGCGCCGCGAGCCCGGCCATGCTGCGCGGCGGCCGGCGCTCCCTTCCCCGCGTCGTCGTGACCTCTGCGGTCAGGTCGGTTCCTTGTAGCGATAGCCGACGCCGTACAGCGTCTCGATCGAATCGAAATCGTCGTCGGCCTGCTTGAACTTCTTGCGGATGCGCTTGACGTGACTGTCGATGGTGCGGTCGTCGACATAGACGTCGTCGTCATAGGCCGCGTCCATCAGCTGGTCGCGGCTCTTCACATGGCCGGGGCGCTGGGCCAGCGATTGCAGGATCAGGAACTCGGTGACGGTGAGCGAGACCGGCGCGCCCTTCCAGGTGCAGTAATGCCGGTTGGCATCGAGCACGAGGTCGCCGCGCACCAGGGTCTTCTCCTCGACGCCTTCGCCGCCCTTGGCGAGTTCGGTGCGGCGGAGCAGCGCCTTGATGCGCTCGATCAGGAGCCGCTGCGAGAACGGCTTCCGCATGTAGTCGTCGGCGCCCATCTTGAGGCCGAGCACCTCGTCGATCTCCTCGTCCTTGGAGGTGAGGAGGATGACCGGCACCTGGCTGTCGCGGCGCAGCCTTCCCAGCATCTCCATCCCGTCCATGCGCGGCATCTTGATGTCGAGCAGGATCAGGTCGGCCGGCTTCTGCTGCAGGGCGCGCAGCGCCTCGGCGCCGTCGGTGAAGGTGCGCGTCTTGTAGCCTTCGGCCTCCAGCGCCATGGAAACCGAGGTGAGGATGTTGCGGTCGTCGTCGACCAGAGCGATCGTCGCCGTCACCTTGGGGGAACCTCCGATTGGGGGAAACGAGGTTGGCGAGGAAAGTAGACCGCTTCGGGGCGGGATGCCAACGCGGGGGCGGGGCGGGGGCGGCGCATCTGTTCCGCCTCTTCTCTCCCTCCCCCGTGGCGCAGCGATGGGGGAGCGCAGGGGGGGCGGCCGCCGGAGGCGGACGAACGGCGCATCCGTTCCGCGGCGCACCTGTTCCGCCTGCCCGACCCGCCTCCCGGGCTGCGGACGGCGCATTTGTTCCTTTTGAACCGTCCCTCGGCGAGCGGGGGCGAAACCGGCGCATCTGTACCGCGGCGCGTCCGTTCCCTCTGCCCGGTCCAGCCCGCCCGGCGACCCTGAGCGGCGCATTTGTTCCCCGGCGCGTCTGTTCCGCCGGTCCCGTCCAGCCCATAGGCATCGGGCGGCGCGTTTGTTCCGCGGCGTGTCCGTTCCGCTCTCGACTTTCTCCCCGCCGAGGCGCGGCGCATCTGTTCCCTTTCGCCCCCTCGCGCCGCAAAATCGGCGTGGCAGGAAAGGTTGGGGTGGCGACCACATGGTGCGGCGCGTTCGTTCCGCGGCGCGCCTGTTCCGCCGCATCTCGTGTTGCTGCTCGCGGCAGCATGTGGCCCGAGATTGCTTTACGCGCACAGCGATGCGTTTGCTGGCAAGGGCGCCGGAGGTCTCACTGGCCACTTTCCTCACACGCTCAATGATAATGGTAAGAATACCATATTTCCTATGGAAAGAGAAATAAACGTTCGAGGTGCTGACCGGCTTGCTGTTTTCAGACAACTGTCCTAATTTTTCTGACAGCTGTCACAGACGCAAGCCGATGTCTGCTTACGCAATGCCTGAGGGCACGGAATTCGGCCGGCTCGCCGAGCAGGCGCCATCCGTCGACAGGCGGGCCTGGTTCCGGCAGGTGGCCGATATTCTTGGCGGCGAGCCGGTCCTCAAATGCCGGCTCGATGAACCGATCGACGTCCACCGGTTGCTGATGCGGGGCCTGCCGAGCGAGGCCGCGCATCACCTGGTCGACAGCCTCCTCGCCATCGATCTCACCCCTGAGCTCGAGCGCGCGCTCGGCATGAGCCGGCGGACGCTCTCGCGCAAGAAATCAGGCCATCTCACGCTGGAGCAGAGCGGGCGGACCTGGCGCCTCGCCGAGGTGATCGCCGCCGCGATCGACGTCCTCGGCTCGAGAGAGGCGGCCGAGGCTTGGCTCGAGAAGCCCGCGATGGGGCTCGACCAGGAACGCCCTATCGACCTGATCGCGACGCCGGCGGGCCATGACGAGGTCATGAGCTTCCTCGAACGCGTGAAGTACGGCGTCTATACGTGACGCCGCTGCCGGCGGCGCTGGGCGGCAACGAGCTTGTCGCCTGGCGCCTGGACCGCGCCGAGTTCGCGCTGGCATGGGACAGCGGCGAGGGCGCCTTTCGCCAGGGCGGGCGCTGGAACAGCAGGGGCATTCGTGCCGTCTACTGCGCGCTCGATCCGGCGACCGCCATTCTCGAAGTGGCCGTGCACAAGGGCTTCACCGTTCTCGATACCCAGCCGCATGTCGTGACGTCGCTCGCGATCGATGCGCCGCACGAGGTCCATATCGTGCGGCCGGACGATGTGCCCAACCCGAACTGGCTCCATCCCGGCATCCCGAGTGCCGGGCAACGGGCCTTCGGCGATGCCCTCCTCACCCAGCACAAATTTGTCGTCATCCCGAGCGCCGTTTCCAGCCGCAGCTGGAATCTCATTTTTGTCGCCGCGAGCGCCAAAGAGACCTACCGGCTTCTGGCTCAAGAGAGGATCGCGCTCGATACGAGGTTCAATCCGCCGGCAGAGTGACCAGCGGCTTTATCCTTGAGACCGCGGGCGGCTATTGGCGCTTGTCAGCACGAGATCGAGTAGCCGCGGTGCAGCAGATCTGTCCAAGCCGGCCAAGTTGATCGGCCCTCTAGACGTTTTGCTCCTGTGCCGTGTGCTTCCAATCGGCAAGCGACTCGGCAATGATCGGTCGCCAATCAATGCCGCAAGCTTGCCGCAAGTTGCGCAGTTCCAAGGGGAAGGAATGCCGCGAATCATCGACTTTCATCCGTATGACGGTTTCGAGCGAAAGATTCAGAGACTTGGGCTGACCAGCCTGCTCGATGAGGTGAAGACCCTAATTTCTGGGTTCGATCTGAAGATCGAAGAGAGCATTTACGCAAACGGAGCAGCGGTTCTGCGCGAGATGCTGGATGCGCGGTTCGCAGCGGCGCCAGGTTGGAAGATCGTAAAATCGGGGGGCATCGATTGGACGAAGTGCATCAAGCACAATGACGCGGAAATCTGCATGGGTGTGGAGTTGCAGATATCTGCGCGCAGTGACCTTCTGACCAACGATCTTACCCACCTCATGAAGGCCATCGAGGACGCCGAGATTGATGTTGGCGTGATCGTGGTGCCTTGCGACGCGACTGCAAGGTTCCTGACTGATCGATGCCCGCGCTACAGCTATGCGCTTGACCATGTCGCCCGGGCAAAAGGGCAATTCAGCCCTTTGCTCGTGCTGTCTATTGCCCATGATGGACCGGGTGTCGCGCTACCGAAGAAGGTAACTAACACCGGCAAGGGGAGACTCAAGCTGAAACGCTGAGATCGCCTATTCTGCAGCTTGAGGCCAAAAGGGAACCGCCATGTGCGGTGCTTCAACGTGATCATCATTGCGGTGGTGCTCGACCCCGCCATTCCTCAATCGGTCAGCAATATCTTCGCAGAAATCGAGTTCGATACCGATCCATCGACGGCCGCGGCGTTCACAGACGGCGTAAGTGGTCCCACTACCGCCAAATGGATCGAGCACTATATCGCCCGGCTTCGTTGTCATCTCAATCGCACGTTCAAGGATCTTGGTTGACAGCGCATTTGCGCGACGATTGCGACTCTTGAACTTCCAATGACGAACGGGCGGAATATCTGTCCATACGTCCTTCAAATTTACGCCGAGCGGGTTCATCGCACCACGATGGCCGCCGTAATCGCGAATCTCCCCTCCGCAATGACGGCACGTTTCGATCGGAGTACGGATTTTGTGAAAGACCCTCGGCTTGCCTTTTGTAAAGTACAGCAGGCTGTAGTGCGCGGGGTAGAGACGGCCGGGAATGGGCAGGCAGCTCTTCATCTCGATAGCGATCGAATGCCGAAATTCCATGCTCGGCAGGCTCATCAAGTGTGCGCCGAGCAAGATATTCCATTTGGGCAAGTTGTAGACAAAAAGCGCACCACCCGGCGCCAGGACGCGAACGCACTCGTTCAGCCACCTCTTGCACCAGTCCACATACTCATGCTCGGACTTGGCGTCATTGGAGTTCCGACCATAGATCTTGCCAAGGTTGAACGGCGGGTCTGCAAAGACAGCGTGAGCCAGTTGGCTGCGCAGCCTCGGCAGATGCTCAAGGCAGTCTCCTTCAAAGAGTTGACCATGAGAAGAGACGTAAAATGGGGGCGGAAGGCCCATGCCGAGCTGGCCCAACGTATCAGTGTCCCGTGGGATGGCAGATCCGGTCATGCACTATATCCCGTAGTATGAAACGGCCTTCGCCGCAAGATGTGGCGTGGCAACATAGCCGATGCTTGGGAGAGAGTAACCTGGTACGTGTAATTGTCAAATAACCTTCTACCTAATTCTGGACGACAAGGAGCGCCGCGAGCGTGCCTCTATCAGCGTCAGATGATCGCGTGCCGCACCCGCGCCGAGACCCACTCGCTCGCGATCACCGTCGCGAGGATCAGCAGAAAGATCACCGAGGCCTGCGGCCACGCCAGCGTCGCGATCGAGGCGTCGAGCTGGAGGCCGATGCCGCCGGCGCCGACCAGGCCGAGCACCGTCGATTCGCGGATGTTGATGTCCCAGCGGAACACGCTCATGCCGGCGAAGGCCGGCATGATCTGCGGCACCATGCCGTAGGCGACGACCTGCGCCTTGCCGGCGCCGGTGGCGGCGATCGCCTCGACCTGGGCGGGGTCGATCTCTTCCAGCGCCTCGTAGGTCAGCTTGGCGATGAAGCCGATCGAGCGGAGCGCGATGGCGACGATGCCGGCGAGCAGGCCCGGCCCGAACATCGAGACCAGCAGCAGCGCCCAGATCAGCGAGTTGATCGAGCGCGACGACACGATGACGAGCAGCGCGAGCGGCCGGAGCAGGCGCGGCGAGGGCGAGGTGTTGTGCGCCGCGCAGTACGCCACCGGCACCGCCAGCACGATGCCGAGCAAGGTGCCGAGCGTCGCGATGTTGATGGTGTCCCAGAGCGGGCCCCACAACTTGTCGATATAGGGCCAGGCCGGCGGCACCATGCGCACGAACAGGTCGCCGGCCTGCGCCGGCGCGTCCCACACGAATTCCCAGATCGTGTTCTCCGACATCAGCCGCCAGCACTGCACGACGAGGAGGGCGCCGGCGAACCAGGCGGCCCAGATCGCCCACTGGCGGGCCGACGTGCGCCGCTGCCAGACCAGCCGCTCGGCGTTCCGGGTGACCGGCATCACTGCACCCGCCGGCGGATCCAGGAGGAGGAATATTCGCAGGCCATGACGATGGCGATGATCAGGATCAGGATCGCCGCCGCCACGCCGTATTCGTAGCGGTCGAACGCGGTCTTGAGCGTGGCGCCGATGCCCCCGGCGCCGACGATGCCGACCACGGCGCTCTCGCGGAAATTGATGTCGACGCGATAGAGCGAGAGGCCGATGAAGCGCGGCAGCACCTGCGGCTGGATGCCGAAGTTCAGCCATTGCAGCCAGGAGGCGCCGGTCGCCCGCACCGCCTCGGCCTGGGACGGCTCGATCGCCTCGATGTCCTCCGCCAGCAATTTCGCCATGAAGCCGATGGTGGCGAAGGAGATGGTGGCGACGCCGGCCAGCACGCCGAAGCCGAACATCTTCACGAACAGGATGGCGATGATCACCTCCTGGAAGGTGCGGGCGGAGGCGATGATGAAGCGGCAGAAGTAGTAGACAGGGCGCGGCGCCAGGTTGCGCGCGGCGCCGAGCGCCACCGGCACCGAGAGGGCGATGCCGATCACGGTGGCGATCACCGTCATGATCACGCTTTCGAGCAGGCCCTCGAAGATCTCGTCATAGCGCGAGACGAAATCGGGCGAGAGAAAGCCGGCGACGAACGCCGCGCCGCGCTCCAGCCCCATGACGATGCGCGGCCAGTTGACCGGCACCGAGTTGATGGCGAGGTAGAGATAGATCGCGGCGCCGATCATCAGCCCGTGGCGCAGCCACGGGTTGGCGATCAAGGGCGGCGGGCGCCAGCGGCGCGCGGCGACCGCTTCAGGCATTGGCCGCGAGCCTGGCCGGGTCGAGGGCTTCGTCGTCGTCCTCGCCGCCTTCCTCGCTGGCGTGGCGCACGGTCTGCGACCAGTCTTCCTCGCCGTAGATCTCGGTCAGCACGCCGGCGTCGAGCCGGCTGGGCGGGCCGTCGAACACCACCTCGCCGAGCCTGAGGCCGACGATGCGCTGGGCGAATTGCTGCGCCAGGGCGACGTCATGGATGTTGATGATGGCGGCCAATCCGCGCTCGGTGCAGAGCTCGACGATCAGCCGCATGATCTGGCGCGAGGTCTTGGGGTCGAGGCTCGCGGTCGGCTCGTCGATCAGCAGCAGGTCGGGGTTCTGGATCAGGGCGCGGCAGATGCCGACGCGCTGGCGCTGCCCGCCGGAGAGCGCGTCGGCGCGCTTGTCGACGAACGGGGTCAGGCCGACGCGGTCGAGCAGGCCGAAGGCGGCATCGATATCGGCTTGCGGAAAGCGGCGGAACCACGAGGACCAGAAGCCGACATAGCCGAGCCTGCCGCTCAGCACGTTCTCCATCACGGTCAGCCGCTCGATCAGCGCGTATTCCTGGAAGATCATGCCGATGCGCCGTCGCGCGCGGCGCAAGCCCCGCGCCGACAGCGCCGTCATGTCCTGGCCCTTGAGCAGGACGCGCCCGCCCGTCGGCTCGATCAGGCGGTTGACGCAGCGGATCAAGGTCGACTTGCCGGCGCCGGACGGGCCGATCAGTGCCATCACCTGACCGGCCGGCACTTCCAGGCTCACGCCCTTCAGCGCCAGATCGCCGGTGCGATAGCGTTTCTCAAGTCCCTCCAGCGCCAGCATCGGCGATTCGGCACCGGCCATCGTCAGCTTACTTGCACGCGTATTTCACGCCCGCGCCGGTGTCGATCTTGCGGATCACGTCCCAGTGCTGCTTGTAGGTGATCGGGATGTAGCTCTCCTGCGGCGGTTGCGACTTCTGATACTCCTTGAGGAGCTCGGTGCCCTCCCACTTGAAGGAGAAGAACGCGTCCTTGATTTTCTTCGCGAGCTCCGGCTTCAGGTTGTGGGCGATGCCGTAGGCGGTGGTGGGGAAGACGTCCGACTTGTAGATCGAGCGGATCTTGTTGCCATCCACCGCGCCGCGGCCGACCATGCGCGACAGCACCGAATAGGCGATCGCCGCGGCGTCGTAATCCTTGTTGGCGACGCCGAGGATCGAGTTGTCGTGCTTGCCGGAGAAGGTGGGCGTGTAGTCCTTCTCGGCCTCGAGCTTGAATTCTGTCTTCAGCAGCACCGACGGCGCCTTGTAGCCGGAATTGGAGGTCGGCGCGGTGAAGGCGACCTTCTTGCCCTTGAGGTCGGCCGGTGTCTTGGCCGGGCTGTCGGCCGGCACGATGATGTCCATCGTGTAGCCGTACTCCCCGGATTTCGACGCCATCATCGCAAAGGGGTAGAAGCCGGCGCAATTGACCGCGAGCGGCGTGGCGCCGGTGTTGTAGCCGGCGATGTGCAGCCGGCCGGCGCGCATCGCCTCGATCTGCGCCGCATTGGACTGCACGGCGAAGAACTGCACCTTCTTCCCCGTCGCCTTCGAGATGTGGTCGAGGAAGCTGTCATAGACCTTGCGGTAGACCTCCGGGTCCTCGACCGGTGTGTAGGCGAAGATCAGCACATTGGGGTCGACCTGCTGCTTGGCGTCGGGCGTGTCGGCGACCATGTCGCCGTCGCGGTCGCAGAAGCGGGCGTCCAGGGCGCCGCGCGGGCAATCCTGCGCCTGGGCCTGACCGACGAAGCCGACCGAACCCGCCACGCCCAGCGCCAGCGCCGCGGCCACCCGCATTGGTTTTTGCATTTCGCCCTCCCGTCCGCCCGGCGATCGTCCGGGCCGTCTCCTTTTATGACGGAAATATGACAGCGGAACCGGCGCCGGCAAAGCCGAAAGCAATGCGTCTATGCCAGCGCGTCCACGTCGTTGCGCAGCGGATCGCCGCTGCGGAAGCGGGCGAGGTTCTCCAGGAAGATCTCGAAGATCGCCTCGTTCTGGCCTTGGGAATGGCTCGCGGTGTGCGGCGAGAGGATGACGTTGGGCAAGTCCCAGAGCGGCGAGGCGGGGTCGAGCGGTTCGCGCTCGAACACGTCGAGATAGGCGCCGGCGAGCTGGCCCGATTGCAGCGCGGCGACGATGTCGGCCTCCACCGCCACCTCACCGCGCGCCACGTTGACGACATAGGATCCGCGTGGCATGGCGGCGAAGGCGGCGGCGTTGGCGATGCCCCGCGTCTGCGCCGAGGCGGGGCAGCAGAGGATCAGCCAGTCGGCCGTCGGCAGCACGCCGGCCAGACCCTCGTAGGCGATGGTGCGGTCGCAGGGCTCGACCGGCGCCTCGGTGCGGCGCACGCCGGTGACCCGCAGGCCGAGCATCTTGAGCAGGCCGGCGAGGGCGCGGCCGATCGGCCCCAGGCCGACGATCACCGCGTGCTGGTCCTTCAGGTCGCGCGGCGAGCGCTCGCCCAGCCTCGGCTCCCAGGCATGCCGGCGCTGGGCATCCGCGAGCAGGGGGAAGCGCCGGTTCAGCGCGATCATCGCGCCGAGCGTGCTGTGCGCCACCGTGGTGGCGGTGGCGCCGGAGGCGGTGGTCACCTTGACGCCGCGGCCGCGCAGCTCGGCATAGATCGGCCGGTCGGCGCCGGCGGGATGGATCTGCAGCCATTTCAGGCGCGGCGCGTTGCGCAGCACCTGCTGGAAGCCTTGCAGCTCGGGCGTCGGGCTGTTCTTGGTCGAGGCGCCGGTCACCTCGCGGGTCATGAAGGCGATGTCGGCATCGCAAGGCGCGCCGGCCGCGAGCGCGTCCTCCGCGGTGACGAACCCGATCGCGCCCTCCGGCACGGCGGCCTCGATGCGCGGGCCCCAGAGATCGAGCGCATGGGCGGAGAGCAGAAGTTTCATCGGCCGATCTGGCCCGAGCCCGGCGGCGAAATCAATCCCGGGCCATGGCGCGCGGCCGGCCGGCCGCAGGCACGATCGCCCGCCGCGCGGGTCTAGAACGTGCTGGCCAGCGACCTGCGGCGCGCCGCTTCCCGGCGCGCCCGCCATTGCTGCACGCCGATGATGCCCGCCAGCACCAGGAACGTCGCCGCGACGCCGAACAGCCCGAGCAGGAGAAGCGATGTCTTATCCATGCGCGCCGCCTCTCCCGGCCGCATCGGCCGTGACGTGGATGCTGCGGCACGCCGGGCCATGCCGGCGCTTCATATCGCGTCCCGGGCGAGCGCCAGTTCGAGATCCTCCGGGCTGATCGGGAACCCCTGTTTCATGCCGGGCGCCGAGGTCACGTGGATCAGCGTGGCGGTGCGCCGGTAGACCAGCGCGGACACCGTATCGATCAGCGCCTCCACGGTTTCGATCGTGTAGGTCCCCGGCGGCTGGCTGCCGTCCAGTCCGGCGAGGACGAACGGCCGGCGAAAGGTCACGTGCTTGTAGGTCAAGCGCGGCATGGACATCTCCCTTGCCCGATCCCGTGGCGCCGCCAGGCCCTCAGGCCGCATCCGGAGGCTCAACTCGCATCGCCCGGCATCAAAGTTCCAGCGCTCGGGATAGAGGCGGGCCATTTCGCGCGCCACGTAGGGCGACACGTCGATTGCTTCGACCACTACCGCTCACCTTCTTCGGCGCTCGCCGAACTGCCGCATTGGCTGCCGCGATCGGCCCGCAACCACCGGGCGTCGCCGGACGCAGGCTTTGCGGGCGGCAAAGCCTGATGTCATGGGGCGGGCCGTGTTTGGGAGCGATCACCATGCGCCCCCGGCCCCCGCCTGTCCATACAATTGCGGCCGAGGAAGGCCGCACGAATCCGGGCGCGCGGTCAGTCGCGCGCGCGCCGTTTGCTTTGCCGGAAGGTGACCAGGCGGCCGGCGGCCTCGTCCCACAGCGCGTAGCGCCACGCACCGAGCGCCTGGCGAAGGCTGAGCGGCTTCACCTCGCCGAGCCGCGGCACCGCGTCCAGCACGTCCTGCAGGCGATAGTTCGGCACGCGCGGATTGAGGTGATGCACATGATGCAGGCCGATATTGCCGGTGAACCAGCGCAGCACCCGATTGAGCTTCAGGTAGGACGAGCCTTCCAGCGACGCCATGGCGTGCTGCCAGGTCTGCCCCGGCATCCACAGCGCCCGCTCGAAGCGGTGCTGGATGGAGAACAGCCAGGCACCGATGATCGCGGCCAGCGATATGACCAGCAGCTGAACGAAGGCGACGGAGCCGAAGCCGACCAGTAGGCCGAGCCCGACGACGAGGCCGGCGAGCATCAGATTGGTCGCGTAGACGGCGAGGCGCTCACGCCGCCAGCTCTTCGGCATGTCGAACGGCGTCCGATAGAGCAGGAGGAAAACCACCGGCGGCAGGATCACGTTGACCACCAGCGGATGCCGGCTGACGCGATAGGCGAGGCGCCGCCAGACGGAGAGCGCTCGATACTCCGCCACCGTCAGAACCGTGGAATAGACATCCAGGCCGCTCTCGCGCCGGTCGAGGTTGTTCCAGTTGCCGTGATGGCTGGCATGGTGCCGGCGCCACGACGCATAGGGCGTGAGCGTGAACAGGCTGCACAGCATGCCCAGCGTGTCGTTGGCGTGACGCGAGCGGAAGAACGCCCCATGCCCGCAATCGTGCTGGATGATGAAGATCCGAACCAGGAAGCCGGCCGCCGGCACGGCCAGCGGCGCTGCCAGCCAGATGCTGACATCCAGCAGCAGATACATCGCGGTGCAGGCAAGGACGAAGCCGCCGAACGACGTCGCGATCTGGGCGAAGCTCGCACCCAGCCGGGGCCGCTGGAAGGCGACGGTCGCTGCACGCAGCGCCGCTGCATCGCTGAAGGTGATCTCTATGCTCGTCGTCCTCATCGCGCGCCGGCGCGGCAGGGCACCAGGGCGCGGCCCCCGCGGGGGGGCCGTTGCTACAGCTGAAAAATGGCGCCGGTGCTGCCCACAATCAAGATCGATCCTGCGCTTTCGGCCTGCGCTTTCGGCCTGTGCTTTCGGCCTGTGCTTTTGGGTCAGCCTAGGCGCCGACGGCCGCCTTGGGCTTCCGCTTGGATGCGGCCTTCAGCGCGGCCTTCCGGCTCGCCTCTTCCACGGCTGCCGCGCGGTCGGCGGCTTCCTTGGCCAGCCGCAGGGCGCGCAGCCTTGCCGTCTTCGCCTGATCGGCGGCGGCAGCCTCGTCGCGCTCCTTGCTGGCGGCTTCCTTGGCGCGGGCCCAGATCGACTCCGCCTTGCTGCGGACCGAGGACGCTCGCTCGCTTACCTTCGACATGACAGTGCTCTCCTCAATATACGCTCGGCCCGGCCAGGCATCGGCCGGGCAAGGCTGGTGGCTAGGCCTCTTCCCGCGCCAGGCGCTTGCGCATCGCCTTGCGATGGCGGCGGATCGACTCGGCCCGTTCGCGGTTGCGGCGCTCCGAGGGCTTTTCGTAGGCGCGGCGGCGCCTCATCTCGCGGAATGTGCCTTCGCGCTGCATCTTCTTCTTCAGCACGCGAAGGGCCATGTTGATGTCGTTGTCGCGTACAAAGACCTGCATCAAGATCCTTCCCGGCGCGGCGTGCGGCCAGTGCGCGCCGCTTGTTCACGCGCGCCGCCCGTTCTCGTCCGCCGACCGTTTCCGCCCGCCACCCGTTTCCGCCCGGGCTGGGCGCGCCGCTCGCTCAGGCGCGCGGCTCTCTGGTACCTGGAGTGCCCCGGCAGGGCTGGGGCTGCCGGGGCGTTGGCGATCTCAACCGGCCTTCAGGTTCACGGCCGCGGCCTTGCCGCGCTCCATCGACACATCGAAACTGACCTGCTGACCTTCGGACAGCCCCTGCAGGCCGGCCCGCTCGAGCGCAGAGATATGGACGAAGACATCCGAAGAGCCGTCCGTCGGCTGAATGAAGCCGTAACCCTTCTGCACGTTGAACCACTTAACCGTTCCGGTCGCCATAGCATTGGTCTTTCATGAGCTCGGCAGGGCCGGCCTGGGCCGACCGCGCCGATGGTGCACGCCGCGCGACAACCGCGCGGCCTGGCAACCTGAAATTCGGGATTGTTTCGTCGGCGCCGGCGGAAGGTCGGCCCGATTGGGGCTGGCCCGGCGGAGGCGAAGCGGCCAAACAGGCCTAAACCTCGATTGCGGCGCCAGTAGACAACAGAATGATGGCGGCGGAAAGGCATTTCGGGCGCCGGCCATCGATTTCGATGGCGCTTCGGCGGCATTGGGCCGATGCTCGGGCATGTTCCATCTCTGTTTGGTGCGACGGCGGCTTCGCGTGGCGATGCTGTCGGCTGCGGCTCTCGTTCTCTGTGCTTCCGGCGGCAATGCGGCGCCCAGCTGTGCCGGTGCGACATCGGCCGCGCCGCAGGGCGATCACTACAAGGCCAATGCGCCGTTGCGAACCACATTGGTGAAAACCGGCGCGGCGGGGACCAGGGTGCTGCTGAGCGGGCGGGTCCTGGACCACAATTGCCGCAATGTGCTCGGCGCGCTGCTCGAATTCTGGCAGGCGGACGAAGCCGGCCGGTACGACGGGCGGGGCTTCGAGTTTCGCGGTCGGCAGACCACCGACACGCAGGGCCGGTACCGGCTGGAGACGATCGTTCCCGGTGCGGGGGAGGGGGGCGCCCGCGCCATCTACGTGAAGGTCGCTTCGCAAGGCGGACGCGTGGTGACCACCCGTCTCTTCTTCCCCGGCGAGCCCGGCAATGCGGACGATCCCGCCTATCGCGCCGAACTGCTCGTCAAGACCGAACCGGGCCGGGAAGGCCTGATCGCGACCTACGACTTCGTGCTGCCCCCGCCCTAGAGGCGGAGGTCGTGCCGCCGGGCGGCGGCACGACGCTTGTATTTATCCACTTGGTTAAATATAACCGGCGGCGAACCGGAGGTTCGCCATGAAGCTCTACTACGCCGAAACCCTGAATCCGCGGAAAGCCTGCGCGGTCGCGCGCCATCTCGAACTGCCGGTCGAGCACGTGCATGTCGACCTCGCCAAGGGCGAACAGAAGCGGCCGGAATTTCTGGCGCTCAACCCGAACGGCAAGGTGCCGGTCCTGCAGGAGGCGGACGGGCGCACGCTGTGGGAATCGGATGCCATCATGTGCCGCCTGTCGCAGATCGCCGGCAGCGATCTCTGGCCGACGGATCCCGACCGGCAGATCGACGTGCTGCGCTGGCTCGCCTGGGACCTGCAGCATTTCACCCGCCATGGCGGCGCGCTCTATTTCGAGCACATCATCAAGCCGCGCTTCGGCCTGCCGCCCGACCCCGCCGCCGCGGAAAGCGCGACGGGCTTCTTCAAGACCAGCGCCGCCGTGCTGGAGGGCCATCTCGCCGGCCGGCGCTGGCTGCTCGGCGACCGGCTGACGGTGGCGGATTTCGCCGCCGCCATCACCTTGCCCTATGCGGCGCCCGCGAAGCTCCCGCTCGACGGCTTTCCGGCGATCCAGCGCTGGCACGGCCGGCTCTGCGAGCTCGCCGCCTGGCGCGAGCCCTGGCCGCCGAAGTAGCAGCTCACCGCGCCGTCGGGCTCGCATAGACGCGTTCGATGTGGAAGCTCTTGGCAGTGACGCGCCAGGCGCCGTCGACGCGGTGATAGCTGAGCTGATCCAGGAACAGCGTGGCACCGATGCGCACGCGCACCTTCGCCACCGCCTGGTCGGGACCGGCGAAGTCGATGGCGAGGATCGCCTGCTCGCGCGGCGCGCCGAGCGCCTCGGGCGAGGGACGGCCGGCGAGAAGGGCGCGGAACTCGGCGCCGCTCATCACCACGAGCTTGCCGTCGCGGAGCCCGTGCAGCTGGGCCGAGGCAGCGAAGACGCCGTCATAAGCGGCGTCGTCGGCGGTGTACATCAGGTCGAGATAGCGGTTCAGCGCATCGGTCAGGTCGGCGATCGGCATGGTTCGCTCCGGCTGGGATCGGGGCGGAGCATGGCCGGAAGGGGCGGGGCATGTCCTTGCGAAGGCTGCCTTCAGATGAGAGGGTTTTGGCAGTATCTGCCTCAAGCTGTCGATTTTGAGACCTGGAATGCCGAAAACTGAACTCGACGCAGTCGATCGCCGCATCCTCGCCGCGCTGCAGGCCGACGGGCGGCTCAGCAATGTCGACCTCGCCGACCGGGTCGGGCTGTCGCCTTCGCCCTGCCTGCGCCGGGTGCGGCGGCTGGAAGCGGCGGGGCTGATCGGCGGCTACCGGGCGCTGCTCGGCCGCGAGGCCGTCGGGCTCGGCCTCACCGTCTTCGTCGGCGTCAAGATCGGCAGCCATGCCGACCAGGCGGCGGCGGAGTTCGAGGCCGCCGTGGTGGCGATGCCGGAGGTGATCGCCTGCCACATGGTGGCGGGCGAAGCGGACTACCTGCTGGAAGTGGCGGCGCCGGACCTCGCCGCCTACCAGCGCTTCCTGCTCGACCGGCTGCTGGCGCTCGCCATCGTGCGCGAGGTGAAGAGCGACATCGCCATCCAGGCCCTCAAGCAAGGCGCACCGCTGCCGCTCGGCCATCTCGACGCGGGCTGAAAGAGGCGCCCGCGGCGAACCTTCCGCCGCGTCGTCAGCCGCCGCTCGGGTCCCTGGCGCGGCGATCCTCGGGCGGCACGCGTGCCGCGAGCTTGGCCAGCACGGCGAGGAAGGCGCGCGCCGCGATCGGTTCCATCGGCTTCAATTCCGGCGGCGCCGGCGCGAGCGGGATGACGAGATCCGCCTCGCCCGCCTCGTCCTCCAGCCACAGCGCGGCGACATAGATCGCCGGCACCAGCAGGAAGGTCGGCGTGTAACGGCCGCGCTTCACCTGGTCGAGGCTTTCGGCGCGGCGGATCGCCTGTTCGGTGGCGGCGGTGAAGGGCCCCTCGTTCACCTGGCCGAAGCGGTGCTGGCCCTTGAAGTCCTGCGTCTCGACGGCGGCGACCACGCGATCGCCCTCGTGCAGCAGGAAGCGCCAGCCCTTCGGCTCCGCCGCGCGGCGCAGATCGGCCGCGCCCTTGATGCGGTCGAGCCGGAGCAGGGCGGTGCGATGCGGCGTCGAGAGCGCGATGGCGCCCGTGTCGGCACGGCGCAGCGACGGCGTGCGAAAGCCATCGAACGCGGCGAGATCGGCGAGCTTGGCGCGCACGGCCTCGAAGGCCTGCAGCGGCGGATCGATGGTGCGGAGAGGCATGGCGCCGCCTCCTCAAGCCTGGGTGAAGTAGGAATGCGTCCAGCTGCCCGAGCCCTGATAGGACGAGCCGAAGGTCGCATAATCGACATCCGATTTGCCGTACCACGGATCGTCGACCGCCAGCATCTCCTCGAACACGCGGTAGCCGATGATACAGAGGAAATGCGCGCCGCCGCCGGACCAGGCGGTGCGCACGCCAAGTGGCCGGCCGGCATTGATCTCGGTCCGCACCGTGGCGAAGGTGGAACTCGATCCCGTGCTGTGATCGAAATGGCCGACGCGCGTCAGCGAGGAGCCGAGGAAGCCATAGACATTGCAGGGGCCGCTGGCGCCGGTGCCGCAGCAATCGTTGCGGCCGAGCTCGCCGTTGGCGACGGCGCATTGCGTCCAGCTGCTGGCCGGATCGTAGAACAGGGCCACGCTGGTCGAGACGGCGGCCCAGCACCAGTTGGTCTGCTGCTGGTGCTGCATGCTGAAATCGAGGCGGTGCCAGCGGAAGATGCGCAGGATCTCGGCAACCAGCCGGCGCCAATCGACCACGATCCGCGAGATGTCGACCAGGCGGGGCGCGGCACGCAGCGCAGCCGGCGAGATGGCGCCGCCGCCATCGAGGCGGAGAGGCAGGCGCGTCGCCTCGATGATCGAGCCTGTCCTGACCGCGCGCCGCACGCCGGCCTGGGCCTTGGTCGTTCGGCGACCGGCACGCGCCCGCTTGCCGCGGATGGTCTTTCCGGCTTGGCTTGACGGCTTGGCGCGGCTTGATCGGGCCATGGCGCACTCCCCCAAATGGCAAGGCACAAGTGCGTTGGACTGGGCGATGCGAAGTGCCGGCTTCCCTGCGGCAGCTTGAGCGTAGGCCGGGCGACGAGCTCGTCACAAGGGAACGGGGAGGGCACGGCGCCGTTCTCCGCAAAATGTCACAAGCGGGATCGCGCCTTCGACGCTGCGCGCGGCTTATGCCGCGCGCACCTTGGCGATGAAGCGGTCGACTTCGCCGCGCAGGGTCTCGGCCTGCTGCGCGAGGCTGCCGGCCGCCTTGTGCATCTGGCTCGCGGCGGTGCCGACCTCGCCCGAGGCCTGGGTGACCGAGCCGATATTGGTGGAGACGTCGCGGGTGCCGCCCGCCGCCTCCTGCACGTTGCGGCTGATCTCCTGGGTGGCGGCGCCCTGCTGCTCCACGGCGGAAGCGATGGTCGTGGCGATCTCGTTGACATGCTCGATCGAGCGGCTGATCGCCTGGATCGCGCCGACCGCCTCGCCGGTCGCGCCCTGCACCGCCTGGATCTGCTTGGCGATCTCCTCGGTCGCCCGCGCCGTCTGGGTGGCGAGGCTCTTCACTTCGCTGGCAACGACGGCGAAGCCCTTGCCGGCCTCGCCGGCGCGGGCCGCCTCGATCGTCGCGTTGAGGGCGAGCAGGTTGGTCTGGCTGGCGATCTGGGTGATCAGCGCCACCACCTCGCCGATTTTCGCGGCGGCCTGGGTCAGGCCATCGATGGTGCCGCTGGTCGCGCGCGCCTGATCCACCGCGGCGCGGGCGGTCTCGGCCGATTCCGCCACCTGGCGCGCGATCTCGCCGATCGAGGCGGCGAGCTCCTCGGTGGCCGAGGCGACGGTCTGCACGTTGGTGGTCGCCTGCTCGGCCGCATTGGCCACGGCGGCGGCCTGGCGGTTGGTCTCCTCGGCGGTGACCGAGAGCGTGGTGGAATTCGACTGCATCTCGCCGGCGGAGAGCGACACGGTGTCGACCACCGCCTTGACCGAGGCTTCGAAGGCATCGGCGAGGGCCTGCATCTCCGCCTTGCGCTTGGCGGCGGCCTCGGCCTCCAGGCGGCGCTGCGCCGCCTCGCGATCGGCCTGCGCCTTCTGCTCGGCGGCCTCGGCATTGCGGCGCGCTTCCGCGGTCTCGGCCTTGCGGCGCGCCTCGGCGGCCTCGGCCTCCTGGGCCAGGCGCCGCCGCTCGGCCTCCTGCGCGGCCTCGCGGGCGCGGGCTTCCTCGGCCTCGCGGGAGAGCCGCTCGTTCTCCGTGCCGGCCTGCTTGAACACCTCGACCGCGCGGGCCATGGCGCCGAGCTCGTCGCCGCGGCTCTGCGCCGGCACATGGGTCGACCAGTCCTTGTCGGCGAGCCGGCGCATCGCCGCGGTCAGCGCGCGGATCGGCCGCGTCAGGCCGAGCGCGATCAGCGTGGCGGCGGCGAGGCCCAGGGCCAGCGCGATGCCGGCGCCGGCGAGCGAGGTCGTCTGCGAACGGCCGATGGTGGTGCCGGCCGCCTCGCGCATGCCGTCGAGCGCCTCGAACTGCGTCGTGACCAGTTCATTGGAGATGCGGCTGATCGAGTTCGAGAGCCGGGCATTGGTCTCGTTGGCGCGACGCGCCATGTCGGCATGGGCGGTCTCGGCGGCATCGGTCGCCTCGACATACTGGGTGATCGCCTTGCCGATCTCGCGCAAGCTCTCCTGCTTCTCCGGCTGCTGCATGCGGCCTTCCAGCATGCCGATCACCAGCGCGAGCTTCTCCAGCGCCGCCTTGCCGTTTTCGAGCAGGCTCGGCTCCGGCTCGACGAAGTAGAGGTTGATCTTCGCCGTCGCGGTGAACAGGTGATTCAGGCCGATGCCGGCATCGGCGGCCAGCGCCATGTCGTTCTCGTCGATCGCGGCATTGATCAGATCGACCAGCGCGCTGTGGATCTTGTCGCCGGCCGGGCGCATCACCTGCTTGATCTGGCGGTCGTATTCGGCGCGTGTCTTGATGATGGCGTCGAAGTTCGCCATGTAGCGGCCGATGCCTTCCAGCACCTTGCGCATCTCCTCGGCATGCGCCGGGTCGGTGAAGCCCTGGATCAGTTCCTCGCCCTTGCTTTCGATCGCCTTCTGGCGGACGCGCGCTTCCTCCACGGCGGATTCGGCGCCGGTGGAGACATAGACCTGCACGGTGCGACGCAGCTGCGCGAAGGCGCTGTCGACCAGGGCCACGCCGGTGACGTTGCGCGACACCGCGTCGTAGCTGCCGAATGCGCCGCGAATGGAATCGAGGCCGAAATGGCCAACCGCCGCGACGCCCAGCAGCAGCGCCAGCACGATGCCGAACCCGGCATAGACGCGAATGCCGATCTTCAAGTTGTTGAATGCCGACAGCACGTTTTGCCCCCCTCGCGGGCCTCCGAACGGGGGATATTCGCGACCGATCCCTAAGTTTTGCTTTAATCTCCACCACAACGAAGTCTTACAGAACGGGTAGGGGAGGAACGCGGTGACCGGCAAGCTCGCCTTCGGCATCTTCGATCATGTGGAGCGGCGCGGGCCGGACATCGCCGCGCTGTATCGAGGCCGCTTTGCCCTGGCCCAGGCCGCGGAAAGCTTCGGCTTCCGCGGCTATCACGTGGCCGAGCACCATGCGACGCCGCTCGGCATGGCACCGTCGCCGGCGCTGTTCCTGGCGGCATTGGCGCAACGGACGAGCAAGCTCCGTCTCGGACCGCTCGTCTATCTATTGCCGCTCTACGAGCCGATGCGGCTCGCCGAGGAGATCTGCATGCTGGACCACCTCTCGGGCGGCCGGCTCGATCTGGGCGTCGGGCGCGGCGTGTCGCCCTACGAGCTCGCGGTGTTCCGCGTGCCGTTTTACGAGAGCCGGGCGCGCTTCGCCGAGGCGCTCGACCTCATGCTTGCCGCGCTCACGCGCGAGCGGATCGACCATCACGGCCGCTTCTACCAGATCGACGACGTGCCGATCGCGATGCGGCCTTTGCAGTCGCCGCATCCGCCGCTCTGGTTCGGCGGTGCCACCGAGAAGAACGCGGAATTCGCCGGCGCCCGCGGCATGAACCTGATGTCGAATGGGCCGAACGTCCTGCTGCGCCGGCAGATGCAGATCCATGCCGAGCACTGGCGGCCGGGCGCGGCGAACCCGCTGCCGGTCCGCGGCGCGATCCGCCATCTGCTGGTGGCGGAGACGGATGCCGAGGCAGAGCGGTTGGCGCGCCCCGCCTACAAAGTGTTCTACGACAACATCGTCAAGCTGTGGCGCGAGTGGCGCACCGCGCCGATCAACTTCACCGACGATCTCGACCGCGCGCGGGCGAACCAGGTGGCGATCGTCGGATCGCCGCAGACGGTGAAGGCTGAGATCGAGCGCTTCGCCGCCGAGAGCGGTTGCGACTACCTTGCTCTCTCGTTCGTCTGGGGCGATCTCTCCGACGAGATCGGCCGCCGCTCGCTCGACCTGTTCGGCCGCGAGGTGATGCCGGGCTTCGCGTGATCCGGCGCCGGGATCGAGACGATATCCTGCCGGCGCCGCGGCAATGCGGTCGGATGTTCCGCCTGGATCCAGTCGATGATCTTCTCGCGCACCTCGCAGCGCAGGTCGAAAGCGCGGCCGGCGCTGGACGCGCTGGCGAGAATGCGCACCTCCATCACCATCTCCTTGAAGTCGGTGACCTGAACGACGCCCACGCGCTGGTCCCAGAGCGCCGAAGCGTGCAGAACATCGTCCAGCTTCCGGCGCAGGGCGCCGACCGGCAGGGTGTGATCGACATAGAAATAGACCACGCCGATCAGCTCCGAGCCTTCGCGCGTCCAGTTCTGGAAGGGGCGCTCGATGAAATAGCTGAGCGGCAGGATCAGACGCCGCCAATCCCACAGTCGGAGCACGACATAGGTGGAAGTGATCTCCTCCACATTGCCCCATTCGCCTTCCACGATCAGCGCGTCGTCGATCCGGATCGGCTGGGTCAGCGCGAGCTGCACGCCGGCGATCAGGTTCTTCAAGAGCGGCTGCAAGGCGAGGCCGACCACGATGCCCGCGGCGCCGGCCGAGGCCAGCAGGCTGACGCCATACTGGCGCACGCCGCCGAAGGTCATCAGGGCCGCGCCAGCGGTGATCACGACGATGATGGTGCCGGCCACGCGCTGCAGGATGCGAAACTGGGTGACGTGCTTGCGGGCCAGCAGATTGTCGGCGACGTCGATCTGGAAGCGCCTGAGATGCACGGCCGCGAGTACCTGCACGACCGTCAGAGCGGCCCAGCCGGCCAGCGCGATGATGGCGACCAGGTTGATCTGGCGGATCACGCCGGCCTGGCGATCGGTCAACGGCGCAACCGTGGCGGCGAGGGCCACGGCCAGCATGATCATCGCGAGCCGTGTCGGCCCGCGCACCCGCTCGACCACCAGCCTGAGAACGGTGCCCTCGCCGGCGAGGCGGCGGATCCAGCGAAACACCAGGGAATGCAGGGCCCAGCCGAGGAATATGGCCAGGGCAATGGTGCCGAGGCTGAGCGCCCAATCGGGGAGATAGGCGAGCAGGTTCTCGATCTGTTGCATCGGGCTGTCCGGAAAGCGGGAATTGCGCTCGAAACGCCCTACGGCCCAGCCTGTTCCATCGGACCCGGGGTCAGGACCAAGCCCGTGCGACCGTGGCTGTGCCGTATCTCCCGTATCTGCACAGCCTTCGGCAGCTCGATCAGGAACTCCGCGTCGCGCGGCAGATGATGAACCGCCGCAGGATCGCTGCCGGCGAAACGCGCCATCGCCGAGACGCTTTCCCAGTAGGAGATGGTCACAAACTCGCTCTCGCCCGCCCCGTCGTGGCGCAATGCCTGGACGCCGAGCGCCTTCTCGATCAGCGGCTTGATGCCGACCTCGTAATTATAGACCTCGTACTCGTCGGCACGGTCCGCCTTGACCCGGCCGCGCCGGATGCGCGCGATCACCGGCCGCCGGTTCGCCTGTTCGTTCATCGGGTTCTCCCTCGGCCCTGACAGGGCCCGCAACGCGACGGCGTGTCTCCACGTTCCGCACCGCCGGAATCGCCGGTACAATGCTGCCGCCGGGAGGGGCCGCGAAAGCGGTACGGCGAGGGTCCAGATCGTGAGCATGCCCCAGACAACGCGACAGGAAGCGCGCCAGGCGGCGGCGCGCGTGCCGGTCGTCGCGCTCACCGTCATTGTCCTGCTGGCCGGATTGCCCTTCGCGGTCTGGCTCGACCTGCGCGCCTTGTCGGACCGCACCTTGCGCCATCAGGCGGCCGAGCTTTCCGCCGTGATCGACGGCATCCGCGGCTTCTACGGGCGCCATGTGGTCGGCCGGGTGCTGGCGGCCGGCGGCAGCGACACCAAGGTGGTGCACAATTACCTGGAAGTGCCGGGGGCGATCCCGATCCCGGCCACGCTCTCGCTCGAGCTCGGCCGGGTGATCAGCGAGCAGGAGGGGACCAGCGGCGCCATCGCCTATCGCTTCGTCTCCGACTTCCCGTTCCTGAACCGCAGCCCGCACAAGCTCGATGATTTCGAGCGCGGCGCGCTGGAGCGGCTGCGCGTCGATCCCAAGGCCGAGGTGGTGCAGGTGGAAGGCGGCCTGTTCGACCGCAAGGTGCGGCTCGCCACGCCGGTGATCCTGGGCGAGGCCTGTGTCGGCTGCCACAACAATCATCCCGAAAGCCCGAAGCGCGACTGGAAGGCCGGCGATGTGCGCGGCATCCAGGAGATCGTGGTGCGCCAGCCGCTGGCCAGCAACATCTTCGCCTTCAAGTTCCTGCTGATCTACCTGATCGGCGCCGCCACGGTGGGCTTGCTCTTCATCGCCCAGCAGCATCGCCAGGCCGGGGTCATGCGGCGGGTCAACCGCGAGCTCGAGCTCGCCAACGATTTCCTGGCCACGATCTCGATGAAGATCGCGAAATACCTGTCGCCGCAGATCTACAAGTCGATCTTCTCCGGCCAGCGCGACGTGGTGATCGCGACCGAGCGGAAGAAGCTCACCATCTTCTTCTCCGACATCAAGGACTTCACCGCGACGACCGAGCGGTTGCAGCCGGAGGAGCTGACGCTCCTGCTCAACGAATACCTGACCGAGATGTCGGCCATCGCCATCGGCCATGGCGGCACGGTCGACAAGTTCGTCGGCGACGCCATGCTGGTCTTCTTCGGCGATCCGGAGACCAAGGGCGTTGCCGAGGACGCGCGGGCCTGCCTGCGCATGGCGGTCGACATGCAGCGCCGCCTCGCCGAGCTGAACGCCAAGTGGCGCAACCGCGGCATCGAGGCGCCGTTCAAAGTGCGCATGGGCATCAATACCGGCTACTGCAATGTCGGCAATTTCGGCTCCAACGACCGGATGGACTACACGATCATCGGGGCCGAGGCGAACCTCGCCGCGCGGCTGCAATCGATCGCGCCGCCGGGCCGCATCGTCCTGGCCTACGAGACCTATGCCCATGTGCGCGACATGGTGCAGGCCAGGCCGCTCGAGGCGATCACCATGAAGGGGATCAGCCGCCAGGTCCTGCCCTACGAGGTCGAAGGCCTGATCGGCGATCTGGCCGGGCGTGCCTATGTGATCGCGGAGCGCGTGCCGGGACTGGAGATCTATCTCGACACCAGCGCGGTCGATGATGCGGCCGCCGCGCATGCCCGCGAGTTGCTGCAGGAAGCCATCGCCGCGCTCGACGCCCGCCGCCGCAACCAGCTCGGCATCGCGGACTGATCAGACCGGCCGATCGATCAAATTACCGGGACGCCCGGCTCGTCCTTGGAATGGCGCAGCACCAGCGCGGTCTTCACATGGGCGACGTTCGGCGCCGTGGTCAGCTCGCCGGTCAGGAACTGCTGATAGGCGTCGAAGTCGCGCGCCACGATCTTCAGCAGGAAATCGACTTCGCCGGCCAGCATGTGGCATTCGCGGACCAGCGGCCAGCCGCGCACCCGCTCCTCGAAGGCCTTGAGGTCGCTCTCCGCCTGGCTGGACAGCCCGACCATGGCGAAGGCGGAGACGGCATAGCCGAGCCGCTCGGCATCCACCTCGGCGTGATAGCCGCGGATGAAGCCTTCCTCTTCCAGGGTACGGACACGGCGAAGGCAGGGCGGGGCGGACAGCCCCACCTTGCGTGCCAGATCGACATTGCTGATTCGCCCGTCGGCCTGCA
This sequence comes from Desertibaculum subflavum, assembly GCA_003576705.1. Taxonomy (GTDB): domain Bacteria; phylum Pseudomonadota; class Alphaproteobacteria; order Ferrovibrionales; family Ferrovibrionaceae; genus Desertibaculum; species Desertibaculum subflavum. The sequence continues at coordinate 44,272 of QOZS01000037.1, forward strand.
GCTCGGCCAGAATCTGCTTGTCGATGCGGTCGAGCTTGACCCGACGCATGTCCCCCTCGGCCCCTCCGCGCAACTTTATGTCGTGAGCATAGGGGGCCGGCGGTGGCCCGCCAACCGGCGATGCATGGCGCCGGATCCAGATCCCGGTCAGGCGGCCGAGATGCCGGCGCGGGCACCGCCGCGGCGGTGCCGGGCGAGATAGGCCGGCGCGACGGCCTCGAGCGGCGTCGGCCGGATGCCGAGCTCGGCGAGGCCCGGCATGCCCGGCGCCGGGACGTTGTCGCGCCGGAGCAGGATCACCTGGTCGCGGGTGAGGAGGGGCTTGGGCAGCTTCTCCAGGAACCAGGCCTCGAACAGGGCGACGGCCTCCGGCAGCGGCACCAGGAGCGCCGAACGTCCGGTCTCGCGCAGGATGTAGCGCAGCAGCTCCTCGAAGCTGTAGGTGCCGGGGCCGCCGAGCTCGTAGGTCCGGCCGGCCGCCGCCGGATCCTGCAGCGCCGCCATGATCGCCGCCGCGACATCGCCGACATAGACCGGCTGAAACTTCGTCTGGCCGCCGGCGATCAGCGGCAGCACCGGCGAGATGCGGGCCAGGAAGGCGAAGCGGTTGAGGAAGCTATCCTCGGCGCCGAACACCACCGAGGGGCGCAGGATGGTGGCGGCAGGGAAGTGCTTGCGGATACCGGCTTCGCCGGCCGCCTTGCTGCGCGCATAGAGCGACTCGGACTGCGCATCGGCGCCGATCGCCGAGACATGCACCAGCCGCTCGACGCCGGCGGCCTTGGCCGCCTCGGCAATCACTTCCGGCCCGCGCGCCTGGACGACGCCGAAGCGCTGCGCCCCGGCCTCGTAGAGAATGCCGACCAGGTTGATCACGTCGTCGGCGCCGGCCACCGCGGCCGCGACCGAGCTGTCGACCCGAAGATTGGCCTGCCAGGGCACCACCTGGCCGACCGTGCCGAGCGGCTTCAGGAAGTTCGCCGCCTCCGGCCGGCGCACCGCGACGCGGACGCGGGCGCCCGCCTCGGCGAGCCGCTTGACCAGATAGCGACCGATGAACCCGGAGCCACCGAACACGGTGACCAGACGACCCTGCATTGCATCACCCGATATTGGGGCCGAAGCCCGTGCGCGCGCGGCGCCGGATTATAGGGAGCGGGCCCCCAAGAGGAAGTGGCGGGCGGTGCGAATTCGGTCGAGAAACCTGCCGCCGGCCGTTGACGCGGCGCCCTCGGCCCGATATTCAACCGCGCTCGCCGTGCCCAGGTGGCGGAATTGGTAGACGCACTAGCTTCAGGTGCTAGCGCTCGCAAGGGCGTGGAGGTTCGAGTCCTCTCCTGGGCACCAATGTTCTTCGCCGCTCCCCGGCAGCTGCAGCCGGGGCGGCGCGCGCCAAGACGTCCCCCGGGCAGGCATGGCCAATCATCTGCATCACGGTGACCTTCCCGACGGGCTTGCGCTCGGCCCGGTCGTTGCCATCGACACCGAGACCATGGGGCTGGACCCGCGGCGCGACCGGCTCTGCCTGGTCCAGCTTTCGGCCGGCGACGGCGAATGCCACCTCGTTCAGATCGCCCAGGGGCAGAAGACGGCACCGAACCTGACCCGCATGCTGGCCGATCCGGCGGTGCTGAAGCTGTTCCACTTCGCCCGCTTCGACATTGCAGCGCTCTACAATGCCTTCGGTGTGCTGACCCGGCCGGTCTACTGCACCAAGGTCGCCTCCAAGCTGGTGCGCACCTATACCGACCGGCACGGCCTGAAGGACCTGGCCCGCGACCTGGCCGGCGTCGATCTCTCCAAGCAGCAGCAGCTCTCCGATTGGGGCGCCGCCGTGCTGACGCAGGCCCAGCTCGACTATGCCGCGAGCGACGTGCTGTACCTGCACCGGATCAAGGCGGTGCTGGATGAATTGCTGGCGCGCGAAGGCCGGGCCGAGCTGGCGGCCGCCTGCCACGCCTTCCTGCCCACCCGGGCGCGGCTCGACCTGCTCGGCTGGGGCGGCGACGAGGGCGACATCCTGAGCCATTGACCGGGGCGGCTGCCGCCCCAAGCTCGGGTGATGAGCCGAACCGAAGGCCCGGACGAAGCATTCATTGATTTTCAAGATGGGCTTTCGCATATTTGGCACGAATCTTGTTAGGCGCCGCGCCCCACGGGTCGGCGGCGCCGCATTGGAGCCGGACAACCGATTGTTATGAAAGCCGCGACGCCCCAGCAGATGTCGGCCGTCGAGCCGGCGGCCTTGGCCGCCGGGCGCCGCGTCCTGGCCGCCGAGCAGGACGCGATCCGTCGCCTGGGCCTGGCGCTGGATGACCGTTTCGTGGCGGCGGTGGATCGCCTCGCCGCGGTGGCAGGCCGCGTCGTGGTCTGCGGCATGGGCAAGAGCGGGCATGTCGGGCGCAAGATCGCGGCGACGCTCGCCTCCACCGGCACACCGGCGCTGTTCGTGCATCCGGCGGAAGCGAGCCATGGCGATCTCGGCATGATCACGCCGCAGGACGCGCTGATCTGCCTGTCCAATTCCGGCGAGACGCCGGAACTGACCGATGTCGTCACCTATGCCCGCCGCTTCGCCATTCCGCTGATCGCGATCGTCGGCCGGGCCGGCAGCGCGCTCGCCCAGGCGGCCGACGTGGCGCTGGTGCTGCCGGATGCGCCGGAAGCCTGCCCGATGGGCCTCGCACCCACCACTTCGACCACCATGACGCTGGCGCTCGGCGACGCGCTGGCGGTCGCGCTGCTCGAGCGCAAGGGCTTCTCGGCCGAGAACTATCGCGTGTTCCATCCGGGCGGGAAGCTCGGCCGGCGGCTGATCAAGGTGGGCGACCTGATGCATGGCGGGGACGAGGTGCCGCTGGTCGCCGCCGACCGGGCGATGTCGGAAGCGCTGCTGGAGATGACGGCGAAGACCTTCGGCTGCGTCGGCGTGGTCGACGCGGCGGGCGCGCTGATCGGCATCGTCACCGACGGCGATCTGCGCCGGCACATGCATCCCGGTCTGCTCGACCGCCGCGTGGACGCGGTCATGACCCGCGGGCCGAGGACGATCGGCGCCGAGGCTTTGGCGGCCGAGGCTCTGGGCCGCATGAACGCCGCCAACATCACCAGCCTGTTCGTGACCGACGGCAGGCGACCGGTCGGCATCGTGCGCATGCACGATTGCCTGCGCGCCGGGGTCGCGTGAGCGCGGCGCGGGCGGGCCGGGGCGCGGTCGGCGGTGCGGACCACGGCGCGGGCCACTGGCTCGGGCCGCGCAGCAGCCGACCGGTCGATGCGGCGCTCGTACGGCCGAGCCGCGTCATCCGCGTGCTCAAATACGGCCTGCCGGCGATCGCCGTCATCATGGCGATCACGCTGCTCGTCTGGCCGCATCTGACCTTCAAGCTCGGTCCGTTCGAGGCCAAGATCGACCTGCAGGACAACCGGCTCCGCATGCGCGACCTGCGCTACGAAGGCAAGGACGACCGCGGCCGGCCCTTCGTCATCAATGCGGCGACCGCGGTCGAGACCCGGGCCGAGCCGCGCGAGGTGGAACTCGAACAGCTGAAGGCCGAGCTGAAGCTCTCCCGCGGCTATGTGCTCGCGCGCTCCGACCACGGCTTCTACTACGAAGCGGAGAAGCGGCTCGACGTGTGGGGCAATGTGCAGATCTTCGATCCGAGCGGCTATGAGTTCCGCGGCCGGAGCGCGATCGTGAATCTTCGCGACAGCCTCGTGCTCGCCGACGAGCCGGTGGAAGGGCAAGGTCCGCTCGGCATCATCCACGGCAATGCGGCGGCGATCAGCGAGAAGGGCCAGCACATCTATCTCTATCGTGGCGTCAAGGCGACGCTCTATCCCGATTCCAGGGGCCGCTGACATGCGCCGTCGGATTCTCGCATGGTCGATTCTGCTGGCCCTGGCTGCCGTGCTGGGCTTCGCGGCCTTGCCGCAACCGGCCCTGGCGCAGAGCGGGCACGACAGCGCGCAGCCGGTGCAGATCAACGCCGATTCGCTGGAAGTGCAGCAGGACAAGAAGGTCGCCATCTTCAAGGGCAATGTGGACGCGACCCAGGGCGACCTGCGGCTGAAGTCCGACCTGCTCCGTGTCTACTACAGCGAGGGCGGTCAGAAGAAGGCGGGTGCCGGCCCGGGCGGCAACACGTCGATCACCCGGCTCGAGGCCGAGGGCCATGTCTTCGTCTCGCGCCCCGAGCAGACCGGCAGGGGCGAGCGCGGCGTCTACGACCTGGAGAAGCGGACCATCGTGCTGGAAGGCAATGTCGTCCTGACCGACCGCGAGAATGTCGTCAAAGGCACACGCGCCACGATGGACCTGAACACGCGGCAGAGCACCGTGCAGAGCGGGCCGGCCGGCCGGGTGCAGGGCGTGTTCCAGCCGAAATCGCAATGACCGACGCCGCGATTGCCGCCGATTCGCTCCCGTTCGGCGTCGCGCCGGCGGCGGCGGGCGCGGCCGGGCTCGCTTGCGAGGGCCTGGGCAAGCGCTATCGCGGCCGCCCCGTCGTTCGCGACGTGTCGCTGGCCTTGCGGCGCGGCGAGGCGGTGGGCCTGCTCGGCCCCAATGGCGCCGGCAAGACCACGACCTTCTACATGATCGTCGGCCTGGCGACGCCGGATGAAGGCCGCGTGCTGCTCGACGGGCACGAGATCACCGCCTTGCCGATGCATCGCCGGGCCCGGCTCGGCATCGGCTACCTGCCGCAGGAAGCCTCCGTGTTCCGCGGCATGACGGTGGAAGGCAACATCCTCGCCGTGCTGGAGCTGACCGAGAAGAATGCCGAGGCACGGCGCGAGATGCTGGAGCATCTGCTGCGCGAATTCGCCATCGGGCATTTGCGCCAGGCCGCGGCGGTGGCGCTTTCGGGCGGCGAGCGGCGCCGTGTCGAGATCGCCCGTGCGCTCGCTTCGCGTCCGTCTTTCGTGTTGCTGGACGAGCCGCTCGCCGGCATCGACCCGATCGCCGTCGGCGAGATTCGCGACCTGGTGCTGCATCTGAAGGACCGCGGCATCGGCGTGCTGATCACCGATCACAACGTGCGCGAGACTCTCGACCTGATCGACCGCGCCTACATCCTGCACGAGGGCCGGGTGCTGACCGAGGGACGCCCGGAGGAGATCGTGGCGCATGACGGTGTGCGCCGCGTCTATCTCGGCGAGCGGTTCTCTCTCTAGTCGGGGCAGATTCAGTCATGGCGATCGGTCCCCGGCTGGAGTTACGGCATAGCCAGACGCTGGTCATGACGCCGCAGCTGCAGCAGGCGATCAAGCTGCTGCAGTTCTCCAACCTGGAGCTCCGCGAATACGTCGAGACCGAGCTCGAGCGCAATCCGCTGCTCGAGCGCGTCGACGGCGAGGGCGCCGAGGGGGGCGGCGAGGAGCCGGCCGCCCCGCTCCCGTCGGCGGGGGAGCCGATGTCGCTCGATTCCGACGGAGCGCCGGCCGCGGCGGCCGAAGCGATCGACGTCGACTACGAGAACGTATTCAACAACGACAGCTCGGCTGACGCGCCGTCGCCGGAAGGGCTGGGCGATGCCTATTACCCCGAGCGCGGCGGCCGCGGCGGCTTCGACGAGGATCTGCCGGGCCTGGAAGGCACCCTTACCAGCCCGCCGACCTTGAAGGAGCACCTGACCGAACAGCTGCAGGTCACCTTCACCGACCCGGCGGACCGCCTGCTCGCCGCCGTGCTGATCGATGGGCTCGACGAGGCTGGCTATCTCACCATCGACCTCGCCGAGCTCGCGGCCCGGGTCGGCATCGACCTCGGCCGGATCGAGGCACTGGTGCGCCGGCTGCAGGGCTTCGACCCGACCGGCGTGTTCGCGCGCGACCTGAAGGAATGCCTGGCCCTGCAGCTGAAGGAGCGGAACCGGTTCGACCCGGCCATGGCGGCCCTGCTCGACAACCTGCCGCTGGTGGCGCGCAAGGACATCCAGGCGCTGGTCCGGCTCTGCGGCGTCGATGCCGAGGACGTGGCCGACATGATCGGCGAGATCCGCGCGCTCAACCCCAAGCCCGGCAACGCCTTCGAGACCGATGTGGTGCAGACCCTGGTGCCCGACGTGTTCGTGCGCCGCGCCGCCGACGGCGGCTGGAACATCGAGCTGAACGCCGACACCCTGCCGCGGCTTCTGGTCAATACGCGCTACCACGCCCGCGTGCTGTCGCAGTCCCGCGGCAAGACCGACAAGGTGTTCCTGTCCGATTGCCTGGCTTCCGCCAACTGGCTGATTCGCTCGCTGGACCAGCGCGCCAACACCATCCTCAAGGTGGCGGCCGAGCTGGTGAAGCGGCAGGAGGGCTTTCTGCAGCACGGCGTCAAGCACCTGAAGCCGCTCAACCTGCGCACCATCGCCGAGGCGATCGAGATGCACGAGAGCACGGTGAGCCGGGTCACCTCGAACAAGTACATGGCGACGCCGCGCGGCATCTACGAGATGAAGTATTTCTTCACCGCCTCGCTCGGCTCGACCGATGGCGGCGACAGCCACTCGGCCGAGGCGGTGCGCGCCCGCATCCGCGAGCTGGTGGATGCCGAGACGGCGGACGACATCCTGTCCGACGACAAGATCTGCGAGCTCCTGAAGGCGGAAGGCATCGACATCGCCCGCCGCACCGTCGCCAAGTACCGCGAGGCGATGCGCATCGGAAGCTCCGCCGAGCGGCGCCGGACGAAACGGCTTGAAAAGCAGAAGTGACAATAGAATCAGCTAGTTAACTATTTCCGGGTAACGTTGACACCGCGAGGGGCCTTCGCTAGCTTGCCGGCCTCCGCACGACGGGCTTCAGCCTTCGACCGGCCCCGAGGGGCCACTGCCGCAACAGCGGATAAGGCATGCACATCCAGGATCCGGGTCAGGACAACGATAACGGCGACAGCTTGCATTGCGCCGCGCTTGGTCGGTTGGCCGCCGCTTCGGCGGTGGGCTGCCGTTGCGCGGTGGCCGTGGGTGCGCGCCGCGACCGGGCCCTGGCGATCGGCGATGGGGCGAGGCAACGACTCGGGCGGCTCGAACGTTATCTGACGCGGCGCGGGAGCGTGTCCGCGGCGGCAAGCCGGGGAACCGGCGCGCCGGCCGCACTGACCTCCCTCAATGCGATGCACGGAGGTTTGCATCTTGTTTACCGGCGCCCGAGTGGCGACATCGACTGGACCGGGACCGACGCAGGCCCGGACCGGTTCGCGAGGGGATAAGGCGGGACATACGATGGAGATCGTCGACCTGCTCGGGCCGGAAGCGGTCATCGGGCAGCTCAAGGTCACGAGCAAGAAGCAGGCGCTCCAGGAGCTTGCCCAGCGCGCCGCTCGGCTGACCGGTATCCAGGAGCGGACCATCTTCGACGTGCTGATCGAGCGCGAACGGCTCGGCACGACCGGAGTCGGCCACGGTATCGCCATCCCGCATGGCAAGCTGCCGGGCCTCGCGCAGCTCCGCGGCCTGTTTGCGCGCTGCGATCACCCGATCGATTTCGATTCGATCGACGAGATGCCGGTCGACCTCATCTTCGTGCTGCTCGCGCCGGATACCGCCGGGGCCGACCACCTGAAGGCGCTCGCGCGCGTCTCCCGCCTGTTCCGCGACCGCGCCATGTGCGAGAAGCTGCGCGGCACCTCCGACCCGGAAGCGCTCTACGCCCTGCTCACTTCCAAGACGAACGGCGGGCACTGAGGCCCGTCGCCTGCCGGGGGCTCACGCCGCGCGCAGGATCTGCGCCGTCCGGCCCGACAGCGCCGCCCAGGTGGCGCCGAGGCCGACGGCGATGGTGATGGCGGCGCCGCCCAGCACGGTGAGCGCCAGCGCCGCCGGCGCGAGCTGCCAGTCGAGCTTCATCACGCCCACGATCACGACATAGCTGGCGCCGGCGCCGATCAGGGCCGCGATCACGCCGGCGACGCCGCCGAGCAGGGCGTATTCGGCGAGGTGGCTGCCGACGATGTTGCCGCGGGTCGCGCCCAGCGCCTTCAGCACCGCCGCTTCCTTGAGCCGGCGCCGCTGGTCGGCGCCGATCGCGCCGGCCAGCACCAGGATGCCGGCCACCACGGCGACGCCGCCGGCAATGCGGATGGCGAGCCCGATCTGGCCGAGCGTGTCGTTGATGGTGTCAAGCGTCTCCTTGACGCGGATCGCGGTGACATTGGGGAAGCGGTCAGTGACGGCGCGGAACAAAGCTTCCTCCGCCGGACCGTCGGCGCGGACGGTGGCGATCACCGTGTGCGGGGCGCGTTCCAGGAAGCCCGGCGCGAACACGATCGCGTAGTTGATGCCGAGCGAAGTCCAGTCGATGCGGCGCAGGTTGGCGATGGTCGCCGTCACTTCGCGGCCGAGCACGTTGAGCCCGAGCGTGTCGCCGACCTTGAGACCGAGATCCTCGGCGATGCGGGCGTCGAAGGAGATCAGCGGCGGGCCCTTGTAGTCGCGCGGCCACCACTGGCCGGCAATCACGGTCGAGCCTTCCGGCGGGTCCAGCGCGAAAGTGAGGCCGCGATCGCCGCGCATCGCCCATTGCGAGCCGGCGGCGACCGAGGCCTTCTCCGCCGGCACGCCGTTCACCTGGGTGATGCGGCCGCGCAGGTTGGGCACCGTGCGCAGCGCCGAGGTGCCGGGCACGCCGCGCACGGCCTCCATGAACGCCGGAAGCTGATCGGGCTGGATGTCGACGAAGAAGAAGGCCGGCGCGTCTTCCGGCAGGCGCTCGGTCAGTACGCGGGAGAGATTGGCTTCGATCTCCGCCAGGGTCGCGAGCACGGCGAGGCCGAGGCCGAGCGAGAGCAGGATCGACGTCGTGGCGGCACCGGGGCGGTGCAGCGCGCCGATGGCGAGGCGGATCAACGGCGCGCGCAGGCGCGGCGCGCGGCGCGCCAGGGCGGCCACGCCGCGCGCGGCAAGGCCGAGCACCAGGAAGGCGCCGAGCGCGCCGGCGACGAACCAGGCGGAGACGATCTTCTCGCTGGTGGTGGCGACGGCGAGGGCCGCGAGCAGGATCGCGGCGGCAGCGGTCGCGGCGATGTAGATGCCGCGCGGACGTTGCCGTTCCGGCGCGACGATGTCGCGGAACAGGCCGGCCGGCGCGATCTCGCGTGCCCGGCCGAGCGGCCAGAGCGCGAAGACCGTGGCCGCGAGCGTCCCATACACCGCGGCCATCAGGAGCGCACCGGGATAGAAGCCGCCGGTCGCGCCGACGGGCAGCTTGTCGGCGAGCAGCGGCAGCGCGACGAAGGGCACGGCGACGCCGATGGCGAGCCCGATAACGGTGCCGATCAGGGCCAGAATGGCGACTTGCAGGCCGTAGACGGCAACGATGGTGCCGCCCGGCGCGCCGAGGCATTTCAGCGTTGCGATGGTGGCGATCTTGCCGTCGAGATGGCTGCGCACGGCATTCGCCACCGCGACGCCGCCGACCAGCAGCGCGGTCAGGCCGACCAGGGTGAGGAAGGCGCCGATGCGCCCGATCCATTGCGACAGCGCGGGGTTGGCGTTGCTCGGGTCCAGGATGCGCCAGCCGGCATCCGGGTACAGCCGCTTCGCCTCGGCCACCACCGCGGGCGTCGCGGCCGCAGAGGGCAGGGCAAGGTGATAGGACCAGCGCACCAGGCTGCCCGGCTGCACCAGGCCGGTGGCGTCGAGCGCGGCATGGCCGACCATGACGCGGGGGCCCAGGATCAGCCCTTCGGCGCCGCGGTCCGGCTCGCGGGCGATGATGCCGCGCACCACCAGATCGGCCTCGCCGATCCGCAAGGTGGCGCCGACACCCACATCCAGCCGGATGGCGAGGGCTTCGTCGATCAAGGCGTCGCGCGGGCCCAGCGCCTTGCTCGGACTGGCCTCGAGCGTGCCGTAGAGCGGGTAGGCGGCGTCCACCGCCTTGAGCTCGATCAGCGTGCGGCGGTCGTTGGCCGGGGCGCGTGCCATGGCGCGCATGGCGGCGACGACGGAGACCCGCCCCTGGCGCTCGAGCCAGGCGCGCTCCTCCTGACCGGCTTCGCGATGGGTCAGCCGGAACTCGACATCGCCGCCGAGCAGGGCGCGGCCGTTGTCGCGCAGGCCCTCGACCAAGGCGGTGCCGAGCGAGCCGACGCCGGCGATCGCCGCGACGCCAAGCGCAAGGCACGCGATCAGGATGCGAAACCCCGCGAAGCCGCCGCGCAGCTCGCGCAGCGCCAGGCGGAGCGCGAGGGGTAGTCTTGGCGGCAACTGGCTCAACGGGCGATCCGGCCGTCGGCGAGGCGCACGATGCGGTCGCAGCGCTCGGCCAGCGCCGCGTCATGGGTGACCAGGACCAAGGTCGCGCCGTGCCGGCGGCAGGTCTCGAACAACAGCTCGACGATCCGCCCGCCGGTGGCGCCGTCGAGATTGCCGGTCGGCTCGTCGGCGAGCACGAGACGCGGCGCGCCGGCGACGGCGCGGGCCAGCGCGACGCGCTGCTGCTCGCCGCCCGAGAGTTGGGCGGGGTAGTGGTCCATGCGATGGCCGAGGCCGACCGCTTCGAGCTCGGCGGCGGCGATGGCGAAGGCGTCGGCGCGCCCGGCGAGCTCGAGCGGCACTGCCACGTTCTCCAGCGCCGTCATGGTCGGCAGCAGGTGGAAGGACTGGAACACGATGCCCATGGTGTCGCGCCGGAAGCGGGCCAGCGCATCCTCGTCGAGCCGGTTCAGCACCGCGCCGTTGATGCGGATCTCGCCCGAGGTCGCGCGCTCCAGCCCGGCCATGAGGGAGAGCAGCGAGGATTTGCCGGAGCCGGAGGGGCCGATGATGGCGACGCGCTCCGCCTGCCCTATATCCAGGTCGATGCCGCGCAGAATGTTGACGGGCCCGGCGCCCCCCACCAGAGTGAGATGGATGTCGCGCAGAGAGATCAGCGGCGCAATCGCCGCTTGGTGCCCGTCCTTCGCCTTCACCGCGCTGTCCAAGGCCCTCGACCTCCGTCGTCGCCGACCGGTCCTTTATGGCTCGCCCGGCCGGCAATTCAATCGCGCGATCATTAAATGCGTGACAGGTTTGTGGCTGCTCACGTCGATTCTGGCGCTTTCCGAGGCAGCCGCCGCCCGGGAGACCCTGGTCGTGGCGCTGGGCGACAGCCTGATGGCGGGCTACGGCCTCGACCCGGAGCAGGCCTTGCCGGCCCGGCTGGAATCGAAGCTGAAGGCCGACGGGCTGACGATACGCATCCAGAACGCCAGTGTCTCCGGCGACACCACCGCAGGGGGCCTGGCGCGCCTGGACTGGGCGATGGCCGACAAGCCGGACTTTGCGTTGGTGGCGCTGGGCGCCAACGACATGCTGCGTGGCCTGGACCCGGCGCAGATGCGCGCCAACCTCGACAAGATCCTGACCGAGCTGAAGGCGCGCGGCATCAAGCCGATCCTGTTCGGCATGCGCGCACAGCGCAATCTGGGCACGGACTACGTGAACGAGTTCGAGCAGGTCTATGCCGACCTCGCGCGGGCGCACGGCGTGCCGTTCTATCCGTTCCTGCTGGAGGGCATCGCCATGCAGCCGGGTTTCAACCTGCCCGATGGCCTGCACCCGAATGCGCGCGGCATCGACGTGCTGGCCGATCGCATCGCACCGTTCCTGGAACGGGCGATCCGGGGCGGCTGAGCGCGAAGCAGGGACCCGATGATCCGGCTGTTCGTCGCGTTGGCGCTGCCCGAGCGCCTGCGGCCCTGGGTGCAGGGCCTGCAATCCGGAATCCCCGGCGCCAGATGGGCGGTGCCGGAGAACCTGCATCTGACCTTGCGTTTCATCGGCAATGTCGACGGTCGCCTGTTCGCCGACATCATGGACGTGCTCGCCGCCATCCGCGCGCCGGCCTTCGATCTGCAACTCGCCGGTCTCGGCCAGTTCGGCGAGCGCGGCCGGGTCGATAGCCTGTGGGTCGGCGCCGGCCGCAACCAGCCGCTCGACCGCCTGCAGGGCAAGGTGGAGACGGCGCTGCAGCGCCTCGGCCTCGAGCCGGAACACCGCAAGTTCCTGCCCCATCTGACCGTCGGCCGCCTGAAGAGCGCCCCGGCCGGGCGGGTGGCGGAATGGCTCGCCGCGCATGCAGGTTTCGCGCTGCCGCCGTTCCGCATCGACCGCTTCACCTTGTTCTCGAGCTATCTCGCCCGCGAGGGCGCGATCTATCGTGCCGAGGCGGAATACCCCCTGACGGAGGCGGCGTGAGATACCAGCGCATCGTGGTGCTGACCGGGGCGGGCATTTCCGCCGAATCCGGCCTGGGCACGTTCCGCGACGAGGACGGGCTCTGGACGAAATACGATCTGGAGGACGTGGCGACGCCGCAGGGCTTTGCCCGCGATCCGGCCTTCGTGCACGAATTCTACAACGCCCGCCGGGTGAACCTCCGCGACGCGGTGCCCAACGCCGCACATCTCGCCCTGGCCGAGCTGGAACGGCGCCATCCAGGTCGCGTGCTGGTGGTGACGCAGAATGTCGACGACCTGCACGAGCGCGCCGGTTCGTGCAACATTCTGCACATGCATGGCGAATTGCTGAAACTGCGGTGCGAGAGCTGCGGGCAGGTGGCCGATTGGCCGGGCGACCTCGCGATCGCCACGCCTTGCCCCACCTGCGCCGTGCCCGGCTACGTGCGCCCGCATGTCGTATGGTTCGGCGAGATGCCGTTCCACATGCCGAAGATCGAGCTGGAGCTTGCGGTTTGCGACCTGTTTGTGTCGATCGGCACATCCGGCAACGTCTATCCCGCGGCAGGTTTCGTGGCCGAGGTGCGCCGGCAGGGCCGCGCTCATACCGTGGAGCTCAATCTGGAGCCGTCCGAAGGGGCGAGCCTGTTCGCGGAGGCCCGGCTCGGGCCCGCGACCACGGTGGTGCCGGCTTTCGTGCGCGAGTTGATCGAAGCTTGAAATTTTCGATCGGGATGGAACTGGCGCGCGCCGGCGTTCGTACCAAGGCAGACTATGCCTGGGACGGAAGCGGGTGGTGGCTATCGGGGGAGCGAGGGAGCGGGGCCGGGTGATAGCGGACGGGCAGCGCCCGCGCCTGGCAGCCGGCATGTCGTCCCGGCTGCTGGTGCTGACAATCGCCTTTGCCATGCTGGCGGAGGTGCTGATCTATGTGCCGTCGGCCGCCCGCTTCTGGATGAGCTATCTCGGCGAGCGGATCGGCGAGGCGCATCTCGCTTCGCTGGCTGTGGTCGAGGCGCCGAACAACGCCGTTTCGCCGGCGCTGGCGCGCGAGCTGCTGGCCAAGGCGGGCTCGCACGCCGTGGCGCTGAAGATGCTCGGACGGCGATATCTGGTTGCCGTCGACGACATGCCGCCGCAGGTCGATGTCACCGTCGATCTGCGCGAGGCCGGCCCGCTGGACGCCATCATGTCGACCTTCCGCGTCCTGTTCGGCAACGGCAGCCGCGTCATGCTGGTGGTCGACGCGGCGCCGGGCACCGCCGGCGCCGTGGTCGAGACCATCGTCGACGAGGCGCCGCTGCGCGCCCAGCTGCTCGCCTTCTCCGGCCGCATCCTGACGCTGTCGCTGATCATCGCGATGATCACCGCAGGCCTTGTCTTCGTCAGCCTGCAATGGCTGTTCGTGCGGCCGATGCGCCGCCTGGCCGCCGACATGACCGCCTTCCGCCTCGCCCCGGAAGATCCCGGCCGGGTGGTCAGGCCGTCGGGCCGCGGCGACGAAGTGGGCGTGGCGGAGATGGAGCTCGCCTCGCTGCAGCGCGACCTGCAGCAGGCGCTGACCCAGAAGACCCATCTCGCCGCGCTCGGCACCGCGGTCGCCAAGATCAATCACGACCTGCGCAACATCCTGGCCACGGCGCAGCTGATGGCCGACCGCCTGCGCGAGAGCGAGGATCCCACGGTCAGGCGAATCGCGCCGCGGCTGGTGGCCAGCATCGACCGCGCCGTCGATCTCTGCGCCCGCACGATGAAGTACGGCCGTGCCGACGAGCCGCCGCCGGTGAGGGAGTCGGTCGATCTCGCGCGGCTGTGGCGCCAGATCGCCGAGACGGTGACGCCGCCGGGCGAGAATCGCATCGCCTTCGATGCCGAGATTCCGCCGGGCCTGACGGTGGAGGCGGATCGCGAGCAGCTGTTCCGCGTGCTGCTGAATCTGGCGCGGAATGCCGTGGGCGCCATTTCCGGCGAGGGCCGGGTCCGGCTTTCGGCGCGCGCCGGCAGCGGTGGCGCCGAGCTTCTGGTGGCGGATAGCGGCACGGGGCTGCCGGAAGCGGCGCGGCTGCATCTGTTCGAGCCGTTCGTCGCGGCGGGGCGCAGCGGCGGGACCGGGCTCGGCCTCGCCATCGCGCGCGACCTGGTGGTCGCGCATGGCGGCGAGATCGGCCTGCTGCGCACCGGGCCGGAAGGCACGACGTTTCGAATTTTCCTGCCGTCGGCGGCCCGTTAACCATGCCGCGTAACCTGTCTTAAACTGACGCGGGCGTTGCATGGAGCCCTGGCATTTCCCGGGGGCTCGCCATGTGGCGCCTGCTGTCGCTAGTCTTCCTGTTCACCGTCGCCGCCTGCACCGAGACGGCGATCGGCGCGATCGACGAGAAGATCTCGCAATGGACGAACCGCGAATGCAGCACCGTGTTCCTGGCACTGGGCGACGATTACTGCCGCGAGAAGCGGGTGATCGGCGACCGGCCGGGCGAGAGGATCCATTGCTTCCGCACGCTGGGCGGCGTCGATTGCTACACCGAGGCCGACCCCTATGGCATCAACGCGTCGGGCCGCACGCGCCAGGCGACGCGGCTGACCGATCCGGGCGCGCCGCCGCCGGCGCAGGCCGAGGAGCCGGCCCCGACCGCCGCCGCGCCGCCGCCCG